>JAABSO010000015.1 GCA_011390335.1 Desulfotignum sp. | reverse complement strand
CCCGGTCCAGAACATGGGGGAATATTCGATACTGTCGGCCAGAAACGGTTTTGGGGCTGAAAGATACGGGGGCATGAGCATCTCCAGCAGGTCCCGGATGGTCAGCATCCCTTTGATCTGATCATGACTGTCCACTATAAGAATGGAGCGGTGCCCGGTTTCCATTAAATGGTCTGTGGCCATTTTGGTTTCAAAGGACGTCCTGAGCTCGAGAATCGCATCCTGGATGGTTTTGGTTTCAGAGATCTTGGTATACTCGGTGATGGGAATCATCACCGCCGTCACCCGCCGCTCCTTGTGGGCCGGCAGTTTGTCGTTCAGGTTATAGGCCTCCTTTATTTTGGAGGACAACAGTCCGATGTCACAGGGTTTGTTCAGGTAATCGAAGGCCCCTTCCACCAGGGCTTCTCTTGCAGATGGTCTGGCTCCGTGGCCGGTGAGCATGATCACCGGCAGGTCCGGTTTACTCTTTTTGATCCGGCTTAATGTTTCATGCCCGTCCATTCCCGGCATCTTGATATCCAGGACCACCACATCCGGGTTTTGTTTGATTTTTTCCAGGGCCTGCTCTCCATTTTCCGCCAGAATGACATCAAACCCTTTTTTCTCCAGAATTTTGCGGGTGGTTTCCCTGAACCGCTTTTCATCATCCACCATCAATACTTTTATCTGATCGGTCATTGAATGTTCTCCTTAATCTATATTTAATTTTTAACGAATGCCAGATGCGCTGAATACACCAGAAAAAACAGCACAATTATGGAAATTGCCACAATCACGATGGATTTTTTCCACGACAGGTTGCATGTATGTTTCAGGCCGGTGCATATGAGCCACCATTTCCACGGTTCGGTAATCCAGACCAGAAACGGCAGCCAGGACAAAAAAAGCGTTACCCCAGATGAAAACGCGTAAATGCTGAACACAACGGCAAAGGGTACTTTTTTCCCGACGATCATCACCATGGCAATATATCCCAGGGTTGATGAGATCAGGATCATGCCGGCCGCGTTCAAAAAAAAGATGGGCGCCATGATCCGGACCGGCTGTGAATACGCCCCGGTCAACAAACTTGCCAGGGCATAGAACAGGCAGCAGATCACCATGAATTCCACTGCCCGGCGGGGCCTGGTTTTTTCCACAAGCTCCCTGAAAAACAGGCCCGGTTCAATCAGCAGCTGGATCAGTGCATAGGCATGAAACCGGCCGGCTATTAATGCAACGGTGACCATCACAGCGCCCTCCCCTTCATTGTGATCCAAAAATCCATGAACACATGCGCCACCTTTCCTATAACAGCTTCATCACGGCACCGGATGCCAGCATGATCAGGGTCATGAAGAAAAAGATCCGGCGTTCGGTCTCTTTGGTGAAATAAAGTTTACCGTCCTTGAGCATGGGTTTTTTCACCTGGTTTACGCTTTGTTTTTTTTGCATGGTGTTTCTCTCCTTTCAATTTCTGCATCAGAATCCGGGCAAGCTGCCGAATCCCCTGAAGCTCCAGTAAATGCCGGTAAAAAGCAGCAGCACCACGTTGGCGATAAAAAACATGGGAATGCCCACCCGCAGGTAATCCTTGGGCTCCAGGTATCCGCTGGCATACACAATGGCATTGGGCGGGGTGCCGATAATCAGGCAGTAGGCAAACGAGGAAGCCACTGCAGTGGACATGGCCATGAACGGCAGATAGGTGGATCCCGGATGCACCATGCCTGCCATGTTCAGGGCGATGGGGCCCACGGCCGCGGCTGCCGGGCCGTCCGCCATCAGGTTGGTAATCACTGATGTCATGCCGTTACTGACCATCATCAGGGGCAGGCCTGATTCCATGCCGAACTGGGCCAGAAAGTCAATCACCGACCGGGCCAGCCAGTAGGCGGCACCGGTGCTGTCCAGGGTCCGGCCGAAGATGATGGCACCGGCATACAGCCAGACAACGCCCCAATCCACTTTTTCCTGGTAATCCCGCCAGTTGACCACACCGGCGATGATATAGGCCATGGCGCCGGCCACAGCGATCACACCGATGCCCAGCCGGAAGGGAAAAATCCCCATCTCGAAAAAGGATTTTTCCGTAAACCAGCCTAACACCATGATGACAAAAATGATCAACGCCCAGATCTGCTGTTTGTTCCAGCCCCCCATTTTATCGATTTCAGATCGCAAATGGTCCATGGCCGGGGCCAGAGAAAGGATTTTGGGTCGGAACCGCAGGTTGGTGAGGAACCAGGTAATGGGAATCATCACGATGACAATGGGAAAGCAGTAGGTCACCCATTGAAAAAAACCGATATCGATGCCGAACATGTCCGACAGATAGGTCATCATGATCACGTTTCTGGCCCCGCCGGAAGGGGCCCCGGGCCCGCCGATGTTACAGGCCATGGCAATGGTGATCATCAGCAGCTTGGCCAGTTCCTTGTCCTCGGGCACCTCGTCGGTGAGACTGTTCTGATACAGCAGCATACCGATGGGCAGGAACATGGCGGCCAGGGCATGGTCGGAAATGAAAGCGGCCAGCGGTGCGATGATCACAAAGAAAATCAGTGTGATCCACT
Organism: Desulfotignum sp.; assembly: GCA_011390335.1. GTDB lineage: Bacteria > Desulfobacterota > Desulfobacteria > Desulfobacterales > Desulfobacteraceae > Desulfotignum. The sequence goes on along the minus strand of JAABSO010000015.1, from coordinate 86,374 downwards.
TGGTGTTGGGCACGGCCAGTTTTTTGAACATGGCCAGGCACACCCGTTTGTCCACCCCGGTTTTGACAAGGGCGGCGGCAAACATCAGGCTGCCCATGATAAACCAGCAGGCATCACTCCAGTAAAGCATGGTCACGGCCTCCCGGGACAGCACCCCGGTGAACACATACATCAGGCCGATGCAGAATGCCACGGCAGGCAGGGGGATACACTCGGTCAGAAAACACAGCACCACAAACGCTCCCACGGCAACGGCCACCTGGATATGCCAGCCCCCTTTGTCTGCGGCTGCCTTGTCTTTTCCGGTCAATTCCTCATATTTCAATCCCTGTTTTCTCAAGTCCAGTGCCCCGGTCATGACCGACTGGAACCGGTCCTCATCCACATCATCCTTGATATAATTATAAGCAATGTCAAAATTCTTCTGGTCTGCATCGATCTTGTTCGTTTTGCACCATTTCAGGTCCCTTGCCAGATACCGGGCTTTTTTCAACGCCCCCATCTGCATGTTGGCTTCCATGATCCGGGCGGTGAGCAGCTGCCACTGGGCCGCATCCACACTGTCCACATCGAACAGTTCTTTAGTGATATGGTTCACCACGGCCTTGGGTCCCACCTGGTACTGGGTACCCACATTCTTCATGCCCTTAGGGGTTGGAATGAGCAGCAGGAACGCCATTGCCAGAACCGGAAAGATAAACACCTTCCAGTTGATGTATTTGTCATACCCCGTGACTTTTTTTTCTTTTTTCATGTAACCCCCTCCATTGCATCAGTCTGAGATTCCGATCATTTTTATTTTTCAAGGTGTAGGTCCGTCTCAGTGCCGGATGTCAGCCCCTTAATTTTATCCTCGAGCCGCTGTCTTTTTTCAAACGCCTCATATGCCTTGGTCACGATGACATCGATACCCGCCGGCTTCATCACATAATCAAATGCCCCGAATTGAAGGCCCTCGACGGCGGAATCCATGGTGGCATGGCCGGTGAGAAAAATCACCTCCACCGGCGGATACAGGGTCTTGATGGCCCGCAGGATTTTGAATCCGTCCATACCCGGCATCTTGATATCCAGAATCACCACATGGACTTCATGGGTTTTGAGCAGATCCAGGGCCTGGACACCGCTTTGGGCAGTGATGACATCGATCCCTTTTTTTTCCATCAGTTTGGCAGTGGTCAGAAGATACCGTTCCTCATCATCCACCAGCATCAGTTTCATCTTTTCCACATCATATCTCCCTCAGGCGCAAAAAACCGCCTCATTGATTCTGATTCTCCGTATCCGCCCCGGGCAGGGTGATGATAAAAGTGGTACCTTCATTCACCCGGCTGGTCACATCCATGGTGCCCCCGAAATTCTCGATAATGCCGTAACACACGGACAACCCTAAACCGGTGCCTTTTCCCACCGGTTTTGTGGTGAAAAACGGAGAAAACACTTTTTCAATATGTTCCGGCTGGATACCGGCACCGTTGTCAGTAACACGGATCTCGATCCATTTTTCTTCCTTTGAGAGTGCCTGGATATCCAGGCGGCCCCCGGCATCCGGATGCTTTTCCATGATCGCGTCAATGGCATTGTTGAACAGATTGAGCATCACCTGCTGAAACTGAGAGGGATCCCCCATGAATCCGGGCAGATGCTCAGGGATACGCTGAAACACGGCAATCCCTTCCACACTGGCTTTTTGTTCGATCATTTTCAGAATCTCGGGAATCTCCTCGGCGGGATGCAGCAGCTGCACCCGGGTTTCATTTTTTCGTCCGAACTTGAGGATGGCCCGGGTTATATCTGAACATCTTGATACCTGCAGTTCAATCTGGGACAGGGAATCCTGCAGTTCCAGGATCTCTTCATCATCCCGGTCTATTTTTTTATTTTCAAACAGATCCTCGAAAATGGAGGCCATCAGGGCATGTTCACTTTTGATGATCTGCAGCGGATTGTTGATCTCATGGGCAAACCCGGCCGCCATTTCTCCCACTTCCGCCAGCTGGGTGGCACGGATCAGCTGATTTCCCAGGTCCTTTTTATCTCTGCCCAGCTGCTCCATGCGTGTGAACAGTTTTTCGGTCATGAAAAAGGACATGCCGACGATTATCGCAATGCCCATCACCACGATGACCAGACTGGCATACAGGGCATAGTAAAAAAACCGGAACGTATCCTTTTTTTCCTGCCTCACCACCAAAAGCCATTCCAGATCCTTGAGCCAGGTGGTGGCATACAGATATTTGAGCCCCTGGAAATCTGATTTGAGAAAGGTGTGAATGGTGCTGTCTGACGATGGAAAAGCTGAAAACTCCGGATCTTCCGCCATAACATCGACACCCCCGGACCGCCGTCCGGTCTGGGCGATGCCGTTTTTGTTCAGAATATAGGCTTCTCCGGAAGTTCCGATTCTCACACTGGAAACCAGCCGGTCGAAATACAGGGTGTCAATGGTTGCCCGGAGAATCCAGACATTTTCCCCTTCCCCTTTTTTCACAGCAATAATGAAATGGGGCACATTCCGATATCCCAGGAACACATCACTGATATACCGGCCTTTTTCCATGACCTCCCGGAACCAGAACTCATCTTTGTACAATTTTCCGGTCAACTGGTACTGGCCCGAGTATTTTACATGAAGACCCCGGGAATCGAACAGGCCCAGATCTACAAACGCACCGGATTTGATTTTAAGGATCTCAAACATGTCGTCTATGGCCTGGTTGCGGCTGATGGATTCAAAATCAAACAGGTTGGTCACCAGTTCCAAATCCGATTTCCGTTCCATAAGCAACGCTTCGATCATGTCCCGATGATCCCCCACTATGCGTTTCAAGCTGTGGGTAGAGCTGTTTTCCAGGGCCGTGGTAAAATAATAGAAACTGATGCCCACGGCCAGGAAAAGCGGGATCAGAGGGATAACAATCATATTGGTCAGGATGTTGCGCTTGACCCGCCTGGCCCGGCTATTTTCCCCAACATTTTTTTTGTCCATTTATTGTCTTCCCTTAAAGGTGTCCTTGTCCCTGACACTGACCACGGGCACCGGAGAATGCCGGAACACCTTTTCCGCCGCACTGCCGAACAGCACCCGGGACAGATTGCCCCGGCCCTTGTTGGCCATGACGATCAGATCCACTTTATGGGTTTTGGCCGCCCGGATAATGCTCTCCCAGGGAACCCCCACATCGATGCTGATGGACATCCCTGTCTTTTCATCCGGAAAATTGGTATTGACGAACAGATCCAGTTTTTCCAGCCGTTCCTTTGTCATAACCCGCACATAGGCATCTGCATTGATCTTGCCGGGATAAAAATGGCTGAGGCTTTCCACATTGTTCACATCCCGCTGATTGATAGCATTGAACACCACAATCTGCGCATCACTGCCCCTGGCAATAGCCACGGCGGATTCCAGTGTCATCAGAGAATATTCAGAGAAATCCACACACGCCAGAATCTTTTCGATTTTTTTCATTTTGCTGCTCCTTTATATTTTTTTTCAGAATCATGGTCCGTCAAAAGAGCCCCTGGTAATGAGCGGATCAGCAATTAGCATGCCAGTTCAATTCCAGCCGGTTCCGCCCTGAATTCTGGCATTTTCACCAGCTATATCCTTTTGCCTGGTGTCAGATATTTTTACGGGTTGATAAATTTTTCAAAACAGAGCGAGGGAATGAAAGGGGTTTCTGAACTGCCGAAAATATAGACATCCTTGTACTATCTGTTCATCCGGCGGGTGGATGGAAGGACAAATACGATTAATTGTTTATCGGTATAATATTTGCATTCATGCATACGAAATATGAACGCATTTGATTACATCGGTTTTTTGGGACAGGCATCCCGAAAACATTTTACAGGCATTAACGGATTTGATAAAAAAAACCACGCGATTGTATTAATACAGTGAATTTGGAGAAAAAAAGATGAAAACCACCCTGGTAAAAGAAATCATGGTTCCTCTGGCAGATTATGCCACAGTGGATGAAAACGCCACCATGGCTGAAGCGGTTCTGGCACTGGAGCAGGCCCGGGATCGCTTTGACAAGGAAAAACTCAAACACCGGGCCATCGTTGTCACCAACAGCCAAAACCAGGTGGTGGGACGGATAAGCTACCTGGATTTTCTCCAGGGGCTTGAGCCCAAATATAATGAGATCGAAGAGCTGTACCATACCATCAACCGGAAACTGGGATCCAGGTACCACCTGGCAGCTGATTACTCCCCGGACCGGTTTAAAGCACAGATTCAAAAGTACAATCTGTGGGAAAAACCCCTGAACAACCTGTGCGGCAAGACGGCCGCCTCTCATGCCAAAGATTTCATGCACATTCCCGCAGAATCGGATTACATCAAAGAAGATGCCTCCCTGGATCAGGCCGTCCACCAGTTCGTTCTGGTCCGAACCCAGTCTCTGCTGGTGAAAAACACCCGGGACATCACCGGTATCTTACGGCTCAGCGATGTAGTGGAGACCATTTTCGGCATGATAAAACAATGCCCGGTTCAAGATAGGTAAAAATTACTCATAAATATATTCATCCGGTCATTCAGGTGTGAATGGGGGCGGATGATCAACAACAGAATGGATACTGTCATAGATCAAAGGAGATAAAAATGGTAACCATGGTTAAAATGCGGCTCATGCTGGTGGATGATGAAGAGCGGTTTCTTCAGACCACCGGCAAAATGATCCGCAAAAAAGGCTATGAGGTGATCACTGCGGTCAGCGGTGAAGAATGTCTTGAAAAACTGGAACAGGAACTGGTGCATGTGGTGATCCTGGATGTAAAAATGCCGGGCATGGACGGGGTGGAAACCCTGAAGAAGATCAAGCAGCGCCACCCCCGAATCGAAGTGATCATGCTCACCGGCCATGCCACAGCAGACTCGGCTGTGGAAGGGTTGAAATCCGGGGCCACTGATTATCTTCAGAAACCCGCCAGTATCGAAGATCTGGTGGCAAAGGCGGAACAGGCCTTTGCCCGGCACCTGGAAATTGAAGAAAAAATCCGGCTGGCGGAAGCGTTCAAGCAGTCCAGTATTTAAAGAATTTGTGGTGATGTAAATCAAGGATATTTTCATCATGATAACATGACCGATAACCATACAATGTATCTGGAGTAATTGTGTTATGGCTGAAGTTGAATCTCTGAATGAACCGGCAAGCACCAGGTCGATCATTATAAAATTTATCATTTCCCTGGCCCTGGGTATTCTGGTCATCCTGCTGCCCCGGCCGGAAATCCTCACCCCGGAAGGCCACCGGCTTCTGGCTTTGCTGACCACCATCGTTTTTTTGTGGGTGAGCGAAGCGGTCCCCATCGGCGCCACCGCACTTTTATCCGGGGCCGGCCTGATTTTTCTCAAAATCCAGCCAGCCCAGGCTGCCTGGGCCCCCTTTGCCAGTCCGGCCGTCATGTTCGTCCTCATGATCATCATGTTCGGGGTGGTGCTCAATGAAGTGGGGCTGGCCAACCGCATCATGTACAACCTTCTCAAATTCGCCGGCACGCGGGTCAAGCGGCTGAGCCTGATTCTGGCTGTGGGATGCACCATCACCTCATCGGTGTTCCATGACGCCACCATCACCGTGATCATGGTATTTGCCTTTGTACCCGTGTTTATGAGCATGGGTCTGAAACCGGGGCAGGGACACCGGCTGCCGCTGTTTTTCATGCTCCTGATCCCCCTGGCATCATCCGCCGGCGGGTTCGGCACCCTGCTGGGCGGCGGGCGGAACCCCCTGGCCCTGGAGGTGCTGAATAAATTCAGCGGTGGCACCATATCTGTGGGCTTTCTGGAATATATATTTATCCAGTTTCCCATCTGTGTGGTGACAGCGGTGGCCACCTGGGCGGTTTTATGGATGCTGCTCCGGCCCAAGGAAAAAGAGCTGGAAGGGGTGGAACTCTCGGACCCCGGCCCTATGAAAGGGGCGGAGATCGGGGTTCTGGTGGTATTTATCATCACCTTTGTGCTCTGGTTCATGGGGGATCTGACCGGATGGCATTACAGTGTACCGGCCGCCTTTGCCATACTGGGATTCTGCGGGCCCGGATGGATCACCTTCAGAACCATCTGTGACAAGTTTCCCTGGGAATCCTGGATCGTATTCGGTGCCGGGGTCTCTTTGGGGGTGGCCATGCTGGACAGCGGTGCCGGACGATACCTGGCAGAGGTGTGCCTGCCGCTTCTGGACGGAAAACCGGAATTTGTTGTGTATTATGGCATGAGCTTTTTCGGCTCATTTCTGTCCAGCCTGATGTCCAACTCGGCCGCCGTGGCCCTGATGCTGCCCATCACCCTGCCCATGGCGGAGCTGATGGAGATGTCACCCAAATCCGTAGCAATGATGGCGCCCATGACCACCTCGTTTATCATGCTGGTCATTGGATGCCCGCCCACCATTATTGCCTACAGCACCGGGTACTTTTCCCAGGTGGATTTCATGAAAATTGCCATCCCCTGGTGCCTTGTCCTCCTGGTGGTTTGTGTGATCAGCATGCTGGTGTACTGGCCCCTCATCGGGTTTATATAAATAACAGGAAAACCGCCCGGCTTCTCCTGTGGTTGAGCCGGGCGGTAGACCGATGTTTACCATCCAGAAATCCCAAAAGGATCAGCTGTAAAAATAGTGTTTGCTTTGATTGTTTGTTCAAAATGGCTGTGAAACTTGTCAGATCTGACATTGAATAACCAAAATATAAAGGAAAACCCATACTATGGCTGACATTGCAAGTGTAAAGGAGCCGGCAACCACGCGCTCCATCCTTATTAAAGTTGCTATTGCGCTGGTCCTGGGGATCGTGGTCATGCTGCTGCCCCGGCCGGAAAACCTGACCCCGGAAGGCCAGCGCCTTCTGGGGCTGCTGGCGGTGGTGGTGTTTTTGTGGGTCAGTGAGGCCGTTCCCATCGGGGCCACGGCCCTGCTGGCCGGGGCCGGCCTTATTTTTCTCAAAATCCAGCCGGCCCAGGCTGCCTGGGCTCCTTTTGCCAGTCCGGCGGTCATGTTCGTCCTCATGATCATCATGTTCGGGGTGGTGCTCAATGAAGTGGGGCTGGCCAACCGCATCATGTACTATCTGCTCAAATTCGCCGGCACCCGGGTCAAGCGGCTGAGCCTGATTCTGGCCATCGGATGCACCATGACCTCCACGGTCTTCCATGATGCCACCATCACGGTGATCATGGTGTTCGCCTTTGTGCCGGTGTTCATGAGCATGGGCATGCAGCCGGGCCAGGGACACCGGCTGCCGCTGTTTTTCATGCTGCTGATTCCTTTGGCCTCATCCGCCGGCGGATTCGGCACCCTGCTGGGCGGCGGACGTAACCCCCTGGCTTTGGAAATTCTGAACAAATTCAGTGAAGGCACCCTTACCATCGGGTTTTTAAAATATATCATCATCCAGTTCCCCATCTGCATTCTGACGGCTGTAGCCACCTGGGCCATTCTCTGGGTATTGATCCGGCCCAAAGAAAAAGAGCTGGAAGGGGTGGAGCTGACAGATCCGGGTCCCATGAAAACAGCAGAAACCGGTGTGCTGGTGGTTTTTGTGGCCACTTTCATCCTCTGGTTCATGGGGGACCTGACCAAATGGCATTACAGTGTGCCGGCAGCATTTGCCATCTTAGGGTTCTGCGGTCCCGGATGGATCACCTTCAGAACCATCTGTGACAAGTTTCCCTGGGAATCCTGGATTGTGTTCGGGGCCGGCGTCTCTTTAGGTGTGGCCATGCTGGACAGCGGGGCCGGACGTTTTCTGGCGGAAGTGTGCCTGCCCCTTCTGGACGGCAAACCCATGGTGGTGGTGTATTACGGCATGGGATTTTTCGGCTCTTTTCTGTCCAGCCTGATGTCCAACTCTGCAGCCGTAGCGTTGATGCTGCCCATCACCCTGCCCATGGCGGAGATGATGGAGATGTCCCCCCAGTCCGTTGCCATGATGGCGCCCATGACCACCTCGTTCATCATGCTGGTTATTGGATGCCCGCCCACCATTATTGCTTACAGCACCGGGTATTTTTCTCAAAAGGACTTCATCAAAGTTGCGGTGCCCTGGTGTCTGATCCTGCTGGCGGTATGCGTGGCAAGCATGCTGCTATACTGGCCCCTCATCGGATTCATATAAAGGGACTGATTATTTTTACCAAAAATGAAAATCACTAAACGCTAATTCATAAAATAATTATAAAATTAGGAGGTTATCATGTTTAAAACACCGAGTCACATCCTGCTGGTGGATGATGAAAAAGATTTTGTGGAAATGCTGAGTCTCAGGCTCCAGGAAAATGGCGAAGATGTCCTGGCTGCCTATAACGGTCAAGAGTGCCTGGAGACTCTGGAAAAAAAAACCATTGATGTTATCATCCTTGATGTTAAAATGCCGGGTATGGATGGCATTGAAACACTGAAAAAAGTCAAGAAGCTGCATCCGCTGGTGGAAGTGATCATGTTGACGGGGCACGGCACCATACAGGCGGCAGTTGAAGGCATGAAACTGGGCGCATTTGACTTTCTGCTCAAACCGGCTGACTTCAAGGAGTTGACGGAAAAACTCAACCGGGCCCGGGAACGCAGAAAAGAACATATGGAGCGGATACAGAAGGCGGAAGCAGCCATGCTGCTGCGCCAGAGTAAAATTTAAACTGGGAAGGAAACCCCGGTAATGGAAAACACGAATATGACCGATCAAATCAACATACTGCTTGTTGATGATGAAGACGATTTCCGTCAGATTCTTTCCAAACGACTCACCCGCCGGGGCTTTCTTGTCCGCCAGGCGGACCGGGGAGAAAATGCCCTCTCGATGCTGGAAGAAGAAAGCGCCGAGATTGTCATTCTGGACATCAAAATGCCGGGCATGGATGGTATAGAGTGTCTGCGCCGCATCAAAAAAATGCCCGGTATGACCGAAGTGATCATGCTCACCGGTCATGCCGACATCCAGGGAGGGGTTGAAGGAATCAAATCAGGGGCATTTGACTATTTGAGCAAGCCGGTGGAACTGGAACATCTGATCCGGAAAATCAAACAGGCCCATCATAAAATTCAGCGTATTCAGGCACAAAAAGAGGAAGCCGCGTTCAAGGAACGGGTCACACAGCAGATGGTGGTGGCGGAACGGCTGGTGGCTTTAGGCACCATGGCCAGTGGGGTGGCCCATGAAGTCAACAACCCCCTGGCGGTTATTCAGGATTCGGCCGGATGGCTTCAGCAGATTCTGGACAAACCGGAAATGCAGGATATACCGCGGAGAGGTGACTTTCAAAAAGGACTGGAGCGTATTAACAAAGCCGTGAAACGGGCCGGAAAAATCACCCAGCAACTCCTCCAGGCGGTGAAGACCCAGACCACGGAGATGGCTGACCCATCCAGCTTTGTGGAGGCTGATCTCCATAAGCTGGCAGGAGAGGCCATCACCCTGGTTGAACCGGAAGCATCTCTTCGAGACATTTCTATTACGCTTACATCCCAGGATACCCACCCATCCGCCTGGACAGATCCGCTGCAGCTTCTCCAGGTTCTTTTGAACCTGCTGTCCAATTCGGTCCAGGCAACCGATGATGGGGGACAGGTCTTTGTCAGTCTTACCGCAACCCTGGAGGAAGCCAAAATTATTGTAAAGGATAACGGATGCGGGATTTCCAAGGAAAATCTGGCCCGAATTTTTGAACCGTTTTTCACCACCAAGGAAGCAGACCAGGGAACCGGTATGGGACTTTACGTTTCCTGGGGAATTATAACAAGCTTAGGGGGGTTGATTGCCGTGGAAAGTGAGGTCAGCAAGGGTACCACCTTCACCATCACCCTGCCGGTGAAAAAATAAGGCAGAAAGTTAAATATGAACGAAGAGAAAAAAAAGACCCCCTCCCACGGCAGCCCGCCGGACCCCCCAAAAAAAAATCAGATCCGGCTGCTGCTGGTGGATGATGAAACCGCCTATGCCGACGTGCTTGCCAACCGGCTGGGCAAACGGGGATTTGATGTACAAAAGGCATACACCAGTCCGGAGGCACTTTTGATTTTACGCACCCAGCAATTTGACGTGGCTGTTCTTGACCTGAAAATGCCGGATATGGATGGCATTGAACTTTTGAAAATCGCCAAACAGGTGGACCCCTCCCTTCAGGTCATCATGCTGACCGGCCATGGGTCAGCTGATGCCTGTGAAAAGGGTCTGGCTTTAGGTGCTTATGATTATCTCATGAAGCCCTGTGAATTGGAAACCCTGGTGGAAAAAATCCAGGAAGCGTTCCGGGGAAAACCCGACACCTGAACAGCTATCTGCCCCGGGTGGTTATTTTACGCATCTGTGCTTCGATGATTTTTTCCTCATGACGCCGCTTTTTAGCAGCCGCCTCGGTCACCTTCTCCACCAGTAGGTCAATGTCGCTGGGTTTCATCAGGTAATCAAACGCCCCCAGTTTCATGCCTTCAATGGCGGATTCAACCGTTGCATGGCCGGTGAGCATGATCACCTCCACCAGGGGAAACTTCTTTTTGATCTCCTTGAGGGTATCGATCCCGTCCATGCCCGGCATTTTTACATCCAGGACCACCACCTCCACACGCTTGTTTTCCGCAAGCTTTTTCAAGGATTCATCTCCGCTGTAAGCCGGCAGAACCTCCATGTTTCTCTTGGTCAACCGCTTGATCATGGTATCCACAAACGGTACTTCGTCGTCCACAAGTAAAATTTTTGCAACAGCCATTTTATATTCTCCTTAACTTTTTGGTTCAGGGTTATCCAAAGGCAGCACGATCGTAAATGTGGTTCCTTCATCCACTTTGCTTTCCACATCGATCCGGCCCCCCATCTTGTTGATGATGCCGTAACAGATGGACAGCCCCAGGCCGGTGCCTTTGCCCACCGGCCTGGTGGTAAAAAAAGGATCAAAAATCCGGGCCAGATTGTCCGGCGGGATACCGGGCCCGTTATCATTGATGGAAATGTAAAGGTGCTGATTCCGGGCCCGGGTGTTAATGATGATTTTTCCACCCGTCTTTTCCATGGCATATACCGCATTCTGCAAAATATTCATCAGCACCTGCTGTATTTCGGTGGCCGAGGCATCAATGGAAGGCAGATGCGGGTTCAGCTGCACATCCACTTCGATATTGGCATACTTGAATTTCTGGGATAACAGATCCACCACCTCGGTAACAAATTCGTTGATCTGAATCGTTTCCACCCGGGAGTCTGTTTTTCTGGCAAAACTGAGCAGCTTATGAGTGATTCCCTTGCAGCGGTGGCCCTGGGTTTCGATCTGTTTGAGCGCCCGCTTGAATTCCTCAAAATTATCTGCTTTGTCTATGCCCTCTTCCAGCAGATCTTGAATCCAGCCGGCTTCTTCCACCATAATAGCCACCGGATTGTTTATCTCATGGGCAATACCTGCAGCCAGCTCACCGATGGAAGCCAGTTTGCCGGTTTCCACGATCTGCTGGTTCATCACCTCTTTTTCAGAATCCAGCCGGGCAATCCGTTTGACCAGCTGTCCTGAAATAAAAAATGCCATAAAGATAATAACCAAAGCCCCGGCCAAAAGAATCAGGATAGCGATGATCTGGGTTTTATTCAGTTCGGCAAATGCATCTTTTTTTTCCTGCTGAAAAATAAGCAGCCAGTCATCATTCTTGAGAAACGCGGCAATGACCAGAAACCGGGTCCCGTTTTGTGCCGTTTTTTCCACTGTAAAGGTTTTGTACTTATGCGGCATTTTCGTAGTATATTCATTTTGTTGGAATTCATATTCCCGGGCGATCTGGTAGAGTTCATTTTGACCACGATCCTGTGAAAATTTTTGCAGATTTTGTTTTTCCCGGGACACCATCCCTCCCCTGGCGCTCTCCCCCATTTCAAACAGATTCATATACTGCTGCATGGTCAGCTTGAGGGTTTCTTTAGGCGGCTGGGTCTGGAACTCACCCTGATGATTCATGATAAAGGCGGTGCCGGTCTTTCCCATGGTGAAATCCTCAACCAGTGTATTAAAAGCAACAAAATCGATGGTGGCCCGCACCAGGTATTCACGCCCCTCCCATGTCTGTTTCACCGCCACGATAAAGTGGGGCTGTCCCCGCAGACCCAGAAACACATCACTGATATAGGCATCCCTGATTCTGGCTTTCGCAAACCATTCAGAACCACTGTAATCTACCTTATCCAGATCAAAGGGGCCGGCATAAGACAGCTGATGGCCCTTGTCATCGATTAGTCCCAGGTCCACAAATACGTAGCCATAGTCTGCCTGAAGGGCCCGCAGCCGTTGATGAAGGAACTGTTTTTCCTGCAATTGGGATAACGTTTTATTTCTTGCCAAGTGGCTGATATCGTTTAATTTCTGTTTAAGAAAATCATCGATCTTCTGCCGGTGCTTAAGAACCATCTCATCTAAGTGGGCATGCACCATTTTGTTGGAGAATAAATGGAACTGGTATAGTATCGTTCCGGTTACCAGAAACAGGGGGGCCAGAGAAACGACCACAATCAGCAGTGCGATTTTAAATCTGAAGTCTGCATATTTAGAAGGCCCTGTATTTCCTTTTTTCCGGTTGTCAGCCATCTGTTAATTCCTGCTTCAAAGCAATTTACTTTCCTGCTGTTTATCTCAAGTTGGCCAGCTCCATGGCATCCATGTCACACCACTTTTATTGACTCACAAGCGTTTTGTCAAATGGAATTGCACATAATTTCCCTTCTGTCAGTTTTTTTTTCAGTCTGGAAACATTTTTTCATTTTTTATAGACATCGGGTTCGAAAAATCCGGCGTGTCAGCCATGTCCCCCCCATGTTTCCAATTAATTCTTTCTTTGATAAATCTGGTATACTATTTGCAGTTTGTAAAAAGTAAACACAAGGAAGGGCTCACTGATATGCTGAAACCTGAAATCCCAAGGAGGTCTCAAATGACTACCAAAAAACAAAAAGCACTCCGTAAAAAAGTAACTTTTTCCTTACACGCACCACAGGCCGAAAGCGTGCTGCTGGCCGGAGACTTCAACCATTGGAATCCCCGGAAACATCCCTTGAAAAAGGACAGTTCAGGGGCCTGGGAAGCTTCCCTGGTGCTCACTCCCGACACCTATGAATACAAATACATCGTTGACGGAGACTGGCAGATGGATCCTGTCAACAACCGGACCTGTGAGAACTGCTTTGGTTCTCAGAACAACCTTGTTACCGTCTCTTGATAATGGCCATCCACCGGCTGGCAGAACAAAAAATGAAAGCTGTTAGCTGTTAGTTTTTAGCTGTTAGCTGTTAGCCGGTAGTAGCCAGCAGGGAAAAATTTGTAATTCTATACTGGAAGCTGATAACTGAGTACTGAGGGCTGACGGCTTTCATATAAAATTGTCAGAAAATGGTTGGCATCATGACGACATAATGGCTTTAAAAAGGGAGAGACACCATGAACAAAAAAACAGGATATCGCCCCGGATTTTATGGAAAAAAACGACAAAGCCCTGATCAGTGGGTGGACAACTATTTCAAAAAATGGGCCCAAAAAGAGGCCCGAAAAAAACAGGATACAGCAAAACCCAAGCACTACCGGAGTATCTGTTTTTCAAGACAAATTGGTGTAGGCGCCTTGGAGATAGCAGATCTTCTGGCCCAAACCATCCATTACCGGGTGGTTGACAGGGAGATCATGGAACATATGGCTGAAGATGCAAATCTGGCGGTCAAACTAATTGAACTGTTTGATGAACGGTATCCCGGACGGATAAGCGAATGGCTTGCCATGATCACCAGGGAAAAAACCTTTATCAAAAGTGATTATGCCAGACAACTGGCAAAAACAGTCACTGCACTGGCCTCCTCAGAACCCACTATTTTTGTGGGAAGGGGGACCCATTTTATTTTGCCCCGGGATTTGGTTTTATCCGTGCGGATCATTTGCAGCAGAAAATACCGAATCGATCGACTGGCAGATTTGTTGGGCATTGACGAGCCGGAAGCTGAAAAGCATCTGGACCGATGTGACAGGGAACAGGAACAGTTTTTCAAAACCGTTTTCCAGAAGGAAGAAACATCTTTTGACGGGTTTGATCTGGTCATCAACAGGGATTACTTCAAAGATGCTGTCCATGTGGCAAAAATAGTCGCATGCGCATTTGAACAGAAATTCGGATCAGAATACATACTGTCTGCCGAAACAAGTGATTGATTGTCGATGCTTTCAAGAAATATGACCATTCCACAAGGCAATGTTTCCATTCATGCCGGACCGACACCGGAGCAGCTCAAAACCCTGGAATCTGTGTTTGATCTGCCAGACAACACATACACCCCCCTGTATACCCGGGAACAGATCCAGGAAAAATGTGCTGAATCGGGTGTGGTCATATGCCTCGCGCTTCTGGAAAACAAAACCATTGTGGGGTTTGCCGTCCTTTCCCCCCCCAGCGGCACATCCCGCTGGGCCAGGTGCAGAAACCGCATGATCCGGGAACTTTCCGCTGTTGAAGTGGCAAGGCAGTTCCGGCAGCAGGGGATTGCCACACGCCTGCTGTCGGAAATGTTCTCACCTGTCTGCCTGGAAGACCGGATCATTTGCCTTTCCGCCTACTCCTGGTTGTGGGATCTTGCCTGTTCCGGCATGAGCATGGAGAGATACAGGCATATGCTTTTGAACCTGTATGCCAGGTTCGGGTTTGTTTCTTACCAGACCAACGAACCCAATGTCTGCCTGAAACCGGAAAATATTTTTATGGCAAGAATCGGCAAAAACATCTCTCCAAAGGAACAGGAACGTTTCAAATGGCTGCGTTTCGGAATCACCTCACCGGTTTGGGATCGACCCGGCAAGAGCGTAATTGAAAATGACCACATCTCCCATTGATGCGCTGTCATTGTTTCCAACAAAGAAAAAAACCCTAACCCTGCCATCTGTTTTTTCTCAATGTCTGAAGAAAGACAAAGCTTTTACATTGTGTATTGAACCGTCTGGACGGTCATGGTATATCTGACAACCTGGTGACCTTTTTTGATGATGCCCGACCATGGCCAGTTACAGGACACGTCCAATGAATACCATTCTTGTGATAGATGATGATGACCAGCTGCGCATCAGTTTCTGCAAACTGTTGAGAGAAGAGAACTATTCCGTACTGGGGGCGGCTTCAGGTGAATCCGGCATTGAAATCGTGACGCAGCAGCCCCTGGATCTGGTGATTCTGGACATGCGGCTGCCGGGTATGGACGGCATGGAAACCTTCAAACAGATCAAGAAAGTGGACCCGAAACTCCCGGTGATCATCGTCACCGCTTTCGGCACCACGGAAACCGCCATCGAAGCCACCAAAATGGGGGCCTATGATTATGTGCTGAAGCCCTTTGAAATCCCTGAAATGCTAAACCTGATCACCCAGGCCATTGAAGCCGGGTATTTCATGAGATCCCCGGTGACGGTGGATGCAACCCCCGACAAACAATCTGGTGATGCCATCATCGGCCAGAGCCGGGCCATGCAGACCGTGTACAAAGCCATCGGCCGGGTGTCCCAGACCGATGCCACCATTTTGATCCGGGGAGAATCCGGTACGGGAAAAGAGTTGGTGGCCCGGGCGGTTTACCAGCACAGTAACCGTTCACACAAGCCGTTCCTTATCATCAATTGTGTGGCCATACCTGAAACCCTGCTGGAAAGTGAATTATTCGGGTATGAAAAAGGCGCTTTTACAGGAGCGGCCCAGAAACATATCGGAAAGATAGAACAGGCCAACGGCGGCACCGTATTCCTGGATGAAATAGGTGACATGCCACTGAGCATCCAGGCCAAAATTCTGCGGCTGCTCCAGGAAAAAAGCATTGAACGTCTGGGGGGAGAAGAAACCATTCCCGTGGATGTCCGGATTATCGCTGCCACCCACCAGAATCTGGAACAGGCAATTGAAGACGGAGAATTCAGGGAAGACCTTTATTTCCGGCTCAAAGTTGTGACCATTGAGCTGCCGCCCCTCAGAAACCGTAAAGAGGATATAAAGGGATTGATTGCCTATTACCTGCAAAAATTTTCCTCTGATTTGAAAATTGATAATCCCGGCATTCAGGATGAGGCAATGACACACCTGCACGATTATGAATGGCCGGGAAATGTCCGGGAACTGGCCAATCTGGTCCAGAAGTCATTGATTTTCAACCGGGGGGCGCCCATTGGTATTACCGACCTGACACAAATCATAAACCCGCCGGGCGATGGGGAAAATACCCAAACGCTCAATTTGGATATCATCCGGCAGTGGGCCAGGCAGATGATGACCAAAGAACCAGATCCTTACCGGTTTGATGATTTTATGGATATCGTATCAGGTATCGTTATATCCGAAGCACTGAAATTAACCGATGGCAACCGCACCCAAGCGGCGAAACTGCTGGGCATGTCACGGCCGACCCTTCATGCCAAAATTGAAAAACATAATATCAGAATGAAAACGCAGATTTCTGATTGATCTGTGTCAGGTTTTTTCACACCTTGCAAAAAAACATGATGAACCTGATCTCAGCCCCTTCCTTTCTTTTTCACACCTAAATCAAAATAAACTGTAAAACAAGCAGGTTAAAAAAATAACTATCAGTGGCACAGCAATTGCTGTTCAGTTGTCAACTGCAGGAAAAACCTGTGCAGATTTCATGCAACACAAATGACAAATGGAGGTAACCCATGCTGATAAAAGAATGGATGAGCAAACCTGTGATCACTATCACCCATGATGAATCATTAAATGATGCGGCAAAACAATTCCGAACCCGGGTAATTTCCATGCTCCCGGTACTTAAAGATGACATGCTGGCAGGCATCATCACCGATGGTGACTTCAAAAAGGCCATGCCGTCCGAGGCCAGCACACTGGACCGGTTCGAACTGCCGGCACTCCTGGATTCGGTCAAAGTCGGCACGGTGATGTCAACACCTGTCATCACCATTCGTTCTGACCATACCGTGGATGAGGCAGCCGCCACCATGCTGAGAAAAGGCATTTCCGGCATGCCGGTAATGAATCACGCAGGTGACATGGAAGGAATTATCACCAAGAGCGATATTTTCCGGTGTTTCGTTTCTTTTACCGGGGTATCCAGCAAAGGACAGATTTTTGCTTCCAGGCTCCAGGACAGGCCCGGGCTCATTAAAAAATTCACGGACATGATCCGCAAAAAAAACGGACGTCTCTGCAGTATCATGACATCCTACGATGATATCGAAGATGGATACCGAAAGGTGTATTTTCACACATTCGATATTGATCCGGAAGGATTTGCCAGCCTGGTGGAGACATTCAGTGAGATCGGGCAATTGTATTATGCTGCCGACCTGGGTCGGGGATACCGAAAAATTTTTTAACAATTCATGAATGTTGAGGAGATAGGCCATGAATCGAAAAATAAATAAAATTCTGGCATGCGTGGATTTTTCAGAGTACTCCACGATGGTATTGTCCTATGCAGCGGCACTGGCCTCTGCACCTGACATGCAGATTATTGTGTTGAACGTCATCAACCAGCGGGACATCAACGGCATCAAAATGGCAGTGGGATATTTTCCATCTGTGGGACCTGTAACGCTGGGCGTGGAGGATCATGTCGATAACTGGAAAAAAGACCGGATGATCCAGTTGAAGCAGCTGGCAAAAGAACATTTTTTTGAAGACAAATCAAAGATGCACCTGATAGTGGATACCGGCATCCCCTATGACTGTATCCTGAAAACAGCGGATGCGGAAGATGTCGATATGATTGTCCTTGCCAACAAGGGCCGGGGGAACCTGTCACGGGTATTGTTCGGCAGCGCGGCTGAAAAAGTGTTCCGTCACGCTAAGGTCCCGGTGGTGTGTGTCAGAGATCCCGAAAAATTCAAACAAGGGAGAAAACCATAATGGAAAAACAAGCCCAAAAAATATCAAAGATAGTGGTGGCCATCGATTTTTCCGCATATTCCAGGGACACACTGGAATATGCTGTTCAAACGGCAGCCCTGACCGATGCCCGGATGGTATTGATCAATATAATCAACCAGAAACAGATCGATGCCATGGAAAAAGCCGTCAATGCCGAACATCCAAACCAGTTTGACCTGGCCAAATTTCTGGGTGAAGAGATGGATCGGCGGAAATTGAAATTGAAAACCCTGATCAAAGGGATCCCCATGCTGGATGATGTGCCGGTGAAAATCCGTATCGGCCATGGGAT
Source organism: Desulfotignum sp. (assembly GCA_011390335.1). Classification (GTDB taxonomy): domain Bacteria; phylum Desulfobacterota; class Desulfobacteria; order Desulfobacterales; family Desulfobacteraceae; genus Desulfotignum. The sequence continues at coordinate 68,182 of JAABSO010000015.1, read as the reverse complement.
ACCCCATGTGGAAATCCTGGAAGCCGTCAAAAGAGAAAACGCGGATTTTCTGGTATTCGGCCCCAAAGGCCGGACCGATTTCAAGGAATTTCTGTTCGGATCTGTTGCGGAAAAACTGTTTCGGCACTCACCTGTGCCGGTGATGAGCGTCCGTTCCTGACAATGTAAAAATGGAAAGAAGTATAAAAAGGAGGCCGGGATATGTCAGAAAATAAAAACAGCTTGCAGGGGGTGCTGTCATGAGTACGCATAATCTGGACCGGCTGTGCAACCCGAAAAGTGTGGCGGTTATCGGGGCCAGGGAAAAACAGGGTTCCGTGGGCTGTGCCATCATGAAAAACCTGCTGGCCGGCAACGGGAAATATGCAATATTTCCGGTGAACCCCGGGCACAAAAAACTGTTTGACCTGACCTGTGTACCCCGGATACAGGAGATCGAGGGCGCGGTGGACATGGCAGTGATTGCCACCCCCATTCAAATGGTGCCGGACCTGGTGGAAGAGTGCGAAAAAAAAGGGGTTGCCGGCGCCGTCATTGTATCATCCGGTGGAAGGGAAGCAGGCACCAAAGGCAAGATTCTGGAAGGAGAGATTCTGGCAGCCGCCCAAAAATCCGACCTCAGAATAATCGGCCCCAACTGCCTTGGCATCATCAACACCACCATCTCTCTGAATGCCAGTTTCTCCCACCTGACGCCCCTGCCCGGCAACATTTCTTTTTTATCCCAGAGCGGGGCCGTGTGTACCTCGGTGCTGGACCTGGCCCTTCGGAAAAAGGTAGGGTTCAGCCATTTTGTCAACCTGGGTTCCATGGTGGATGTGGATTTTGCAGACATGATCGACTACCTGGGTTCCCAGAGATCTGTGGGAAGTATTGTGATGTATATGGAAAACATCACCAACATCCGCAATTTCATGAGTGCGGCCCGGGCCGTGTCCCGCATCAAGCCCATCATTGTCCTCAAATCCGGAAGATCCCATGCCGGGGCCAGAGCAGCCGCATCTCACACCGGGGCCATGGCCGAAGAGGATGCCTTGTATGATGCCGCGTTTCAGCGGGCCGGCATTCTCCGGGTCACTGAATTCGAAGAGTTGTTCGACTGTATCGAATTTCTGGCAAAACAACAGCGGCCCAAAGGAAGCGGCCTGGCCATCATCACCAATGCCGGGGGCCCCGGGGTCATGGCTGCCGATGCCCTGGCATCCTGCGGCATGGAGCCGGCAAGGTTGTCCCAGACAACCATTGACCGGCTCGATGGGCTGCTGCCTGACAACTGGAGCCGGGGCAATCCCGTTGACATCCTGGGAGACACCCCGGCATCGGCTTATGTCGACACCGTGAATCTCTGTGCGGCCGACCCAAAAACCGATGCGCTGCTGCTGATCTGCTCGCCTGCCGGCACCATGGATACCCGGGCCTTGGCCGAGCTTCTGGTACCCCATCTGCGGACCATTTCCTGTCCCGTATTCACCGCCTGGATCGGCGGTGACAATGTGGCAAAGGCCAGGCAGGTGTTCAACCAGGCCGGAATTGTCACCTATGATTCAGCCGAACGGGCGGTCCGGGCATTCAAGAACCTGTATGAATACGGGAAAAACATTGAGCGGCTGACCCAGATCCCCATCCGCACCGATACCAAATTGATCATTCACCGGCAAACCGCCGAAAACATCATTAAAACCGCATTCGCTGAAAAAAAAGACGGCCTTGTGGAAAACACGGCCAAGGCCCTGCTCGATGCCTATGGCATTCCCGTCAACGAAACAAAAATTGCCGACACTGAAGAGGCGGCCCTGGAATTAGCGGCGCAGACAGGATTTCCCGTGGTGCTGAAAATCTGCTCCAGAGACATCCCCCATAAATCAGACTGCAACGGCGTGGCACTCGACCTGAAGACCGCCCGGGATGTAACCACCGCGTACAGACAGATCATGGCAAACGCCGGACAGCATTTTCCATCCGCACACATCACCGGTGTCACTGTCCAGGCGATGCAGGACCGGGCCGATGTCGAACTGATCATCGGTGCCAGAAAAGATCCCCATTTCGGTCCGGTGATCCTTTTCGGCATGGGCGGCGTGTTAACCGAAGTGTTCAAAGACATTTCCATGGGGCTGCCGCCCTTGAACCGCATGCTTGCAAACCATTTGATCGGAAAAACAAAAATTGCAACTGTGCTGAAGGGTTTCAGAAATATCCGGCCCATGGATATGGCGCTGCTGGAGGAGCTGCTGATACGGGTGGGGCGGCTGATGACCGATTTTCCTGAAATCGAAACACTGGACATCAATCCGCTCATGGTGAGAGACGGGGTCCTGACAGCCGTGGATGCCCGGGTATTTATCGCACCGGCACAGGTAACATCCCCCATGCACCTGATCATCAGTTCCTATCCCTGGCAGTATGAGTCCCTGGGGGAAACAGTGGACAGCCAGCCCTTTTTTATCCGTCCTATCCGGCCCAGTGATGCAGACCTGCTGATAAATCATTTTCATTCCCTGTCATCCAGGAGCATCTACATGCGCTTTTTCTCTCCCGTGAAGCAGCTGTCCAGGGATATGCTCATCAGGCTGACCCAGATCGATTACGACCGGGAGATCGCCCTGGTGGCCCTGATGGGAAAGGAACAGAGCCAGAAAATGGTCGGCGTATGCCGTATCATTGTGTTTCCCGAAAAAACCCAGGCGGAATTTGCCCTGGCCATCAGTGACGACTGGCAGGGCAAAGGCATCGGTTCCTCCCTGTTGACCCAGTGCCTGAAAGCGGCCAGGCAGATGGGCATCCGACGGGTCATGGGCTGTGTGCTGGCGGAAAACACCCAGATGCTCAAACTGGGCAGAAAACTGGGATTTTCCATCAACCGGGTGCCCGGAGGCGGGGAATATGAGCTGATCATTGAAAATGATGACCTGGATATTGAATAAATCACGCAGTGGTAATATGATCAACAAAAATTACGGTCGCTTTTTATGACACGGCAGTATTTTTTGCCGGAACAGGACCGGATCCATTTTGACAGGGATGGATTTGAAAGGAATTCCATGCTTCAGTTGAGCCTTAAAAACAGAATCTACCTCGTCAACACCATTCTGGTGAGCATCACGGTGATCGGCGGGCTTTTGATGATATGGTACACCTACAAAACCGAAAAAATCTTCCAGACCATTATCAACAAGAACATCATTGTGTACCAGTCTGCCGAAAGCCTGGCCACCGCACTTGTCAAACACAAGGGATTTGTCTCCTACTATCTGCTGGACAGGAATCCAGCCTGGATCGACCGGCTGCATCAGGCCCGGGATTCGTTCATTGAACATATGGCAGGCGTCAAATCCCTGGTGGCAGATGACTGGGAAATTGATGCCATTGCCCAGATTGAGTCCCAATATGCAGACTACATCACCACCAAGGATATGGTCATTGACCTGTACCTGTCCGGAGAATTTGAAAAAGGATATGCAATCCATGAAACGACCCGGGAACACTTTGCTCAGATCCTGGCCCTGTGCGAACAGTTCAAAACCTTTCACAAAAACAAGATTTCTGCGGCCGTCGAAACCAGCCGGGAGGAATCCAACCGGCTGCGGTATATGGCGCTCCTGGCCATCATCATTGTGATCATTCTCTCGCTTTTGATCAATTACATCTTTGCCCGGCATATTCTGGGACCCATCCGGAAAATTGCACAAGAAGCCTATATTCAGGGGGATTCTCCGAAACCCGCCAATGAGGTTGCGGCCCTGGAGCTGAGCGTTCACGGACTGATCAAAAATACGGAACAGGTGCACCAGGACTTGAAAAAAAGCCAGGAAACCCTGCTGCAGTCAGAAAAAATGGCCCTGCTGGGAAAACTGGCTGCCGGCACGGCCCACAGCATCCGGAACCCGTTGACATCCGTCAAGATGCGGCTGTTTTCCCTGAACCGGTCCTGCAAATTCACCGATGGCCAGCAGGAGGACGTCAACGTCATTTCAAGCGAAATCCAGCAGATAAACAAAATCGTGGACAATTTTCTGGAGTTTTCCAGACCCCCCCGGCTGAAAACCAGAAACATGAGCCCGTCTCTCATTGTGGACAGTGCTCTCAACCTGCTGGAACAGCGGCTCAAATCCTACCGGGTCGCTGTCAAACTGGTACGGAAGCACAGGCTTGCTCCCACCCTCATCGATCCTGAACAACTCAAAGAGGTAATTGTCAACATCATCATCAATGCGTGCGAAGCCATCAGACAGGACGGACAGATCATCGTCAGTGAGGAGGAAAGTTTCATCCCGCCTTTGGAAAAAGCGGTGATCATCCGGATCATGGATGACGGCCCCGGCATCCCCAAAGAGATTCAATCTGAGATATTCAACCCGTTTTTTACCACCAAGGATCACGGCACAGGCCTGGGGCTGAGCATTGCCTACAATATCATTGCCGAACACGGGGGGTGGCTGGATGTGTCCAGCAAAGAGGGCCATGGGGCCGCGTTCGTCATCACCCTGCCGGTGAGGGATGGCTGAGGCGGGTAGCAAGATACCCCTGCAGGGGCGGTATCACTGCCGAAAGGGTCCACTACCCCAGCCTCCCTGAAACGATACAGATTTTGCACTGACCAGTACATTGACAATATCCAGACCAACGGTTACACTTCTTTTATTATGGAGTATGTCTATGGCTTTATTTGGTAAAAACGGATTTATCCGGCAGCAGGAGGTTGCGTTTGCAAAAAAACTGCTTGCCTGGAGATATGAAAACGCCGGCATCGCTATGCCTGATGAGGCAACACTCCAGGCGCAAACAGAAAAAATTGTGGCAGATGCCCATGTGATTGCCAAAAAAAGAGGAAGCAATATACTGGAAATTTTGAAAAAACAGATAACGGATATCAAAAAATAAGGGCATTAAACTGTCTCACGACGACAAAAAATAAAATCGGGTAGGGATCCCGGGTATTCTCACATGGGGTTTATGGCCGGGTGGATGGACAGCGAATGGAGAAACTGCCGGGTATGCTTGTTCATGCGATCTTTGAACAATCGGGCAACCCTTTCCATCACGGCGTACCCTGCAGTGAAGTCGGATGCGAACAACTTGCGCATCTGATCGCCTGACAGGGTGATCACCTCACAGTGTTCGGTGCAGACAGCGGTAAAGGGGGCAAAGGCATTTCCCAAAAGAGCAGACACCCCTATACTGCGGCCCGGGGTAATTTCATCCAGGGTCAGAATCCTGCCGTCATCAGACCGGGCATTGAGGCATATCTTTCCTGCCACCAGCATATACACCAGGTGCTGGGCCTGGTTCTGCCGCACCAGTATAACTTCCGGGTCAAAGGTTTCCACCTGGGCCAGGGGACTGATTTTTTCCAGAATATCGTCGGGCAGATCCTGGAGAAACTGTATTTTTTTCAAAAGATCAATGGGTACCATATCAATTCCTTGGGCATACGGGTCCCGGCATGCCGGGCCTAATACGCCGGGGTCAGTGTTTCTATGTCATGGATGGATGCTTTCATCTCAGGATGTTGTTCCAGGGTTTTCTTGATCATTTTTGCCCGGCTGTCCATGGTCTGCTTGTACTGCCTGGCCACGCCGGCCATCATGTAAAAGGCCAGTTCATGATTGGTTTCAAAAATTTCCTGCATGCGGGCACCGGACAGGGTGATGGTTTCGCAGGGCTCCTGGCAGACGGCGGTGTAGGCGGCCGGTCCGCCGGAGATCAATGCGGAAGACCCGAAAGTGCGACCGGACTGGATATTTTCCAGGATCACGTCCACATCCTTGTTCAGGGCCACGGTCAGGGCAACCTGGCCCATAATGAGCATGTAGAAAGTGTCCACAGCTTCGCCTGCCCTGAAAAGGCAGGTACCGCTGCTGAAAATGGACAGCTGGGCTTCCTGTCCGATAAGGGCCAGCAAATGGTCCGGCATCGCTTCCAATATATGGATCTGTTTTAAATCCTGTATTTTTACCATGGGAAAACCCTCTGGTCTTTGCCTTTTTTCAGGTTAATACAAATATCAAAATAATAAATGAAATTGCCACTGCCGCACCAAGGCCGATGGGAAGGGTCCCTTGAACCACATCATTGTACAGCCGCTGTTTTTTCAGGGCCAGGTGCTTGTCTCTGTAGCCCTGGAGCAGCCACAGATTCACGGAAAAAAACAGGGCCAGGTGCACAATGATCTGCCGAAAAAAGCTGCTGCACCCTTTGACCACTGTCATCAATATATGTTCCGCCCTGCAGTTTGCCGCGTTCAGGCCACTGTCCAGCATCCGGTAGGCTGCCTTTCCCAGTTTTCTGTAGGTCCAGTCCACATCCAGGTTGATGGATTTGATTTCAGGGGGATAATATCCGGAAAGAATCAGCAGGGCAAAGGCCAGAGCCCCGAACATGAGCAGCTGCAGCTGTCCCACCACATGTGCCCCGGTGTAGGGGATGTAGTCCACGGTAAAGGGAAGCAGGTTGTACAGGGGCTGGGGAAACACACCGATGAAGATACAGGCAAATGCGGCAATGCCCATGGCCAGCACCATGTTCCAGGAGGGGTCCTTGGCCCGGATGCCTGAATCATGGCCGAAAAAGGTGAAAAACGGCACCTTGATCCCGGCATGGTGAAACACGCCGGCAGAGGCAAACTGCAGGACCAGATACACCAGCACCAGGTTTTCATTCACCGTTGCCGTCACCACCATGGATTTGGACACAAACCCGGAAAAAAGCGGAAAGGCTGAGATGGAGGCAGCCCCCACAATGCAGAACAGGCAGGTTAAGGGCATGGTCTTGTAAAGCCCGCCGATCTCGGTGCATTTGATTTTGCCGGTCATCTGGAGCACAGACCCGGCAGCCATGAACAAAAGACCCTTGTAAAGAATATGGCAGAAGGCATGGGCCACAGCCCCGTTCAGTGCCAGCTGGGACCCGATGCCGGAGCCCACCAGCATGAACCCTATCTGGTTCAAAAGACTGTAGGCCAAAACCCTTCTGATATCATTTTCAAGGACCGCATAAAAAATGGGGACAAACACCATGAACGCCCCGATCCAGATGAGCAGTTCCGTGCCGGGAAAGGTTCTGATCAACAGATACACGGCTGACTTGGTGGTAAATGCGCTCAAAAACACCGTGCTGGTGGGGGTACCCATGGGATAGGCATCCGGCAGCCAGGCATGCAGGGGGATGGCTGCCGCGTTCAGGGCGATGCCGATAAAAATCAGGTAAGATGCGGTGCCGGACAATCCGATGTAGTCAAAGGCAGTGGTACCGGTCTGCTGGATGTACAAAACAATGCCGGCCAGCAGAAACAAACCGCCGACCAGATGCACCAGGATATACCGGAACCCGGCTTTCCGGGCTGCATCGGTGCGGGAGGCAATGACCAGAAAGGTGGAACTTACCGCCATGACTTCCCAGAACAGGTACAGGGTGAGAAAATCCCCGGCAAACACCACGCCCAATGTGGCCCCGGCATACACAATGGCGGACACGTGCTGCAGGTCGTCTTTTACCTTCAGGGCAAACAGAATGCCCAAAAATGCCATGATGGTAAAAATATACCCGAACACCATGGACAGTTTGTCAATACGCCCCATGATCAGGGTGTATTCCCAGAACTCATAGGTCCATATACTGCCCATGGGGATTTTCATGAGGATGTAAAAACACACCACAGGAATCAGCAGCATATACGCCGCTTTGGCTCTGCCCCGCAAAAAAGGGATCAAAAGCGCGGCAGCAATAAAAATCAGGGCCGGAGGCAAAAGATTACCGGTCATAGTAATCCTCTTTTTTCATGACGATCAGGCGCAGGATTTTGGCCAGAAAAATGAGCAGCACACAGGAAAAAAAGCCGTATACAGCAGAAAATCCCTTGATCTGTTCAAAATAAAACGCCGGATGCGGATGAATGAAAAACTCCGCAATCAGCAAAACAACCAGGGAGCCATAAAAGCATCTCAGCAGGATTTTTACATTCTTTGGTTTGTCAAAAATGGTCAACTCTTTTTTCATCTTAACACCTTATGCCTTGCAAACCTTGTGAAGTTCAACCGGCCCGGCCATGACTTGAACAACATGAACAACCAGGGCTTCGGTATTTTTTTTGTTAATGGCCGCCACCGCCACCGGGAAAAAAAGCCACTGCCAGATATATCACAGACACCAGCACCGCAATGTAAAACGCGGTCTTGTATCCGGGAACCGGGTCATGTCCCAGCATCTCCCAGCCTTCATTATTGGGGTTGTCTTTATGGGAATTGTCTTTTATTGTCATGGCTTTTACATCCTTAATACATCATTCATTCAGTCAAAAGGGTCATCACAAATTCAGCCCCAGGGTGATCAGGTCCACAAACATCTGGGGAAAGAAAAACAGCCCGATGGATGCCAGTGCAGTGATGGCCAGGGGCAACACCAGGCACAGATTGGCTTCCTGGATTTTTACCCGGGCACCGGAAAGGTCGTCTTTGCCTTTGCCGAAAAACGCCTGATACACAATGGGCAGAAAATAAAATGCATTCAAAAATGAAGATACCAGCAGCACCACCATGAAAATGGTCTGGCCGGCCTCAAGTGTGCCCAGGATCAAATTCCACTTGCTGTAAAATCCGCCGGTGGGGGGCAATCCGATCACCCCCAAAGATCCGATGAAAAACGCAGCAAAAGTCACGGGCATCTGTCGGCCCAAACCTTTCATCTGGGAGATATATTTTTTGCCTGTGGCCACAAAAATGGCACCTGCACAGAAAAACAAGGTGATTTTGCCGAATGCGTGCATGAGAATATGGATCACTCCGCCCAACTGGCCCGAAGGTGACAAAAGGGCCACGCCGAATACAATATAAGACAGTTGGCTGATGGTGGAAAAGGCCAGCCTGCGCTTGAGTTCATCCTGGGACAGGGCGATGCAGGAGCTGACGATAATGGTAAAGGATGCAATGACCATGACCACAACCCCCAGATTGAAATGTGCCAGCAGGTCCACCCCGAAGATCCCGGTAATGACCCGTACAATGGAAAACACCCCCACCTTGACCACGGCCACGGCATGCAATAGCGCACTCACCGGTGTGGGAGCCACCATGGCTGCCGGCAGCCAGGAATGAAACGGCATGATCCCGGCCTTGGCAAACCCGAACACAAACATGAGCAAAAGCACGGTGGCAGCCGGTTTTGACAGCTGGCCCGCAAAAATACCGGCCGTGGAAAATGCCAGGGTGCCGGTGACATGGTAGCAGTAGATCATGGCCGGCAACACCAGACCGATGGAGGTCCCCAGGATAAACACCAGGTACCGCCGGGCGGAAATACGGGATTTTGCATCTTCATGATGGGCCACCAAAGGATAGGTGGCCAAAGACAGTATTTCATAAAACAGGTACAAAGTGAGCAGGTTGGCGGAAAACGCCGCCCCCATTGTTGCGGAGATGGCCAAAGCAAAAAAGGATACAAACCGGGTCTGGCCGTGTTCCTTGAGCCCCCGCATGTACCCGATGGAGTACAGGGAGGTGACGATGTACAAACTTCCTGCCACCAGGGCAAACAGCATGCCCAGGCCGTCCACCTGAAAGGCGATATCCGCCCCGGGGGCCAGTTCAAACAGGGTGAACACAATTTTACTGCCGGACAATACAGCCGGCACCATGGATGCCACCAGAAAAAACATGACAAACCCGGCACCAAATATCCAGGCTTCCCTGACATTGGGTTTTTGTGATGATGACACCAGGATGGGGATGACCAGCAGGGGGACCAGGACAGTCAACAACGGTTTTATTGAGATGAGGATTTCCATGGTTGGATCAGCCTTTTTGGGATATAAACATCAGGTAGGTGTATTGGTTGCACAAAAAATAATCGGTCATGGCTGTGGTCCTCATTGGAGAAACGGCAATATAATGGTGTCGACAATGGTACCGGCATAGATCCCGGCTGCAATGATGGCCACGCTCACCAGTCCCAGGGATGCCAGCATGGACACCGGTGCTTCGGTTATCACTTTGGCCGGGTTATGATCCCCTGCCCCGGAATCAGCTTCAAAAAAACAGATCTCAAACACCTTGAAAAACAGCACCGCACATACCAGGCTGGAGATGATCAGGGCTGCGGCAAAATGATAGGCACCGGCCTCAAACGCACCCAGCACCAGGTACCATTTGCTGAAAAACCCGCAGGTGGGGGGTACCCCGATGATGCTTAAGCCCGCCAGGACAAACCCGGCCATGGTCCAGGGCATGGCGGCAAACAGCCCTGACAAATCTGAAAATGCCGTCTGTCTGCGCATATAGATGATATTGCCCACTGCCAGAAACAACGCAAAGGTCATGAGCCCGTCATTGAGGATGTGGAGAATGGCCCCGGTCATGCCCAGAGAATTTCCCAGCCAGGCACCCCCCACCATGTATCCGATCTCGCATACAATGATATAGGCCAGCATTTTTTTCAGATCTTTCTGGAACAAGGCTGTGAACGCCCCGGCAAGGATGGCGGTGACGGCCAGCCATACCACGGCATCGGCCAGGTTCAGGGTCTCAAAAATATATTCCAGCCCGAACACGGTAACCATGAGCCGCACCATGACATATACCATCACCTTGGTCATCAGCGGTGCCACCACCCGGGCAAACCCCACCGGCGCAAATGCATAGGCATTGGGAAGCCACACATGCAAAGGAAAAAGGGCCATCTTGATCCAGACCCCCAGAATGCATAAGATAAATGCGGTGAGAACAGCGGATGATCCCTGAATTCCTTTGAGGATGACTGCCACATCCGCCATGTTCAATGATCCGGTGGTGATGTACAGATACCCCACCCCCAGCAGATAAAACGAGGCCCCTATGACACCGATGAAGATATAATTCAATGCGGCAAGGGGTGCACGGTCTTTGTCTCCTAAGGCAATCAGGGTATAGGAGGTCAATGAGGTGATCTCGATGAGCACATACAGGTTGAACAGGTCCCCTGTGGCAGTGACCCCGAGAAGTCCCACCACAAACAGCAGGTACATCACATAAAAAGAGGGGGCACGGTCGGAGATTTCCTGTTCCACATTTTTAACACTGGCCACCAGGTTCACAAAGGCGATGGCAGATATCAGCACCAGCACCATGGCGTTGAGCAGATCGATCCGCAACTCTATACCCATGGGTGGGGCCCACCCGGCCATGCGGTACTGCATTGTGCCTGAGGTTATCACATCCGTCAGCACGCTGACAGCGGCAAAACAGGAGACAGCCATGGCAGCCAGGGCGATATAGTAGGAGAGTTGTTTTTGTATCCAGGCGGCCAGGCATGCGAAAAATGCCCCCAGCAGCGGGGCTAGAACAAGTATTGCCGGCATGTTATTCATGGGTAATTCTTTCAGATACGCGCATTCTCAGTTCATCTTCTTCCAGGGTCTGGTACCGCTGGTAAATCCGGACACACAATGCCATGGCCACCCCGAAGGTGGCCACCGACACCACAATGGCGGTGAGCATGAGCACATGGGGCAGCGGGTTGATGTAATCTGCTGCATGGATCACGGCATCATGGGCTGAATGACCGCCATGCCCCCCCTGAATGATGGGGATGGTGGCCCCGTGCTTGTATCCGATGGACACATAAAACAGGATAATGGCGGTTTGAAAGATGTTCATGCCCACCAGTTTTTTCATCAGATTGTTTTTGGCGATCATGGCATACAGCCCGATCATCATGAGAATGATATAGAGCCAGAAATTGTATTTTGCCACGATCAGCGGCAGGATGTCACTCATGGGGTTCTCCTACAGTCCTTCATCATGTCTGCCTTCAGAGACGATATTAATGTAAATGATCACCATGACCGCCATCACGGCAATGCCCACACCGATCTCCACCCCCAGCATCCCTAAGGCCCGGATATGGCCGGGATCAGAAGGCAAAAGCGGCGCCAGCATGCCGTAGTCCAGAAAATGCCCTCCCATGAGCATGGCAGCCACCCCGAGTCCCACGTAAATCAAGACCCCCAGGGCGGCAAAAACAGACAAAAATTTTTCCGTCACCCTTTTTACCAGGGTTTTCAGGTTATAGGAGATGGCCATCAGAATCAGGCTGGATCCGAAGATCACCCCGCCCTGGAACCCGCCTCCCGGTGAAAAGTCCCCATGGGCCACCACATACAGTGCATAGATCTGGATAAAGGGAATCAGTATCCGGCACACGGTTTTGATGATCATATCCGAGGGCACCCAGTCTTTGTCCATGTGCTCAAATTCATTTCCCGCAATCAGGCGGGTTTGCGGGTTCTTGAAATGCAGCATCACCCCGGTGGGCACGTGCCGGAAATACCGGTCTTTTTTGGGTCGAAAATCCCTGAGCAGAAGAAAGCAGGCAAGTCCTGCGCAAAACACCACCGCAGTCTCAAACATGGTGTCATATCCCCTGTAGTCCGCCAGTACAGCTGTCACCAGGTTGGGTACCTGGGTTTCTTCCACAATATGCTCAATATAATAGTCAGACAGATGGGTGGATGCCGGGGATCCGGGATCACCCCAGTCCGGCAGGTCCATGGTGCCATACAGCAACAGTCCGCCGGTAAGACAGACGATAACAAAGCCGAAAAATTTCAATCTTTTGTCCTCCTGCTGGTACGAAACACCGCTGCCACCAAAAAGACAGTGCTCACCCCGGCGCCTACCGATGCTTCGGTGAATGCCACATCCACCGCCCCCATGACAGCCCATAACAGGCACATCAAAAAGGAATATGCACTGAATAAAATGGCGGTTCCCAAAAGGTCCCGGACAGTGATGGCGGCAATGGCGCAGAAAATCACAAAGGTCAATACAATCAGGTCAATGGGCCACAGCATCTTAGGTTATTCCTTTTTCTTTTTTTGTGTCCAGGGCCGCAGTCCCGCCCGCATGCCGGCATCCACAATGGAATGGGTGGCTGTGGGACTGGCCAGGAACACAAAAAACACAATCAGAAACATTTTGATGGACAACAGCAGGGTTTCAAGGGAAAAATGGTGCAGGTTGAAGATAACCAGTCCCGTGACCATGGCAAATATCCCCAGGGTGTCCAGTTTTCCGGCAGGATGCAGCCTTGAATAAAAATCAGGCATCCGGATGATGCCTACAGCCCCGCCCAGAAAAAAAACCAGGCCCATGACCAGAAAAAAAATGGCCGCAATATTTATGAGAATATGCATCATCACTCCATGAATGATTCTTCGTACAGGCCTTTGCGCTTGTGAAAATACCGGGAGGCGGCAAGCACGGCCACAAAATTTAAAAACGCATATGCCAGGGCAATGTCCACAAACATGTCCACCCGGCCGTACAGGTATCCTATGAGCAAAAGCAGCACAACGGTTTTGCTGCCGATGGCATTCACCCCCACCAGCCGGTCCAGCACCGTGGGGCCGAACAGGCACCGATACAGCGGCAGCACCATGATCAGGCACAGGGCAACGGCAATACATGAAAAAAAATAGGTCATATCTTTTCTCCGTAAACATGGGCCACCCGGTCCCGCATGGCACCGGGAAGCGATTCAGCACTGGGCCTGTCAATGGCGTGCACCCGGAAGCCGCCTTCGGAAGTGGCTGTTATGGTCACCGTCCCGGGGGTCAGGGTAATGGCATTGGCCAGGGTGGTGATAGCAATGTCGGATTTTAAGCCGGTCTGGAACTGGATAATGTGGGGATCAATGAGCTGAAGCATCCTGGGATGAAACACAAGATATAAGATATGAAAATTGGCTTTGATGATCTCCATGACAAGCCAGGGCATATACCGGCAGAACCTGACAAACACCCCTGCCTGTTTCATGCTGACACCGGCAAACAGCAGATCATGAAAAAACCAGGCCACGAGCGCACTTGAAAAAAGTCCCAGACCCAGCAGCAAAGGATCGAATTTGCCGGACAGGATGATCCAGGTAGCAAACATGAAAAAAAAAGTGATAAAAAATGAAAGAAAGGCTGATCCCGACGGTGTGCCGGTTCCGCTCTCTTTATTTTCATATCTGTTTTCTTCCATCACCCACTTTCCTTTTTATTTTCACCGGGGTTTCACGTACCAGTCCGTTCACAAAAAAAGCCCGTAACACCGGCGGCTGTTTATATGTTTATTTTTCTACACCATAAATGCTGCGGAATTTTTTAAAAAATTTGGACACCGGCCCCTGCCCTTCTGATGCTGCTGCCGCATCCGGAGTGCCGGCCGCCTCTTTTTCACGACGAAAATCATGGGCTGCCTGGATAGTCTCAATGAGGGTATCCATGTCCACAGGTTTGGACAAAAATTTGAACGCGTTGTATTTGCCGCTTTCAAGGGCGTTTTCCACACTCCCGTGACCGGTGAGCACAATACAGGGCAGATCCGGCTGCAGATCCTTGAGCCTGCGCTGTACCTCAATGCCGTCAATGCCGGGCATCTGCAAATCCACTACAGCCACGTCAAACACCTCTTGTGCCGCTGCTGCCACCCCTTCTTCGCCTGAAAACGTGGTTTTAACCGTAAACCCCTCAAGCTTCAGCCGCTTGGCAATATATTTTAAAAATGTCTGTTCATCATCTATAAATAGTAATTTCATACAAACCCTTTGTTGAAAACTGTGTGAGGGGTCAGGCTTGTGTTATTGGCGTTATCTACCACAGCCTTTATGACCCCATGACAGCACCGATAATGCCATTAACGCAAGCCTGACCCCATTTCCCCTCACAAGCCTGACCCACTTTCCCTCATCAAACCCCTTTATTTTTTCACCGGAAACAGCAGGCAGGGATACGGAGATTTATCAGCAATATTTCTGGAAATGGATCCCATCCAGCGCTCCATCAGGGCGGTGCGGTCACTGAAGCCCAGAATGATCATGGATGCCTGGTATTCCTGGGCTGCCCTCAATATTTCTGTTTCCGGGTCTCCCACATACACATGGGGCCTGGCAGATATGCCTTTTTCTTCAAACTCCGCACACAGATCATCCAGCCGGTTTCTCTCTTTTTTGCGCACCTGCTGTACCACATGGGTATCTGCGGTTTTCAGATCCTTTTCATCCACCACATGCATAATATGCATTTCACCAATGACATTTCCCAGCTCCTTGAGGCATGCCACGGCTTTTTCGCTGCTGTTGGACCAAGAGGTGGCAAACAAAGGTCTTTCAAAAATTTTTGCCGGCACCAGTTTGTTTTCGGTCATGTGCTTGAACACCAGGATGGGCACTGGGGATCTGCGGGTCAACTCTGTGATATCAGATCTGGAATACAGCTGTTCAATCTTTCCTTTCTGGGACCGGCCGATGACGATGAGGTCAGGCTTTTCTTTTTCAACCACCTCGACAATCTTGGGAATCAGAGAAGCGACTTCAATATAGGCCCCCACCTCCATGCCCATTTCAAACAGGTTTTCCGCCCAGTCGATGAACCTTATATTGGCAATTTCCTTGAGCCGTACTTCATCATCTTTTACATATCCCTTGCCCCGCCGCATGGTCACTTTTTCCCGCTCGATCACATTTAAAAAAACCACATGTTCCAGGCCGGATTTTCTTAAGTCAAGAAGTGAATGCAATGCATCATAGCATAGGCTTTCAAATTTGGTCACAAACAACAGTTTCTTGATTTTCATGAACACACCTTCCTGTCCTTAGTCTTGTCACATTCTCCTGGGACACGGTTTTTTACGGCACCATTTAAATCTTTTTTTTGATGGCATCCACCAGTTCCTGGGGTTCCACCGGTTTTTCCAGGTAAATATCAGGTTCCGGCACCTTTTCTCCCTTGAACTCTTCCAGGGCTTTCTGGGATTTGAGAAAGGACCGCAGGGCAATACCGGTGAACATGATCACCGGAACAGCTTTAAGGGCATCATCGGTTTTCAGGTGGCGGTAAAGGCGGATGCCGCTTCCCCTGGGCATGAGCACATCCAGTATCACCAGGTCGGGCTTTTCTTTTTGAATCATCTCCAGCCCTTCCACACCGTCACAGGCCACCAGAGGTGTATACTGGTTTTCTTCCAGAACCGTGACAACAAATGACCTGACATCCGGATCATCGTCCACCACAAGCACTTTTTTACTCATAACTCACCTATCCTTTTTTGTTACCATTCCGGCTGTCCCCTGGTTGCTCAGGCAGCCTCATGGTAAACACAGATCCATATCCCAAACTGGTGTCAATGTCAATGGTGCCCCCATGCTCTTCCACCAGTTTTTTGGTCACAAGAAGCCCAAGACCGGTACCTTTACCCCCTTTAGAACTGAACATGGGAGTAAACAGCTTGGTCCGGGTTTCTTCATCCATGCCGATGCCGTTGTCTTTGACGGAAAAGACTGCTGATCCGTCATCCCCTTTTTTTGTACTGATCTCCACAACAAATTTTTTGTTTTCCTCTTCCAGTTCCAGGCAGGCTTCAATGGCATTGTTCATAAGGTTCAGCAAAGCCCGGTGAATGGTGCGGGGATCCAGCACCATCTCCCCCAGTTGCGGATCACAGATCTTGGAAATTTGAATATTATGGGAAGCTGCAAAGTCGGTCACCAGGTCCACCACCTCATCCACAATCTCATTGGGAAAACACAGCTCGGCTTCCGGTTTTCGTTCCTTTGAATAGGTGAGCATATCCTGGGTCAGATCCGCCACCCGTTTGATATTCTTCTTGATGGTCAGCCAGCCGGTCGTAAGCTTTTCCATGTTGTTGTTCCGGAGCCCCACATCCACCACATAACTGCCGCCCTTAAGACCGATAAGGATATTTTTCACATAATGGGCCAGGCCGGAAACCGTCTGACCCACCGCTGCCATACGTTCCGACTGGATCAGTTCTTTTTCCAGCCGCTTGATCTCGGTGAGATCCTGGAAAAAATTGACAATTCCCATGAATTCATGTTTTTCATGGAGCACATTGGTGGCATACCGCACCGGGATCTGTTTTTTGCAGCGTGTTTCCAGGGTCATCTCCTGCCAGGGCATATCCCGGTCATTGGCTTTATTTTTGGCCTCTTTTCTGAAATATTGTGCCAGTTGTGGGGTATACAATTCATCAATGGTCATTTTGCCAAGGACATCCCCGGGTTTTTTTTCAAATATCTTCGCAGCCTCCGGATTATACACCACGATCTGCCAGTCCTGATCAAATGCCACAATGGCATCATGGCTGGAGTGAATCAACAGCCGCTGGAAATTGGACTTGCGCCGAATTTCTGTTGTGGCTTCCGCCACCTTATCCTCCAGATCATGGGTATAGGAGGCCAGCTGTTCCCTGATACTGATCTTTGTTTTGGCCCGGTCCAGGGCAATGGCCAGGGCCTCGTCCCGCACCGGCTTGTTGATAAAATCGCTGGCGCCGTACTGCAGGGCCGTGATGGTGGAATCGATATCCCCGTGGCCCGTGACAATGATCACCTCTTTTTCCGGGTCAAGCTCCTTGATTTTTTTGAGCAGTTCCAGCCCGTCCATGCCCGGCATTTTGATGTCGGTCACCACGATATCAGGATCAGATTTTTCAAACACATCCAGGGCCTCTTCACCACTGAAGGCGCTCAATGTCTCATACCCGTCACTTTTCAAGGACATGGACAACAGCCGCACAATGACCTGTTCATCATCCACAATCAGTATCTTATTGGCTGGCATAGCAGTTTTTCCCTATTTTATGGCCGGAAATGAAATGGTAAAACAAGACCCCTCACCTTCCACACTTTTTACATCAATGGTGCCGCTGTAATCCTTGATAATCCCGAAACTGATGCTGGTTCCCAGGCCGGTGCCTTTACCGGTGTCCTTGGTGGTGAAAAAAGGTTCAAAAATCTTGTTTTTTACTTCCTCATTCATCCCCACCCCTGTATCGGACACGGTTGCCACCACATAACCGTTTTGGGCAAAGGTTTTAATGGTCAGCATTTTTTTCACAGACCCTTGTGTTTTGGAAGCCTTTTCATCCATGGCATCAATGGCATTGGTCACCAGGTTGATGAACACCTGCTCCAGACGGTTGTGCTCCGCCCGGATCTTTGGCAGGTTTTCAGAAAGCTCCAGGGTCTTTTCAATGGAATGGACCGAGAGCTGGTGTCCCAGTACCTTGAACACATCTGTGATGGGATCGTTGATGTTGAGTTTTTTCAAATCCCGTTCAGACTGCCTGGCAAAATCCCGCACATGTTTGATCACCCCGGAGGCCCGTGCCACGTTTTCAATGATATCTTTTGCCATGCCCACCAGCTCGTCATCCGGAATGGGTACCTTCTTTTTCACCATTTTCTGGATAAGGTCCGCACAGATCTGGATCACATTCAACGGCTGGTTGATTTCATGGGCCATGCCGGCTGCCATGGTGCCCAGGGTGGCCAGTTTACCGGCCTGGATCAGCTGGGTTTCTTTTTCCACGCTTTCGGTGATATCTGTGGTAGAGGCAATGAGCACATCCCGGTGGCTGTAAACCACCTTTACCACCTTGATATTCACAAAAAAAGACTGGCCGATTTTCCGCCAGTGGCGTTTTTTGGTGAACAGCATGGAACCGCCCCGGGTCAATCCCTGCATGCCCTGCTTGATGGTGTCGTCGGTTTTTTCACCGATCTCCAGAAACGAGGTGCCCAGCAGCTCGGACTTGGAATACCCGTAATTTTCCTGGACCCTGTGGTTCACATCCAGAATTTCAAAGGTCTGGCTGTCAATGATAAAAATGGGATTGGGATTCTCATTAAAAAGGGACCGGTATTTTTCTTCCGATTTTTTATATTTTTCATGGAGTTTGGACAGCTCCTGGTCCTGGAGTTCAATCTCCTCCTGGGCTTTTTTGTCTTCGGTTCTGTCCCGCAGGGTCTGGATGGCGCCGATGATTTTTCCATCCGGTGATTTGATGGGAGCGGCCGTGAAAAATATCCATTTTCCGTTTTCTCCCAGGTGCGGGAAAAACTCTTCCGCCTCATAGGCTGCATTGATTATTTTGCACTTGCGCCAGGCATTGCCGTAATATTTGTGCACCTCTTTTTCATCCATCTGGGCCACCACCACATCCGCCAGGGTGGGACGTTTGGCGGATCGGAAAGGGGCCCACTGCCGGTCGGTGCCCACCAGTTCATAGGCCGGGTACCCGGTGAGCTCCTCACATGCCGCGTTCCAATGGGTGATCATGTGTTCGTTGTTGATGATAAAGGTGGGGATCATGCTGCCCTGGATGATCTGGTTCAGCTCTTTTTCCATTTTCTGCAGGTCCCGGTGTTCTTCTTCCAGGTAGGCAATGCGGTTTTCCGCAATTTCATTGATCCGGATGGAAAAGCGTTCAAAAAGATCAGCAGTCTCTTCTTTGCACATATCCTGCGTCTGGATACGTTTTCTTATCCGGATTTTTTCTGCTTCCGTCTTTAAAAAATTGATAAAGGACATGGCACCGTAATTGTCCAGATCGATGATGCTCACCCGTTCGAAATTCACCTTTTCCAGGATGCACGAGAGCAGTTCATCATTTTTCAATTTCAGGATCACATCCAGGCCTGAAAGGTCACACACGGCATTGTAATCATTTGCAGTGGGGATGTTTAGTTCTTTTGCCCGGACAATGCCCCTTACAATGTCTATGGTATCAGCCACCATGAGCACCTGGATGCCCATCTCTTTCAACCCGGGGCCGGTAAGGTGATCCAGAATTTCCCCGCAGGGATCACCGCCGCCGATGATGGCAATTTTCAATCCCTTCAGGTCAAAATACATGGCTGCTCCTTTTTCAATAATGCCTTATCACGGACAGTATATTAAAAGAAAATTACGGTGACAATCACAAAGGTAGGAATCAGAAACACCAAAGAATATTTGAAAATATACCCGAAAAAACTGGGCATCATGGTGCCGGATTCAGCCGCAATGGACCTGACCATGAAATTGGGGGCATTGCCGATATAACTGACCGCCCCGAAAAACACGGCCCCGGTGGAAATGGCTTGCAGATACACCATTTTATCGGTCATCAGCAAAGGTACGGAAGCTGATTCCGGCATGCCTGCATAAAAACTGCCCAGAGCGGTGTTGAAAAAAGTCAGATAGGTGGGGGCATTGTCCAAAAATGCCGACAGCACGCCGGTGACCCAGAAATAATGGAACGGTTCTTTCACTGCTGCAATAAGAAAGGCAAAGGACCCGTCAGGTCCAGCCTTGAGCAGCAGCAGGCAGGGAATCATGGTGACAAAAATCCCGATGAACAGATAGGCCACCTCGATGATGGGAAACCAGGAGAATTCGTTTTCCTCCCGCAGGGTCCAGGGTGTGGCCCACAGGGAAAGACCGCCAAGCACAATAAGGATGATATCCCGCATCCAGTCCTGGATGGCCCGGTGCACCCCGAAGGTGTTCACCTCCCCTAAGTCCAGGATGCCGCTCATGAGCACGGCAGCGATGACACCGCCCAGAAAAATGAAATTATAGGTTCCCACCAGGCGCAGCGGCTTTTTTTCCCCGTCATCCGGCACAACCGCCCCTTCTTTTTTGAAATACCAGGAGTCCAGAAAAAAATAGATCACCAGCAAAATCCCGCTGGTCAGCAGCATGTGGGGGGCAATGTTCATGGTCCAGAAAAAACTGACCCCGTGGAGAAACCCTAAAAACAGGGGCGGGTCCCCCAGTGGTGTCAATGATCCGCCCACATTGGCCACCAGAAATATGAAAAAAACCACCATGAAAGTTCTGTTTTTCCTGAAATCATTGGCCCGCAGAAACGGCCGGATCAGCAGCATGGCCGCACCGGTTGTTCCCATCCAGGAGGCCAGGATGGTGCCCAAAAGAATAATGCCGGTATTCACCACAGGGGTGCCCCGCAGGGTGCCCCGCAGCAGTATCCCCCCGGAAATCGTAAACAAAGCCCACAGCAGGATAATAAAAGGCACATAATCCGCCAGGATGATATGCAGAATTTCGTAAACCGCATCTCCTTTGTAGACCACTACAAACGGAATGGCCAGACTGGCGGCCCAGAAAGCGGAAATTTTGCCGAAATGGTGGTGCCAGAAGGTGCCGGCCACAAGGGGCAAAAGAGCTATGGACAGCAGCATGCAGGCAAAGGGGATGCAGGCATACAGGGGCAGTATCTTGCCTAAGTCCGGGTGGCCGTGCCCCCCTGCATCCCCGTGTCCATCTCCAGGTCCATGTTCCGGCCCATTGGCCTGCTGCGCCTGTACCGCCTGGCCGGCCGGATTCACATGTTCCGGGTCATTATCAGCTGCAAAAATCTCTGTTGCAAAAATGAAAAAACCAACCAGCATCATGACAAGTGCAAGTTTATTCAACTTCATGGATTCATTTCTCCTGTGGAAAACGGGGTCAGGCTTGCGTTATTGGCATTATTTGTGCCGTCCTGAGGTCACAACGGCAGTGGCAAATAACGCCAATAACGCAAGCCTGACCCCTCACAAGTCCAAAAAAACTGATCTTCGAGTAATAAATACAGCAAAGAAAGTCAAGATTAAATTGGCGGACATAAGCGACAGAATGCTGTGTCTTTTTTGGAGAAATGATTACAGGGACACCTGTGGTGTCACCAACCTGTATGTGAATTATTTTTGCATTTTTTCAAGGAAATACAGGCCCACGATCACATGATTTTCAGGTTTGCCTCCCGCGGGTGCTGAAATGTGCTGAATCTGTACTTTAAGGTTTTCAGGTGGTGTTGCGGCATTTTCTTTGTAATATTTTGCAGGAAAAATATCACCGGCATCTATATATTTTAAAAGTCTGGAATCTTTTTTCACAAGAAGGCCCAGACCGGAAGCAGAAAAATCCCGCAATTTGAAATGGTATTCCATTTCAGCCTCCGGGGGCTTGAATGCTATGCTTGCTGATTCTGAAGCCGCGCTGCGTACTTCCGAGCGAAGTGCCTGCTGCTGGTTATCCTGAGATTTGTTTATCATGTACCAT
Organism: Desulfotignum sp.; assembly: GCA_011390335.1. Classification (GTDB taxonomy): domain Bacteria; phylum Desulfobacterota; class Desulfobacteria; order Desulfobacterales; family Desulfobacteraceae; genus Desulfotignum. The sequence continues at coordinate 46,320 of JAABSO010000015.1, read as the reverse complement.
CTTTCGTGTATGTGATAACCAAAATATAAACAAAATACAAACTTGTCGGTACATTACACCCTTCCCTGAACAAAAACAACCAATTGTTTTGCCTGCCAGACTAAATTCAGTCACAGTCCATACACAAACCGCCCTCTATGGATTCCAAAGCCTGTTTGATGACACACCCATGAAATCCGTCTGGACAAAATCATTAACGCGGTTCCGATCTGAAAATGGCTGCTCACAGGTTGACAGTACCCCACCGGATAATGTCATAATGCAAGCCCACACCCATACAAAGAACATAAACCCCTTGAACAATGTTAACCAAACCCATACAATATAGTCGTCATGCAAAAAGAAGGATGAAATTGTACAAAATAACCGAAGAGAATATTTCAAGTAGCAATGGAGTCAATTTCAGGAAAATTTTCACAAAAAAAAACAAATCCGCAACCAAATATTAAAAAAGGCCCCTGACTAAAATGCCAGAAGCCTTTATTATCAATGGTCGGGACGGCAAGATTTGAACTTGCGACCACTTGTCCCCCAGACAAGTGCGCTACCAGACTGCGCTACGCCCCGAATCAAAACAGAATGGGTTAATATCATTTCTTTTTTGCGGTGTCAAGCACCAATCCGCCATAACCCGAACTTTTCACCCTCTGGTTGACCAGAGCCGGATCTTTGCGTATAAGAAAAGAACGCTTTGGATGAAGCATGAACCGCACATGGAAAAGATACATGATCAATCTGTACGGAAAAATAAAACCGGTGTGGCAGACACTGGAAAAAAAACTGATGCCTGCCTATGTCTGGGAAACTGATCCATTCACATTCTGGCAGGAACGCATTTTGTTTATCATCTGCTTTACTGCCAGTTTTTTTGGTCCTTTGGTACTGGTGCCTTCCATACTGCTTTCCATGGCTGAAGGACTGGGAAGTGTCGCTATATTGGATCTGGCTGCCTATCTCGGTACTGTGGTGGTGTTATTTTCAAAAAATCTCTCTTTAAAGATACGTGCCAGCCTGATTTTCATTGTTCTTTTTTCTCTGGGTGTAGGATTGATGGTCATTCTTGGACCTGTTGGTGCGGGGTATGTGTGGTTGCTGGGGGCATCCATCATTGTCAGCACCATTTATGATCTCAAAGCTGCTTTTATCACCCTGGCATGCAATGCTCTGGCTTTTGGTGTGATTGCTGTCTTTATTGGAAACGGAACGCTGCACTGGAATATTCCATCTGAAAACCCTTTGAAACAATGGCTGGTGATGACTGGCAATTTTTTGTTCATTAATGCCTTGATTTCCACGACAACCGCTTTAATGCTGCACAGCTTGAAAAAAACCTTTGAAAAAGAACAGGCTACCCGGGAAAACCTGCAACAAAGCGAGGCACGGCTCCATGCAGTTTTTGATGCGGTGGAAAACATACCCATCCAGGGATATGACAAAGAACGCAAGGTGATATTCTGGAACCGGGCCAGTGAGTACGTGTATGGATATTCCCGAGAACAGGCCTTTGGACAGCAGCTTGAAGACCTCATCATCCCGGGTGACATGCGCACCCAGACGATAAAAGCCATACAGGTCTGGCATGATAACGGCACCCCCATACCAGCCGGGGAAATGGTGCTGCAGAACCGTTCAGGAAAACCGGTTCCGGTTTTTTCCAGCCATGTCATGATAACCAGCCCTGCCGGTGAAAAAGAGTTGTTCTCTATTGATCTGGACCTGTCCGACTACAAACAGATGCAAAAAGAAAAAGACCGGGTGGAGGAGCAATACCGGCAGATTCAGAAAATGGAGTCCATCGGGCGCCTGGCCGGGGGTGTTGCCCATGATTTGAACAACCTGCTGTCTCCTATTTTAGGCTACAGTGAACTAATGCTCGCAGATCCCGGGATATCAGAAAAACAGCAGAAATCGGTAAATACGGTTTTACAGGCAGGGCTGCGTGCCCGGGACCTGGTGCGCCAGCTGCTGGCATTCAGCCGGAAACAGACCCTTGCGGTCAAACCCGTGGATATCAACCAGGCAGTGACAAATTTTCAGCCTTTGCTGCAGCGCACCATCCGGGAAAACATTCACATCACCCTGGCATTGTCTTCCGATCCCCAGATTGTGATGGCAGATATCGGCCAGCTGGAACAGGTCATAATGAACCTGGTGGTCAATGCGGCAGATGCCATGCCCGATGGGGGGTATCTCACCATAGAAACCGCCCGTAAGGATCTGGATGCATCCTATGCACAAACCCGCCAGGGGGTTGTACCGGGCAATTATGCCCTGCTGGCTGTCAGTGATACCGGGTCCGGTATGGATGAACAGACCTGTAAAAACATCTTTGAACCGTTTTTTTCCACCAAAGGAGACAAAGGCACGGGTCTGGGGCTTGCAACGGTATACGGCATCGTAAAACAGCACGGGGGCAACATCTGGGTGTATTCCGAACCTGAAAAAGGAACAAGCTTTAAAATTTACCTGCCCCTTGCACAGGATATGGAAATGAAACCGGCTGCTGCCGGAGACAAAGATAACAACCTTGCCGGCACTGAAACCATTCTGCTGGTGGAAGACAATGAACAGGTGCGGGAGCTGGCACATGCTGTTTTGAAAAACAAAGGCTATAAGGTGCTTGCCGCAGCCAATGGCGAGAAGGCTTTGGAAACAGTCTCCGGCTATGACAAAAAAATTCACATGATGCTCACCGATGTTGTCATGCCCGGCCTGAACGGAAAAGACCTTTATCTGAAAGTCAGCAAAACCCATCCCGGCATAAAGGTGTTGTACATGTCCGGGTACACATCCAACGTCATAGCCCATCACGGCATTCTGGAAAAAGGGATCCAGTTCATCCAGAAGCCTTTCAGTGTCAAAGGCCTGGCCGCAAGGGTCAGGCAGGTGTTGGATGCGGTATAAAAATCCGGCCGGCATGTCTTACGGGAGTTGCTTTTCCATGAGGATGCGGTGAGCCAGGGTCCAAAAATAATCAGGTAAATCGCGAAACTTCATCATGGCTCCGGAGCGTACCGGAAAACCGAACGGCGCACAAGGTTTTCAACACACCCCCAGAACATCCCGGCAATAGGCAATACTGCGCTGTAAAGCATCCCGCTCAAATGCCATGGCGGTTTCCTTGTTGTCCAGGGGGCAGTCCAGATCCAGCTCGATATTGATTCTGTTCATGTGGGGATTGCTGCGGATCAGGGCATAAGCCTGCTTCATGTCCAGGTCTCCTTCCCCCACGGCAGCACCGGTGAACTTGAGTCCCCAGGGCGTGATCACGATTTTGTTGTCCCTGAAATGGTTGGTGAATGCCCGGGGAGCAAGGTTTTCCACGGCTGTGATGGGATTTTCCGTCACATGTATGCCGTTGACTGTATCAATGCAGGCCCCCACCAGCGGATGATCGATTTGGTCCAGGACCCACAGGACCTCTTCTGAAAACGCGTCAGTATGGTTTTCCAGGGCCAGTTTCACCCCGGTTTTCTCCACCATACCCAAAGCAGCCGTGACTTTCTGAACAACATTTTCCAGCTGGATCATCATGTCCGGATGAAATTTACCGGCAGCCACAGGCCGGGGGCGCTTCAAATTCATGCCGATCTTGGTGATATCTGCACCAATGCCATGGGCGATGGTGACACCCTCCTGGATGTCAAACTGGACAGCAGAATCATAATTTCCGCTTTTCAGGGCAAAATTGAATTCCAGATACAGATCCCTGTCCTGCGCATACTGCCGGACCTGTTCAAAATATGCAGGATCCATGCGGTCCAGGGCTTTGGCATCCAGGTGAAGCCCCTCCAGTCCCAGGGTTTTGATATAATCCATCATTTCAAGCAGGGTCATCTGCCGTTCCCAAGGCAATGTGAATCCGGCCCAGTCCTCGGCAACCCCGTGATGATAAAGGCTGTATGTATGCATTCCCAGCCGCATCAGATATCTCCTCTTATTTTCATATTTATGGCTTTAGTTTATCTGACATGCCTGTCTGCAAAGGCATCCCGGCAAAAATCTGGTCAACCATTTCTCAGTCATCCGGTGATACAGATCCCCGCAGCCGCTTCACACTGCCTCTTTTGGTTTTTTTGTCCAGGCGCTTTTTCTGTGCTCTTTTTGACACGCGGGTGGGTTTGCGCTTTTTGGGCCGGGACATGGCACGGAGAACCAGTTTTTTAAGCCGTTTCAGTGCATCTTCCTTATTTTTCTCCTGGCTGCGGAACTGCTGGGCTTTGATGACAATGGTGCCCTCTTTGGAAATCCGCTGGTCCCGGAATGCAAAAAGCCTTGTTTTTACCTCCTCGGGCAGGCTGGAGCCTGCAATATCAAACCGCAGGTGGATGGCCGTGGCAACCTTGTTAACATGCTGCCCACCTGCCCCCTGGGCACGGATGGCTTCCAGCACAATTTCATTGTCAGGAATCTGAATGTCAGGGGTGATCTGCAGCACCATATTACACTACCTCTTTACTATATTTTTTTATATGAAAGAACTGCCTGCTGACCCATTCTTTCATGATTATGTTGTACCCGGCAGGGCATGGCCGCTATTGGGAGACCGGGGTTTTTCCTGGAAAAAAGCTGCCAACAGTTGGGTTACCAGATCCTTATACTCCATGTGCACCAGATGGCCTGCCCGGGCAATGGTCTTGAGCCCGGCCTTTGGGAACAGATCTTTGATCTCATCCCAGTCTGCGTCCTGGATAAAATCGGATTTTCCTCCCCTTATGAAAAGGGACTCTCCGGGATAGGGGCTGCCGGATATCCTGGCACAGATATCATCCTGGGATGCCAGGATCGCGGCAAGATTGGACCGCCAAAAAAAGTCATTATTGCCGGAAGTTCTCAAATTCTGGAGAAAAAATGTTCTCAAATCCCTGTCCGGGATGGCCGATGCCAGGTGCTGGTCAGCCTGGTCCCGCCTGGTTATCTGTGACAGATCCAGATCCAGCATAGCCCGGATATAGGGTTTCCACAAAGGTTCATATGCCCTTGGGGCCATGTCCAGCACTGCCAGGCGGTTTACCCTGTCAGGAAAATCCATGGCCAGCTGCATGGCGCATTTCCCCCCCATGGAATGGCCGGTCACACAGGCAGACACCAGTTTTTTTTCATCCATGAATCGGACCAGGTCCCAGGCCATCTCCCTGTACGTCATGGTGGCGGCATGAAAAGAGCTGCCATGATTTCTCAAATCAACGGCCAGCACTTCAAATTTTCGGGCCAGCCCCTTTGCCAGCGTCCCCATGGTGGCACAGGACCCCAGCAGGCCGTGGACCAGAATCACCGGCGGTCCTGATCCCATTTTGCGATAATAAAGCATGTCACATTTTCTTTATCTCTGTTGTTCCAGCCAGGATGACCCCCCATAACCATATCAATAAAATGCTGTTTTCACATAGATATGTCAATGCAAATGGGATTTGATATACCAAAATCAAGACTATTTTGAACAGTATTGCAAAATAGTCTTGACTATTTTGCATTTTAATGCACAATAGTCGAAGGAGGGTTATGGACAGATACCAGAAAAAATTCATTCTAAAAGACCTGAACAAAAAACTGGTGTTCCTGACAGGACCGCGTCAGGTGGGAAAAACCTGGCTGGCACAGGATATTGCCGCATCATTTCCCAACAGCGTCTATCTCAATTATGATCATGTAAAAGACAGAAAAATCATAACAGCTCAGGCCTGGCTGGATGACACCGACCTGCTGATTCTGGATGAGATCCACAAGATGCCAGGATGGAAAAATGTGGTCAAAGGAATTTTTGATACACGGCCTCCTTTCATGAAAATACTGGTGACAGGCAGTGCCCGGCTGGACGCATTTGCCGCCGGAGGCGATTCCATGGCCGGCAGATTCTTCAAACACCGGCTGCTCCCGTTTTCACCGGCTGAACTGTCTTTGATCAACCAGCCGGTTGATATGGAAAAACTGCTTGTTCACGGGGGTTTTCCGGAACCATTCCTTGAAGATGATCCTGTTGAGACAAACCGCTGGCGCATGCAGTATATTGATGGACTCATTCGAACCGATATCCTTGATTTTGAAAAAATCCACGATTTCAAGGCCATCTCTTTGGTGCTTGAACTGCTCCGGTCCCGGGTGGGATCTCCGGTATCCTACACATCCATTGCCGGGGATGCGGGAATATCGCCCAACACTGTTAAAAAATACATCCGGATTTTTGAATCCCTGTATATTGTTTTCCGGACCGCCCCTTATTCAAAAAACATTGCCCGGTCCATTTTAAAGGAACCCAAAATCTATTTTTTTGACACCGGCATGGTGGAGGGAGATGCGGGAATAAAATTTGAAAACCTGGTGGCGGTATCCCTGTTGAAACACGTGTATGCGCTTAATGATTACCTGGGCAAACCCTGCACATTGCACTATTTGAGAACCAAGGACAAGGCGGAAGTGGATTTTTGCATTGCCGGCAGCAGAGGCCCGGAACTGATGATCGAGGTCAAGCTGTCCGACCCGTCACCGGCCAGATCCCTTGTCAATTTCAATAAACGGTATCACACCCCGGGGATGCAACTGGTCAAAAACCTGAAACAGGAACAGAAAGCCGGCCGGATTGAAATCAGAAACGGCCTGAAATACCTGACATCCCTGATGCTCTGATTGTTAGGCCCGACATTGGTCACCCACCAGGGGCTCCGCCGTACAAATGCTCCCCGGGTCCGCTTTGCCATACAAGGCTTCCATTCAGCAAGGAACCAAGGCCCGAGCAAGGCCACCGCATATAACCACATCCTGTTCAGCTGCTTGATACCCGCCCCCTGTGGGTCCAATGTTTCACCGGTGTGCACCGCTGCCGTCAGCGACTAGTGCCGGGCGGTTCCTGTGGGTCGAATCCCATTCTGATCTTGTTTGTTACAGGGTGTAGGCATGCGCAGCGTTAAGAACGGCAAACTGTATGAGGACATACCTGCCCGCAGTTTTTGCCGTTTAGCTGCGCCAAGCCGTACACCCTGTCAAACAAGTCAGACGGGTGAGACCCACAGGAACCGCCCGGCACGGGTCATTTGATCATCCGGTACCACTCGGTACGGGTCTTCTGACCAGCCGCTGCCTCCCGTTACGGGTCTTTTGACCATCCGAGACCGCCTGACACGGGTCTTTCAATCCACCGGGACCACCCTCGGGACAGGTGCCCCCCGGAGGGATCAACCCAAACCTTAGGGAGCGGCCAGACAGGCGGCTTCAATACCGGCATCCGGCTACTTCATTTCATGGTTGAACCGGTCCATGAGGGTAACGTCGTCAACCACCGCCTTGACCGCGATCTCATACACCCCTTTTGCCTTCATGTCAGCAGTGATGCCAAACCCTTTACTCATGTACATGGCCATGATTTTCTGGGTTTCACCGGCACCGTTTTTAATCAGAAACCCCACCTTTGCATCTGTCACAGGTTCATGGTCCTGGTCCATGATATACACCATGATGTGATGGGGCTTGTCCATCTGTTTTTCTCCATGGGAAGCATGATCCCCTGAGGAATGGTCAGCAGCCTTGTCATCACCCTGATCCCGAAGGTCCATCAGATAATAGGACAGCATATACCCGTTTTGCATGGATTCATGGAACAGCTCTCCGATTTTGTCAGATGAATCCATATCATGGCCGTCATCCATTGCAGAAGCAGTGCTTGAAAAGAAAACCAGGGCAGCTGCCAGGGTAACAAGACAAATAATTGTTAATGATATTTTTTTCATGGGTAACATCCTTTCTTATATATTATTGTTTTTATTAATTTCCCGGGTTTTCCACAGAATGTAGATTACCGGAATGATAATCAAAGTCATGATGGCGGAAGACACAAGTCCCCCCACCATGGGTGCTGCAATGCGCTTCATGATCTGGGAGCCGGCCCCGCTGCCGTACATCACCGGCAAAAGACCGATCAGGGTGGTGGCAACGGTCATAATTTTGGGCCGGACCCTGTCCACCGCCCCTTCAACAACTGCCCCGTACAGGTCGGATGCCGTGCGCATGCGGTTTTCCTTTTTTTTACGTTTATACACCTCATCCAGGTACACCAGCATGACAATGCCGGTTTCCGTGGCAAGTCCTGCCAGGGCGATAAACCCCACCCCCACGGCCACAGACATGTTGTATCCCAGAAGATAGATCAGCCAGAACCCCCCGATCAGAGAAAAAGGCAGACTGGCCATCACAATGACCACCTCTGTAAGGTTGCCAAAATGGATATACAGCAGGATGAATATCACCAGCAGGGTGGCTGGAATAATGAGCTGCAAGGTTTTTTTCGCCTTTTCCATATATTCATACTGGCCGGACCAGACAAGGGAATACCCTGACGGCAGATCGATGTTTTCATCCACCAGCTGCCGGGCCTGTTTGACATAGGTGCCCAGATCCATTCCTTTGATATCCACGAACACCCAGGCACTTCTTTTGGAGTTTTCACTCTTTATGCCGGCCGGGCCTTTTTTTACGGCAATATCAGCCAGCTGGGTCAACGGCACCTTGGCGCCGGACGGGGTGGGCACAAACACCCGGCGTATCATGTGGAGGTTGTCCCGGAACTCCCGGTTATACCGCAGATTGACAGGATACCGTTCCAGGCCCTCCACGGTATAGGTCACGTTCATCCCGCCGATGGCGGTCTTGATAATGTCCTGGACATCCTGCACCGTTAACCCGTACCTGGCGATTTCCTGTCTGTTAATGGTAAAATCCAGGTAATTGCCGCCGGTCACGCGCTCAGAAAACACGGACAAGGTCCCTTTTTTGTCCCTGAGCAGGCTTTCGATCTGTTCTCCGAGATCGGCCAGGGTTTCCAGGTCCGGCCCCAGGACCTTTATTCCCACCGGGGTTTTTATGCCGGTGGACAGCATGTCGATGCGGGTCTTGATGGGCATGGTCCAGGCATTGGTCACCCCCGGGAACTTCACCGCTGCATCCAGATCATCGATCAGTTCCTGCATGGTGATATAGCGCTCTTCAGGCAGTATCCATTCAAACGGGGCAGCAAGCCAGCCCGGCCAGCCGGCGTAGAACCGGTCGATCTGCTTTTTGCGCCATTCATGTAAAATTTCTCCCTTGACCTGTTCCGGCCAGATCCAGGTCAGCGGTTTTTTCAGCCAGGCCGGCCATGCAGAAAAAAACCGCGGGGTATCAACCATTTCATAGGTAATTTCCGGCCTGAGCATGATCACGGTTTCGATCATGGACAAGGGTGCCGGATCGGTTGATGTTTCCGCCCGGCCGACCTTTCCCAGGGTGGTTTTGACTTCCGGAAACCTCTGAATGATCTTGTCTGTCTGCTGGAGAAGCTCTTTGGCCTTGGTGATGGAAATACCGGGCAACGTGGTAGGCATGTACAAAAGATCCCCTTCATTCAAAGGCGGCATGAATTCGCTGCCCACCCGGGTCATGGGGTACCAGGTAATTGCAATGGCGGCCACTGCAACCAGTATGGTTATTTTACGCCATTGCAACACCCATTTGATCGCAGGCAGATAGATCCAGATCAGAAACCGGTTCAGGGGATTGTTTTTTTCGGCAATTATTTTCTGGGGAAACAGGCAGATGCCAAAAAACACGGAAAGTCCCAGGGCCAGTACCAGGCTGATATCCGGCAGGGGCAGGCCTGCAAGGCCGGCACAGACAACCGCCAGGGGCGGTCCTGCCAGGGCCGGAACCCAGATTTTTGCCTTTGCTTTTTTTGGCAGGGCCGGATCAATGGGGTGTTCCCTGACAAAAAATATCATGAGCACCGGGATGATGGTGATGGCCAGAACAGAAGAGGCTGCCATGGCTGTGGTCTTGGTGTAGGCCAAGGGTTTGAAAAGCCGGCCGGACTGCTCCATGAGGGAGAATACCGGCAAAAACGACACCGTGATGATCAACAGACTGAAAAACAGAGCCGGTCCCACCTCCTTTGAGGCATCAATAATGATCTGGGTATGGCTTTTTTTACCCCGGTCCCGCTCCAGGTGCTTGTGGGCGTTTTCCACCATCACGATGGAGGCATCCACCATCACGCCGATGGCAATGGCAATACCCCCCAGGCTCATGATGTTGGCATTGACATTGAACGGATACATGATCATAAATGACATCAAGATACCCACAGGCAGGGTAAAGATGGCCACAAATGCCGACCTGAAATGCAACAGAAAAATGATGCACACCAGGGCCACCACGATCATCTCCTCGGTGAGTTTGGTTTTAAGGGTATCCACAGCCCGTTCAATCAAAGCGGACCGGTCATACCCCGTGAGGATCTCCACCCCCTCGGGCAGCCCTTTTTCCAGATCCCTAAGTTTTTCTTTTACCCGCTTGATCACCTCCAGGGCGTTTTCCCCGTACCGCATGACCACGATGCCGCCCACGGTCTCCCCTTCCCCGTTCCATTCCAGAATGCCCCGGCGCAATTCCGGACCGATCTGGATATTGGCAATATCCCCCAGCAGAATCGGGGTGCCTTTGTCATCAAAGGACACAACAATCTGCGCAATGTCTTCCACAGAGGAGATATACCCCAGGCCCCGGACCATGAATTCGGTTTCTCCCATCTCAATGAGCTTGCCCCCCACATCTGCATTGGACTGCTGGATGGCATTTTTGATTTTCCGGATGGAGATACCATACGATGCCAGTTTGTTGGGGTCCACTTCCACCTGGTACTGCTTGACAAATCCGCCGATGCTGGCCACTTCCGAGACACCGGGAACCGCGGTGAGCTCATAGCGCACAAACCAGTCCTGGAGCGACCTGAGTTCGGCAAGGTCGGTTTCACCCGTGGTATCCTGGAGGATGTATTGATACACCCAGCCCACTCCTGTGGCATCCGGCCCGAGACTGGGGGTCACCCCGGCAGGCAGGCGGCCGGACACAAAATTTAAGTACTCCATGACCCGGGATCTGGCCCAGTAGATATCGGTGCCGTCTTCAAATATCAGGTAGACAAAGGAGTACCCGAAAAAAGAATACCCCCTGACCACCTTGGCAAAAGGCACACTGAGCATGGCGGTTGTCAAGGGATAGGTGATCTGGTCCTCCACCACCTGGGGGGCCTGGCCCGGATATTCCGTATAGATGATGACCTGCACGTCGGACAGATCAGGGATGGCATCCAGAGGCGTGTTGACCATGGCCAGAATACCCCCGGCAATGACAAAAAAAGTTGCCAGGACGACCATGAATTTGTTGTGTACAGACCATTCAATTATCTTGTCTATCATCGCAGCATCCCCTGTCTGTTATTCCATATCCTGGAAAAAGTCATCCCCGGACTCTGTGTCATCTTCCATGTCCTGGAAAAAATCATCCCCGGATTCTGGGCCATCTTCCATCTCTTCAAAAAAACTGTCCCCTTCATTTTGGGATGGTTCCTTTTTTTCTTTTGCAGTGCCGGATTTGGATGCGATCATCTTCTGGATCGCCTCTTTGAGCCGGGATTCAGAATCCAGCAGGAACTGGCCGGACACCACGACATCCTCTCCTGCACCCAGGCCGGTCAGCACCTGGACCCTTCCCTCTTCCAGATGGACACCGGTGGTGATCTTTCGGGGGGTGAACCGGCCATTGCCATTGGCCACAAACACCAGCTGTTTTTCCCCGGAGTGGATCACCGCCTCGGAGGGAATAATCAGCCCGGCTGCATCCCCGCTGGTATTGATTTTTATATTTGCAAACATGTCCGGCTTCAGGTCACCCGCTGTATTGTCAAAGATGACCCTGATGACCACATCCCGGGTTTTGGGCTGCAGATAGGGAAAAATATAGGCAATTTTTCCCGTGTACACCTTGTCCGGGTTGTAGGACAGGGTCATTTCAACGGTCTGCCCTTCATATACCAGGTTTTGCTCATATTCAAAGATATGGGCTTCCACCCACACCGTGGACAGATCCGCAATGGTGAACAGGCTCTCCCCGGCTTTGACATATGCCCCTTCAATCACGTTTTTATGGGTCACCACCCCTTTAAACCGGGACCGGATGACCAGGGTTTTACGGACCTGCCCGGTCTGTTCCAGAAAAGCGATGTCCTGGTCTGCAATGTCATAGTATGCCAGTCTTTTTTTGGCTGATTCCAGCAGGTCCTTGTTCAAGGGGGTTTTGCGTGCCTGAAAATTTTTATAGGCAGACAGATATTCTTCCTGGGATGCCAGCAGGGACGGAGAATACATGGCAAAAAGGGGATCGCCCTTTTCAATAACAAACCCGGTATAGTCGGCATAAAGGGTTTCAACCCACCCTGCGGTTTTGGGGCTGACAATACCGGTCCTGGTTTCATCAAAGGTCACATGGCCATAGGTTCTGATGATATGGTTCAAAGGGCCCTGTTCAACAGGTTTGATTTTAAGGCCCATGTTCTGTTCCACCACCGGATTTATTTTAATATCCACCCCGCCCTTTACCTCATCTTCATACACCGGCACAAGATCCATGCCCATCTTGCTTTTGCCCGGTTCATCATAGATTTCTGTGGGATCCATGGGCGCTTTCCAGTATAAGATTTTCCGGTCTGTTGTGTCTTTGGACGTCTCATCTTCGGAAACCTCATCTTCATATACCGGCACAAGGTCCATGCCCATCTTGCTTTTACCCGGCTCGTCATAGATCTCGGTGGGGTCCATGGGGGCCTTCCAGTAGATGATCTTCCGCTCTTTTGATGCAGCATCGCCATTTTGTTCAGACGGGGCTTTACTACTCTCAGAGGATGTTGGTCCAATGGTGGTTATTATAAAAAATACCGCTGTGCCTGTTATCAGTGCCGTCAAAATAATAACCAGCAGGGTTGATTTGATATTCATGATAAATCGTTTCTCCCTGTATTTTCCATTAAGCAACTTTTATACGCTTGCGTTGTCCTGCTATATGCTTGCGTTGTCCAGCCGGGCTTGTAATGTTGTGTATTTATAAGTTTGTACCTACAACCGTTTCAAGGGCGGCAAAAGAGATACCCAGGTCTTTTGTCTTTTGCGCAATGGTCAGTTTCACGTTCAGCCAGTCTGTATAGGACCCGATGGCCTGGGAAAAGGGAATGGACCCGGTCTCATATTCCCTGGTGGACACATCCATGGCAGACTTTGTCAGAGGCAGTATCCTGTTTTTGTACAGGTCCAGCTCCCGCAGGTTTTTGTCTGTTTTGAACCAGGCATTGTACACCATGCGGTCTGTGGCATTCTCTCTTGCAACCAGGGTATGTTCAAGACCTGCCAGTGTCTGCCTTGTCTGCTGTAACCAGGGGCTGTCCACGCCATACCAGGGTTTCACCGGCTGGTTGTTTTTCATGGATGCCATGGTTTTTTCGGCAAATGCCTGCTGCGGGGCATCTGTGCCGGCTGTATTGACATGGTCGGCTTCAAAATAGGACAATCCCAGGGTAAACGAAGATTGCTTCATGGATTCAGCCATCTCCACCATGGACTGCAGTTTGCTGATCTGAAACCGGATGGCAGCCAGTTCCTGGCGATGGTCCCTGGCAATGGTAAACAATTTTTCAGGCACGGGAATTGTTTTGGGCAGAGACGCTGTTTTCACCGGACCCATACGTGTATCTGCCGGAAGGTTCATCAGTTCAAGCAGCCGGATTTTACCATTGTCTGCTTTATTTTCCAGGGTGATCAGCTCTTCGTTAAGTTCTTCTATTTTTATGGTTACCTTGATCACATCCTGGTAACTGGTTCTGCCGCTTTTATACAGGGATGCGGCCACATCCAGAAGGCGGTCGAACGCTGCTGTGGTCTCATGGATGATCCAGATGGACCGGGTGGTATACACAAGCTCCCAATAGGCATTTTCAACATCCTGGCGCACCTGTTTGCCGACAATTTTCATCTGCTCCACCAGCATGTCCACCTGGCTTTGGATGACGCGGCCCTTGAGGGCAACAAGGCCGGGAAATGGATATCCTGCCCTGATGGAATCCTTTGTTTTCAAAGGCCCGACCCGGTTGTTGAGGGCAGCGGTGAATGCCGCATACTGCTGCAGGCTGTCATCCAAGTGCGTGACCTGGTCAAAGGACTGGATCTCTGCCAGAACCTTTTTTTGAGCCGCCTTGATATCTGTATTTCGCAGAACGGCAATGGCTTTTATCTCTTTCAGATCGATCTTCTGCGCAAGGAGCGCTGCAAATGCTTTTGGGTCATCGCCTGTTTGAGATACCTGTGCAAGGATTTTTTCATCCACCCCCATTGCTGCGGCATCGCCATTGGGCCCATATATCTGTTTTTCATACCCCTGCTTCAGATTGTGTATCTGTGATCTGTCAGGAATCTGTGATCCGGCAGGAAAAGGAACAGCCGTATGGAAAGGTGTTTTCTGCACGGCGATATCAGGTGATTGTCTAATGGCAAAACTGTCTTGGGGGGTATAGTCTTTCAGTTCTTTTTTCATGGCGCCATAATCTGCAAAGCAGACAGAAGCAAAGAAAAGCACCGGTATTGTCAGGGTAAAAATCTTTATTTTCATGGCTTTTTTTCTCCTGTATTCTGCCCGGTTTTCGCATCCAGGACAGCACCGGCTGCCTGCTCAAGCAGCACCAGGGTCTTGGCATAATCTGCTTTGGCCCGCGTAAGAGACAATTGAAAATTGTAGGCGGTTGCCTGGATTTCCAGAAAATCGGCAAAACTGCCCTGGCCCTGTTTGAACCAGGTCTCTGCAGTCTGTACAGAAGAGACCGCCTGGGGAAGCAGGTCTTTTTCATACAGGGTTATCAGCCGTTCGGCATTTTCCAGCTTGAACCACAGGCGGCTGATCCCGGCTTTGACTTTGTTGGCAATGTCGGTTTTCTCTGCCTGTGCTTTTTGTTTTTCTGCCAAAGCCTGTGCGGTCCGGCTTTTATTTTTTCCAGACCACAAGGGAATGTTCATGCCGAACTGCACCCCCACAGCATCGTCACCGGCATCTGGCGGCGGATTTGGCACATCCGGATCACCAATGCCGGCATAAAACAGGCCCAGTTTGAATGAGGGCAGGGTTTCAAGCCGTGTCAGCTGCATGGCCTGTTCCGATTTGTGCACGTTTTCCTCTGCCATGAGGATATCTTCCTGGTGCAGCATGGCAAGTTCATAAATTTCATCCAGAGAATACACCACCTTCCGGGGCAGGCTGCCGGTCGCATTTCCCAGTGCTGCAGCCGGGGATCGGTTCAAAAGGGTGTTGAGCTTTGTTTTTTCTGTTTTTTCCAGCTCCTGAAGCAGCAGGATATCATATTGTATCTGGGCGGTCTGGGAACGGGCTTTGGATACATCGTAAAACAGGGCTTTGTCATCTGCATAGGCGTTTTCGCTGATCTGCAGCATCTGCTGATTCAAGTCCAGGTTGGCCCGGGCCACATCAATTGCTTTCTGGATATACACCAGTTCGTAAAATGAAGAGGACACCTCCGTGACAATAGCTTTAACGGTTTTATCCACCTTGAGCCTGGAGATTGTGACCTCTGCTTCCAGCACCCTGGCCTTTTGGGACAGGGTGCCCGGAAAAGGAATCACCTGGGACAGGGTCAGACTCCAGTCCTGGGGGCCAAGCCGGGTTTCAATGGGCCGGGGGAAATAGGTGGCGGCCAGCTGGGGATCTGGATAGCTTTTGCCCACCCTGTAATTTTCAATAAACGCCTGCCAGGATTTTTTGGACGCAGTGATGGCCGGACTGGACAAATAGGCATAGGTAAGCAGATCTGACAATCTTATGGTTGTTGACAGGCTGGATGCCAGTTTTGTCAGATCTTCTTGTTCTGTTGCCCGGGCGTTGTTCTGACACAACACCAGGATACCCAAACACAGAAAAACCGATCGGATAAAAAAAAGTTTCATGGTCTTTTCCCTAACGCATAAATAGTGTCTATTGCACGAAGTGTTGTTAATCCTTCCACACCTTTCAACTTTGCAGTAAATTTTTTAGTGATGTCGACCTGGTCCCTGACATACGCATAAACCGATTCAGAGATAAGGATCTCTTTTTTTTGTGCCTTGGCCTGAATCCGGCTGGTGATATTCACGGCAGACCCCACAACCCCGTATTTGCTCCGGGTCTCTGACCCGATATTTCCGACCACCACCTGTCCTGAGTTGATGCCGATGCCCATGTCCAGCCCGGGCATCTGCTGGAGGCGCATTTTTTCATTGAATGCCGCCATTTCAGACTGCATCCGGGATGCGCATTGAATGGCACAAAAAATCTTGTCTTCTATCGCCCCTGTGATGGGATCAAAAAACACCAGGATGGAGTCGCCGAAAAAATCGACGATAATACCGTCGTGGTCCTGGATGATTTTTATCATGTGGGAAAAATACTGATTCAGAATCCGGATGATTATTTCAGGACTCAATGTTTCTGAAAGCGGTGTGAATCCCCTGATATCCGACATCATTAAAACGACTTCCCGCCGCTGTCCACCCAGTTTACCGGCATCCGGATGCTGCAGCAGAAGTTTGGCAAATTCCGGATCCACATACCGGCCAAAGGAATCTCTGATAAAATCACGTTCTTTCAGCCCGGTCACCATGTCATTATATATTTCCACCAACTGTCCGATCTCATCATTGCTGTTTGCCTTGACAGGTTCTCCATATTCCCCTCTGGCAATTTTCCGGGCATTTTTTGACAGGGTTTTTATTTGATGAACAATTTTACCCACATGCTGCCTGATGAGCAGCAGGATAAGAAAAATCAATATCCCGCTGCCTAAAACAAAGGCATTTCGGTAGTTGGTAATGGGTTGTAATATTTTTTTTCCCTTTGCAAAAAGGATAATGGTCCAGGGGACCTGTTCCAGCTTATAAAACCCGGCCACCATATCCGGAGGATAGCCGGGGGACTGCACAGTACCGGACACAGCGGTTTTCATTTCCTGTAAAATCGCCTGTTCCAGGGGATCATTTTCTCCGCCCAGGTAATGTCGGCCTTTCATGGTCATATTGGTATGGGCCATGTATTTGCCGGCTTCATCCACAATGCAGGCCATATCGCTCTGCCACCACCCCAGTCGAATAATATCTTTGAGCAGATAGTTGAAGCTCATCTTGATTTCTATGCGGCCATTGTCGCTGCCTGCTGAATCAACCAATGTTACTGCCATAATGACGGCGTTATGCCCGGCATCTGTGTCATATACCGGTTGGGACACGTCCTGAATACGGGTGTGCCGAAATTGTGTCATGCCCCCGAACGCCATCATTGCACTATAATTGTGAGCTGCAGGCGCGTGCATGCCGGTCTCTTTTTTGACATCAACCGCCAGAACACCTTCTATGGTTTCCAGATATGCGGCAATCTCATCAAGGGAAAGAGATATCTGTTTTTCACGGGAAACCTGGAACATTGTTTCAATTAATTCAACCGGCTTTAAAAGCCGCATCTCAATGTAATGAGCGGCCCGCTGAAGTTTCAACACCGCGGATTCATTCCATTGATTTATCAGGGCGGTGCGGGTATATAAAAAACTTAAGGCCCCGCCGGAAAATATAATTAAAAACACTGGAAACAGCAACAGGATAATGAGTTTGCCCTGCAGTGTTCTGTGTTTTTGTATTTTTTTGATTTCCATAACAAGCCGCCGTCATCTGGATGTATCATTAATGCAGAGAATGTCCCGCATTTTCAGGTATTCCTGTTCAGTTATTTCCCCTTTGGCAAACCGTGTTTTTAAAATTTTCAGAGAATCCATTGTATCTGCGCATGGTGTGGATTTTTTGCCGGATTTATATAATTGGATGAGAACAAGGACAATCAGGGCAAGTATTAATACTGTAATACCAAATCCGATGATGCCGCCGCCGAAAATCCAGTGTCCCATGCCAGAAGCAATGGTATTGCAGCCCCACATTTTTTTCTCCTGATATATTTATCGGGTTATTTCAAACGGTTTCATTCATTCTTAACTAAGATATTATTTTGCAATGACCGTGCCAGATTATTTTACCACGAAGCGCACGAAGCACACGAAGAAGCCCCTCTTTCTTGCTCTTCGTAATTTTAAAAAAAATAAAATCACTGCAGGGTCATCCGATATTAGTCATAATTAACTGATTTTATACTATTATTTATTAAGAAGGAATTTACCCTGGCTTCAGCAAGGCAGGGTTGCAAAATCATGCCAGATGGTTAATAATTGGACACAATTTGAAATGACTTCGGTTAATTTTTAATCATCTTTGGGGAAACGTAACCAATGAATTTTAGTAAAACAAACCGATTGGTGGTTTCTGCCTCCCCATGGATCACCATCGGCATCAGTTTTGTGCTCATGGTGATTATCCTTTTTCAGACCGTAATAATGTACAATCGGGAAAAACAACATGTGGGCAACCATTTAATGGAAAAAGGGGTGGTATGGATCAAGTCTTTTGAAGCCGATGCCGGAACCGGGGTGTCGGGCAATCATTTTTCCCTGCAGAGGGTACTGGAGAAAACCGCATCTCAATCCGGCATTTTATATATGTTTCTGGTTGACGCATCTGGAAAGATACTGGCCCACAATGACCGGAAAATGATCGGCACACAGCGCGATGACACAGCACTTGAAAACCGTGTTACACACCCCGGCAATCCCGGGTGGCGGATCGTTGAAAAAGAAAACAACACAAGGTATTTCGAGGTTTACAAACCACTTGCGTTTACATTTCCGAAAGTTGCTGAAAACAGACCCGTGATGTTCATTGGAATGGATGTACACCCGTTTGAACAGGCTGTTAGAGAAGACCTGCAACACAACATTCTGATGATCACCATTGTTTTTCTCGTGGGACTGGCCGGAATTATTTCTTTGTTCTGGTCCCGCAAGGTCATCCGTTCCCACCGGCTGCTGCAGGACACAAGGGCTTTTGCCGCTGAAACCATTGCCAGCCTTCCCATGGGAATCATCATTGTGGATAAGAGCCGGCACATCCGGTATATGAATGATACCGCCTGTTCTCTTCTGGGAATCAATATTTTGGGGATAACTGACAAAACAGCCGGTGACGTTCTTCCCGAAGATATCTGGCATCTGCATAAGATTGCCGATGCCAACGGAAAAGGCCTGGAAAAAGAGATCGTTGTCGACGCGGAAAAAACAGGCGCAACCCCCATTTCCGTGATGGTTACAAATATTTTCGACCAGGCCGGTGATTTCATAGGATTTCTCTTTATTTTAAAAGATTTGAGCCAGATACGGGCCCTGGAGCTGAAAATCAGAAGAAAAGAAAGCCTGGCCGCGCTGGGAACACTGGCCTCGGGTATTGCCCATGAAGTCAGAAACCCCTTAAGCTCCATCAAGGGGTATGCCGGTTTTTTCGGCAGCCTGTTTGAAGATACCAGTGAAAATAAAAAAGCGGCCCGGTTAATGGTGCAAGAGATTGACAGAGTGGACCGGGTGATATCTGAACTGCTTGAATTTGCACGGCCGGCTGACTTAAAATTACACCCCACACAATTGGATCAATTTATCAAAAACTCATTGCGCATTATCCGGCATGAGGCAGAAAGCGCCGGCATACGGGTGAAGGAAAAAATCGATGCCCCGCTTCCCAAACTCAATCTTGACCCGGACCGTTTCAGCCAGGTTCTGCTGAATCTTTATATTAATGCCATCCAGGCCATGAAACATGGCGGAGACCTGACAGTGGATGTCCGGGTGAAAGAGAATGCCGTTCTTTTTGCTGTCTCAGATACCGGGGAAGGGATTTTACCCGATGACCAGGCCGCTGTATTCAATCCCTATTTTACAACCAAAAAAAAGGGGACCGGACTGGGACTGGCCATTGTCCACAAAATAATCGAAGGCCATAACGGCACCATCTGGCTTGAAAGTTTCAAGGGGAAGGGCACCACATTTTTCGTTTCAATACCGCTTAATAAACAACAGAGGATATTACCATGACAGGTAAAATTTTGATCGTTGATGATGACACAGCGCATCTGTCCATGCTGGAAACCGTTTTAAAAAGCATAGGTCATTCAATACACAGTGTAACTGACGGCAAAGATGCCATCAGCGTGGTAAAAAAAACACCTTATGATCTGGTGCTTATGGATGTGAGAATGGCAAATATCGGGGGGATGGAAGCGTTGCAGAAAATAAAAGAGTTCAACCCTGCCATACCCATTATCATCATGACAGCGTATTCTTCAGTGAATAAAGCAGTGGAGGCGATGAAGCTTGGTGCCTATGATTATCTTACCAAACCCTTGAATTTTGATGACCTTAAAATCACCATTGACAGGGCAATGAGTCATCTGCAGCTGACCCGTGAAAATGCAGACCTGAAAAAAAAAATATCATTAAATACCGGTTTTTCCCGCATTACAGGTTCCAGTCCTGCCTTGAAAAAAGTGATGGAAACGGCAAAAATTGCAGCGCCCACAGATGCCACCATCCTGATTACCGGTGAAAGCGGTACCGGAAAAGAACTGTTTGCCAAAGCCATTCATGATCACAGCGCCAGAAACAAAAACAAGCTGATATCCATTAACTGTGCGGCGTTGAATGAAACGCTTCTGGAATCGGAACTATTCGGACATGAAAAAGGGGCTTTCACCGGGGCGGACAAAAGACGGGACGGTCTTTTTCTCCATGCAGACAAAGGTACCATTTTTTTAGATGAGATAGGAGAAATCCCTTTGTCCATGCAGGTCAAACTGCTGCGCACCATACAGGAAAGAGAGATTCAAAGGATAGGAAATGACAAACCGATCCAAATCGATGTCAGAATTATTGTCGCCACAAACAAAAACCTGGAACAGGAAGTGAAGGACGGCCGGTTCAGAGAAGATCTGTTTTACCGCCTGAACGTTATCAATATCAAAATCCCTTCATTAAAAGACAGAAAAGAGGATATCCCCCTGCTTGCCCAGGACTTTTTAACTCTGTACGCACAAAAAAACAGAAAACAGTATAAAGGATTCACGCCCATGGCCATGGATGCCATGATAAAACATCCATGGCCCGGCAATGTCAGAGAACTTGAAAATGCCGTTGAAAGGGCGGCTATTTTGTCCATGGGGCAATATATCTCGGAAAAAGACCTGCCGGCGACTGTGATGGGAAACTACAGACCGGATGAAGATCCTGCAAATCCCCTGCCTGCGCTCGGCGGCAGATCCCTTGATGACATTGAAACCATGGCCCTGACAGAGACCCTGAAGCAGACCGGGGGGAACAAGACCGAGGCGGCAAAATTACTGCACATCACCCGAACAACGTTAAACAACAAAATTAAAAAATACCATCTGGATCTTGCCCAAATTTTATCATCCCGTCATGGTTGAACACCATTGTAATTCATATAATGATGATGGCCCCTTCCGTACCGCGGCGCGGCACAGGATGTCACCAGAACAGCCAGTGTGATCAGAACCATTACAATAGCAGCAGACCTGAAGATTTTTTTTCCGATATTGTTTTTTGTGGTTTGCGACATGTTATTTCCCCTTATTTTTGGTGTTGTTCCCTCATTGTTAAAACCAGTTATTAGATAAAACCTTTAACAGACAGCCGCCCGCTTAACGCGGGCGGCTGTCTGTTAAAATGGACTTTAGAACCCGGCTGCCAGCTGGATTGTGAAAATTAAATGATCCTGTGCAGATGTTGTTGCTGTTTCCTGATCAACTGATGAAAGATCGATGCTCAATTTATTGGCATGTCCCTTGAAAAAGTAATTCAATCCCAGACCATATACCTGTGTATCGTCTTTATTTGTTTCATCCACATTGATAAGCTCATAGTGGGCAAAAGGCTGTACCTGTCCTATCCCGATCCGGCCGGGGAAAAGATACCCTGCTTTCAGGGAAACAATTGACCCGTCATCCCCTGATGCAAACTGGGTGTATTTAATAGGGTTCACCCCTTTTTCAATGTTGATGTACGCAGCTTCGGCAGTCAGGGCACCCCCGTTGCTCAACGGCTGGTCATAATGAATATCCGCTGTCCAGGCAAAATAATCATCTGTTCGGGCACCAAATTCAAGCTCCTGGGTATCTGCGCCCAGACCGAATGCAAGAACCTGTTTCTTTCCCAGATAGGTGCCCTGATTGAACCAGCCTGTCTCAGGATCAAACAGGTTGAAACTGACCCTTCCGGCAAACCTCAGGTTATCATCCGGATTCTGGGTGATGTTCTCCACCCCTTCGGCAATCATGAACCGGTATTGGAACAGCCCCTGCATCAGATTGCCCCAAAATGTGACACCGTCATCCCGGCCAACCTTGCTGGGGTAAAAGATATTGCCTCTGACGCCGCCCTGGGTCCAGTCAAGATCTGTTGTCAACAGGGCTTTGGTCGAGGTGGTGCCATAATTTCGCGTAAACGGAATATACATCCGCCCCAACTGAATATTGAGCATATCAGATGGTTTCAGTGTGATCCAAATATCTCTGAATGCGACACCGCTTCCAAGGCCCAGTGATGAATCATCCAGATTGTCCTGACCGATGCGGTCGGCAGCAATGTGTGTAAAAAATCCCAGATAGGGGGTGGCCTCTCCGCTGATGCTGAAATAGGCTCTTCGTATCATAAAATCATTTACATCTGTATCAAGCACCCCGTCTCCATCGCTGTCACTGGCGTCTTCCGCATATTGATACCAGGCCTGGGTCCAGAAACCAATCTCTCCTTTAACCGCTTCATTGATTTTAAATTTGTACCCTGCCTGGGCCATGCCAGCTGCCCAGATCACCGCCATTAAGGCAATCATCACAACCTTCAATGTGTTATTCATCATTGCAGCGTCTTTTCTGAAAACAACCATTTTTTCCCTCCTTAGATTTACCTTTAAAATCATTTTAGGCCCTGAAGCCCGGGTTATGAACTAATGGCCTTGTGGGCCATTGTCATGCATGTCGTCTGCATTGCGGCCGTCATATCCATTGCCCCCATGATCGATCGAATGGCTGTCATCATGGTAAAAGGAATCATCGTCCATAAAATGATCCTGGCCATACCTGCCTTCACCATCCATATGATCGCCATGGTCAGGGCGATACTGTTCCCTGCCGTTATTGTGATATTCCTGATCCGTATGATATCTCTGGCTGTTGTCATGCATATGCTGCGTCTGACCGGACTGGGTCCGGCCGCCTCCCATCATTGCATACGCCTTCATGGAAAACCCGATTACAAGCACTCCCAAGATGATGAACATTATTTTTATCTTCATTTTTTTCTCCTTTTTCATGTATGGTTTACCGGTATAGAGGACGATTATTTAGTGATCGCTGCATTACTGTTGTTTTTATGAATTGCAACGGGTATGCCACAGTCATTTTCCATGACAAAAAAACTGCAGGATTCAAAAATAAATAACCATTAAAACAGAAGGTTATCCATATAAATGCCCACTGAAAAAACATGAACAAAAGAAAAAATTCGATAAGGAACACCCATCCGATCTGTATAAATTTTATACAGATCGGATGGCATTGTCTAAATATTGGGCAGCTGACAAAAAAAAGAGCTGTAAAGATTCTTTCCTGAGCTCAGTACGGATTCATCTATGGTTAACGGATTTTTTTTTGCTGCTTCCACTTTGAGAGCTTTCCAGTTATGGGCCAGCACCGATGTGCTATTATTTGATCCTTGTGGTATTATTTGACCACATCACCGCCCGCATACCTTGACGTAATCTCTTCCATCGTACACATTGATATGTAAAAATCTTAATATTACAATAGTATACACTAATTTTCAGCCAAACCGTCAGGGTGTTGGCATCATGTTTGCTATATATTGAACTTATAAACAACCGGAGGTTTCATGGCTAAAGATGATGACAGAACGACGCAGTACCAAGAAGGTAGCTTGACGCTAGCTGGGACGGTCATGCTGGGAACCGGGGTCATGATAGGCGCCGGCATCTTTGCGCTGACCGGGCAGATGGCGCAGATGACCGGTATTCTCTTCCCGTTGGCGTTTCTGGCCGCTGCCGTGGTCGTTTCCTTTAGCGCCTATTCCTACATCAAGATTTCCAATGCCTATCCGTCCGCCGGTGGCATCGGCATGTATCTGCACAAGGCCTACGGAAACCGGTTGCCGACGGCCTTTAATGCGTTACTGATGTATTTTTCGATGGTGATCGCCCAAAGCTTTCTTGCCCGCACGTTCGGCGCCTATACCATGCAGCTTTTCGGGGGAGATGAGAGTGGTCGTATGGTGCCCATTCTCGGGGTGGCACTCATCCTGGCGGCTTTTGTAATCAATCTGATGGGCAACCGCCGTATCGAAAAGGTCGCCTCGTTCATCGGTATTTTGAAAATCGGGGGCATTCTGATTTTTGGGCTGGTGGGTGTCTGGATTGCCGATAGCATTTCCATCGACTTCTCACGCGCTGGAGAGGCCGGTAACGTTGGCAATTTCCTTGGTGCGACCGCCCTCGGAATACTGGCGTTCAAGGGCTTTACAACGATTACCAACAGTGGCTCGGAAGTGAAAGACCCGCATCGCAATGTTGGTCGTGCCATCATGATGTCCATTGCGGCCTGCGTTGTGATCTACACCCTGGTCGGCTTTGCCGTTGCGAGTAATCTTTCGCTTGCCGAAATCATTGAGACACGGGACTACTCCCTTGCCGCCGCCGCCCGGCCGGCATTGGGCGACTACGGCGTTTGGTTCACGGTGGCCATTGCCATAATGGCCACCGCCGGCGGCATTCTGGCCAGCATTTTTGCCGTATCCAGAATGCTGGCCATGCTGACCGAAATGAAACTGGTGCCCCACAGCCATTTTGGTATGCCCGGAAGCATCCAGAAGCATACCCTGGTATATACCGTGGTTCTCGGCCTGATCCTGACCGCATTCTTTGACCTCTCCCGGATTGCGGCGCTGGGTATCGTGTTTTACCTGATCATGGACATTGCCATCCATTGGGGCGTCATTCGCTATCTCCGCGAGGCCGTCAAGGCCCGGGCATGGGTGCCGGCCACAGCCATTTTTCTCGATTTACTCGCCCTTGGAGGTTTTGTCTGGGTCAAGCTGAATTCCGACCCCTTTGTAATTGGTGTTGCCGTTGTCACTATGATCGCCATTGCAATCGCCGTGCAGATCTTCCTGAAAAGGTCTGCACGGGCCAGACAATCGGATCAGGAGGAATCACCTGCACACCACCACTGAAACCCGAAGCGGAGACATCTGCGTTGCCATTGTCACCACATCAATATTTTCGTATTTTCTCTGAGGCTCTGGAATGAGTTCTTCCACAACAACAAAAATCATTGCGCCTGCTGCAAAACACAAGGCATATGGTAAAATATTCTGCTAATAAGGATTGATCTTTCGGGGCTCCTATGCTGCCGGCAAGGTTTCATCCGCCGGTGCCAGGGTCAGCCCGGTTTGATCACATGCAGGGTCATGGTCTGATCCACCCCCTTCAGGTCCTTTGAAACGGAAGTCATCACCGTTACCTGGTCCTTCACCTTGTCCAGAACAGCGTCTGAGATGAGGATCTGCCCTTTTTGGGCCAGTTCCTGGATCCGGCCGGTGATGTTGACCGCCGATCCCACCACCCCGTATTTGGCCCGGGTGGCGGATCCGATATTTCCCACCACCACCTGGCCGGCATGGATGCCGATGCCCATGGAAAGATCGGGCAGGTTCTGCGCTTTCAACTCCCGGTTCACCGACGGCATCCGGTCCTGCATGGTAAAGGCACACTGTATCGCCCGCCGGACGGTTTTCAAAAGCGGTTCATCCAGGGGATCAAAAAACACCAGGATGGCATCCCCGTAAAAATCCACAATAATACCCTGGTGCTCACGGATGATCTCGATCATATGGGAAAAATACCGGTTCAAAATGGTAACAATCAGCTCAGGCTCCAGGGTTTCAGACAGACTGGTAAACTCCCGGATGTCTGACATGAGCATCACCGCCTCCCGCCGGCTGCCCCCCAGCTGGCCGGCCTCCGGATGCTTCATCAGGGTTCTGGCAAAATCCGGGTCCACATACCGGCCAAAGCTGTTACGGATGTGATCGCGTTCCTTGAGTCCTCTGACCATGGCATTGAACCGTTCCACCAGGTTCCCGATTTCATCGCGGCTTTCCACAGGTATGGGAGACCCGTAATCACCGTCTGCCACCGCTTGTGCCTTGGAGGAAAGCTGCTGAATCTGGTTCACTATCCGGCACATGTGAAACCGGATCAAAACCAGCACCAGGCCTGCCAGAACAAATATGCCAAAAGCAAGAACATTCCTGTAGGTCACAATGGAACCCAGAATTTTGCGGCCGTCGGCAAACATGATAATTGTCCAGGGCACCTGGTCAAGTTTATAGAAACCCGCCACCAGGTCAGGGGGATGGCCCTGGGAGCTAACCGTTCCGAATGACTGGGAATCCATTTTTTTTAAAATTGCCTGTTCCAGGGGATCATTTGAGTTCCCAAGGGAGCGGCGGTCCGTCATGGTCATGTTGGTATGGGCCATATAGGTACCGCTTTCATCTACAATACAGGCCATGTCGCTCTGCCACCAGCCCAGTGAGAGGATATCTTTGAGCAGGTAATCAAACTCCATGCGGATGTCAAGATGCCCCAGCCTCTCTTCTGAAGGGCCGGACAGGGTGATGCGCATGGTCACAGTCCGGCCGTCTCCGCCTGCATGGTATTGGGGTCCGGAAACACTTGCAATTCTGGACCGGGAAAACCGCATACCCTTGTGCATGTCAACATTCATCCTGTCCATATACCCCATGCCTGGCATTCCCATTTCTTTGAGAGATTGTAAAGAACCTGCCGGGTCATACTCTGCAGATACCACCCCATCCATGACCTGCAGAAAATCCACCACCTGTTCCGGAGAAACAATGGCGGCATTCCGGTCAGATACCTGGAACAAGGCATTGAGCAGGTCCACCGGTTTGAGCAGTCTCATTTCAATATAATGGGCAGCCCGCTGGAGTTTTATCGCTGCGGATTCATTCCATTGTTCCAGCATGATGTCCCTGGCATACCAGAAACTTGCCGCCCCTCCCAGCAGAAGGATCACCACCACGGGAATCAGCAAAAGCACCAGCAGCCTTGCCTGCAACGTCCTGAATCTGAATTGTGCTACCTTCATGCCGTCCTTTTTTGGTATTACTTGCATGGGATATACCTATTTTATGCCCTGCAGGCATTCATTTGCTTCTTTTTTTATGTTGATACGGTACAATCACCCGCAGTATACCATTAAAATCATAACACCATTTTCCAAAGGTATCCAATGAAAAATCTAAGGATACCAAAACCCGGCCGAAGGTAAAATCTATTTGACAGATATGGCTGCCGGGGCTATTTTACACTCCTGGCAGAAACAATGGATCTCAAGGACCGCTGAACATATGCAACCATCCACAACCCGAACCGTTCTCATGGATGCCCGGATGGCAGGACCCTTGTTCATGCTGTCTGCCGCCCTTTTGTTTACCCTCATGTCCACCTTGGTCAAACTGATGCCGGACCATTACACGGTCTGGCACCTGGGGTTTATCCGCTGCTTTGGCGGGATGCTGGTGCTGACAACCGTGTTTAGCCGCAGAAAAAATCCCTTTAAAGGACACAAGATTCCGCTGCTGATCCTCAGGGGCTGTTCCGGATCTCTTGCCTTTTTTTTTGTGGTGTCGGCCCTGCGCACCCTGCCCATGTCCACGGCAGTGGTGCTGTTTTATTCCTATCCTGCCTTTGCCGCCCTGTTCGGGTTCATCATATATAAAGAACAGGTGAACCGGCTGCAGATAGCCTGCATTGCCGTGCTTCTGGCAGGGGTGGCCATTTTGTTTGACTTCAGGCTTTCCACCAATGCCCTGGGCCAGGCCATGGCCATTATCGGGGCCCTGCTGGCCGGATTCACGGTCACCATTATCCGGTCTCTGCGGGAGCACAACGGCCCGGTGATCATCTATTTTTATTTCTGTACCATGGGCACTTTGGCCACCCTTCCCTATTGCCTCTTTCACCCGATTGTTCCTGCATCAGCTGTCGAATGGACCATGAGCGCAGGTATTATTGCGGTGTCGGTGGCAGCCCAGCTGCTCATGAACCAGGGGTTTTTCTTCTGCAGGGGCTTTGAAGGGGCAGCATATATGTCCAGCGAAACCCTGTTTACAGCGGTGGTGGGCATTGTCTTTCTCATGGAACCGGTCTCCTGGCATCTGTTTGCCGGGGGCCTGCTCATTGTGGGCTCCGGCCTGGCCATGCACCGGCTGGGACGGGATAAAACAATTTAAGAGGAACCACAGCATGATTTTATTCAATCCAAAGACCGCCACCTATGACCACCTGGATCCGGCATCCAGGCAGATCATGAAAAAAACAATCGCATATTTTGAAAGCCGCGGCAAAAAACGACTCAAAGCAGATTTTCACCAGAGGGTCTGGTACCAGGATTTTCTGGATTTTTTAAAGGAAAACCAGATCTTTGCCACCCTGCTCACCCCAAAAAAATATGCCGTAGACAATGAAAATGCCCGGTGGGACACACGGCGTATCTGTGATTTCAATGAAATTTTAAGCTTTTACAACCTGGCCCACTGGTATGCCTGGCAGGTATCCATTCTGGGATTAGGGCCCATCTGGATGGGGGACAATGAGCAGCTCAAGGAAAAAACAGCGCAGTTGCTTAAAGACGGGCATATCTTTGCCTTTGGTTTGTCTGAAAAAGCCCATGGGGCGGATCTGTATGCTTCGGAAATGGCCTTGACCCCCTTGGGAGACGGCCGGTATGTGGCTGACGGCGGAAAATACTATATCGGCAATGCCAACCAGGCAGGCATTGTGTCCACCTTTGCCAAAAACTCGGAAACAGATGAATATGTGTTTTTTGCGGCAGATCCTGCCCATGACAACTATGACCTGGTCCAGAACCTGGTGGACTGGGAAGGGTATGTGGCGGAATATGCCCTGAACGGATATCCTGTAACCGATGCACAGATCATGTCCACGGGCCGGGCTGCCTGGGACAGCGCATTAAACACCATCAACGTGGGAAAATTCAACCTGGGCTGGGCATCCATCGGTATCTGCACCCATGCCTTTTACGAAGGCCTCAACCATGCGGCCGGCCGTAACCTGTACGGCAGAATGGTCACCGATTTCCCCCATATCCGCCAGATTCTTGTGGACGCCTACACCCGCCTGACCGCCATGAAGCTGTTTTCCCAGAGGGCTGCCGATTATTTTCGCAGCGCCTCGGCACAGGACCGGCGGTATCTTCTGTACAATCCCATGGTCAAAATGAAGGTGACCTGTGAAGGGGAAAATGTTGTCAACCTCATCTGGGATGTGATCGCGGCAAAGGGGTTTGAAAAAGACACCTATTTTGAAATGGCTGCCACAGACATACGGTCTCTGCCCAAACTGGAAGGCACTGTGCATGTGAACATGGCATTGATCATCAAGTTCATGGCCAACTATTTTTTCAAACCCGGCACATTCTCTAAGATTCCCAGACAGGATCACCCGGGATGTGATACATTTTTGTTCAACCAGGGTGAAACAAAAGGGCTGGGCAAAATCCAGTTCCATGATTATCACCTGGCCTATGACAGCGTGGACCTGCCCAATGTCAACATCTTCAAAGAGCAGATCGACCAGCTGGCCCGGATGCTCATGACCGCCACCCCGGACAAAGCGCAGGCCAAAAACATGGATTTTCTGCTGTACTTAGGGGAGCTGTTCACCCTGGTGGCCTATGGCCAGCTCATCATTGAAAAATTTCACATGGACAAAATCGACCCGGATCTGCTGGAACTAATTTTCGATGTCATGATCAGAGATTTCAGTGAATTCGCCTTGAAGCTGTATGCCAAACCCGTCACCACCAAAGCGCAAATGGATTTTTGCATAAAGATGATAAAAAAACCGGTCACAGACACCGACCGGTTCAACCGGATCTGGGAAAACCATGTCATGGCCCTGAAAAACACCTATGAGATGACACCATAAAGGCAATTCACTTGTCTGTCCACGGCGCGGGCCCGGACAGAATTGCGCAAAATGATGTTATCCTAAAAATAATATTAGCCTGAAATTGAAGATATAGGGTATAATAACAATAAATGATTGGAGGGGATGTGGAAAACCCTGAAAAGTCTGTTATCCTATGGACTGAATATATGAAATATAAAACAGAATTAAGGGGATTTTCAAAACTTGAAAATATATTACTGCACTCTGAAGAAAGATTCTTCGATACGACAACCCAACGTGTAATTGCAGTAGGCAAACATGATCAAAGGCTAGTTATAATTCCATATGAAAAGCATGGGAACGAAATAACACCCGTCACAATTCATGCAACAACGCGACAACAGATTAATTTCCGGCTTAAAACAGGGAGATTCATATATGGATAAAACAAAAATGACATACTTTAAAGATGAAGATATTTTGCACATAGTTATCTCCGAGGAAAAAGAAGCTGACAGCATTGAACTGAGCCCAAATATCACAGCCGAGTTAAATGAAAGTGGTGAGTTAATCGGCATAGAAATATTAGAGGCAAGTTCTTTTCTTCGCGATTCCATATTGGAATCATCACAAGCCAAAATACTAAAATTAAAAAGGGCCGTGTAATAACGGCAAAAGGGTTTGCGCCAGGTGCACCTGGCGCAGGATCATGGGTGTAAAAACGATTCCAGGGGAACATTTTTCACCGGAGCCCGGAAAGAAGGACTGCCGATCTGTTCCGGGGTTTGGCCGGTCAAGGCCTGGAGGATATCAAACAGGAGTGGCTGGCAAATCCGGCCCTGACACCGTCCCATGCCGCATCGGGTGGCTTTTTTCAGGCTGCCTCCAGTGACAAACCCCTGGGAAATTTGTTTTCTGATCTCTCCCATAGAGATCTCTTCGCACCGACAGATCAGAACTTCATCGTCAATGGCCTCATAAGCGGATGAAGGCACCTGGCACAGCTGATTCAAAAATGAGGCATATCCCATCTGCTGTTTCTGCATCCGGACCAGTTCCGGAACACACACATCCGGACCTGTTTTTTCCCCCAGTTTTTCCAGAATTGACACCGCTGCCAGTTTTCCTTCCACAAAGGATTTTCCAGCCCCTGCAATGCCCGTAATCTCTCCGGCTGCATACACTTCAGCCACTGATGTTTCAAGGGCATCGTCCACCCGGACCACCCATCCGCCCCTGTCTGCATCGTAATCCAGAGCGCATCCGGCCTGGACCGGCAGCTCGATGTTGGCAGTAAAGCCATGCCCCACTGCCAGTGCTCTGGCGGGATACGTCTGAAACGTGCCGGGTACCGTGTTTCCCTTTCTGTCGAGGCCGGCTGTCACGACAGCTGACAATCCATTTTTCCCTCTGGCTTCCGTCACCCGGACCCCCTGGCGAAACCGCACCTGCCGGATCAACAGACGAAGCATCTGCATGGCCCCCTCCCCTGCCAGGGATCCATGGTGTTTCAAAAGCGGCAGCAGGCCCAGCTTTTTCGTCAAATGGTTTTCATCCAGAATCGCGGTCACGTTTCCTTTGTTTTTGAGAATCTCCAGGGCCAGAACCGTCTGAAGCGGGCTGGTGCCCGCAATCAGGGTTTTACGGGCCGGCAGAATACCCGAACTTTTCATCAGAATCTGGGCCGCCCCCAGAGACATGACCCCGGGCAGGGTCCATCCTTTAAAGGGCAGGCAGCGCTCCCTGGCTCCGGTGGCCAGCAACAGGTATCCGGCATCAATCTCCAGCACACGTCCGGATCCAGAACCGCCCGGGTACAGGGTATCCGGCACATGAACCAGCAGCTGCAGGTCCGAAAAAATTCCCAGTACCCGGGCCTGATGAACACAGGTAATCCCTTTGGGCCGCTGGATCGGCCTCAGGCTCTGAACGATTTTCCGGATTGAAACCGTCCTGCCGGATCGCCCAAGACGCGGGTCAAATTCCCAGAACCCGTCTGTGACCCGGCAGTTTTGTCTGAGTATCTGGCCCCCGGCATGGGGGTTCTCATCAATGACAAGGATTTCCAATCCATGACCGGCCAGGGTATTGGCAGCGGCAATACCGGCGACCCCGGAGCCCACGATCACCACATCATACGCCCGCTTCACGACTGCCTCTTTTTCATCGGGTTTCAATCTGCATGCCGTCGGTTGCAATGGTCATGCAGGCCTGCTTGTCCGGGACCCCGTTGATGGTGACCCGGCATTCATAGCAGATGCCCATGCCGCAGAAAATTCCCCGGGACTCACCGGTTTTTCCGGCAATCCGCAAGGCACGGATACCGGCGGCCAGCAAAGCGGCATGAACGGTTTCCCCCTCATAGGCTACACAGGGCACGCCATCCACTTGCAAAGTAATTTTTGGGCCCCGGTTTGCACAGGCAATCCGCAGATCCGTATCTGTATTACCCATGGGCCTGTCCTTTTGGGGTGGTAAATCGTTCCAAAGAAAAGGGGGTCAGGGGAATGGCCGACTTCTGCCCCAGGATCATGTCTGCCACAAGTTCTCCTGTGATCGGAGACAGGGCGATGCCGTCCCCCTCATGCCCGGCTGCCATGAAAAACCCGTCCATGGACGCAACCGGCCCCAGGATGGGCAGGCCGTCCGGCGTAAAGGGCCGAAGGCCGGCAAAGGTCCGGATCACCTGAAGGCGTGTCAATGCCGGCAGGATGGCGGTTGTTCGTGAAATGATTCTGCGGATGCCCGACAGGGTATTTTGTGTGCAGAATCCCTCAAATTCCCGGGTGGATCCCAGCAGCAGGTTTCCGTTATCAGTCTGCTCCATGGACATGCCTTCTCCTGCGTCATCCGCCAGTGACGGATCAAATTTGGCGGCAATATACCCGGCTGAAATCATACAGGAAAAAATCATCCGGGATGTGGCCTGGGTCACCACAAGCTGGCCCCGCCGCGGCCGGACAGGCAGGTCAATCCCCACCATCTGAGCAATCAGGCCGGAGCGTGCCCCTGCGGCATTGACCACCATATCTGCGGCCATCTCCCCTTTGGTGGTGACCACCCCGGTCACCCGGTTGTTTTTTGTGTGAATGCCCAGCACCGGTGAGCGGGTCATGATGCAGGCATGATTCTTTCGGGCACCCAGGGCAAATCCCAAGGTCAACTTGATGGGGTTTACCTGGGCATCCAGAGGAGACCAGGTGGACCCGTAAATGTCCGGGGATAAGAACGGTTCTGCTGCCAGCGTGTCTTTTGCATCCATCAGGCACACATCCAGGCCGATCTCCTGCTGGGCCTGGACAAACTGTTCCATGGCCTGATATTCCGCCGGGGTCTGGATAACCACCCGGCCCCCGGCCTGCCTGAACTCTATGTCCATGGGCAGTTCTTTTTTCAGATCAGAAAACCGCTTCAGGCTTTCCATGGCAAGGCGCAGATGGATACCCGGTTTTTTGGACTGCATGAACACCAGGCCGTCACAGGCACCGGAACTGCCGGATGCCAGGTCATTGGATTCGATCAAGGTCACCCTGGCCGCTTTTTTTGCCAGATGCCAGGCAATGGATGTCCCGATGACACCACCGCCGATGACAACAATATGAGGAACTCTGGACCCCACGGATTTTACGCCCCTTTGTACCTGCCCATACGCAGGTGTTTACATTTACCGGATCAGTCATGCGGGACCGCAAAGATCCTGGTATTAATTATTTTATTACATCGATAATAAAATATTCTTCGATACGCATAACCAGGATGTCGTGTCAAGTTTTTTTCCTGACGGCGGACCCGGCATATGATCCTGCCCCGGTATCCGGGCATTACGGGCAACAGCAGTATAAATCCTGCCATAAAAATCGGGATATGCATGATCCCAGGGCAATTGCATGTAAAGCGGCATGGGAACTTATTTTATGAATGCTGTTCAGCGCAGCCATGCCCTACTCCATGTCAAACGCGGCAGAGGGTGAGACCCACAGGGACCCCCCGGCACGGGTCTTATGACATGTCGAAATCTCCCGGCAAAGGTCCGGAACCTAAAGGAACCTCAGAATGGTTACTTGCGTTAGCCCTGAGCATGATCCAGGCAGGGCTTGCACATTTCACGGATATTGGTTACAATTGGCCCACATGAAAACAAAACGATACCACAAAGAAACAAAGCCCCGGCGCAGGCCAAAGCAGATACCGCCCATGAAACCCGGTGCGGACAAAGGACTTCTACGCATATTTGAAAAAATCGGTGTGCCGGAAGACAAACCTTTTATCCCTGATCCGTTTCAGCTTGAAGCCATCCAGGCTATCCAGGATACAGACTGTCTGGTGACCGCCCCCACAGGTGCAGGAAAAACCTGGATTGCCGAGGAGGTGACCAGAAAATCTCTGGAAAAAAACGGCAGGATCTGGTATGCCACGCCCCTCAAGGCATTGACAAACTCCATCCACACCCGGTTTTCCCAACTGTTCGGGGAGAAAAACGTAGGCATACTCACCGGTGATATCAAGGAAAATGCCGATGCCGCTGTCATCATCGGCACCACAGAGATCCTGAGAAACCAGCTCTATGATGCCATGCACACCGGTGAAAACCTCAACTGCGACCTGATCATCCTGGATGAAGCCCATTATCTCGGAGATGCGGAGCGCGGGGTGGTGTGGGAAGAGATCATGATCTACCTGCCGGTGCGCATCCCGCTGCTTTTGCTGTCCGCCACCATCGGCAATTCCGACCAGATTGCCGGATGGCTGACCGCCATCAGGGGCCGACCCTGCCGCATCGTGGAAAACAAGCGGCGGCCGGTACCGCTGCACCCGATATTTTTTCACCCTTCCGGCACCTTGTATCCTTTGCTTGAAAAAAATACCAGTCCCTCGCCTAAGCTCCATGAAAAAGTCTTTGCCTATGCAAACACCAAAAATCCGCCGGCTATTGCTCCGCCGGGCCGGCTGCCTGATTTCGGGCAGATCCTTGCAGTCATGGACAAATTTGACCTGCTGCCGGCCATCTTTTTTTTAAAATCCAGGGCTGACTGTGACCAGGCCCTCAAGCTGTGCAACCCTGACCTGCTCAACAAAACACCAAAAAAAAAGGCTGCCCTGGAGCAGACCTTAGATGACCTTGTGGCAGGCAATCCCCACTTAGGCGACCACCCCCACCGCCGGGATCTGGCCCGCAAAGGGTGCGCCGCCCACCACAGCGGCCATCTGCCGGCATGGAAGGTGGTGGTGGAAACCCTGATGGCAAAGGGGTTGCTCAATGCCATGTTTGCCACCTCCACGGTGGCGGCAGGGGTGAATTTTCCTGCCCGGTCTGTGGTAATTTTAAATTCCGACCGGTTCAACGGCGTGGATTTTCAATCCCTGACCCCCAGTGAGTTCCAGCAAATGGCCGGCCGGGCCGGCCGCCGGGGCATGGACAATATCGGATTTGCCCTCGTGCTGCCGGGCAAATTTATGGATGTTAAAAAAATTGCCACACTGGTGAATGCCCCGGCCCTGGATGTGGACAGCCAGATCAAAATCGATTTTTCCATGGTCCTGAACCTGCTGCTTTCCCACAACCCTGACCAGATCCGGACCCTGCTGAACAACTCCTTTGCCTCCTACCTTATCACTGCGGGAAGAAAACGCTCCAAAGCAGCCAGGAAACGGTTCGGCCAGGACCTGGCACTGCTGTGGAATGATTTTCTGGCCCATATGGACTTTCTGGCACAAGAAGGCTTTATCACCCATGACGGCAGCCTTACCCAAGACGGTCTGTGGGCATCAAAACTGAGAATCGATTCCCCTTTGCTGGTGGCCGAGGGAATCCGGCACAATCTTCTGCCGGACCAGGACCCGGCATTGCTGGCCGCCATCATGGCCGCCTTTGTCAATGAAAAAGAGTTCAAGGATGACCTGCTGTTTGAAGGTGCCCTTCCCAAACGGCTCAAGCAGAGCTTTCTTTCTGTGAGAAAAGGGCTGAAACCCTTTGCCTTGAAATTGCTGTCCAGCGGCTTTTCAGCCCCCAACCTCTTTGTCCAGCCGGCATTTCTCATGTATTCCTGGGCCCATGACACCCCCTGGGAAGACCTTATGGCTGGATCTGATTATGCAGAAGGTGATTTTGCACGGCTGATCCTGCGCACTGCGGAAAACCTGCGCCAGATCGCCAAAATCGACCAGAGTTTTCCCCGGGTGGCCCTGGCGGCAAAGCAAGCCATCGACCTGATTCTCAAGGAACCGGTAATCACCCAGTACCATTAGCTCTTAGCTTTTAGCTTTTAGCTTTTAGCTCTTAGCTCTTAGCTGAGTACTGAAGGCTTTCATATAAACAGCTATGCCCTGCCGGGCACAACAAATGATGAAAAAACAAACCAACCATAACGTTTAAGGAGATATCATGAACATTATAACCGCACCCACGGCCCCAGCCGCCATCGGCCCATACAGCCATGCCATTGTCCAGGGAAACCTGGTGTTTGCCTCCGGCCAGATCCCTCTGGATCCGGAAACCATGGAAATCACAGGAGACACCATCGAAACACAGACCGAACAGGTCATGAAAAATGTGGCTGCCGTGCTGGCGGCTGCCGGCTCCGGCCTGGACAAAATTTTAAAAGCCACGGTGTTTCTGGCATCCATGGATGACTTTGCCGGCATGAACGCGGTGTATGAAAAAGCTTTGGCAGGTCACAAACCTGCCAGATCCGCCTTTCAGGTGGGCCGCCTGCCCAAGGATGCCCTTGTGGAAATTGAATGTATTGCCGTGACCGGATAAGGAAAAAACCATGACCGAAGATACCAAAAAAGTGATCTACTCCATGATCAACGTGAGCAAGTTCCACGACAAGCGTCAGGTGCTCAAGGATATCTCTTTGTCCTATTTCTACGGGGCCAAGATCGGGGTACTGGGCCTCAACGGATCAGGCAAAAGCTCGTTGTTACGGATCATGGCAGGCAGAGACACGGAATTTTCCGGCGAGACCATTTTATCCAAAGGGTACACCATCGGGTTTCTGGAACAGGAACCTTTGGTGGATTCAACCAAAACCGTCCGGGAGGTGGTGGAGGAAGGTGTCCAGGAAACCGTGGATCTGCTGGCGGAATATGAAAAGGTTTCAGAAGCATTTGCAGAACCCATGTCAGATGATGAGATGGACAAGCTCATCGAACGCCAGGGCAAAATCCAGGAACAACTGGACCATCTGGATGCCTGGGACCTGGATGCCCGGTTGAAAATGGCCATGGATGCCCTGCGGTGCCCACCGGAAGAGATGAAAGTGGCTGTCATCTCCGGGGGGGAAAAGCGCCGGGTGGCATTGTGCCGGCTTTTGCTGTCCAAGCCCGACATCCTGCTTCTGGATGAGCCCACCAACCACCTGGATGCAGAGTCCGTGTCCTGGCTGGAACAGCATTTGAACCGGTACGAAGGCACCATCATTGCCGTGACCCATGACCGGTATTTTCTGGACAATGTGGCCGGTTGGATACTGGAGCTGGACCGGGGGGAAGGCATTCCCTGGAAAGGCAATTATTCCTCCTGGCTGGAACAAAAGCAGCAGCGCCTGGCCATTGAGCAGAAAGGGGAAGGCAAGCGCCAGAAAACTCTGGAACGGGAACTGGAATGGATCAAAATGTCTCCCAAGGGCAGGCGCACCAAATCCAAGGCCAGGATCAATGCCTATGAAGATCTGCTCAAAAAAGATGCAAAAGACCAGGAACAGGAGATGGAGATCTTTATCCCGCCCGGACCCCGGCTGGGAGACAAGGTCATTGTGGCCGAGCATGTAACCAAGGCGTTCGAAGACAAGCTGCTGGTGGAGGACATGAATTTTGTCATTCCGCCGGGCGCCATCGTGGGGGTTGTGGGTCCCAACGGTGCCGGCAAAACAACCCTGTTCAACATGATCACCGGAAAGGAAACACCGGATGCCGGCAAAATCGCACTGGGCCAGAGCGTGAAACTGGCCTGTGTGGACCAGGAACGTGATTCTCTGGATCCCGGCAAAACCATCTATGAGGTAATATCCGGGGGCAGTGACACACTGGTTATCGGCGGCAGGGAGATCAATGCCCGGGCCTATGTGGGTAAGTTCAATTTTTCCGGTACTGACCAGCAGAAAAAAGTGGCAGAGATCTCCGGCGGGGAACGCAACCGTGTACACATGGCCTGTATGCTTCAGCAGGAAGCCAATGTCCTGCTTCTGGACGAACCCACCAATGACCTGGATGTCAATACCATGCGGGCTTTGGAAGAAGCGTTGGAAAACTTTGCCGGGTGTGCTGTTATCATCAGCCATGACCGGTGGTTTTTAGACCGCATCGCCACCCATATCCTGGCCTTTGAAGGGGACAGCAAAACCCTCATGTTTGACGGGGCGTATTCCGATTATGAAAAGGACCGCAAAAAGCGGCTGGGCATCAAGGCAGATGCCCCCACCCGCATCAAATACCGCCAGCTGACCAGGTAGGCCAGAACGATGACATGGCTTCCGCGTAGATGCCGCAAATGAAACCGCCCCTTGTGGTCACCCATCCTTTGTTCCGGATACACTGTGCCGTGTTTTTGTTCGGCCTGGCCGGGCTGTTCGGCAAATTCATCGCCGCCGGCCCGCTGGTGATTGTTTTTGGCAGAACCTTTTTCGGGGCAGTGGCCTTAGCGCTGTATGCACGAGCGGTTTCCGGCACAGTGCTGGGCGGTTTTACCAGGCAGATGCTGGGGCTGTTCATCCTCCAGGGGATTTTGCTGGCAGCCCACTGGGTGTTTTTTTTCTGGTCCATCCAGGTGTCCAGTGTGGCTGTGGGACTGGTGACATTTTCTTCGTTTCCTTTGTTTGTCACCTTTATGGAACCCCTGGTATTCAAAGAACCGTTAACCCGCCGTGATATGATTACCGCAGGGGCGGTATTTATCGGCATCTGTCTGGTGGTGCCGGACATCGATCTGTCCAACCAGACCACATTCGGCGCGTTGCTGGGCATCCTGTCCGGTCTCACCTTTGCTGTCCTGGCCCTGGTGAACCGGAAAAACGCCCGGGTGTCCGACCCGGTGGCAGTGGCGTTTTTCCAGAATGCGTTTGCCGCCCTGTGTCTGGTTTTACCCATACTTCTGGTCCGCCCCCCGGCCCTAGAAGCATCTGATCTGCCGGCCCTGATCTTTTTAGGGGTGGTGTGCACAGCCCTGTCCCATACCCTGTTCATCAGCTCCCTCAAACAGATCCGGGCCCAGACCGCATCGGTCATCGCCGGGCTGGAACCGGTATACGGCATTGTGCTGGCATTTTTTATTCTCCATGAAATACCGGCGGTCACCACCCTTGCCGGAGGAGGTATCATCATCAGCGCAACAGTGGCGGCCGGCTATTTTGCATCACCCCGAAAGGAAATATCCCCATGAAAAAACTGGAACAAGGCTCTTTTCTCGCCATGCTGGTCCTTGTGACGGCCGTATTTTTTTATCTGCTCAAACCGTTTTATGCTGCAGTTTTCTGGGCCTGTGTCATCGGCCTGCTGTTTTATCCCCTGCAGCAGCGTTTTTTAAAATTGTGGAAAAACCGGTCCACACTGGCTGCATTGTCCACCCTGGTAGTGGTCATCACCATCGGTGTCATTCCAACCCTTTTTGTGCTTGCTTCTTTTTTCCAGGAAGGTGCTGCCCTGTACCAGCGCCTGCAAAGCGGTGAAATCAATGTCGGACAGCGCATCGAGCAGATCCGCCAGGCATTTCCAGCTTTACAGCTTTTCATGGACCGATTCAACCTTGATCTGAACACCTTTACATCCCAGTTGTCCGGAGCAGCCATTGCCGCCAGCCAGTTCATCGCCCAGAATGCCGTGCAGTTCGGCCAGGATACGGTGCAATGGTTTGTCAGCCTTGGTCTGATGCTGTATCTGGCCTTTTTCATGCTCCGGGACGGGTCAGACCTTGTGGTCCAGCTGGCACGGGCCCTGCCCCTGGGGGATGAACGGGAAAATCTGCTGTTTTCAAAATTTGCCGAAGTCACCCGGGCCACGGTTAAAGGCAACCTGGTGGTGGCGGTGATACAGGGCAGCCTGGGGGGCATTATCTTCTGGATTCTGGGCATCCCGGCGCCGCTGTTGTGGGGAGTGGTCATGACCTTTTTGTCTCTGATTCCCATGGTGGGGGCCGGGCTGATCTGGGCACCGGTGGCCATCTATCTGTTTGCAACGGGCAGCTGGATACAGGGACTTGTTCTCACAGGATTCGGCGCAGGGGTGATCGGTCTTGTGGATAACTTTCTGCGGCCCATCCTGGTGGGCAGAGACACCAAGCTGCCGGACTACCTGGTGCTGCTGTCGACCCTGGGCGGATTTGTTTTGTTCAACATCAACGGCTTTGTAATCGGTCCTTTGCTGGCCGCGCTGTTCGTAGCGTTCTGGGAGATCTTTATCCGGGATTTCAACACACCCGGTGATGATGGATAACCGCTGTAACATTATCTTACATACGCCAGTCCCGGCAGCCGGATCCAATTAAGATGAGGGACAGGTTTAAATATTTTATGCCGCTTCATAATGTCTGCAGATTTGATGAAGTCTCGAAGGTGACAGCTCCAAACCATGTGGCCAGCCAAGCGCCCCGGCATCGACAAAAAACCGTTTGAAAAAGGACTCATCTCGTAATGGCTCCAACAAGGTTCCCTTTCGTTGAAGTAATTTGTTTCCGTCAAAAACACCTGTTATCCCATCAGAAAAAGAAAGTTCAACCTGAAAGTCGCCTAAATATTTCGCCTTGGTTATTTTAATCATCATAATCTGCTCCCGGGACTCGTTCTAAAGGTTCAAATCGTTGCGCTAACTCCCAATTTTTCAAAAGTTCATCCTGATGTTTAATGCTCCATTCCTTTACAATTTTTGCCGCTTTTTTGGGTAAATAGCCCTCAGTCACGACTCCTGTCTGAATGTTAATCAACGCTTCAAATCCCTGATATGCAGCATGAATATGGGGTGGAGGATGGTCATCATGGCGCATTCTAACAACGATACCAAAAAATATTGATAATATGGGCACTTAAAACGGCTCCTGATGTTTTATTTAACGTCTCCTGATAAAATTACATGCTGTAAATATATATTGACAAGGGTGGATAATATTGTCAACTTGTATTCATTATACCCTGAATTACCGCACATAGACCAGACTCGGCAGCCCATGTAACCAGATCAAGCCACATGGCAACAATAAAGAGCCCAAACAACTGCAATATCACAAAAAGAATGATGCCCCGATAAATTATGTCCGGTTTTCACCTGGGGCGGGGTGACCACCTTCAGATAAAACAATGAAAACCTGAAAGGTGGGGTCATGAATGAGGCTTGAAGATTTATGGCCAGCAGCACAGCCTGCCATTTGTGCCAAGTCAACCCTATCTTTGACAGCACCAGTTTAAAACGTTTACATTTTCGAAATAGTTCTTATTTTTAATATTTAGTAAAATGTACAAAAATTCAATACCACAGAATGAATCTTTGTGTTTTACGAAGTCATTGAATGTTAGCTGTATGTAAAAGAAACGTATATTAAAAAATCGCAATCAGGAGATCCAAAAATGAAAAAAAGTTTTCTTACCGTTATTTTTATTGCCGTGCTTGTAAGCCTTTTTTCCTGCACCACCATGCGAAACCAGCAAGGACAGGGGACCGCTGTCGGTGCAGGGGTCGGTGCAGGAGTCGGTGCTGCCCTCGGGCAGGTGATCGGCGGAGACACGGAAGCCACACTTATCGGCGCCGGTATCGGCGCTGCCTTGGGCGGCCTCGCAGGTAACCAGATAGGACGTTACATGGACAATCAGGAGCAGGATCTGCGCAGCGCTATTTCCACATCAGAATCTGCCAGTATATCCAGAGAACAGGATATTTTACGGGCCACTTTCAAAGGAGAAACCTTTTTTGATTATGACAAAAGTACGTTACTGCCCGGTGCCCAAGCAGAATTGCGGCGGATCTCCGATGTCATGAACAAATACCCCCAGACCATCATCGAAGTGGCCGGACATACCGACACCAGGGGCTCTGAAGAATACAACCAGCGCCTGTCGGAAAGAAGGGCCCAAGCCGTTAAAAACGAACTGATCAGCAACGGGGTGCTGGCCCAGCGGGTCAATGCTGTGGGATATGGGGAATCACGCCCCATATCCTCTGACCATGCAATGAACCGCCGGGTTGAGATCACCATTGTGCCCATCCGGCAGGGTTAAAAATACCCTGACATTCAATACCGCCCCAGGATCCTGAAGGTTTCTGTGTTTTCTTCCAGGCTTTGCTTCATGGGGGCCAGGTCCGTGTGCAGGATATCTGCCTCCAGATCTGCGTAGAACATGTATTCCCAGGGTTTGCCGTGGGTGGGCCGGGATTCGAGTTTCACCAGGTTGATCCCGTATGTACTGAACACCTTCATGACCGCAAACAATGCCCCGGGCTTATTGCCTGTGGAAAAAATGATGGAGGTTTTGGCCACCTTTTTTTTGCCTTTGAATTCTTTTGCAATCACGGCAAACCGGGTGAAGTTCCTGGGATTGTCCTCTATGGATTCATCCAGAATTGCCATGTCAAAAAGCTTTGCCGCCATGGTGGAGGCAATGGCGGCAAAGCTTTTATCTCCTGAATCTTTGACCTGCTTTACCGCCTGGGAGGTGGCTGCCACCGGCACTCTGGCCATCCAGGGATACTGGTCCAGGTAATTCTGGCACTGGGCCAGGGCCGGGGGCGGGGCCAACACCTGTTTGATTTCTTCTTTGGCCGTCCCTTTGTGGGCGATCAGGGCGTGCTGGATCCGGATGGTGATCTCTCCGATGATTTTCAGATCATACTCCTGGAGCAGGTCAAAGTTTTCATGGATGGAGCCTGACAGAGAATTTTCCAGGGGAATCACCCCGTACTCCGCCCTGCCTGCTGCCACTGCTGCAAAAATATCGGTAAATCCTTTCATGGGAACCGGCGTGATCTCATCCCCGAAATATGCCTGGGCAGCCTTGTGGCTGTAAGCGCCGAACTCCCCAATAAAGGCCGCTGTCCTGGCGGCGCTCTCATCCAGTTCATGGATCAGCTCAGTTTTTTTCAGGTAATCAAAATCCAGCTGCTTGCCCACCACCGGGGCAATGGTGTAGATATCGCGCATCAGTTTGCCGAACTGCTCCGGATACAGGCTCTGGGGACCGTCGGACAACGCATTGTCCGGATCATGGTGCACCTCTATCATCAGTGCGTCTGCCCCTGCTGCAACCGCTGCCCTGGCCATGGGGCTGACCTTTTCCCTGATCCCGGTGGCATGGCTGGGATCGATGACAATGGGCAGGTGGGTGAGCTGTTTGAGCACGGGAATGGCGGACAGGTCCAGGGTATTCCGGGTATAGGGCTCAAAGGTGCGGATCCCCCGTTCGCATAAAATAATATCGGTGTTCCCGCCGGCGGCAATGTATTCCGCCGACATGAGCCACTCCTGGATGGTGGCGGCAAGGCCCCGCTTGAGCACAACAGGTTTGCGCATTTTCCCCACACATTTGAGCAGCTCAAAGTTCTGCATGTTCCTGGCCCCGATCTGAACCGCATCCACATATTTTTCCATCAAAGGCGCCTGGGTGGGAGAAGTCATCTCCGTGACCACCCCCAGACCGGTTTCCTCCCTGACCTGTGCCAGAATTTTAAGGCCTTCTTCTTCCAGACCCTGGAAGGAATACGGGGAAGACCGGGGCTTGTATGCCCCGCCCCGGAACAGGACCGCGCCGTAACGCCGCACCTGTTTTGCAATGGTCATGGCCTGGTCCAGGCTTTCCACGGCACAGGGACCGGCAATCACCACAATGCGGTCCCCTCCCACCACCACATGGTTGATGGCCACCCGGGAATCTTCTGATTGAAATTCCCGACTCACCAGCTTATGGGCCGTGGACACCGGCAAAACCTTTGCAACGCCCGGCATGCCCTGGTACTCAGCCGGATTTCTGGTTCCTTTTTTGATGATGCCGATGACACGGCTGCCATTGTCTGTGATGGTGCGGGTAACGCACCCGTCCTGGGCCAGCATGGTTTGAATACCGGCTTCCTGGTCCGGGGGGCTTTGCGGGTTGAGTACAAGTTTCATTTTTGAAGTCTCCTTTTTGAT
This sequence comes from Desulfotignum sp., assembly GCA_011390335.1. GTDB lineage: Bacteria > Desulfobacterota > Desulfobacteria > Desulfobacterales > Desulfobacteraceae > Desulfotignum. The sequence continues at coordinate 2,379 of JAABSO010000015.1, read as the reverse complement.
GGAAAAAGATTTAAGGTGATATTTTTCATTCTTGCCTCTTTTTTCTCATCTCCTGTCTCTGTAAAAAACAAAAAAGCCCTGGAAAACGTTTCCAGGGCCCTGTAAAACCAAAAAGCCCCGGGTGGCTCATGCTGTCCACCCGGGGCTTTATTTCTCACCTATGTCAATAAAGCATTACACCGGATGAACGCTCCTAAAAAAGAAGAAGCGTCCAAAACTAAATATAAACTGTGCTGCCGTGTGTTTCATTTATGCGGTTCCAAATGTTGGATTTTCATGCTGTTCCTGTGTACAGTCCTTTTTCCCGCTTGTCAACAAAAAAACATATGTATTTTTTGAAAAAAATTACAATTTTGAATTTAACATCCCCAGGGTATGATCATCCAGACGTCCTGTAGGGGAAAGTTGATGATCTGTTTGAAAGGTTTTCAGGGCGGTTCGGGTCCGGGGGCCGAACATGCCGTCTGCCGGGCCGGCATCGTATCCCAGCGCATTCAGACGGTTCTGCAGCACCCGGATATCAGTGGATGTTGCTTTTTTTCCCAGGCTGTTAAACCATGATGCAAAATCTGTATCAATCTGGTTGACCGGCTTTTGCAGGGTATGTTCCAAAAGCTGTACCGCATTCTCGCCGGGAGGTTGTGTAACGGTGTCAAGAGGCTGTTCCTGAAACGCCTTGTAGACCGCGGCAAGCTGTTGTTCCTCCTGCAGATACTGGATAAAATAACGGGCGGTTGCATGGTTGACGGTCTGACGGCTCAACTCGTAATCTTTGGCATTGAACACGTTCCAGGGCATACCGACCATGGTGCCAATGCCGGGACGCTGATCCCAGAACCGTTTGAGTACATCTTCACGCCAGTTTCTCAGCCCTGTCACCCGGGTCCCCGCGATCCTTGAGACTTCATACAGAGAGGCCAGACCTTCATCCAGCCAAGGGGGGATATCCCCGAAATCATGCCTCACCATCAAATGAAACAGCTCATGTTTCAGGGTTCCGGCATGGATCCCTGAAGATACGGCGCAAATACTTAAATCGTCGCGGTGTGAATACCCGATGCTGCCGTCTGACAGTTTCAGTCCATGGATCTGCCCTGCCAGCTTCTGCAGGTCCCATACGCCCGGAACAATGTACACGGTTACCAGGTATTCCGGGAGGGGCATCTGGTATTCGCTGTTGAAAAATGCCATTACCTGTTCAAGATGCCTGCCTATGGCCGCAATTTCAGAAGGGGTCTGCCCGCTTGCGGTGGCAATGACAAAATGACTGAAGGCCTGGATGGTGAATCCGCTGCCTGCAACGGAACGGATTTTGATCACGGCATCCCTGGCCCCGCTGCGGGGAAACAACCTGGCTTTGAACGTTTCTGCCGGAATATCCTGGACAACCTGGATCAGGTCTGTACCCAGGGGGGCATTCTGTCGGTCAAGCCAGTAAAAAGTCTTTCCCCTGACCCCCACGTCACTGCCTGAGGGCGGGCGGCCCCTCAAAAAAGCCATTAGAGCAGGATCATGGGTTTTACTGCAGAAATCGCGTTCCCGCAGAATCATCTCCACATCTGCATCCCCCAGTTCATAGCTGGAAAGAATACGGTTGAAATACCGGTGGCCGATATCAACAAAATCATTCAGGCGGCAGCAGCTGGTGGCTATCATGTAATCCACCTGGATATTTCTGCCATAGGGACCCTCACGATATTTTACCAGAAGCGGCAGCACTTCCTGGTATTTCTGGGTGCGCCACATGGACAACAGCTCGGAAAACGCAACTTCCCGGGCCTGGACCACGGCAGGCCCCACAGCCAGGAAAAAAGATGCACCCATCAGACAGCATAACCATGATATTAGGTTTTTCATTGATATGAAACCCATTTCACACCTCCTGGTTATTGTTAGCGGGTGCAGTCAATCATGATGCAGCCGCTGTTTCAACACGTTGAGTTCCTCTGTCATATCATCCCTGGCCGGCATTAAAGGTTTTGGTTCCACGGCTGGGTTCTCATTTTTTTGCTGGGAACCGGACCGGAATCCAGTCTTTAAATTCATGACCTCCTCAGGTTTGTGGGGTGCCTGGCCCGCATCACCAACATAAGGGATTGCCGTGTACAAAGGACCGTCTTTCACTTCAATATTGTGGTGGGTTGTGATGGTGACAACCATCAGGACCGTGCCGAGAAAAACCAGTATCAACCCGGGGGAGGAGGAGGAGATGTGGCCTTTGAATCCCTGGCCCTCGGCAGTGAGGGTAGATACGGGCTCCCGCAGCTTTCCCAGGATAAACACCGCTCCCACCAGGGACAGGGTCATGCCGGTGACAAACCCCAGGTAACTGATCCAGATCCGTGCCATCAACAATACATTGGCCTGGTGATACCGCTG
>JAABSO010000014.1 GCA_011390335.1 Desulfotignum sp. | reverse complement strand
ATTTTTGGCCGCTTCCGCAGCCCGCATGGCCAGGTTACGCACCTCATCCGCCACCACGGCAAAGCCGGCTCCGGCTTCTCCTGCACGGGCCGCTTCAACAGCGGCATTCAACGCCAGCAGATTGGTTTGAAAGGCGATTTCATCAATGGTTTTGATGATCTTGGAGGTCTCTTCACTGGCCTTGGAGATATCTTCCATGGAATGGATCAACTGGTCCATGGAGGCATTGGCCCGCTGCACCACCTGGTTGGCATCCTGCATAAGCGTATCAGCCTGGCCGGCATTTTCCGCATTCTTTTTGGTCATGGAGGACATCTCTTCCATGGAGGAAGAGGACTCTTCAATAGAGGCGGCCTGCTGGGAAGCCCCTTCCGCCATTGCCTGGGAAGAGGATGACACCTGGCTGGAGGCGGATGCCACCTGGTTGGCGCCTTCATCCATGCCCTGGGTGATGCGGGTGAGGGTTTTGTTGATACCCCGGGAGATCAGGAATCCCAGACCCATGGCCAGGACCACCCCTAAAACAGTGGCAACGATGGTCAGCAGTTCAATAAACACAGCCTGGTCATGGGCAGCCGCCACTTCATGGGCTGCCACATCCTGGTTGATTTTTACGATGCTTTCCAGCAGATCCAGGGCGGTACCCTGACGGTCTGCCACAGGTCCCAACAGCTGGGCCTTGCCCTGTTCAGCCAGGGAAATCCCCTGGTCAATGATCCCGATCATGGTATCAAACTGCTGAAACACCTCCTGCATGGCCGGCAGCATTTCCATGGTATACAGTTTTTGTGCCCCGTCTGAATTGCCCTGGCCATTAATCTGCTTAATCTGTTTCACCGCCTGGTGAAACCGGTGGTGGGGATCCTGCATTGCCTTGATAGCAGCGGCCAGATCCGGGTTATCGGTTGTAAAGTTGTCCATCCACCGACCGGCGGCACAGGCAGTATGGTCATCTCCCCCCTCGAACAGCCTGCCCATGTTCACCAGGGTCAACACATGCTGCACCACCTTGTAATGGTCTTTGGTAAAGGATTCCACCTGCCGGCCGAGGAGCATGGGATCTGCCATGCCCAGCTTGTCCCACTGCTGCATGATCTCCATGAACTTATTGTTTTCCGCCCGCCAGGCATTCCAGGCCGGCACAAACTGCTGCCAGAGCCTTGCTTCTTCATCGGTCTGGGGCAGGGGCTCATACACCTTCCAGGCAGCCTCATAGTGCTTTCTGGCCTCCGCCAGATTCTGATACTGGCGCTGCCGCACATCACTGGAAAGACCGGGTAATGAGAGGGTCCGCATGGAGCCCCGGATGCCTTCCGCTTCTGCATGAATAATCTGCAGGCTGTCCACACTGGGCAGACGCACCCCGCCGATCTCCTGCACGGAATCCTCTCCTTTTATGGCCCCGTAATACCCCACAATACCCAGTATCAGGGTTATCAACGCCACAACCCCGAACCCCAGCATCAATTTGGTTCCCAGCTTCATGTTCGTACCCATTGTTTTTCTCCTTTTGCTCTTTTTTTATTACCGGTGCAGACGCAATCATTTTTATGCCGAACTTCAGCTGCAGATCTGTAATGGGGATCACCTTTCCCCCAGCAGCTGAATCTCCTTTGCACTCAAGACCCTGTCAATATCCAGAAGAATTTTCACCCCTTTGTCAATTTTGGCCATCCCCAGGATATAATCCGTGTTAAGACTTGTGCCGAATGAGGGGGCATTTTCAATTTCCTCTTCTTTGATGTTGAGGACTTCAGACACTGCATCCACCACAATGCCGATCTGGATGGTCATGTCATCAAAATCGATTTCCACTACAATGATGCAGGTACGGTCTGTATAGGGAATGGGTGCCATCCCGAATTTGAGCCGTAGATCAATGACAGGTATGACCTTTCCCCGCAGATTGATCACCCCTTTCACAAAATCCGGGGTCCTGGGCACCGAGGTAATGGCCATCATGCCGATGATTTCTTTAACCTTGAGAATACCGATGCCGTATTCTTCATCCGCCAGGGTGAAGGTCAGGTATTTGCCCGTCTTCAGCGTGGTGGACTGAACCGCCTGGTTTAATGTTTCTTGTACGTCACCCATGTCGTTCTCCTCTTTTTTGTCATCTGGTTTCTCCATAAATTTTACTGCACAATCATTTTATGTAAAACATCACACAGATCGTCGTACTGGTCATCCATATAGGTGAAATACCTGGGAAAAAATCTGTGGACTATCGCTGAATTGTCCCGTTTTTTTTCTCTGGGCAGCACCATCACGATTTTTTTGTCCTGGATGATCTGTTTTTTTTCATACAGATCATCCAGGCGGTCTTCATTATCTGTAAACAGGACGATAATGGGACTTTCCATATATGGTTTTGTCCGGTTGACTTCCGTGACACAGGTATCAACCGTTCGGCAAATATGCATTTTAATACCGGGCATTCTCTTCTGGATGATTTTCAAAAAAAATCTGCCTTTTTCGCCTGAATCCCGGTCCACGTATAAAATTAATTTTCTCATCTGCTCTCTGGTACATTTTGGTAACCTGGTTTAAACAAGCAACGTCATTCAGTCACCACAAATAAATCAAGTTTCATGCCAGCATGAGAAAAATTTAATTATATTTATATTTCAAATGGTTAAAGAAAAAGACGTATCAGTTCTCTTTGTCATAAAAATATGACAATTTTTTTCAATATAGGAGAATAAATATTTGGAAAGCTTGTTTGAAAGGACTTACAGAAGAAAAGACGGGTGTGTCATAAAAATAAGACAATCGCAAAAATATGACATTGCGCTAAGAATTGTCTGCATCCGGCTCCGCGATCACATAATCGGTTTTTTAGCTTTTTATAAAGTTTGCCGCTACCCTGTTTCTACCCGTTTGCTTCGCTTTGTAAAGAGCTTCGTCTGCGGCTTTTATGAGCTGTTCCGCATTAACCGAAATGGCCGCTTTTGCGGGATTGAACCCGGTTAAACCAAAACTCGCGGTGATGAGAATCACACTGTCCTCCCATCCTATCTGCATTTCTTCTACAATTTTTCTTATCCTTTGGCAGGTATGAAAAGCCTGTTTTTCATCAACCTCAGGCATCACCAGAAGAAATTCGTCGCCCCCGTACCTGGCAAGCCAGTCCACTTTTTCCCGCGTGTTGGATATTACCCTGTTTATCAGTTTCACCAGTATCTTGTCACCGCATTGATGACCGTAGGTGTCATTCACAATTTTGAACTGATCAATATCGAACATTGCCAATGACAGGCTGCGTTTATACCGCAATGAACGGCTCACCTCCCTGTCGAGGTTCTCCGAGATATAAAGCCTGTTGTAGCAGCCTGTCAAATTGTCCGTAATGGCAAGATGCCTGATTTTTTCCTTTTCATTTCTCAGCTTGTTTTCCGTGTCTTTTATTTTCTGGTAGCGTCTGGCATTTTCAATGGCCAGGCCGCAGACCTCGATCATGGACAAGGTAAGATTGAGGTACCGGTCCTTTTCCTGTGGGAATTTTACATGGTCGACTTCAAGCACCCCCAGGTCCTTGTCCTTGTGGCGGATCATGACCTGAAATCCTTTTTTTGAAGCTGTCCAGGCATGTTCCTGTGCAAAGCTCCGCAATCTTTCTTTTATGGCCTGATTGTCTTCGGGCAACGGCGATAATGCATATACTCTGTCAGGCTGGTTATGGGACAAAGAGACAAAAACAAGTGTTTCAGGAGAAAAAAGCTGATCAAATACCGCAAGGATGCTCTCAATGGCTTCCTGTTCCGTAAATGAATGGGCGATCCTTGTCAACAGATCAAACGCCATGGCATATTCAGACAGCTTTTTTTGGGCTGACTGTATCTCTTTTTCCAGCAGAGCTGTTCTGTTGCACCTCATTGGTAGGGGTACCAGTCCTTGTCTCTCAGTCTGTCGACCTTTAAAATGGCCACTTCATTGATGTTTGTATTGAAAATCACTTTTCTGCCCTTTTCCCCACCAACATCCTGGGAAGTGATCGGTATCTGATTTTTTAAAAGGATCTTCCTGGCAATTTCAATATTTTCCATGCCAACATCTTTATTGTTTTTTTCAGGATGATATGCCCCCCCATATATTTGTGCATCAAGGGATTTAATTAAAGATCCCCGGGTCAGCATCATTTTCAGAAGGGTAATTGTCGCAATATTGCCATACAATGCAGTGGTTTTCCCTCTTGTGGCAGTATAGGGGAAAATAAAATGATTCATTCCACCGATCCTTTTTTCCCTGTCAAAAATACAAATCGAGACACCAGACCCTATAACCGTAGATATACAGACGGAATGGTCTGGCACTATGATATATCCGGGTTCTAAAAGGTAATGGGTGGTCAGTGAATCTTCATTGAAATGATTATCCGCAACCATATAACCCTCTTTGATTCGTTGATGAATTCATCTCTATCTCCTGGAATATCATTTTTCATTCTTTGAAATCAATGCTGACAACATGCTGCAAGATAACCGTCCGACGCCAGTATCAACCCCCAATCTTTGAGAATCCATCGGCGTCACACAGAGCTTTGTCTTGCTGTCAGAACACGCATAAATGTTCAATGCACCAATTTTTCACAGCTGAAAACCCTGTTTTCGGATTTACCAAAACACAAATCCATTCAATCTTCATAAATGTCGAGGTCAGGATAATGCTCTTTGGCACATTCCTGGCATATACCATGACTGAATTTGACGTCCGAATGCTCATGGATATATTTTTCAATTTGATTCCAATACCCTTTGTCATCACGAATTTTCTTACAATGTGAACAGATGGGGAGCATTCCTTTCAATTGCTTTACTTCTTTTAATGCTTTTTCCGCTTTTTCTTTCTGCTCTACTAAACTGTTTGTATATTTTTCAATTCTATTCTCATAGGATGATATTAAACGACCAATCTGCTTTTCAAAAAACACTATAACCACAATTGCTATTAGAGAAGCAAACATTGCAATCGAAAACGAACGAAGCCTTTGCCTGTTATGTGTCTTTTGCATCTTTCGGGTTTCTTTCTCAATAAGCTGATCCACATCATCAAGATAAACACCAGTTGCAACTACCCAATCATATGGCTTGTAAAGCTTGGCAAAGGTCATTTTATGTGCAATTTTTTCTGAATTCATTTTTTTGAAATAATATTCGAAATACAACTCTCCATTCTTTTTAATGCCGTTCAGTTCCTCCTCGTAAGGGCGACCACCCTTAATATCCATAGTATTGGTAGAGAGCCACGTACCTTCGGTATCGGGAAGATTGGGATGGATCTGGCGTACCGCATAGTTGTCACCACCCTTATAATCAACGATACGATTGACCCATACGTAGCCATCATCAATAAGACGCATCTCCCGGATATATTTGCTGATACGCGCTATGCTTTCAGATTCTATCTGTTCTTTTGTCAGATCCTTCGAAGCATATTCGTGAATGACCTGAGCCCTTTCTTGTTGAATATAGTATATTGTCCGTTCAACTGAGTTACGCAGAAACCATTTTTTTTCATTTATGATAGATGTCGATAATTGCTCAATTTTATCAGAGTATTCTTGGTTCAAACTATTTGTGTAAATTAATGAAAGTGCCACAGCGAGTAGAATGATTCCCGATACGGAACCGATATAAAAATAGAATCTGATTATATTTTTTTCTATCCTCACAAAGTTTTGTTCGCTATTTTTTAACATGTTCAGCCTCTACTTGGTTTGCCGGAAATGTGAAAACATGACATCCAGTTTCTCAAAAACTTATGCTCACTTGCATCTTTCAAAACAATAATTGCCTGCCTGTTACGTTGTGCATTTTATATCGGTATCCTAAAGTTTCAGATCCTATGAATTATCCACCATCGGGTCGATAATTATCCTTAACCCAGGAATTTTTGGATGTCATTACTCAAATCTATTCTTTCATTGTATCTAATACTTCCCGTACTTTCTGGGCAAGATCCTTCATCACCAAAGGTTTCATCAAAAGTCCCTTTACCCCCTTTGCTGCGGCATTTTCTTTGTTGATCCTTTCACTGAACCCGGTACAGATGATTACAGGGATATCGGATCTGATGGCAGTCAGCTGTTCTGCAAGCAGCATGCCGTTTAAATTCGGCATATTCATATCGGTTATGATCATATCAAAGCAGGATGGATCGGTTCTGAATGCTGCCAATGCATCAACGCTGCTGGAAAAGCAGGTAATGCGATACCCCAGTCGTTCAAGCATCTGTTGTTCCATGTGAACAATCGGAGCTTCATCATCCACCAGCAGGATATGTTCCGTGCCTGTGGGAAGCGGTTGCTGTTGTTTTTCCGGTACAACATCCGCGGATTTTTCCAACACCGGCAGGCAAACATGAAAGCAAGACCCTTTTCCCACCTCACTGTGAACCTTGATGTCCCCGCCATGGGCTTTGACGATGCCGTATACCGTTGCCAGGCCGAGGCCGGTGCCCTTTCCTTTTTTCTTGGTCGTGAAATAGGGGTCAAAAATCTTATTCATGACAACAGGGTCGATGCCGGTGCCGGTATCAGATACCGACAGAACTGCATAACGGCCGGATATCACATGAAGGGCAGGGTCATGCGCGTAAATGAAATCTGTCCCTTTGAGCTGAACTGTTATGGTCCCCCCGGTGGATTCGACAGCATGATAGGCATTGGTGATCAGGTTCATGGCGATCTGGTGGATCTGGGTGGGGTCTGCCATGACCGGAGCGCAGTCCGTCTGGATGTCCCGGGTAATTGTGATATCCGCCGGAATGGTGGCGCGGCAGAGCTTCAACACCTCTTTGAGTATTTTCTGGATATGGACCGGTATGCGCTGGTATTCTGATTGCCGGCTGAAGGAAAGGATCTGCTGGATCAGTTCCCGTCCTCTTTTGCCCGCCTTGAAGATTTCATACAGATTATGATGTTCCGGGGAGTCGGAAGGAAAATCATCCAGCATCATTTCCGACAGTCCCACAATGGGAAACAGAAGGTTGTTGAAATCATGGGCAATGCCCCCGGCCAGGGAACCGATGGATTCCATTTTCTGCGTCTGTTGCAGCTGCCTCTCAAGACGTTCTTTTTCCTTCTCATCCTCTTTGCGCCGAGTGGTATCGGCAGACACGACCGTTAGGTATTCAATTTTTCCATTGTCATCAAAAACTGGTATTAGAGCGGATTCAAGCCATATACCATTTCCTTCAATATCTTTGGCCAATGCCTCTATCGTGATTGGGTTGCCGGTTTTTTTCACTTTTTTCAGATTCTGTATCATTTCATTTTGAAAAGTTGAGGAAAAAAATGCAAACGGGTAGGGTTTTCCATAAATCTGCGCATTGTCATCAAACTTAAGCATTCTAAATCCACTTGCGCTCATGTATTGCAGATTGAAATCAAGATCCACTATTTTATGGCACACTGGCGAGTAGTCCAACAATGCTTGATTCCTTCTCTTTAACCCAATCAGTTCTTTTTCCGCCTTTTTACGCTCAGTGATGTCCCTGAATTCAACGGTTCGAACCTGTTTTCCCTTATACGGCACGTTGCGGGCTTCCAGACGTATAGGGAACTCTTCTCCGTTTTTGCGCAATCCGAAAGCTTCGTAAGGTTTTTCATAACCAGACCGGATATTATTCATTACGGCTTCACGGGATCTCTCTGATATCAGCAAAAGCCCGTCCATTCCAATAAGCTCTGAATATTGGTAGCCGGTCATCTCGATAAGACCCTGGTTACATTCCAGTATAATCCCTTGGTCATGGATGGTAATCCCTCCGAAAGAAGCATTATGGAGTGCTTTGTAACGGGTTTCACTTTCAGCTAATGCCTGCTCTGCCTGTTTACGGTTGGTAATATCCCGGCATATGCAGAAAATTAGTTTTTGCCCGTCAAACCATGTAGCGTTAGAACTTATTTCAACTTCATAAATGCTGCCATCTCTGCGCCGGTGTCTGGTTTCAAAAGAGTCCCCCTTTTCATCAACACTGTTTATCATCTCGATTAAACGGTCGGGTGGGTGATGGAATTCCCAGTCAAACACATTGAGCTCGTACATTGATTCAGGGGGATAGCCGAGCATGTCAGCGAATCGCCGGTTGGACTCGATCAGCTTTCCTGTCTGGTCAAGGATAACAATCCCATCTCTGGAGTTTTCCATTAGGATACGCTGGCGAGTTGCTTCTTTAATCAGTTCTTTCTCCGTGCGTTTCCGTCCGGTAATATCCCTTGAACTGAAGAGAATTTCCTTTGGGTTTCCTCTGGCATCTTTGATGAATCGTCCAACTGTCTCTAACCAGATATAGGTACCGTCAGCACACCGATATCGGTATTCAACTTTTTGGTTATCATCGCGACTGAATAGGAAATCATTGAATACGGATGATATTTCGGGTAAATCTTCCGGGTGAACAAATTCCAGAACATTTTTTCCTATTAAAGAATCAAGATCATAGTTCAGTATTTTGTGGGAAGGGCCAAGAAATGTGAAATTACCTTTCATGTCTGTCAACGAAACAAGGTCGAACATATTATCCGTGATATTCTGTAGCAATTGTGTCTTTTCTTTGAGAGCCTCTTCCGCCCGCGTGCGCTCGGTAATATCATGAAAGATACAGTGGGTATGCTGAAAATCCCCTTTTTTATCTCTGCTTATCTTCCCGGTCAAAGAAACCTTAATGAGATCCCCATTTTTTTTGACCATTTCGAACTCGGCCCCTAGTATTTCACCAATGGACTTGAATCGGGGAAAATTTTCTTTGAAATGATGCCGCCAGTCAGGGTGTATAAAATCGGCAAAAGACTTGCCAATGACCTCTTCTTTGGCATATCCGAGGGTATCCAGCCAATTTTGGTTGACAGTAATATAATGGCCATTTTCATCCAGTGATTGATAACCGAGGGAGGCTTTTTCGTAAACCCTCAGCATTTCTTTAAAATATTCGAGTTCGGAGTCAATTTTTTCCAGTTCCTGAACCCGCCTTTCCAGTTCTTCATAGGAAGGTTTTATTGTCATACTAAGCCCTTTTTAAATGTCTGAAGCATGCATTTTTTAGATGTGCCTGATATTTTTGCCTGAGAATACCATTTCTTAACCAAATTAATATCGGACAAACGGATTTTTAGTTTAATCCGAGGCCGTATCCAAAACCTCCCGAACTTTCTCCGTCATGTCCGCCATTGAAAAAGGCTTCCGAATAAATGCCACCCCTGCATCCAGAACCCCCTGATGGGCAATGACATTTGCGGTATAGCCGAGCATGAACATAAATATGACATTGCAACATATAAAACTGCACAGGACAATCCATTGCATCAAGGCAGTCAACTGGATGCCTGGTCAATATCCACGATATGACCCTTTAAATATGATTTTGATTGATACCGGGTAATCTGCATGATTTTCCTGGTCAGGCTGCCGATGCGGTGAACCTGGGCCTGAATGTTTTGCAGCGGTGCATAACCGGGATCTTCGGCTGACATATCCAACAAAAGAATTTCCGACATGCCTGCAGCAATCTGCAATGGCTGGTTTATCTCATGGCAAACAGCCCCGGCCATTTCCAAAACCCCCTGGAGCCGCTCGCGCTCTTGTCTTTGTTTCTGCAGGGAAATCATCCGTTTGCCCACATTGAGCCTGGCCTGCAGTTCCATATTGTCAAAGGGTTTGGCAATGTAATCGTCCGCACCGGCTTCCAGTCCCTGCACAATGTCAGCTGAATGCTGCCTGGCGGTGAGCAGAATGATGTACAGGGGTTCATTTCTGTCCTGTTCCCGCAGCCTGCGGCAGACGGAAATACCGTCCATGCCAGGCATTTCCCAGTCCAGCACTGCCAGGGACGGGGCTCCAGCCTGCTGCATGACCTGCCATGCCGCTATGCCGTCTTTGACGGTAACAGGATCAAACCCCCATTTTTTTGACATTGCCGCCAGAATATTTCTTGATGTCAAGTCATCTTCTGCGATCAGTATCTTCATATTTTCAATATCTCCCGTAACTGGCTGAACCGGTTTTCCAATTGTGGCATTAATCTGTTCAATTCCATCATATCACCTGCATTACCGGCATTTTCCATGGCCATGGCGCTGTCATGGAAGGCCATGGCGGTGATATTTGCCGCAGCGCCTTTGATTTTATGGGCCTGGGCTCTGGCTTGCTGCACCTGGTTCTGCTGCACAAGGTCCCGGAGAATGCTTACCTGCCCGGGCATATCTTCCAGGAATCCGGTGATGATCATGTTTGCCAGGTCCTCATCACCCATCATCCGATGGACAAATACGTTTCGGTCAAATATATCAGACAGGCCTTGCGGTTCTGGCAGAGATGTCGCCGGTTCTCCAGTATCTGCATCTGAACGGGATTCCGCCTTCAGCCATTTTTCCAGCTTACCGGCCAGGACTTCCGGCGCAACCGGTTTGGAAAGGTAGTCGTTCATGCCGGCTTCCAGGCATTTTTCCCTGTCTCCGGCCATGGCATGGGCCGTCATGGCGATCACGGGCACGGTGTGATTGCGGACAGCGGATCCGGGGTCCCGGATTTGCCGGGTGGCCTCCAGTCCATCCATCTCCGGCATTTGCACATCCATGAGCACCAGGTCGTAGGGGATCTGCTCCAGGACCTTGAGAGCTTCAGCACCGTTTGCTACTACATCTGCGCGCAGGCCTAGCTTGTTGAGGATGCCCATGGCCACCTGCTGATTGGTGATGTTGTCCTCAGCCAGCAGGATACGCACTTTGGTGCGGTGCAGCTCCCGGACCCTGTGGCGGGTCAGGATCGGTTTTTTGCTGTACGCCACCTGTCCGGAGAATACGGCAGCCAGGCTGTCGAACAATTCGGATTGGCGCACGGGCTTGGTGAGATAGGCAGCGAAGCCGATCTCCTCGAGACGTGTAGCGTCCCCCCGCTCCTCCAGGGATGTCAGCATCAATAGACGGGTGTCGTGTAACGCCGTATCGGAACGAATGGCACGGCCCAGCGTCTCACCGTCCATGCCCGGCATCTGCATGTCAAGCACGGCCACAACAAAGGGGTCGCCTGCGTCCATGGCCTGGCGCAACAGGTCCAGGCCCGTTTCTCCGTCAGGTGCTTCGCCGCAACGTGCGCCCCAGGCCGTAAACTGCACACGGAGAATTTCCCGGTTGGTGGCATTGTCGTCAACGACGAGAATACGCGCACCGCTGATGCCCGCCTGCAACAGGCCGGCTGACATGGCACGCTCACGTTCCCGGGCTTGCTCCGGCTGTTTGCCCAGGCAGACAGTGAACCAGAACTCGGTGCCACAGCCTTCCACGCCTGCCTGAAGCGGTGGTGCAGGGCTGTTCACCCCGATCTCTCCACCCATGGCCTCGACCAATTGTTTGGAGATAACCAGCCCCAGGCCAGTGCCGCCGTACTGGCGCGTAGTCGATGCATCCACCTGTGAGAACTTCTGAAACAGCGCATCCTGTTTGTCCGCAGGGATACCGATCCCCGTGTCACGCACGGAAAAACGGATCAAGACGTCTGTCTTTGTTTCTTGTTCGATACTCGCGCGCACAGCCACTTCACCCTTTTGGGTAAACTTGACCGCATTGCCGGTAAGGTTTACCAGAATCTGGCGCAGGCGGCCGGAGTCGCCCACAAGAAAGGCCGGCACATCGGGCGCGGCAGCGCAGAGGAACTCAAGCCCTTTCTCGTGGGCCTTGAGCGCCATCATTTCGGCGAACCCGTCCAGCGTGGCCCGCAGGTCGAAATCCAGCATCTCCATTTCAAGTTTGCCCGCCTCAAGCTTGGAGAAATCCAGGATATCGTTGATCAGGCCCAGCAAAGACTCGCCACTGGCTTTCACAATTTCAGCGTAGCGCCGCTGGTCCTCGTCGAGTGTGGTATCAAGCAGCAACCCGGTCATGCCGATCACGCCGTTCATGGGTGTTCGGATCTCGTGACTCATGTTGGCAAGGAAAGCACTTTTGGCAATATTGGCCATTTCAGCCTGCACGGCCATGCTGTTAGCCCGTGCGGTGGCGGCCTCCAGCGATAGATTGATTTTCTCCAGATCCTGCCGTGCAGATTGCAGTTCTGTAATATCGACAAAGCTTTCGAGCAGGTGTTGCTGCCCATCAATGTCAAACCGCGTAACGGTCTTAAGAATGGGGACAAGTGTGCCGTCGAAACGGCGGATCGCTCGCTCGGCATTGTCCACTTCCTGTTCCAGGTCGATAATGGGACATTGTCCTGTTTGGGCCGGACACAGGTATTGGTTGCAGATCTTGCCAGTCAACCCTTCCAGATCAAGCCCGGCCATACGCGCCGCTGCGGGATTGGCCTCGACAATGACCTTGTCAGAGCAGCGCACCAGAATAATTCCCGCCTGGACAGATTCCATAATGGCGCGGGTGTGTTCATTAGCGCTTTGCAGTTCTGCTTCAGCCTGCTTACGTTCGGTGATATCCCGCAATACGCAATAAAGGCGGCTTTTCCCTTCATGTGCGATAGGGGTGAGGGAGACTTCCACAGGAAAATCTTCGCCATTGGCCCGGCGGTGGATCCATTCAAACCTGTGAAACCCTTTCTCAAAAGCCATTTGCATCATCTCGTTTGCCTTTTGGTATGAACACTGACCATCAGGTTGCTTTGGCGGCGATAATTCCGAGGGATGGGTCTTGAGGCACGCTTCCCGGGCAGGGTATCCCAGCATTTTTGCAGTGGCTTCGTTACAGTCAATAAATTTATTCTCGCCAAACAGCAATATGACGTCGTTGGATGCATAAAACACGTCCATGAACCGGTGCTCACTCTCGCGCAATGCTTCCTCCGCCCGCTTTTGCTCAGAGATGTCTCTGGCAATACCTGCATAGCCGGCGACCCTGCCAGCGGTATTTCTGGTTGGAGCGGCGCTTGATGTATGCCAGCGCCACTCGCCGTTGATATGCCGCACACGGTACTCAACACCTTCCTGCCGCTGTCCTGTTTCTACCACCTTTTGCAGAAAAATAAAGCAATTCGGCAGGTCTTCGGGATGAATAAACTCCGTGATGGCATGGCCTTCGATGTCCGCCACCGGATGTCCTAACAGTACTGTCCATGATGGTGAAACATAGGTAAACACACCCTCGGGACTGAGAGAATAGATGATGTCATGGGTGTATTCGATCAATTGGCGGTACTTGGCCTCGCTTTCGGCCAGTTTCGCCTCGGCCTGCTTGCGCTCAGATTCTGATTTTTCCAGATCCTGAATTCGTTTTTCCAATTCTTCATAGGTCGGTTTTTCAGCCATAATATCAGTTTCGGTGAACAGCTCTTTCATCGGCTTTCTCCATTGGCAACACTACCACTCAGCATATCTTATCCCATCACCCGTACCTTTTCAGCAAAATTTTCTATGGCCAGAAAACTCAACTGAATTTTGTGGCCATAGAAAAACCATTCTGTCAATCTTTTTAATCCTCATACAGATCATAGCCGGGATAGTATTTTTCGGCACACTCCCGGCAGATGCCGTGGCTGAATTTTGCCTCGGAATGTTCCTGGATATAGGCCTCCACCTGATTCCAGTATCCTGTGTCATCCCTGACTTTTTTGCAATGGCTGCAAATGGGAATCAAACCGCTCAGTTTTTTGACTTCAGCCAGGGCAGCTTCCAGTTTTTCCTTTTCATTTCTCAGCTTGTTTTGGGTGTCTTTAATTTTCTGGTAGCGCCTGGCATTTTCAATGGCCAGGCCGCAGACCTCGATCATGGACAAGGTAAGATTGAGGTACCGGTCCTTTTCCTGTGGGAATTTTACATGGTCGACTTCAAGCACCCCCAGGTCCTTGTCCTTGTGGCGGATCATGACCTGAAATCCTTTTTTTGAAGCTGTCCAGGCATGTTCCTGTGCAAAGCTCCGCAATCTTTCTTTTATGGCCTGATTGTCTTCGGGCAACGGCGATAATGCATATACTCTGTCAGGCTGGTTATGGGACAAAGAGACAAAAACAAGTGTTTCAGGAGAAAAAAGCTGATCAAATACCGCAAGGATGCTCTCGATGGCTTCCTGTTCCGTAAAAGAATGGGCGATCCTTGTCAACAGATCAAACGCCATGGCATATTCAGACAGCTTTTTTTGGGCTGACTGTATCTCTTTTTCCAGCAGGGCTGTGCTGTTCGATTCCGGCATTACCATCCTTGTTGATATCATATAATTTTCAGCTGTGGTTTGTCTGATGTCCCGTTTATTTGCCTGCTGTCCAGTCCAGGGGATACCGGCCCCATGTGTGCACGGCTTCGGATATGGCCATCAATACATCATCCGGTACCTGAAAAGGTATCTCCCCGTGGTTGTCGGACAATATGAATCCGCCCCCGGCACCGGCTTTTGCAATCACCTCTTTCACATGGTTTTCAGCATCTTCGGAAGACCAGCGGCACATCTCGATGCCGTTCAAGTTCCCGATGACCGACAGTTTGCCCCTGCACACGCTTTTTATCAGTGCCATGTCTTCATGACAGCTCACCCCGACAGCCGCAGTGCCGGTGGCGGCAATATCATCGATGATGGGCAGGCACCTGCCTGAAGCCATGTGCGTGGCAGTGGGACCATTGATCTTTGCCAGGGTCTGTCCGGCAATTGTAAATCCGGTTTTCAGGTACATCTCCCTGGTGGTGATGGTGGTGGAGGAAATCGGATCAAAATAGCAGATGGCTGTGGCACCTGCCGCCAGCTGGGCATTGGCCCATTCCACACAAAAGGCCTGGTTGACCTTCATCAGATGTGCGAACAGATCCGGTTTTTCAAGCATCAGGTCAAAATATCTGTCAAACCCCATCTGCATCACCGGCAGAGAAAACGGGGACATGACAACACCGATGATGGGTACGGCATCTTTTACCCTTTCTTTGAGCCTTTGTGTTGCCGTCAACACCATTTCCAGGCATGGGGTGTTTTTCACATCCGGTACAGCCAGGTTTTTTATGTCCCCTGTTGTTTTGATAACCGGTTCACCGGAATTGGGGGGACCGTCATCCGTAAAGATCACCTCCCCGCCGAATGCCGCAATTTCCACAGGCGCATAAAAAAAGCTGTAAATACAGTCGTGTCTGTATTTTGCCAGCAATCTCATCTGCCCTTCCACCACATTGTCAGGGTCTGAAAAATAGGTTTTGATGGGCAGGCCCACCTCTTTTGCGCCATGAAGCGTGAATAGAAAAAATACCGGCACCCGGTCCGGTTCCCGGTGTCCAAGGGTTGTCAGAACCCGCTGCATTGATGTGACAGATTTTTGGTTCATACCATACCTTTCATCATATTTTCTATGACAGACACAGCGTCTGATGCGTCCCTGCACATGGCATCAGCGCCCACGGTTTTCCATAACCGGTCATCAAACCGGAACGGGGCCCCACCCACAATGAGTTTCACATCACACCCCAGATGAGCAAGCTTTTGTTTGACCGTTTTTATTTTCAAAGCAGAGGGCAGCATCAGAACAGAGATCAGCAATATGTCAATGTTATCCTTTTGCACCTGTTCCACCAGGTCATCCACTTCCATCACCCCGTAGTCTGCCAGATCAAACCCGCTGGCCCGCAAAAGGGAACAGACCATGATTTTTCCCAGTTTGTGGTGGTCGCTGAGAATACAGATGGCCATTTTGGGCTGGTTTTTCCTGTCAGGATCTTCCGGCGGCAGAATCTGGTCAATGAGGTCTTCACAGATTCTGCCGGCCATGTACACCTGTGACAACGCAAGCGTTCCTGCCTGCCATCCGGCCCCGATACGTTCAAGGGCCGGCAGCACCACATCTTCGGCAAATTTTACGGGAGAGGTATCATGGCCGCGGTTTTGCACAATCTGTTTTGCCGCCAGCCTGTCCACATCCAGCAGAGCCCGGGTGAATGCATCCACAAGTTTGTCCGTCATTTTCCAGTATATCCTTTATTTTTTGGCTTCATCCAGCACCTTGCGCACAGCACCGGCCAGACAATGGTTCCATACAGAAGACTTTTGACTGAATTTATGCATGGTTTATCATTTTCACCTGCCCGATTCCAGGATCTTGCGCACTTTATCGGCAAGTTCGTTTTTGGAAAACGGTTTCTGGATAAACCCGGCATCCCTGTCCCCAAGATTCTGCAGGGAGATGACATCTGCTGCATAACCGGACATGAACAAAAACTTGACATCCGGGTGCAGGTTTTTCAACTCTCCTGCCAGGTCCCTGCCGTTCATTTGCGGCATGACAACATCAGTCAAAAGCAGGTGAATGGTTTTTTTGTGTTTTTCGGCCAGGGACAAGGCAGCATCTGGAGAACCTGCTGACAACACATCATATTTCAGGCGTTCAAGCATCATACAGGTCATTCTTAAAATTGCGGGTTCATCTTCCACCACCAGAATGGTTTCATGTCCTGTGGCTTCCGGTACCTGCAGAAGGCGTGACGTATCATGGGAAGCTTTGGCCCCCATATGCAGGGGCAGGTACACCCTGAACGTGCTGCCCTGTTCCGGCGTGCTGTCAACCGTAAGAAAGCCCTTGTTCTGCTTGACAATGCCGTACACTGTGGCAAGCCCTAAGCCCGTGCCTTCCCCCACATCCTTGGTGGTAAAAAACGGCTCAAACAGATTTGCCAGGACATGTCTGTCCATGCCGCACCCATCATCTTTCACCGCCAGCATCACAAATTCCCCCGGAAAAACCCCGGGATGGTCATGACAGTAAGCCTGGTCAAAGGATGCCGCTCCTGTTTCAATGGTGATCTTCCCCACATCCGCAATGGCGTCTTTGGCATTGACACACAGGTTCACCAGAATCTGATCGATCTGGGAAGGATCGGCCTTAACCGCTCCCAGGGATGTGCCGGGGTGCCAGGTCACGTCAATATCCTCGCCGATGAGCCGGCACAGCATACTGAGTGTGCTTTCCACAGTGGCATTCAGGTCCAGTACCTTTGGCGCGATGATTTGTTTTCTGGCAAAGGTGAGCAGCTGCCTGGTCAGATCCGCCGACCGCAGGGCCGCGGTGAGCACCTCTTGTAAATTTTGATGCACCGGTCCAAACGGGTCTGTCTGGTCCATGGCTGCCTGGGCATAGCCCAAAATCACGGTAAGCATGTTGTTGAAATCATGGGCAACACCGCCGGCCAGCCTTCCCACTGACTCCATTTTCTGGGCCTGGATCAGCTGTGTCTGGAGGCTTTCCCTGTCCGCTTCCGCTTTTTTCCGGTCGGATATATCCTTATAATTGCCCAGAAGACCCTGGATATCGGGGTCATGCAGAAGGTTGCTTCCGGTGAACTCTATCCACTTGTAGGTCCCGTCACTGCACCTGTAGCGGCACTCAATGGTACCGGAAGATCCCGGTTTTTGAATAATATCAGCAAAAAACCGCTGGGTTGCATACAGGTCATCCGGATGGATATTTTTCCAGGTAACCTCTCCCACAACCTCCCGGGGTTTCCATCCGAACCATTTTTCAATGTTCGGGCTTTTGTAGCGGTTGATGCCGTCCTTGTCTATGATGACGATCACATCCCCGATGTTGGCAAGCATTTTACTGTGCATGGCTGCATTTTTTCTGACCGCATCTTCCGCCTGTTTCTGGTAGGTGATGTCCTCAACAATACCAACACAGCCGAAGGATTGGCCCTCTTTATCCAGCAAAGGAGACACATATACTTTCACCGGGGTGGATTTTTCTGCGGTAACGCTGCTGTAAACCCCTTCGTAAAAACCGGTATGGCCTTTTAAAGCCTGCTGCAGCTCTCTGACCAGTTTTTTATCCGGCAGGGTAAGCATGTTCAGGCCCACCAGCGCTTTTCGGGATGACCCGATAATGTTCACAAAATTGTCATTACAGTCAATTATAATGCCGTCATTGTCGAAATGAAATACCCCGATGGGAGACTGCTCAAACAAAAGCTGATACCGCAGGGCATTTTCCTTGAGCGCTGTTTCAGTATGCTTGTGCTGGGTGATGTCGGTCACAAACCCTAACGTACCGACGAATTCCCCGGTCTGTTTGTCAAACCGGGGACTGGCATCAATCAGAACCGGCAGTTTTTCACCGCTTTTGTGCTGCAGAACCATCTCATACCGGTCAGTTTTGCCGTCAGCCCGCCTTTTTTCCGCTTCCTGCACCATGTCATAGTGGTCAGGGGGTACGATATCCAGCCATAACCGGCCGATGATATCTTCGGGTTGGTATCCCAGCATTGTCACAAATCCGGGATTCACAAAAGTAACAGTTCCCTGGATATCTGTCAGCACCAGGCCGTCGCTCATTGCTTTGACAACATCTTCATTGAATGTGCTGATACCGGACAGTTCTTTTTTCAGCGTCTCATATTCTGAAGCAATCTTTTCAAGGGCATGAACCCTTTTTTCTAAATCTGCATAACTGGGTTTGGGCGGCATGTATTTTCACTTTCCTTTTATCAATTTCTGTTTGGTTCTTAACATCATCGTCATCGACACTTTACAGTCCATTCTGTACCTTGACGGCGATATCTTTCATGGCAAACGGCATAACCCCCTTTCAGGAAACCTTCTGCAACGCTTTTTGCAGGGCATTTTTTAATTGGATCAATGCGTATGGTTTGTGTAAAAAGACCTGGAATTCTTCCGGATGATCCCGGTTCATTGCATGGGTCTGGTCATGGCCGCTGGCCAGGATCACCGGCAGATCCGGCTGAATTTTGCGCAGGGCTGCAAGGGTTTCCCATCCATCCATATCCGGCATGGTAAGATCGGTTATCACGCAGCAGATCCTGTCCTGATGTATGCGAAACAAGGCCACAGCTTCCGGGCCGCTTACAGCGGACATGGGGGAGAAGCCTAATCGTTGCAGCATTACCACACCGATTTTGCGCACAGCATCCTGGTCATCCACCAGCAGCACAGTACCGCCTTTTGCAGCAAAACGATCATGAATTGCTGTATCAGGCCATGATGAAAGCTCCTTTTTCTGGACCGGCAGTAAAATTCGAAAGGAACTGCCCTGGTCTTTTTTACTCTCCACACAGAATGCCCCTTCCCAGGATTTTACCAGCCCCAGTATCACGGGCAGTCCCAGGCCCCTGCCCGTGAATTTGGTAGTGAAAAATGGATCAAACAATTTTTCCATATCCTGTTCCGCAATACCGGATCCTGTATCTGACACCTCCACGCAGGCATACATGTTCGCATCCGGATGCCAGTCCACCGGGGCGGTGACAATTCTGGGAATATCAGACAACTGGATTGTCCGTGTGGAAAGCCTGATTCGACCGGTGTTGTCACCTATGGCTTCTGCTGCGTTGGTAACCAGATGAAGCAGCACCATCTGCATCTGATCTGCATTGACACGCACGGCCGGTCCCACAGAGATGAAATCTGTTTCCAGCACAATGCCCCTGGGCAGGGAGGTGCGCAGTATGGACAGATGCTTTAGACAGAGACCGGAAAGATCCAGTTCCCGGGTCTTGCCGACGTCCTGCCCCAGATAGGTCAGCATCAACCCGCTTATTTCTGCGGATCTGTGGGCGGCCTGCATGGCCTCAACCAGGTTGTCACGATATGGCGTTTCCATTGGGCAATCTTCCAGGGCCAATTCCAGATTGCCCATGACCACACTGAGCTGGTTATTGAAATGGTGGGCAATGGCCCCGGCCATGCGGCCTAAGCTTTCCGCTTTCCGGGCATGGTGGAGCTTTTTTTCCAAGGCAATATGCTCTTCTTCCAATTGTTTGTAATCTGAGATATCCATTATATTGCCGATGACCTTGATGACACGTCCGCTTTCCAGGACCGGCCATCCCATGGTGCGGATCCATACCCTGCGGTTTTTATATGTTGTGATACGAAACTGCATGTCATAGGGGGTTTTGTCTTTTATACACTGCTGGAAAGCTTTCCATATTACAGGTCGGTCTGCCGGGTCGTAACATTTCAGGCTGGTTTCAGGAGAACACTTTTCATGATCGTCAGGATCAAACCCATGGATGCGATAGGTTTCAGCGGTCCAGGTCAAGGCCTGCTTTTCCACATCCCATTCCCAGCCCCCGATTTTTGCCATTTTCTGGGTCTTATCCAGCAGGTATTCACTTTTTGCAAGCTGCCGGGTTCTTTTTTCTATCAATGATTCAAGATTTTGGCGGTGTTGTTTCAATGTTTCACTTCTCTGCCTGTCAGACCGACCCAAGAAAGTCTTGCGGTGTCATATAATAGGGACTTAAAGATTCATACCAGGATAATATTTTTCAGCACATTCTTTGCAGATGCCATGACTGAAACTGACCTCTGAATTTTTCTGGATATATGCCTCAACCTGGTTCCAGTATCCTTTGTCATCACGGATCTTTTTGCAGTGCATGCAGATGGGCAATATACCCCTGAGGGTTTTAATCTCGGAGATATAATCTGTTAACTGTTTGTTTTCATCCTGCAGCATGTTGTTCATGTAAATAATTTCCAGGTCAGCCTGAATCAGGTCCCGGAAGTTGCGGAGAAGTTTTTCATACTTATCGGTATAGGCGTTTTCCTGTTTATCCAGCACACAGATCGTACCAAACGCACTGCCATCCGGTAAAAGAATGGGAAAGCCCATATAGGAAATCATATGCAACTTGATATCCGGGTTATCTTTCCAGTTTTCATCTGCAAGGGCATTGGGTACAAGCAGCTTGTCCCGACTTTTGAGAACAGTCTCACAATACAGTCCGGATCCCCAGACCTTTTCTTTGTCTCCCGTATGGTAGGGGTTGTCCTCTCCTTTGCTTGACACAAGCACTTCAATATCCGGTTCATTCAGGCGCATAATAAGACCGGCCGGAATGCCGATGATATCAGCCATGCTATCGACAACTTCCTGCCAGGCTGTCAGTTTTGCCTCTGAAACATCTATCTGTTCAAAATCTCTTATCTGCTGTGTATTTTTAACCATTACATCCGGCCTGTTCTCTTTTGTCATTGCATATTTCTTACAATCGGCTTAACGGTTGTGGATATCAAATTTCGCATTATTTAGATATGTTTTATTTTTTCCGGCACATACATAATTACACCCGTCTGCCCGGTATTACAACAATGCATCATCCATCACCTCCTTCACCTTTGCGGCAATATCATCCATGGAAAAGGGCTTTTGCATAAAATGCACGCCAGGATCCAGCACCCCGTGGTGAGCGATCACATTTGCGGTGTAACCGGACATGAACAACACTTTGAGGTCCGGGTACAATTGTGTCAGCTGTACAGCCAGATCCCGGCCGTTCATTCCGGGCATGATCACATCGGTAATCATCAGGTGGATTTTACCGGCATGGGCCTGTGCCAAGTTCAGGGCCTCCTCCGGAGAGGCAGCCGCGAGTGCGGTGTACCCCAGATGGTCCAGCATGGCACAGGCCAGGTCCAGGATGACAATTTCATCCTCAACAACCAGAACGGTCTCGCCATGGCCTGACGGAACAGGGTTTCTTTTTTCCGGCTGTGCCGGTTCCTGGTGCTCTGTGTGGCGGGCCAGGTAAATCCGTATGGTGGTGCCTTTATCCTGTTCACTGTAGACATTGATAAAGCCGTTGTTCTGCTTCACAATGCCGTACACCGTGGCAAGCCCCAGGCCGGTACCTTTTCCTGCTTTTTTGGTGGTGTAAAAAGGCTCAAACATATTTTCCCGGGTTTCTTTGTTCATGCCGCAGCCGTTGTCACTCACCGCCAGCATGACAAAATCACCGGGAATAAAGCCCGGATGGTCATCACAATATGCCTGGTCAAATGTTTTTGTCCCGGTTTCAATGGTAATTTTTCCCACATCCGCTATGGCATCCCTGGCGTTCACGCACAGATTGGCCAGGATCTGATCGATCTGCACCGGATCCATTTTCACGGGCCACAGGGTGTCGGCAGGCTGCCAGGACAGATCAATATTCTCCCCCATGAGCCGGTGGAGTATCTGGAGCATGCCCCCGTCAATTGTCCAATTCAAATCCAGCACTTTGGGATCAATGGTCTGCTTTCTGGCAAATGCCAGCAGCTGGCGGGTAATATCTGCCGAACGGGTGGCAGCTGTATGGATTTTTTCCAGGTCAGCGTGCACCGGGTTAACAGGATCAATTTTACCCAGGGCCAGTTCTGCATACCCGATGATCACATTGAGCATATTGTTGTAATCATGGGCCACCCCCCCTGCCAGCCGTCCCACGGATTCCATTTTCTGGGCCTGCTGAAACTGGGCAGCAAGTTTTTCCCGTTCTTCTTCGGCCTGTTTGCGGTCGGTGATATCCATGATGATGCCTTCCAGGGCCTGTGCCTCACCTGTTTTGTCATACACCGGGACCCCCTGCTCATATACCCATTTTTGCTGTTTGTCCGCAGTGATGATCCTGTATTCAAGCTTTGCCGGTATATTTTTGGCCACAGCCCGGTCCCAGATATCATACACTTTTTGGCGATCCTCAGGTAAAATAAGGTCATTATAGGAAACCTTGCTGTTGTTCACCAGGTCTTCTGGTCTGTATCCTGTGAGGGCGGTACAGCCTTCGGAAAGAAACTGCATGGTCCAGGAGCGGTCGTAACAGCAGCGGTAGACCATGCCGGGCAGGTTGGCCATGAGAACCGATTTGCTGCGTTCACTCTCCTGCAGCGCCGCGCCGGTCTGTTTCGCCTCCCGGCGCAGCCGGGCTTCTGCTCGGTACAACCGCTTATACCGTGCCATTTTGTGCTCCTGCCAGGCCAGCAAACCGATGACCACAAGTCCGCCTGCCAGTGCTGCAAACAGGGTCAATAAAAAACCTGACCGGGCCTGCCACTGTGCAAAAACCTGGTCCGCATCCTGCTTGGCCACCAAATACCAGGGAGAATCCAAAACAGGCAGAAGCACAGCCACCACATCAACCCCGCGGTAATCTTTTCCCTGGACAATCCCCTGCCGGCCCAGGGCTGCCATGACCACCAGCGTATTCTTTTTGGCCACTGAAACATCCAGTTTCAAAGCTGTGCCGGGATACACAGCCAGGTTGTTGAGAAACACCACTGTATCTTTATCACGGCGTACCAGCAGGGTTTCTCCGGTCTTTGCCGAAGCAGGCCAGGACCTGAGCAACGGATACAGGCCCTGTTCAGCTTCCTGAATGAGAACGAGTCCACCCAGGGGCTGAAAATCCGGAAGAACTGCGTCAGGATTCTGGCCGAACACCGGAATAACAAAACTGATACAGGGTGTTTCCTGCCGGTCATCCATATGCATCCGGGCAAAAACCGGTGTGCCCTGGTGAAAAGCTTGTTTCAGGGCGGATGTATGTATGGTGGTGGTTTCTGTGTTCCGGGTCCTGCCCAGCCGGATGCGCCCTGACTGGTCAAGCACCAGCACTTCAGTGTACTGGTAACGGGAGGGAAGGCTGGCAAACCGGGTACGCAGATGAAGGGCGTTGCTGTCTTGGGGATCTGTCAGAAACCGGATCACCTCCTGTGCCAGAAATGGGATTTGCATGACGGCAGCCGCCTGTTCCAGCTGTGTTCTGCGCCAGGCGGCAAGTGCCTCTGCGTGACCCTGCCCGATCTTTGTCAGATGGGCAATGGCCTCCTGCCGGGTAGCTTTTGCCTGGCAGTTGTAATACCATGCACCGCCGGCCACCAGCACCAGCAAAGCCAGGGCCAGAACCACAATGATCCAGACAGGAAACGCATCTGTTCTGGTCTCAGTCATAGGGAAACACAAGCAGATGTTGTAAGGATATTTTTTTTCAACTTTGTGCCATAATTTTAAAACCATGCAGGCAGATCAGAGACCCAGTGGCCCAAACAGGCCGGCTTCCACGCGCAGCGCGTTTCCTTAAGATACAAATTTGTATTATAAAAGATAGATGATAAAGGTTCAAGGTTTTTGTCGGCAGGGCTGTGTGTTAAACCGGTTCATTCACGGCTGCTGCAGGCTTCTTTGCCCGGTCACGTGATATGCAGCCAGACAAAAAAGGAAACAGCGGACAACAGCGTGCACAGGGAGATGGCGGTGACGGCAAAATCCACATCCCCGTTCATCTCCACAGCCATGACATAACTGACGGTGGCTGACGGTGAGGCCAGCAGAATCAGTCCGGGGACATATGTTTCTGAAGACAGCCCCCATACCGTATAAAGAACAACACCCAATCCCGGCACCAGGACCAGTTTGATGCCTGCTGCCGGCAGAACCGGTGCCAATTGTGATTTCAGCAAATCAAAATTCAGGGTAGCGCCGATGAGCAGCAGGGCAAGGGGCAGGGCCATGCCGGAAATAATATCCAGGGTCCGTGCAAGGACCATGGGCAGTGCCGCATTGGTCAGAGAAAAACAGATGCCGGCAACAGCAGAAATGATAACAGGATTGCCCATGATTTTTGACAAAATTTTACCTGCATTGTGCCGGCTTGCATCTGTGTCGTTATAAAACTGCAAAATACTTACAGACAAAAGGTTCTGGAGGATCATAATAAAACCGATGAGCAGGCTGGCGCTGACAAAGCCCTCCTGGCCCAGGTAGTAATAGGCCACGGCCAGGCCGATATATCCCAGGTTTCCGTGAACCGCACTCTGCACAAAGGTGCCGAATCTGTGTTTGGGCACATGAAACATACGCCCCATGATACAGGTGATTCCAAAAGACAGCCCAACAGCGGCAAGGGTGCATCCCAGAAGCACCGGGTTGAAATCGGTTTTCAGGGATCCTTTGGCAATGGCGGCAAACACCATGGCCGGAATGGCAAAATAAAACACCAGGCGGTTGGCAGGGCCGACAAATGACGGGGGAATAAATCCCCGCCTGCCTGCCAGCCACCCCAGAAAAATCATACTGAAAATAGGGATGATGGTGTTAAGAATCTGCATTGGTTTTAATGTTATACTGCTGCATGAGACGGTAGAGATGGCCCCTGGAAAGACCGGATATCCTGCAGGATTCTTTGATGTTTCCCCTGGTGAGGATCAGCAGATGCTGCAGATAGGTAGCTTTTGTGTTTTCAATATGGTCTTTGAGGACCGGCATGGTTTCCCCAGATCCCATTGCGGATGTCCGAGATTTTTCTGCAGGACTGCCGGCATTGCCTCGGGCTGCAAATTTATGCCGGATATTAAAAGCGCGGATATGTTCGGGCAGGTGGTGGGGAAACAAAGTGGCCCCGTCCCCTGCTTCAGCACACACCAGATCCAGGGTATGGAAAAGTTCTCTCACATTTCCCGGCCAGTCGTAAATCTGCAGCTCGTCAATAAATGCCCGGGACATGTTGCAGACATTTTTGGGATAAAAACCGTTCTGGCAGTTGATATGGTGCAAAGCAAGAACAGCCACATCCCTTCCCCTCTCTTTTAACGGGGGCAGGTGAATGTTCATGGAAACTATCCTGAAAAACAGATCTTCCCTGAATTTTTTTTCTTTTACCATATCCTCCAGATTCCGGTGGGTGGCACAGATCAACCGGAAATCGCTTTTGACTTCAATTTTTCCCCCCAGGGGCCGGAATTTTTTTTCCTGCAGGGCCCTGAGAAATTTTTTCTGGACATCAAAGGGAAGCTCCCCTATCTCATCAAGAAACAGGGTGCCTTTGTCCGCCATTTTCATCAGCCCTGTTTTTTCCATATCCGCACCGGTGAAAGCCCCTTTTGTATGGCCGAAAATCGTACTTTCCACCAGATGCTCGGGCAGGGCAGCACAATCCACCACCACAAACTCAGCAAGGGCTCTTTTGCTGCTGGCATGAATGGCTTTGGAAAAAAGCTCTTTTCCGGTGCCGGTTTCACCGGTTACCAGCACCGGAATATCCGTATCTGCCGCCTTGGCGACCTGTTCCAGGCAGTATGAGATCGCACGGCTCTCACCGATGATGCCTTCCCGGTTGAGGGGTTCTTTGGGATGTCTGGCCTGTTTCTGCCGGCGGTACTCAACCGCTCTTTCCAGGGCAAATCTGAAATTCTTGGAAGAACCGGTTTTGGAAATATAATCCCAGGCCCGGGATTTCATGGCGATTTCCGCGCCGTCAACATTTTCATCCCCTGTGATAATGATAATCTCCGGTGCTGATGGATGCTGCCGGATCGTATCGATGGCCTCAAGGCCGTTGCCGTCGGGCAGGTGTACATCCAGAAAAAGGATATCCACGCTGTGTGAAAAAATTTTTGACAACCCCTGTTTCAGGGTCAGCTCATAAGAAACATCATACCCCATGCCGGTAAAAATTTTGGACAGGAATCTGCACACCTGTTCATCATCATCGATAATCAAAACATCATTCATACCGCTGTTATCTTTCATCATTTCCTGGTTGCTGCTGTACGATCATCTATTATTTGCTGCCATCATCACCATGATAAAACTCAGAATAATGCTTTTTCAGACACTCCTGGCAGATGCCATGGCTGAATTTTGCATCAGAATGCTTGTCCAGGTAGCTTTCGATCTGGTTCCAGTACCCCTGGTCATCCCTGATTTTTTTGCAGTGGGAACAGATAGGCAAAAGCCCGCTGAGCTGCTTCACATTGGCCAGACTCTTTTGCAGTTTTTCAATAAGATCCTCATTTGCCTGCTCCGCTGTATTTCTCTTTTCAAAATTCAGGCTGTTCTGCAGGGCAATGGCTGCCAGTTCTGCAAATCCCTGGGCAATCCTGGCATCATTTGGGGTAAACCCTTCTTGCTTGTTGGCCAGTCCTATCAACCCTACTGTCTTTTGTTCCAGAACAAGGGGTGCAAACAAAACATTTTCAAGCCTAACATGCCCGTCGGGCAGGTATTGTTCCCACTGGCTGTCCATAAACCCGTTGTCAAACACTGCCTTGCCGGTGTCATAGGCAACCTGGCGCAATCCCCTGATGGGCATGGGCAAATCAGGGGCAACACTGCAGGGCAGGTTGCCGGCCTCAAGAAAAAGCACCTCGTTTTCACTGCCGTCTTCCGACAACAGGGCAACATACCCGGAACTTGATCCAATGAGTTCTGAACAGATATCAAACACCGTTCTTGCTGTTTCTGCAAACGCTTTCTGCTCAAGCACAGCCCTGGCACCCTTGAGCAGGCCCTGGATCTCCAGTTCCCTGATCCGGGAGGCTTCCAGTGCATTTTCAAGTGCTTTTTTTATCTTTTTATGTTCCGTGACATCGGTTATCATTAAAAGTAGTTCCGCTTTATCCGGGCCGTCATTCTCCTGCTTTTCAATGTGAGATGCTGCCTCCATCTGCACATGACGGATCCTGCCGTTTCCTGTAGTAATGTGTGCCTCAATCTGTTTACCGGAGGGATTTTTGAAAAATGCCGTGAAACGTGCCCTGAAGACAGCGGCATCTTTTTGGGACAGAAGATCTGCAAAGGCCACGCCCTTTTTGTGGATCTCCGGGTTCTGGAGCAGGCGTGCAAACGTGGAATTGATCTGTTTGATAATACCGGCATTGTCCAGGATCACATATCCCACCGGTGCATTGTCGAACAGGCTGACATACCGATTTCTGGTATCTTCCATCGTTTTTTGCACATGTCTGAGCTCTTCGTTCTGGATTTCCAGCTCGATCTGGTGGATCTGCAGTTCTTCAACCAGGTTGCGGACATCTTTTTCACTCATATGTACAAGGTTTTCCAATGGATTGTCACACCGCTTTTCAGCCTTTTGCCGCAGTTTTTTCTTATATGCTTCTGATGCCATTCTCACCTGTTCCTGGTGTATTTTTTTCATATGTCCTGTGTCTGTGTTTCCCGGTGCGTGTATATGGTGTCGGTGATATCTTCAAACATGGCAAACACCTGAAACGGTCTTTCTTCTCCATCATTGAATTCAGGGATGGCATCCACCTGTATCCATCTGTGCTCCTGCAGCCGAGGATGAAACACCCCCATGACAAACTGTCTGACCGGACTGCCGGTTTCAAGGGCAACCATTGACGGGTGCTGGGGCCCGGGAAGTTCTGATCCATCCGGTTTCAGGGCTTTCCAGTCCGGGTCCATGGAGGTTCTGCCGTTCATCTGGTCAAGGGTCAGGCCCAGAATCTTCCGGGCCGCAGGATTGGCGGAAATTATGAGGCCATCTGCACGCTGATACACCACCCCCTGGTGCATTCTTTCAAAAAGGGTATTGTATTTCAGCTGGGCCTGTTCCAGCCTGATACACATTTTCTGCTGGTCTGTAATATCTTCAAAGCTGACGGCCAGCTTGTTTTCCGGCAGGGCAAATGCCACCACCCGGTAGATTCCTGAATGGGTATCATCCTCATATTCCAGTTCATCCAGGCGGCAGGGTTCTTTGGTATGCAGGGCCTGTTTAAATTTGTCATAAATCCCCAGCTCCTTTGCCCTGGGCCAGATCTGGTCAAAGGATTTTCCCTGCCATTGGGAAAGGGTGATGCCGGTCAGTTTCTGGGCCTTTGGATTGGTACTGTCCAGAATCAGTTCACCGGCCTCATTCACTGTGTAAATGAAGAGGCCAGCCGGCATATGGGCCACAATATCACTGGATATTTTCCGGGTCTGGATCAAATCCTTTCTGGTCTGGTCCAATTCCGTAGTATCCACAAAGGTCAACATGAACCCGGCATAGGTATCAGGCCCGATGTGATAGGGCAGAATATGGATCAGATAGGTGAGGTCGTCATGGTCCTTTTTTTCAAAAGAAATCCCTTTGTTGTTTTTCTGGACGGTTTTCACCGCCTCAAAGGCATCAAAGTCAAGAAGATGATGGGACAGGTAGTTGATGGGCCTTCCCATGTCCTTGTCCAGGATATGGAATATTTTGGTGATACCCGGCGAATATTTGCGAATTTCATAGTTTTCATCCAGGATCAGCACCTCGATGCCGGAACTTGACAGCAGGTTCTCCACATCATTGCTCATCTGGGTCAGCTCGATAATCTTGGTCTGGTATTCTGAATTGACCGTAATCAGCTCTTCATTGGTGGACTGCAGCTCCTCATTTGTGCTCTGCAGCTCTTCATTGCTGGCCAGAAGCTCCTCATTGGTCGCCTGGAGTTCTTCATTGGATGTTTCCAGCTCCTCTATGGTCGCCTGGAGATTTTCATTGGAAAACTGGAGTTCCTGCTCAAGGTCGGCGATTCTCTGCTGAACATCCGCCTCAAGATCATAGGTTTCAATGCCACTCTGCTCGGTGTTTTTCTGCTTTTTGGTCTCTTCGAAAAAAACCGCCACCAGGGGATCGGTGGATTTCTGATCCGGCAGGGGAAGGATGCGCAGCCGCACGGTTCTGGTTTCGTTTTTCTGTTTTATTTTGACGTTGGAATACACCAGTTGCTGCTTTGTCCTGAATACCTTCTGAATCCCTGTGGCCAGGGGAATGGCAAGTTCTTTTACCGCCATTTTTGTGATATCATACACCACCCTGCCAGAAGGCACCTGAAAATAGTCCTGGGTTTCACCAAAAATATGCAGTACTTCCATCTGCTGGTTCACGATGGCGGACAGGGGCAGGTATGCATTTTCCAGGGCATTTACATACCGGTTCATAAGGTTGTTGGCATCTGCCGGATGCTGCCTGCGGCGCTCTCTGTAAGGAAAGGAAAACGGCTGGGGGCCTTTGTCTTTTTTTTCGCGTGTGGACACGGTATCTGTCATTTGCAGATCCGGGGAAAGCTTGCCTTTGGACCGGTAAATTTTGAATTTCTGGTGCACGGTTTCAAAACAGTCGGTCATGTTGCCGATGGTTTCACTGGTGCCTAAAAACAGTATACCGCCCGGATTCAAAGAAAAGTTGAACATGCGCATGGCTTTTTCCTGAAGAACCGGCTGTAGGTAAATCAACAGGTTTCTGCAGGAAATCAGATCAATTTTTGTAAAGGGCGGGTCCATCACCAAGTTGTGCTGGGCAAACACAACCATTTCCCTGATATTTCTGACAATCTGGTAATTATCGCCCTTGCGGTAAAAATATTTTCCCAACAGCCGCGGTGTCAGATCTGCGGCAATACTTTCCGGATACACCCCGTTGCCGGCCTGCATCACCGCATCCCTGTCCAGATCGGTGGCAAATATTTTTATATCTTTGTTTTCGCCGGTTTTTTCCATCACCTCTTTTGCCAGAATCGCAAGGGTATAGGCTTCTTCTCCGGTGGAGCAGGCCGTGACCCAGAACCGTATCTCCCGGTTTTTTGCATTGCTGATCAACGGCGGCAGGCAGGCTTCCATAAGCTCCTTCATGGGGGCCGGGTCCCTGAAAAAACTGGTGACCCCAATGAGCAGTTCCCTGTAAAGGGTCATGATCTCCACCGGATATTTTTGTATATACCGCACATAATCATCCAGATCATTGATCTGGTTGACGGTCATTCTGCGCTCGATACGCCGGGAGATGGTGGATGGCTTGTAATAGGTAAAATCCACTTTGGTGCGTTCCCGCAGTTCTGAAAATATCCGGGTAAGCCCTTTCTGGTCTTTGATCAGATTTCTGGATTTTTCTTTTCCCGCCACATAGGGATGATCAATAAATGCCAGCAGTTGTGCCGGCATTTTTTCCGGGGGCAGAACAAAATCAGCAACACCGGTTGATATGGCGGCCCTGGGCATGCCGTCAAATTTGGCAGTGGTATCATCCTGGACCATGACCATGCCCCCCTGCTCCTTGACCGCCCGCACCCCCCGGGTGCCGTCACTGCCAGTACCGGATAAAATAATGGCAATGGCCCGGTCTGCCTGGTCTTCTGCCAGAGATCGTAAAAATATGTCAATGGGCAGGTTCACCCCGCGGACATTGTCTTTTTCCTTTAAGACCAGTTTGCCGTGAAAAATTGACAGATTTTTTTTGGGGGGAATCATATAAATATTATTGGGCTTCACCTGCATGCCGTCGGTACATCTTTGCACGGGAATTTTTGTCTTCTTGGACAACAGCTCCACCATCAGGCTTTTGTAATCCGGGGACAGATGCTGAATGACAATAAAGGCCAGATTGCAGTCTTCAGCCATATGCGAAAAAAATTCTTCAATAGCTTCCAGCCCCCCAGCTGAAGCGCCGATACCCACATAGTGAAATCCAGGATCCGGTGTTTTGTCTTTTTCCATTTTCCAATTCTTTTTATTAGAATTCAGGTTTGCCACAATCTCTTTTAAACTTGAGGCGTTTAACATAGCATGAATATTAATATTTTTTAAAGCCTAATCTTTCATACCGTCAATCTTCTGTAAATTCAGCAAGTTTTGCAGAGAGGAACACATTTTCTCCCTGCAGCCAGCGTTCCGGAGCGGTATCGTCTGTAAACAAAATTTCCAGAGCCCTGATAAATCCCACCTGAAAAGATGCCAGCCCCTTTTGGGCCGAAACCTGAATCAGCACGGAAGAATACAGGTCCACACTCGCCCGGTATAGGGGAAAACAAGGCACCTGGATCTCCATGCCCTGATCGTATCCCTT
This sequence comes from Desulfotignum sp., assembly GCA_011390335.1. Classification (GTDB taxonomy): domain Bacteria; phylum Desulfobacterota; class Desulfobacteria; order Desulfobacterales; family Desulfobacteraceae; genus Desulfotignum. The sequence goes on along the minus strand of JAABSO010000014.1, from coordinate 61,390 downwards.
GCGGCAGACCGCTTCATCCAGGGAATGAAACGCGCGGCAGGAAAAGGGACGTATTTTGTATATCAGGCAGTGGTATGTACCTTCCATATCCAGAAAAGGACAGGGACAGCGGGTGCTGCGCCAGAAAGCTTCATCCAGGGTGTCGCCCTGGACAGATGTTGTAAGAATCCGGTGTTTCAAAAACCCCAGGCCTTCCGGGGTGGCCCGGGATCTGATTTCATGGAAAATCACCAAGGCCTCGGGAATGGAAACCCCCACCCTCAAACGGCAGCACCAGGCACATCCGTTTTTGCAGGCAGCTTCACGGGGCAGCGGGACAAGTGATGCGGCAAACCGCTCCATGGCACTTGCCAGAACCGGTACATAAAGGCCACGGGTGTCCAGACAATCTGATAAATCCTGCATGGCAGTATCCCTGATTCCGGCAAGCAGGGCTCTGGCCCGGTCAGATTTTCCGGAAAAGTGATTCTCATTCATGGTCTTTTACCTTATGGTATTGTGCATTATGTTTTTTTGGGTTTGGCCCGGCGGGTGGGGATGGCAGACATGGGATCATCCGGCCAGAAATGTCTGGGATATCTGCCCATAAGATTCTTTTTCACATCTGTATAGGTATTTTTCCAGAAATTTTCCAAATCCCGGGTCACCTGGACCGGCCGGCCTGCCGGGGACAACAGGTGCAGGGTCACGGCAATGTGTCCGCCGGCCACGGCAGGGGTTTTTGTCATGCCGAACAGTTCCTGGAGCCGCACCGCCAGGACCGGCGAAGCCAGAACCGTGCGGCCGTCCGTATATGCCACAGGGATGCGGGAACCGGACGGGACCGTGATGTGGGAAGGGGCCAGGTCATCCACCCGCAGCCGGTCCTCCCAGGACAAAAGAGACAGGACTGCCCCTGACAGATCCACCTGCTTCAGGTCCCGGGCAGACCGGGCATGGGTGAGAAACGGCCCCAGCCAGACAGGCAGATTTTCCGACAAAGCCTGGTCAGACAGGTCCGGCAGGCTGGTGATGCCGGCATGCTCCCGCAGAAAGTTTACCCGGTGCCGCAGGTGCGTCAGTTTGCGGGTCCAGGGAAGGGATGGCAGCCCCATCCGGTGGATGCCGGCAATCATGGCTGCCTGGACTGCTTCAGGCGCCTGATGCGGCAGGGGATGCTGTTTGATGAGAATCCGGTTGTACCAGGTCTGGGTCATGGCGGTCACCACCTGTTTATCCTGATCCCATGCCACAATATCCCGGGTGTCCAGCCTGGCTGCAAACACCTGTTCCAGATCCTGCAGCAAAACAGGGGCTGCCAGGAAGATCACCGCATTTTCCGGATGTCCCTGCACGTGGGCCGCCAGGATATAGTCATGGCCTGCCACGGTATTGGGTGCTTTGAAATATGCCCCGGAACCCGAGGCCATGAGATAAGACAGGGGTCCTCTGCGGCGGGCCACCCGTTCAGGAAAGGCCAGAGCCAGGGTGATGCCGGCTTTTTCCGGATCAAGCTTCGTCTGTTTGATATGCATCCGTCTGGCCAAGCGGCGGGCGCTTGTGAGTATATTTTTTGCCTGACTTTGGCGTATGTCCTGATCCTGGTGCACCTGCCGGCCATGGTATGCTTCCTGATCCCGGGTTTGCCCGGCCCTGCCGGCTTTCTTCCTGTTTTGGGACATTAAAGCCAGCATTTCCAGGCGCACCCGGATATCCGGGTCGTGGGACGTGCCGGTCATCATATCTTTTTCCTCCAGCACCACTGCCAGGCAGCAGGCCAGAAACCCATTGCCCTGCCGGTCGGATTCCAGAATCATATGGGCCAACCGGGGGTGTATGCCTGATCCGGCAACGGACCGGCCATGGGGGGTGATACTGCCCTGATCATCCAGGGCACCCAGAAGGTACAAAAGATCCCGGGCGGAGGAAAACTGCTCTTGGGGCGGCGGATCCAGCCATGTGAGATCTTCAGGATTCCGGACTCCCCACAGGGCCAGTTCCAGGGCAACCCCGGCAAGGTCCTGTTCCAGGATTTCCGGCCGGGTATAGGGAACCAGCCCTTTGTGCACATGTTCCGACCAGATGCGAAAGCACATCCCCGGCCCGGTGCGGCCAGCCCTGCCCCGGCGCTGGTCTGCGGATGCCCGGGATACGGGCAGGGTCTGCAGACGGGTAAGTCCTGTGCCCGGAAAAAACCGGGGTTTGCGCATCAATCCCGAATCCACCACAATGGTTATCCCTTCAATGGTCAGGGAGGTTTCTGCAATGGCTGTGGCCAGGACCACCTTGCGCATCCCGTTTTTTGACGGCGCAAGAGCAGTCCATTGTTTTTCAAAGGACAGAAGACCGGACAAAGCAAACACCTGGACATGGGGGCTGGTTTTTCCCGCCAGGAGCCGGACTGTCTGCCGGATCTCCGCTGCGCCGGGTAAAAACACCAGAATATCACCGGAATGCTTTGATAAGGCGGTCAATATGGCGGCGGCGCAGCCCGCCAGCACCGGGCCGAACCGGCCGGGTCCGGACCGGCCGGAATCCGGGGGCAGGTACACTGTCTTAACCGGCCACTGCCGCCCCTGGGAGACAATCACCTGGACCGGGTCCAAAAGCGCAGCCAGTGCCCGGGTATCCATGGTGGCGGACATGACCAGAATCCGCAGGTCCGGCCGCAGCACCTCTGCCGACTCCAGGCACAGGGCAAGTCCCAGATCACTGTGGATATGGCGTTCATGAAATTCATCAAAAATCACCAGGCCCACCCCGTCCAGGGCAGGGTCGGTCTGGAGCATCCGGGTAAGAATGGCTTCTGTGACCACTTCAATGCGTGTGGCAGGACCGACTTTTGTTTCCATGCGGATCCGGTACCCCACGGTCTGTCCCACAGGTTCTTTGATCAATCGGGCCATGAAATGGGCACAGGCACGGGCTGCCAGCCGCCGGGGTTCAAGCATGAGAATTTTTTTGCCTGCCAGCCATGCCTGGTCCACAAGGGCCAAAGGCACCCGGGTGGTTTTGCCGGAACCGGGCGGTGCCTGGAGAATGGCCCGGCCGGTGTGCCCTAAAGCACAGATGAGCTGCGGCAGCACTTCGGCCACCGGCAGCTCCGGCTGGAGATCAGGCATGCCACCCTTTTTTTTTGTATGTGAAAAGAATTGTGATTGCCTGTTGTCCTTCATCTGTTTTTGGGATAATACCTGGGGTAATAGATCTTACAACACAACAGGAGTCGCACCCATGACATCCCCTTTAAAACAAATTGTCATTCCCAAAGAAAAAGCGGTTTTTTGGCTGGATAAAAACGGCATCTGGCACAATGAACATGGAAAATTTGAGCACCCCAAAATCATCGCATATTTTCACAAATCCATCCGCAAAGACGACCAGGGGTACCATGTGTTTCAAGTACGGGACCAGTGTGAGGAAAAGGTGTATTTTCCTTATGAAGACACAGCCCTTTTTGTTTTTGACCTCAAGGGAACCGACACCCTGGTCCTCAACACAACAGAGACAATCCCCCTGGATCCATCCCGGCTGTTCACACGCAACGACAATCTGTACATGCAGACCCCTGAGCACTGCATCAAATTCGGTCAGCGGGCGTTGATGAAACTGTCCAGGATGCTTGTGGAAAAAGAAGAGCGCCTGTTTCTGGTGCTGGACGGCACTGCCCATGAAATCCAGCAGAAACCAGATTAGCAGTCACCCCCCGGGCGCGCCCAGACCAAACCGGCAAATAACTTCACGGAAAGTTTTTATGAAAGCCGTCAGTACTCAGTTATCAGCTTCCAGTCAACCATTACAAATCTTCCCCTGCTGACTACTAACAGCTAACGGCTAATGGCTAACAGCTAACAGCTAATGACACTCCACGCAATTGACAGGCCCGGCCGCCGGCAGGTCATCCGCATTGGTGATACCGGCTTTTTCAAAGGAGCTGCGCTCTTGTTGCATGTCCCTGTGGCAGGGAAGGCAGGTGTTGTGATATGCTGCCAGATAATAGTATACATTGGCCGGATCCTTGATATTCCTGGTGGAGGGGTCCGGTTCCAGCTGGTCATGACACCCTTCGGTTGTACAGCCCTGGACCTCATCCTCCCCATACCATTCATGGTGGCATAACTGGCAGGAATAATCAAAATGGGCCCCATGGGGAAATTCAACTGCTGCCCGCTCGGGATACACCCCTTCAGGCGCCTCTATGGTCAGGGTGCCCAGGGGAACCGGCAGCATCTCCAGATCATTTACCGGCTCTGCATGGGGATCGGGATGGCAGCCTTCACAGGCAATGGGTCCGGTGTATATTCTTTTACTTCCAGCTGCTTTCTGGTTTTTTTCTTCCTGGCGGTGGCAGTCCCTGCATACCTGGTGGTAGGCCCCTGCCAGGGATTTGATCCGTTTTTCTCCCAAGGGTGTTGTGCCCGGGGCTGCCGCCCACAGGTTTTCATGGCACCCGGCGGTTGCGCAGCTTTGGACAGGACCAGCCTTATCCCATTCATGGTGGCAGTCTGTACAGGCGTATGCAAAATGCAGTGAGTGGGAAAACACAACCGGTGAGAGCTGGGGTTCGCGTTCAGCATCCGGTGGGGCGGCTATGGTCATGGTACCCATGGGGAGCATAAGCTGTTCCGGATCTTTATCAGCCAGTACCAGATGTTGGCCCCAAATTACCATCAGCACTGCAACGCAGCAAGCCAGACGCGCATATGATTTCATCATGTTCCTCCAGTATATAATATTCATCAGGGTATTTTTACCGCCTTTAATTCCCAGCCGGGTATGTGCTCTTTTTATCTGTCACATGATCTATATAAATTGTTGGCAACAAAATCAATATATATCCCTGGTTTTTTTGTCCGGGAGCGCAAAAACCGGTATTTTTTACATTTTTCTGTGCAGAATACCGGTCATGCACCCCACGGCCCCGTTGGCTTTCTGCAGCTCTTTTACCGGCACCGGGATGCAGCAGATTCCTGCGGCCTCATAAGCGGCAATGGTTTCTGGATTCCCGGCCGGCAGCATGATTTTTTTTGGCCCCAGCACCACAAAATTAAATGCCATGCCGGATACAGCTTCTTTTTCACAGGGCAGGTGCTTTACCTGGAACCCGCGGTCTGTCAAGGCTGTCACCAGGCCATGGGGGGTTCTGCGGGGCCAGATAAATGCCAGATCCCTGTCCACTATTCTGAGCATACCCATAAAGTGCATGGTGCCGAAGGGCAGGTCAAAGGCCAGGGTGGTGATGCCCATTTCCGAAAGCAGGGTGGTGATCTGGTCAATGGCAGCCTGGTTGGTGCGCAGGCCCCGGCCGATGACTGCGGTATCCGGATCCAGCCACATGAGGTCTGCCCCCTCAAAAGTGGCCCTGCCGGTGAGGGTTTTGAGAATGGGAACGCCCAGGGCGGCAAGGGTTTTTGCAACCCATCTTTCTTCACCGGCCCGCACCGTGGAAGCGGGCCTGGCCAGAATGGCCCCCTGGGGGGTCATGGCCGCCAGGTCTGCACAATATAACTGGTTCGGCAGGGTGGCGGGTCCGGGTGTCATCACCTGCACATCCACCTGGTTTTTCTGATAGATGTCCACCATGGCATCATGTTCTGCCCGGGCCTTATCCAGGTCCAGGGAGGCGGCCAGCTGGCATGTATTGACCTGGTCCGGGGAAACTGCCAGTTCCGGGCCGGGCCGGTGGACCAGTACGCTTTTCAGGGGCTGCCATTCGCTGTCAATGCCGCAGGCAGCCCAAATATCACCGATTTCCAGGGCATGGCTCCTGGTTCTCGGTGACCAGCCTTCACCCCCAAAGGCAGCGGTGTCAAAGGAATCTGCCGGGTTGTGCCCTGCTGCGGGACTGCATTCTGGTGCCGGCCTGCTGTCATCTGTCTGCATATTACTCCTGTTTTTGTACATATCCGGATATCCGGTATTGTGCTGCACGGTTCATGGTACCGGTACCGTGTATTACCCGGCCTGCCGGAATATTGCAACGGAAAAAACCCTTTCGGAGCACATATCCGGCAGGACAATCCCATAAAACCCAATCTGTTTCAGCTTGCTGGAGCTGCACCTCGGGTGGGAAACAACACCGGCTTCCCCGGGTATACGTTGTCCGCCCCCTGGGGGCTTGGTCATAAATTTGTGCCATTTCATCTGCATGCGACTGTCCTGAAATGCCCTGCCGTATCTATTGACAAACACTGATTCAGCATAATTTTACAAAAAGTGCCTGGTTCATGCAGAACCATGGCCTGATAGAGAAAAGCCCATGAATGGTTTAATATATGTAATGCGCAGCGTGCTATACCTGCGGTATTTTTTCCATAAAATCACAGCCACCGGATCCTTTGGCCGCCGGCATGGCCAATGGGAAAAAATACTGGCAAAGCCTTCGAGAAATCCGGTCAAGGCCGGTCTGTACCGCCACCATGTAAGGCAGTTTCACGAATCATCCTGCTCAGTGGCATCAGTGGCCTGTGTGGTGAACGCGCTTTTAGAGATCCAGGGCCGTCTGCCCCGGACAGCCCTTACCCAGCAGGATCTGCTGGACAGGGTTACCACGGCCCACTGGAAGGAACGTATGGGGCCAAACGGATACCAGGGACGGCGGGGATTGCCCCTGCCAGTACTGGGACAGGTGGTGAAAACCAGCCTGAACATCTTTGGTATTGCACACCAGGCAGTGGAAGTGGTGGAAGCAGTAAGGGCACCCGACAAAATTAAGGCCTGCCGACAGGAGCTGTTGTCCAGGCTTGAAACTTTTGAAACCCGGGCAGACGGCATTATCATCGCCCATTTTGACCAGGGCAGCCTGCTTCCGGAATTGAACATTCCCCATATATCGCCGGTGGGAGGATTTGATCCGGACACAGGCAGGGTCACGCTCCTGGATGTAGACACCTCTGTGCCGCATCCCTATACGGTCGATTTTGATACCTTCTACAAGGCGATGTCCACCCATTACCAGCATCTGTTTCATCTGTTCGGTTACGGCCGGGGCGGGTATGTTTATATCCGGCTGTTATAGGTGGGGTCAGGCTTGCGTTATTGTCGTTATTGGAAAGGAAAATAAAAATCTTTTATAACTGCTATCAATAACGACAATAACGCAAGCCTGACCCCCATGAGCCTATTCTTTGGGTTTGCCCATCACTTCGGCAAACATCTCCATATCCCAGTCACGGGCCGCAGCCACGTTCTGGCGGAATTTGAGGAAATCAATGGTATCCTGGCCGGTGATCTTCTTGGTGTTGAAGGCGCCGAATCCCAGGAAAGCCTCGCCACTCATGTTGGCGGCGAGCCAGTGGCGGTGGTCGTTTTTCATGGTATCCCAGAAAAATTTCTTTTTCTGGCGGATATCTTCAATGGATTTCACCAGACAAGCCGGGAACAGATTGGCGAATTTCCAGATTATCTTATCCACTTCCTTGTCCAGCAGTTCAAAGTCTGCATTGGCCTGGTGCTGTTTGACCAGGGCCTTACCCTCTGCCAGGGCATCCCCTGTTTTGTATTCACCGTATACGATTTCACCATCTTTCACATAGGTGTCGGTTTCGATCAAGGGGTTTCTCACCCATTTGTCGTCAATTTTCAATACCGGTACCACCTTGGAGATCATGCCTTTCATCTTCATTTTATAAGCGGACCACATTTCACAGGACACGCAGTTATACATGGCATCTTCCATGGTGAGAAACCACGGCAGAAAATCCGATGACCCGCCGGCCGGAGAAGACCCGTGTTTGGGGCCTGCCTGGCCGAAAATGGCAAGGTCTGATGAAATGGCAAGGTCACAGGCCAGGCCGATCTCCTGGCCTCCGGCCACCCGCATGCCGTTGACCCGGCATATCACAGGTTTGTGGCAGCTCAAAATGGAGTCCACCATGTGGTTGAACAGCTCCATGTACTGGCTGTATTCATCACAGCGCCGGGAATAGTATTCTGAATATTCTTTGGTATTGCCGCCGGTGCAGAAAGCATAAGGACCCACTGCGGTAAAGACCACGGCGATGACGCTTCTGTCCAGAGAGGCATTTTCAAAGCCGGCGATCACGCCTTTGACCATGTCCGTGGTATAGGAGTTGTACTGTTTGGGATTGTTCAGGGTAATCCATGCCACATACAGCCCGTCCACCTTTTTGCCGTCTGGATCGGTCAATTGTTTTTTCTCAAAAATCACGCCAGGGGCTTCGGTGCTCCAATAGGGATTTCTGTGTAATGAATGGTCTTTTGCCTCGTTATCTCTGGGCATCCACTCTAAAGCCATAGGTTCCTCCTTATTTTTTTAAATTGTCGGTGTTTATTCCTGTGTTTTCTAAAAATACACCAATATTATCCGATATAGCCGCCGTCCACGCCCAGCACCTGGCCGGTGATATAAGAGGCATCATCTGAGGCCAGAAACACGAAAGCAGGGGCGATTTCTTCGGGATCTGCAAACCGTCCCAGCTGGATCCGGCCTTCATATATCTTGCGCAGTTTTTCATCGGACTGCAGCTTGCCGGTCATCTCAGTTTTGGTGATGCCCGGGCAGATGACGTTCACGGTGATATTGTACCGGCCCAGCTCCCGGGAAGCGGATTTGGAAAATCCTATGATGCCGGCCTTGGCAGATGCATAGTTGATCTGACCGATGGTACCGAAAATACCGGCAGTGGAGATCACATTGATAATCCGGCCCGAATTCTGTTCTTTCATGTGGCGGCCGGCAGCCTGGCTGGTGTTGAAGGCGGCCTTGAGGTGGATGTCAATGATGGCATCCCAGTCCTCTTCCTTCATTTTCAGCAGCATGGACGGTTTTGACACCCCGGCGTTGTTCACCACGATATCTACGCCCCCCAGCTGTTTGACACATTCTTCCACCATGTTCTGGGCACTCTCATAGGAAGCCACATCCGCTGCCACAGCCACCCCTTTTCTGCCCAGTTTTTCAATTTCCGCCACGGTTTCTTTTGCCGCCGTGTCATTGGAATGGTAGTTGACCAGTACATCTGCGCCCTCTTTTGCATAAAGCAGGGCAATGGCGCGTCCGATCCCCCGGCTGCCGCCGGTGACAATGGCTTTTTTTCCTTGCAGTTTCATACATTCATCCTTGTTTGTAAATGCTTATAAACTATTAAAAATCAGGTACCAGTACGATACGCTGATCAGGTGACTTTTTATGTGCTTCATCAAAGCTTTCCACAATGGTGCTCATGGGACGTGTCTGGACAAACTCTTCAAAATTGATTTTTTTGCTGGTGATCATGCCCAGTACTGAGGGATAATATTCCGGCAGGCATCCCCAGGTGCCGATAAGTTCCGCATCAAAGGCCATGAGCCGGGAAATGGCATACTCCACCTTGTGGGGACCGAATCCCACCACCATCATCTTGCCTGTAAAACTCAACAGGGCCAGCCCCAGTTCCTGGCCGGGTTTGGTGCCGGACACTTCAAAGATCTTCCAGCCGAATCCGGGCAGCTCTTTTTCCTTTCTGAACGCCTTGATTTCAGCAGATACCTCTTTGGGGGTTTTGCCCATGGAATTGACGGTGAAATCCGCCCCGTTTTTGAGCATGGTGTCCAGACGTTCCTGGTTGATATCCACGGCAATGACGGTGGCACACCCTAAAGCCTTGAGGATCTGGACCATGTACTGGCCCACACCGCCCACACCGATGACGATGGCATGATCACCCACATGCACATCCGCGCGTTTTGCAGCCTGGAAAGGCGTGGTGGCGGCATCTGCAACAACCGCCAGTTTTTCCAGCGGGATACTGCCCCGGTTGGTCACCGGACACAGGTCAATGGCCGGCACCGGGATATGGGAGGAAAACCCGCCGTAAATACCCATGGAATTGCCCGGCATTTTCTGGGCCAGGCACCGGTTGCCCCGTCCGGTCTTGCACAAATGGCACTTGCGGCAGGGCATGACCGCCGGGATGATTACCTCTTTTCCCATCCATGCCTGTACGTCATCAGCCGCAGCCACAACCGTACCGGAAATTTCATGGCCCAGGGTCAGCGGCGGTTTGTTGACGGTTGGCACCCCATAGTAATAATAGCCCAGGTCGGTGTGACAGATACCACAGCCCGCCACTTCCACCAGGACATCGCCAGAAGCAAGTTCAGGTACCGGTATCTGTGTTTTTTCCAGTTTGCCCGGGGTTACATCACCGGTGTCTCGGTCCTTTTTAAAGGGTTGGATCATTTGCCATGTCTGAATGGTGTCAGGAACATTTGCCATTTTTCTCTCCTCTCCATGTTTTGTATTTTCTATGGGTATAAAAAACAGATGCAGATCGGAAAACAGATCTGTTAAAAGGTGCTGATCTTTGCTAACATTTAATCACTTTGACTTTTGTGCCGATCCAGTCAGGGGGCAGATAGACCCGCCCGCTGTTGCCGCTTGCGTTCACTGTTTTCTCGATCATTTCCCGGCCGTAGATCTCAAACTTCACCTTTTTTTCCCTGTAATCAGATACAGATCCTTCCTGATTCTCATCTTCATTTGCCATAATGTCACAGACTCCTGTTTACAATCCCGAGGACAGCCTGGTCATATTCAGCTGTTCCATAGATACTATTTAGATACAATACAGCTACATGTCAAGAAATTATTTATATATTTCCTATCATTGGTTTGAAGAACTCCTTTCTGGCGGCTGCTGCTTTTTGCCTTTGCAGCCAGCAGATCACCTGCAGTATCCAGATGAGTTGATTGGTGTTGACTTTCATTTCCCCTGCCTCTAAATTACACACATGTATGCCTGATCCACATTCTTTTCCCAGGAGGTCTGACATGACACACCCGGAGTATGCATCTCCCTGCGGCCTTTACTGCGGTGTCTGCGCCATTCGCATCGCCCACAAAGAAAACAATGAAAAATTCAAGGAGCGCCTGGTGGCGGTCTACAAGGGAAAGATCCCCGGCAAAGGCACCCTGCCCAACTGCGAAAATCTTACCACAGATGATATCTTTTGTGACGGTTGCCTGTCAGACAACCGGTTCATGCACTGTCAGCAGTGTGACATCCGGGACTGCACCACGGCAAAAGGGATTTTGGGATGCCATGAATGCAATGATTTTCCCTGCCGGCTTATTGATGAATTTCCCATGGGTGTGGGAAAGAAGGTCATGATGCGGTGCACGCCTTTGCGGCGGGAAATCGGTACTGAACAATGGATGCAGGATGAAGAAGACCGCTATTTTTGTCCGGAATGCGGACACAAGGTCTTCAGAGGGGTTGTCCGGTGCAACCAGTGCAAAGCCGGACTTAACCTGGATTGAGATGAAAATTCTTCACATCATCAGCCAGGCCCCTGATTTTACGGGAAGCGGCAAATTCATCCAGCAGATCATCCTCCAGAGCCGCAAAAAAGGATATGCCAATTTTCTAGTGGCCGGGGTCCAGAAAGATTTTAGACTGCCGGAAGGGTTGATCGAAGCATCCCATTGCTGTTTTGTCCGGTTTGACGGAAAAGACCTGGATTTTCCCATTCCCGGCATGAGCGATGTCATGCCCTATGAAAGCCGGGTGTTTTCCACATTGTGCCAACATGATCTGGATGACTACCACCAGGCATTTGAAGCAAAAATCCGGCAGGCCATTGACCGGTTCCAGCCCGATATTATTCATACCCATCACCTGTGGATTGTCTCTGCCATTGCCAGACGCATCAGTTTCGGCATTCCCATGGTCAGCTCCTGCCATGGCACCTGCCTGCGCCAGCATGTGCTGTGCCCAAAAATCGGCAGCGGTCTCACCGATGATCTCAAAAACATAGACCATGTCATCGCCTTGAGCCAAAGCCAGAAACAGGAGATCATCAAAACTATCGGGACAGACCCGAACCGCATCCATGTGGTGAGCGGCGGATACAATGATGCCTGTTTCTTCCATGCCCCCAAGGCCTTTGACGGGGTGGTGGAACTGGTCTATGCCGGCAAGCTCAGTTTCGCCAAAGGGGTGCCCTGGCTGCTCAATAGTCTGGCCCGGATCCGGCACCTGCCGTTCCGGCTGCATATAGCCGGCAGCAGCAGTGATTATGAAAAAAACCGCTGCCTGGAACTGGCCGGGAATCTGGGAGAAAAAGTGCTTTACCACGGGCCGCTTGGCCATGACGACTTAGGCGATCTCTTGCGAAAGGCGCATGTGTTTGTGCTGCCCTCGTTTTATGAGGGCCTGCCCCTGGTGCTCATGGAGGCCCTGGCCTGCGGGTGCCGGCTGATCACCACGGCCCTGCCCGGGGTAAAGGAACTGCTGGCAGATAAGGGCAATGACATGGTAAAATTGCTGGATCTGCCCCCACTTGAAACCATCGACACCCCGTTTGAAGCCGACATCCCTGATCTGGAGGCCCGCCTGGCAGCGGTTCTGGCACAAACCATCCATGAAGTACAAACCTGCGCCGCACCGGACTGGGACTATGCCTGTGCCAAAACATTTCCCTATACCTGGGAGAAAATATTTTCAAAAATCGACCAGGTGTACCAAACAGCCAGGGCGGTTGTCAGTCTCTGATCCGCTGCTTCAACGCCCGGATGATGCCGGAGCAGACCTGGTTGGCATCCGCCACCATGGCCACATCCGCCAGTTTCATCATGGTGGCGTTGGGGTTTTTGTTCACCGCCACGATAAACCTTGCATCGGCCAGGGCGGCCGTGTGCTGGATAGCCCCGCTGACACCGAAAGAAAACAGCACCTTTGGCCGGATATGCTTGCCGGCCTGTCCCACCAGGGCTTCGGAAGAGACCCAGTCCGCATAGACCACGGGCCGGGTGGCACCCACCTCTGCATGCAGCAGGTCTGCCAGGTCAAACAGCTTTCTGAATTTGCCCTTTGATCCCATGCCCCGGCCCCCGGTGATGACGATATCCGCGGTCTCGATTTTCCGGGCCCGGGCCGGCTGCAATTCCGATTTCAGGCACCGGACCCGGGGGGAGGGCATGGTATCGGGCAGGGGAATGGGGATCACCTCTCCTTTTGCTTCATCATCATGGGGCAGTTCCTGGAAGGTGCCGGGACGGATGGTGGCCATCTGGGGCCGGGTATGGGGGGTAATGATCTTTGCGATGAGGTTGCCGCCAAAAGAGGGCGCCACCTGCACCAGCTGCCCTTTTTCATCGATGTCCAGATCAATACAGTCCGCGGTCAGGCCGGTATCCAGCTGTTTGGCCACCCTGGGGGCGATCTCCTGGCCGAACCGGGTGGCACCGATGAGCAGGGTTTCCGGCTGGAATTGCCTGACCAGGGCAGACAACAAAAAGGCATATGATGACACATTATAGGTTTTCAGGAACGGGTTATCTGTGACATAGACCTTTTGAGCGCCATGGGCAATGTATTCTTTGGCATAGGCATCCACCTTGTCCCCGAACACCACGGCACACACTGTGGCATTGGTTTTTTCTGCCAGAACGCTGGCCCGGGCAAGAATCTGGAGGGTGACCCGGCTCTGGAAATAATTTCTGTAATCCGCCCATACCCAGATCTGTTTTTCCTCACTCATACGTCCCCTTCGTGGTCATGGGTTTTCAGATCTTTTCCCATGGCACTGGAAATAATTTTGCCGTAATCATCAAACAGGGTGTCCACCATTTTTTTCACAGCACCCGTCAACACCCGATTTTCTTTTCGGGTGGCAGGGGAATATACATCAATAATTTTTGTGGGAGAGGATGTCAGGGCGTTGAAACCCTTGTTGAGCCCCAGTGCCGTGCCGTCCATAACCCGGATATCACCGGCGTTGAATGCCGCTTCCACGCCGCCCAGGGCCACATACCGGGGGGTATACAGATCAGATTCACCGGCATGGTCAATGGTCACAAGCCCGGGCAGGTCCATCTCCATCAATTCCATGAAATCATCCACATGCCGCTCCACCCGGACACAATCATGGACCAGTTCCAGGCGACGGGCATATCCGATGGCCGGGATGTCCAGCGCTTCGGCCAGCTGGGGTCCCACCTGGGCGGTCTCGCTGTCACTGGACATGGAGCCGCACAGGATCAGGCCGGCATCCGGACAGTGATCTGTGACAAATTTCCCCAGGATAAAGGCGGTCATGCAGGTATCGGCCCCTGCCATGCGCGGGTCTGTGAGCAAAACCCCCTGGTCTGCTCCCAGGGCTTTTGCCTCATACAAAATTTCTTTGGCCATGGGCGGTCCCATGGAAACTGCGGTGATATGGGCCTGGTTTCTTCCCATGCCTGCCTTTATCTGCAATGCTGCTTCCAGGGCTCGCCGGGCAGAAGGATCCATCATGCCCTGGGCGGTTTCCCGTTTCAGGGTCCCGGTTTTCGGGTCCCAGGGCAGTTCAGATACCATGGGGACCTGTTTGATGCACACAATGATATGTAACATACAAAATGCCTTTATTTGTTATCAGGTGGGCCGGGTCAGAATATCCCTGGCAATGACCATACGCTGGATTTCACTGGTGCCTTCATAAATTTCAGTGACCTTGGCATCCCTGAAATACCGCTCCACGTCGTACTCTCTGCTGTAGCCGTATCCCCCGTGGATCTGTACCGCCAGATTCGTCACCATCCTTGCCGTGGTGCTGCAGTGGAGCTTGGCCATGGCAGCTTCGGCAGAAAACGGTCTGCCGCTGTCTTTTCCGGCTGCGGCCCGGTAGAGCAGAAGCTGTGATGCATCGACCTGGACCGCCATATCCGCCAGATAGTTCTGGATGGTCTGAAACCGGGAGATGGGCTGTTTGAACTGCTGGCGGGCCTTGGCATAGGACACGGCTTCATCAAACGCGGCCCGGGCAATACCCAGGGCCTGTGCTGCGATGCCGATGCGCCCGGTATCAAGGGCGGACAACCCGATTTTCAATCCCTGGCCAACGGTTCCCAGGCAGTGGTCCGCCGGAATTGCACAGTCTTCAAAAAAAAGGGATGCCACCGGGTTGGCCCGCATGCCGCAAAGATCTTCAATCTCCCCCACGGAAAAACCAGGGGTGTGGTTTTCCACGATAAACACAGAGGACTGAGCCGGGTCGGTGTCGGAAACGGCAAAAACCAGAATGGTGCCGCAGATACCGCCGTTGGTCACAAAAATCTTGGTGCCGTTGAGAACAAAGCCGTGGTCTGTCTTCCGGGCCACGGTCTCCACACCGCCGGCATCAGAACCTGCATTGGCTTCGGTGAGACAGAACGCGCCGATACTCTCACCTGCCGCCATGGGCGGGACAAACTGCTGTTTTTGTTCTCTGGTACCGAACCTGAGAATGGGATAAATCCCCACACTGTTGTGCACTGTAATGCACAGGCCCAAGGCTGCAGATACCCGGGAGATCTCCTCCACCACAATGGCGTAGCTGGTGCTGTCCAGACCGGCCCCGCCCAGATGGACCGGTGTCTGAAGACCAAAATAGTGCAGCGGCTTCATCTTTTTTATGAGATCATCCGGAAATCCCGGTCCTTTGTCCATTTCCGCGGCTTTAGGCCGGATCTCATTTTCCGCAAATTCCTGCACAGTCTTGCGGATGAGCTGATGTTTCATGCAGGGATTAAAATCCATACCCATTCCTTTGCTGTGTGTTCCCGGGAAGGTTACGCCCCAAGAGCGGCTTCCAGGATGTTCCGGTAGTCGGCAGAATCCAGGTCCCTGGGATTGGATGCATTGGAATTGTTCTTACAGGACATGTCGGCAATCAGGGAAAACTGGTCAGATCCGATATGCAGGTCGCTGAACGTTGGAATCTCCAGGGCCTTTGACAGGCCTTTGATTTTCTGAATGAAGATTTTTGCTGCCTGGTCATCGGATGCGGCATCAATGCCGGTGGTCCGGGCCAGGACTGCCATTTTTTGTGTGCAGGCCGGCAGGTTGTAATCCAGAACATGGGGCAGGAACATGGCATTGGCCACCCCATGGGGAATATCATACAAAGCTCCGATGGACTCGGAAATGCAGTGCACCCCTGTGACATCGGCATTGCCGAATGCCAGGCCGGCCACCATGGAACCGTACATGAGATTTTCTCTTTGCCGGGCATTGTTCTGGATCTCGGCAAAGGCCTTTTCAATGGATCCCAGGATCAGTCCCACCGCCTTTACTGCATGGGTATCGGTGATCAGGGTGGCAGGCTTTGCCAGATAGGCTTCCACAGCATGGGTCAAAGCATCCAGGCCGGTGGCCGCGATCATGGGTGCAGGCAGAGTGGCTATGAGATCCGGATCCACAATGGATACAGCCGGATACAGCTTCGGCCCCTTGATGCTCATCTTGAATTTGCGGTCCACATCGGTTATCACCGATACCCAGGTGACCTCTGATCCGGTACCGCAGGTGGTGGGAATGGCCACAAACGGCAGGGGATCAACTGCATATTTTTCTTTGCCTTCATAGTCCTGGATATTTCCCGGATTGGTGGCCAGCAGGGCCAGGGCTTTTCCCGCATCCAGAGGACTGCCGCCCCCCAGGCCGATCACAAGATCCGGCTTTTGCCGCCGCAGTTCAGCAGCGATTTTGTTGATGGTATCGGATTTGGGGTTTGCTTCGATGCTGTCATATACCGGGATCTTTCCCAGCTGGTCCAGCACCGGTGCCACAAGCCCGGCCCGGACCACGCCCTTGTCCGTCACCAGGACCGGATTTTTTGCCGTAATAACCGTTGAAAGCTTCTGGATCTGTCCTGGTCCGAAATACAGCCGTGACGGCATATGATACTGCATGGATACCTCCCTGGATACAAATACAGGCAAAACAAAGACGGGATTACATCTTTGTTTTGCCTGTGTGTTTCTGTATTTTGTTTATTTTTTGTCTGTTAGTCTGACTGTCCCGGCTTTCTAAGCGAGATGTTCTGCCACCAGTTCGGCGATATCCCTGGTTTTTACCTGTTCATCCTTGTCCAGTTCCTTCATGCCGTCCTCGATCATGGTCAGGCAGAAGGGGCAGCCCACTGCCACGGTTTCCGCTTTTTCAGCCACGATCTCTTTTGAGCGCTCCACATTGATGCGGGTTCCGATGGTTTCCTCCATCCACATACGCCCCCCGCCGGCACCGCAGCAGAAACTTTCCGTTCCGTGGCGGGGCAGCTCGGACAGGCCCTGGTTGGACAGGCCGCCCAGAATGGATCTGGGGGCATCATAGATCTCATTGTACCGGCCCAGGTAGCAGGGATCATGGTAGGTGAGCACACCTGCCAAAGATTTTTTCACCCTGATTTTACCGTCCGTAATCAGCTGGTTGATGAAATCCGTGTGGTGGATCACCTCATAGTGGCCCCCCATCTGGGGATAGTCATGCTTCAGGGTGTTCAGGCAGTGGGGACAGGCGGCAATGATCTTTTTCACCTTGTAGCTGTTCAACACCTCGATGTTTTCGGTGGCCATCATCTGGTACATCATCTCGTTACCGGCCCTGCGGGCAAAATCACCGGTGCATTTTTCCTCGGTGCCCAGGATGGCAAAATCCACCCCTGCTGCCTTGAGAATTTTCACCAGGGCCTTGGACACCTTCTGGGTTCTGTCATCAAATGACCCGGCACACCCCACCCACAGCAGGTATTCGGCATCCGGATGGTCAGCCATGAGCTTGACATCCAGGCCCTCAGCCCAGTCAGCCCGCTTGTCATACCCGATACCCCAGGGGTTGCCGTTACGTTCCAGGCCCTTGAAGGCGGTGTTGAGTTCTTCAGGATATTCTCCCTGCATCAGGGTCTGGCCCTGGCGCAGGGCAATGATCCGGGGCACATGCTCGATGGTCACAGGACACACCTGTTCACAGGCCCGGCAGGTGGTACAGGCCCACAGGGTATCCAAAGCGATGACCTCTCCCACCAGGGCTTTTTCAGGTTTGAACACCGCCATCTTTTCCTTGGTTTTGGCATCAGCTTCGGCATCTCCGGTCAAAGTTTTGGCCAGTTTGGCCCGAAGGATCAGGTTGTCGGCATTGGCGTAAAGCTCCGCCTTGAGGGTGTCGTTGAAATCATGCAGGTTCAGCGGCTTGTCCGTGACATAGGTGGGACACACCTCTTTGCACCTGCCGCACTCGGTGCAGGTGTAAAGATCCAGCCCCTGTTTCCAGTTGAGCTGGTGCAGATGGTTGACACCTAAAGTCTCGTCCTCCCATACCGATTCATCCTCCAGATCCAGCAGCTTGATCTTTTCATGGGGATAGCCCAGGTGTTTAAGGAACACATTGGGCAGTGAGGTGATGACATGAAAATGCTTGCCCAGGGGCAGAAGGTTCAAAAAGGTGAGCTGGGTGATGATATGGACCCAGAACATCAGCACCATGACCCGTTCCAGCCCCACAGGGGAAAACCCTGATATCACATTCCCGGCCGCAATCGTTACCGGCGTCCAGAGAAATTCCTGACCGAATGTCGGGTTATTAAAATAATGCAGGTCTCCTGGATTGCCGTGGGCGGTGATGAGCATGAAACGGGCCCCGTCATACAGCAGGTCCGATACCATCAATACCCCGATGAGACCCAGTACCAGATAGGCTTCCCAGGTGTTGTGGAGCCGGGGCGGTTTGACCACCATGCGGCGGTAAAAGGCATAGATCACCATGATAAGGACAATACCTTCCATGACATCCTTCAATGTCAGGTAAAGGTACCCCAGGATGGAGGATTCCCCCAGCAGCGGCAGCTGGAATCCATGGACATAGCCTTCGCCGTAAAGGGTGATGGACCTGATAAGCAGCACACAAAATCCCCAAAATATCAGGGCATGCATGATCCCGGATGCCCGCTCTTTTTTCCGCCCCACCAGGCGTTTCTGGCCCAATGCAATGACCACCATGTTTTTCAGCCGGTCTTTGATATGGTTGAACCGGTCAGCTGGTTCCAGGGCCATCAACAAAAGGATTCTCTGATACATGGTCCGGCCGAAAATGGCCAGACCCACCGCAAGTACAAGCGTCATAAACAGGGGACTCATCTCTACCTCATGCACAAATTTTGGGGTTGGGGCGCTCAGGCCCGTATTTTTTTAATTTCTTCCTTGAGCAATGGTACCACATCAAACAGGTCCCCGACAATCCCAAAATCCGCCACATTAAAAATCGGTGCTTCCGGATCCTTATTCACCGCCAGAATCACCTTGGCGCCGTTCATGCCTGCCAGATGCTGGATAGCGCCGGAAATGCCCACAGCCACATACAAAGACGGGGCAACGATCTTTCCTGTCTGGCCCACCTGCTTGTTGTGGGCCATCAACCCGGCATCCACCATGGCCCGGGAGGAACCGAATCCGGCGGCCAGGTCATCCGCCAGATCTTTTACCAGATCCACACCAGCCTGGTCTTTGGCGCCCCGTCCCACAGACACCACAATATCCGCATCAGCCAGATCGATCTCTCCGGAGGCATCCGAGATCAATTCTTTGACCACGGCAGCCATGTCTTTTTCAGGGGGATCCAGGGTGACCACGTTTTCTGTACCGGTCACTTCCGGGTCCGCCTCAAAGGCCCCGGCCCGCACCACCGCCACCAGTTTGGGCACGTTGATTTTCACCTTCTGGAGCACCTTGTTGGCAATGGCCGGCCGCACGATATGCTGATCATCCCCGTCCATGGTCACATCAATGATTTCAGTGGCACAGGCTGCTTCCAGCTGCACCGCCACCCTGGGGGCTGCTGCCTTGCCGGTTTCGGAAAAGCCGAACCAGACCATGTCTGCGGAAAACGCCTTGGCCGCTTCCACCACAGCCGCAGCAAAAGGGGCTGCGGAAAAAATCTCCAGAGACGGGTCATCGGCGATATACTGGGTATCTGATCCTGCCGCAGCCAGCTGGGGGGCCAGATCTGCCACATTGCTGCCCACGGCCACAGCAGCGGTGGCAGCACCCAGGGCCCGGGCCTTTGACAACAGTTCGGCAGTGCTTCCCTTAAGGTCGCCCTGCTTGATATCTGCAACTACAAGTATATTTGTCATAATCACTATCCTTACAATTTGATATGGGTATGATATTTGTTATAAGTATTTTTGTCCACGCTTTAAACGGCAGCCATATTGTCAGCGCGTCCGGTTATAAAACCTTTGCCTCATTTACCAGCAGCTGCACCACCTGGGCGGTTATCTCGGCCGGATCACCTTCAAACTTTTGTCCACCCTTGCGTTTTTGTGTGGGCATGAACTCCACAATACCGGATGTGGGTGCGGTGCCCCCGATCTCTTCAACAGAGGTACCAAGGCCGGCCAGGTCCATGACAGTGATTTTCTTTTTCTTGGCCATCATGATGCCCCGCATGGCCGGCAGCCGGGGTTCATTGATGCTGTCACTCACCGTTATCACGGCAGGCAGGGTCACATCGACGATTTCCGTGCCTGCATCCCCCAGCCGGGACACCTGGATGTGGGTATCATCGGTCACTTTGATCTCGATCACATTGCTGACACAGGGAATGCCCAAAAACTCACCCAGCATGATGCCGGCCTGGCCTGCGTCCGTGTCCTGGGCCTGTTTGCCGGCGATCACCAGGTCATAATCCCCTGCCTCATACACTTTTTGCAAGACCTTTGCAAAGGTGGGGGAATCGGCTTTTGCAAGGGCTGGATCATCGATGTGAATCGCATTGTCAATGCCCATGGCATAGCATTTGCGGATAATATCGGTATTGTCTCCGCTGCCCAAAGATACCAGGGTGGTTTCCGCCTTGTTTGCCTCCTTGAGCTGAACAGCAGCTTCCACTGCATTTTCATCCCAGGCATTGATCACATATTGCAGCCCTTTTTCCACAATCGCGCCGTTTTCCACGTGGATATTCAATTCCACATCAACGACTTTTTTTACAGTTGTCAGAATTTTCAATGGTTCCTCCTTAATATTTGGCTCATATCCGGGGTTGTCCTGTTTTTCAGGATGTCACCCGTATGTTGTTATTATCCTGGATAATCCGGTTTTCCCCGCACACCACCATGAGCTGTTCACTCCCTGTAGGAAAAGCCAGGGTCATATTCAGTGAGTCCCCCATCCGGGCAGCCAGGGCTGTGGGCCGGGAATTGGATATCATCACCGGGATACGTGCCCGGGCCGCTTTCTGTACCAGTTCATAGCTGATCCGCGAGGACAGCACCAGGATCCGGGCCCGGTCCAGGGTGTGATCCAGAAAGGCCTTTCCAATGGCTTTGTCCAGAGCGTTGTGCCGGCCCACATCTTCTGCAAAGGCCAGTATATCACCTGTTTTCCCAAACAGCAACGCTGCATGGGAGCCCCGGGTGCGCTGGTAAAATTTCTGATTTTTTGACAATGCCGCAATACAGCCAAAAGCCTGGTGCAAGGAAAAGGTGAACCCGTCCGGGGCCGGCTGCACCGCCGACTGAATGTCTCTGAGCATCTCCTTGCCGCAGATACCGCAGCTGGTCTGGCTGACAAACCCTTTTCGTTTGAGAAGATAGCCCACTTTGCTCCGCCGTTCCGGTGTGAGCCAGACATCAATGACATTGGGGTCCAGGTTAACATCATATCCCATGGTTTTAATATCCCCGGGTGTGTTCACCAGACCTTCGCCTAAGCAGAATCCGGCAGCATGCCGGATTTCATTCCCCGGGGTCCGCATGACAACGGAATAGGACTTGTCTTCAATGCGGATCAAAAACGGCTCTTCCCCTATCAATTCCATGGGAACCGGTTCGCAGGATTTTGACCGGCATTTGAATACCGTAAAGTGCTGGGTATTTTTTTTATTGTCCACCCGGTTATATCCTTATTGAAAGCCGGCTATTTTCCGGCTGACTGTCCCGTTTTTACGGCATCCGGAAATGACAGGGCCTGGGTGTAAACGAAGGCTGCCTGGAGATAGGAAGTGGGGCACAGGGGAAAACATTCCTTGCAGTCATTGCACACTTGTGCCGCAATTTCCGGCACAAAGCTGATCTCCTTGTTGATTCCCCGGTCCACGAACCCTAAGGCGTTTTTGCCGGCCACTTCTGCGCAGTACCGCACACACAGGCCGCAATGGATGCAAAAAGATGCGTCCCGTTCATACCGGTTGGGATCAGCATTGTATTCTTTGGCGAGTTTCATAAGGTCCGGTGCATCCGGTGCATGGGCCATGAGCAGCTCGATGATGGTTTTGCGCAGCCGGTCCACCTTCTCAGACCGGGTTCTGACAATGATATCCTTTGCCGCCGGAAATACGCAGGAGACCACATACTTTGTCCAACCCCGGTCCTCCACCTCCACGATACACAGCCGGCATCCGCCGAACGGTTCCAGTTTTTCATGGTGACACAGGGTGGGAATATAGATTCCTTCCTTCTGGGCGGCCTCCAGAACGGTCATGCCCGAATCCGCTGTCACGGTTTGCCCATCGATCTCAAATTGTATATCACCCATGATGACCTAACCTTTCTCTTTTGTCTTTTTTCGAATGGTTCGCTCTTCCGGGGCCACAGGGTCCGGCACCGGCTCGCCCGACAGTTTGATCACGGAAGAAAATTTGGGCGGGCACACCTCAAAACAGGTGCCGCACCGGGTACATTTGTCCTGGTCAATGATGTGTATAAGTTTTTTGTCCCCGTCTATGGCGTCCACCGGGCACTGCTTGCGGCAGGTGCCGCAGCCTGTGCACTTGTCCGGATCAATGTAAAATGAAATCAATTGCTTGCAGGACAGGGCCGGACAGCGCTTGTGGTCAATATGGGCCTCATATTCATCCCGAAAATATTTCAGCGTGCTTAAAAACGGGTTGGGCGCACTTTTGCCCAGGGCGCATAAGGAAGCTTCCACCGCGGTTTCGGACAACTCCTCCAGCAGTTCGATGTCCCCTTTTTTTCCTTTTCCCTGTGTGATGTTGGTCAGGATCCGGTGCATCTGGCGCAGGCCCTCTCTGCAGGGCACGCACTTACCGCAGGATTCATCGGTGAGGAACGCAATGAAATACCTTGCCACATCCACCATGCAGGTGTCTTCGTCCAAGACGATCATTCCGCCGGACCCCATCATGGAGCCGGCCTTGGTCAGCTCGTCAAATCCCACCTGCAGATCCAGCAGGTGTTCCGGAATACATCCTCCGGACGGTCCGCCGGTCTGGACAGCCTTGAATTTCTTTTTTTTGGGAATACCGCCGCCGATATCATAGATGATCTCTTTGAGGGTCATGCCCATGGGCACTTCCACCAGTCCGGTATTGGTGATCTTTCCCACCAAAGAAAAGATCTTGGTACCCTTGGAGCTGTCCGTGCCCACTGAAGTGAACCAGTCAGCCCCGTTGTTGATGATCAGGGGAATATTGGCCCAGGTCTCCACATTGTTGAGCACCGAGGGTTTTTCCCACAACCCTTTGACATTGGACCGGACATACTTGGGTCTGGGTTCCCCTGCCTTGCCTTCCAGGGAGGTCATGAGCGCTGTGGATTCTCCGCACACAAACGCTCCTGCCCCCTGGTGAACAATCACCTTGAAGTCAAAGCCGGATCCCAGGATGTTTTCACCCAAAAGGCCATATTCTTCGGCCTGCTTAATGGCCAGGTGGATATTTTTTACTGCCAGGGGATATTCCTGGCGCACATAAAAATACCCTTCATGGGCTTTGACAGCATAGCCGCCCAGGATCAGGCCCTCCAGGATGGAATGGGGATTGCCTTCCAGAAGCGCCCGGTCCATGAAAGCCCCGGGATCTCCTTCATCTGCATTGACTATCACATATTTGACCGGGTCATCCGCATTTCTGGAACCTTCCCATTTTCTGCCGGCGGGAAAGCCGGCCCCGCCACGGCCCCGGATATTGGATTTTTTCACCTCTTCTAACACTTCCAGGTCGGTCATCTGCCCTAACGCTTTGGCAAGGGCGGCATACCCGCCCAAAGCGATATAGTCATCAATGCTTTTGGAATCTATCTTGATATTGTTGCACAAAACCGTGCGCTGCTGGGCTTTGTAAAAGGAGATATCCGACTCTTTGACCGCCCGCTCTCCGGTTGCAGGATCCTGGTAGCACAGCCGTTCCACCACCTGTTTGTTTTTGATGGTCTGTTCGACAATTTCAGGCACATCCTTTGCCGCAACCTGGAGATAGCAGATCTCTTCGGGATAGATCACCACAATGGGCCCCTGCTCACAGAATCCCGGGCACCCGGTGCCTTTAGTGGAGACACGTGCTGACAGATCCTGGTCCGTGATCTCTTTTTGAAATGCAGCGATGACCTCATCGGCTCCGGATGCCACACACCCGGCACCGGCACAGATGGACACACAGGGATTGTCAGGATCTCTTCTGGATAATATTTCCTGTCTGAAGCTTTCCAGGGCTTCAGGCGTTTCTAACCGCGCCATAGTTTTCCCCTACTCATATGTTTTTAAGGCTTGTGCTGTTTTCACCGGTGACATTTTTCCATGGACCTTGCCGTCCACCTCCATGACAGGGCCAAGGGCACAGCATCCCAGGCAGTTCACGGTCTCCAGGCTGAATTTTAAATCCAGATCCGTTTCCCCCGGCTTGATGCCGGTGGCATCTTCCACCGTGTCCAGAATCCTTGTGGCACCCCGGACATGGCAAGCCGTGCCCACGCAGATATGGACCTTGTGCCGCCCTTTTGGCACCAGGCTGAACGCCTTGTAAAAGGTGGCGATGTGCTGTATCCGGGTCAACGGCACAGACAGTTTCTCACTGACCCGTGCCAGGGCCTGTTTGGAAAGCCAGTTGTTTTCACTTTGAATATCCAGCATGATCTGGAGCAGATTGCTGGGCTCCCCATTATGCTTGTCAATGATCTGATCTACTTTTTCAATGTCCATAGGATGCTTTCCTGCAAATAGTAATTTATGCCCTTGCCAGTGAATAGCAGTTGCTGGCTGTATCATACATGACCATGCCGTGGCGGGAGGAGGTTATCATGTGGCGGGACACATCGGACGGGTTCAGGTCCAGCTGACGGGAAATTTCACTGGTGGACAACGGTTTGTCCGCCAGCAGCAAAAGAATCTGGCTGACAGCCAGTTTGTCTGAAAACAAACTGTCAAACAACCGGTCCGTGTCCGGGTTGTCAAAAAACCCATTATAGGCCTGTTTTGATTTCACCGGGACCCGCAGTTTTTCGCGTTCCGCCAGGCGCATGAACGGCACCAGGTTTCTGGCAGCAGCCAGTTTGAACCGCACTTTTTCTCTGTCCATACCTTCACTTGTTCCCAAAGGTCCCATCTCTTTTATCTGTTTTGCAAACTCATCCGTATACCGGGCCAGCAGGTTACCGTCCGCACCGGACATGAATTCAATTCTGAGCCGGTCCGGGTTGAGCCCGATATGGGCCAGTATCTTTTTGGCCATATAGGTGTTGGCCAGGGCATCATAATTGCCGTGGGTGACGTAATTGCATTCATCGAGTTTGCACCCGCCGATGAACACCCCGTCCTCTCCGTTGGCAAAGGCCCTGAGAATAAATTCCAAATCCACCCTGCCCGAGCACATCACCCGGATCAGCCGCATCTCGTTTGCATATTGCAGTCTGGAAACTCCAGCCAGGTCAGCAGCACCGTATGCTCACCAGTGGCAGACAAATCCCAGCAGTTTCGGCGTAAATTCTTGACCAGCACTCATATATCTGCATCTCCTTTTTTGTAAAGGGATTTTTGTATTTATGCTTCTTCCAATACGGCATCCATCTGTTCCATAATATCTTCAGCGGTTACAGCTGCATCTATCTGCCCGCACAAAGCTTCATTGGTAAAATGCTTGAGCACAATGGCGTTGGTGGGGCATTTGGCATTGCACAGCCCGTCTCCCTTGCACAGAATCGGGTTGACGATGGCTTTTTTGCCTTTCTTTGTATCATGAAATTCGATGGCATCATAGGTGCAGGCGGTAATACAGGCACCGCAGGACACACATGCATATTCATCCACCTTTGCCACCGATCCGGATGCCACCACCGTGTCATGGGACAGCAGGGTGATTACCCTGCCAGCTGCCCCGTAAGCCTGGTTGATGGATTCCGGGATATGTTTGGGATAATGGGCGGTGCCGCAAAGGAACACACCGTCTGCGGCAAACTCCACTGGTTTGAGTTTTACATGGGCTTCTTTGAAAAAATCATCCGGACTCAGGGTCACCTTGAACAGGCCGGCAATCTCCTGGATGGATGCCGGGGGCCTTACCGCTGCTGCCAGGGACAGGATATCGGCATCCAGTTCCAGGCGCTGGCCCAAGATGGAATCGGTCACCGTAACCCGGATCATATCAGATCCGCCCTCTGATACCGCTTCCACTTCAGGCGGGTCTTCCGGGGTATACCGGATGAACTGCACACCGAGTTCCGAGGCCTTTCGATAGGCATCCTCTTTAAACCCATAGGTCCGCATATCCCGGAACAGGATATAGATGCGCATATCAGGATTCTTTTCTTTGAGCTTCAACGCATTTTTCACGGCATGGCCGCAGCACACCCGGGAACAGTAGTTGAAATCTTCATTGCGGGACCCCACACACTGGATCATCACCAGGCTTTCGGCATTGACAACAGCCTCATTGCCTTGGGCGATCTGTTCTCCGATCTCCAGGTGGGTGAACACGGCATCATTTTCTCCATACAGGTATTCGGCGGGTTTATACATATCCGCACCGATGGCCAGAACCGATGCCCCGTGCTTGATGGTTTTGGTACGGCCTTCGGTTTCCACCGTGGTGGTGAAATTGCCTAGATACCCTGCCACATCCGTAATTTTTGCCTCATGGGACACATGGATGCGGGGATTTTTGTATACTCTGGCAATCAGGTCATCCAGATAGGTCTGGACATCCAGGCCTTCCAGGGTGGAATGGATCCGCCTGACCATGCCTCCCAAATCTTTGCTTTTTTCCACCAGTTCCACTTCATGCCCCTGGGCGGCTATGGACAGGGCACAGGTCATGCCGGCAATGCCGCCCCCGACAACCAGGGCGGTCTTGTTCACGGGCAGGTCGAACTCCTTTAAGGGTTCCAGGTGGGCTGCCCGTGCCACTGACATGCGCATGATATCCTGGGCCTTTTGGGTGGCTTCCTCTTTCTGCCTGGCATGGACCCAGGAGCAGTGCTCTCTGATATTGGCCATATCCAGGTAATACTGGTTCAAGCCGGCTTCCCGCAGGGTATCCCTGAACAACGGCTCCAGGGTCCTGGGGGAACAGGCGGCAATCACCACCCGGTTCAACCCCTTTTCCACGGCCAGGTCTGTGATCTCCCTTGCCGAATTGGTGGCACAGGAAAAAATCTGTTCGGTTGCATATACCACATGGGGCAGGGTTTTTGCGTATTCCACGGTGGAAGGCACATTCACCACACTGGAAATATTGGCCCCGCAGTGACACACAAACACCCCGATCCTGGGTTCTTCTGCCGACACATCCCGTTCTTCCGGATACACCCGTTCCCGGGAAAGTTTTCCCCGGCGGAAATTGAGCATCTCACCGGTTCTGGACCCAGCACCGCTGGCCGTGAAAACCGCTTCAGGAATATCTGTGGGGCCCTGAAAGGCACCGGAAACAAAGATACCGGGCCGGCTGGTCTGGACCGGATTGGATGAATCAATATCGCAGAACCCGTGGGCATTGATGTCAATATTGAATTTTTGTGCAATCTCTTTATAGGCTTTGGGCGGGTTCAGCCCCACAGAGAGCACCACCATGTCGAACTCTTCTTCTTTTACCCCATCATCTGCCGTAGCATATCTGACCCGGATGTTTTTTGTTTCCGGATTTTCACCGGCAATGGATGCATAGCTTCTGATGAACCGGGTGTCGGGCAATGCTTCCGCCCGCTGAAAATACCGCTCAAAATCCTTGCCGAAAGACCGGATATCATTGTGGAACACCGTACATTTTGCATCCATATCATGTTCTTTGGTCAGTATCAGCTGTTTCTGGGTATAGGTGCAGCAGACCCCGGAACAATAGGAGTTGTCCCCTTCGGTCACCCGACGGGAGCCCACACACTGGATCCAGGCAACATTTTGGGGATTTTGTTTGTCGCTTGCCCTGAGCACTTTGCCGTCATAGGGGCCTGTGGAGGACAACAGCCGCTCGTAATCCATGCTGGTGACAACGTTGTCATATTGGGAATACCCGTATTCCTCTTTTGCAGACGGATCAAAAGGGGTTATGCCCGATGACAGGATAACCGCCCCCACATTGATCTGTGTGCGGGTGGGTGTCTGGCGGAAATCAATTGCCCCGGTCTTGCACACCCCGCGGCAGATATCGCATTTTTTTTCCGAAAGATACAGGCAGGAATCATCGATATAGGCCACCAGGGGAATGGCCTGGGAAAAATACACATGCACCGCCTTGTTGGTGGAAATCCCCTGGTTGAACGCATCCGGGTATTCCACCGGGCAGTATTCCATGCAGGTGGTGCAGCCGGTGCACTTGTCTTCTATGATGTATCTGGGGCGGGTTTTCACGCTGACCTGAAAATCCCCTTTCTGTCCCTCTATGGTTTCCACTTCCGAGAATGTGAGTACTTCTATGTTTGGATGCCGGCCGACCTCGACCAGTTTGGGGGACAGTATTCACATGGAGCAGTCATTGGTGGGGAAGGTCTTGTCCAGCTGGGACATATGCCCGCCGATGCTGGGACCTTTTTCCACCAGAAATACCTTGAATCCGGCTGTGGCAAGATCCAGAGAGGCCTGGATCCCGCTGACCCCTCCGCCCACAACCATTACATCTCCAAAATTTCTGTCCTTAAGGCTGTCAGAAAACAATTGCATATGTTCCATTGGCAGTATGTCGTTTCCCACTTTTTATCTCCTCATGATGTCATCATGACGTGTTTTTGAAAAAGACCGATTATCAATCCCTTTCTACAGCGCGTCATTGATGATTTCCGTAATATCTTTTATATCCAGTATCTCTTCATATTCCAGGTTCAGGCGGCTTTCCTCAAAGTTGGTGATGCAGTAGGGGCACGATGTCACCAGCACCTTGGCTCCGATATCTTTTGCCTGTTTGAGACGGATATCGGAGAACCGCTCCGCCTGGGGCGTATCCATCCAGATCCGGCCGCCGCCGCCGCCGCAGCACAAGCTGCTTTTCCTGTTGGCGCTCATCTCTTTTAATGTGAGACCGGCCACTTTGTCCAGCAGCTGCCTGGGCGGTTCATAGATCTGGTTGTGACGGCCCAGGTAGCAGGGATCGTGATAGGTCACGGTCTGATCCATTTTTTTGTTCAGGGTCAACCGGCCGGTGTTGATCAGCTCCAGCAGAAATTCGGACATGTGGATCACCTCAAAGTGCACCATGAACTCCGGGTACTCGTTCTTGAAAGTGTGGTAGCAGTGAGGAGAAGACACAAGGATCTTTTTCACTCCGTGGTCGATAAAGTTCTTGATGTTGGTTTTGGCCAGATCAATGAACACTTGTTCACTGCCGATCTTGCGGATGCTCTCCCCGCAGCAGCTCTCATTTTCTCCCAGAATCCCGAAATTCACCCCTGCCGTGTTCAGGATATTGGCGGTTGCCTGTGCCACCTTTTTCATCCGCGGGTCATAGGAAAAATAGCATCCCACAAAATACAGGATCTCCATGTCCGGTTCAAAGGGTTTGACTGACAGGCCGTCAGCCCAGTCCCCCCGGCCGGCGCGTTCCCCCTGAAGGGGGTTGCCCTCGGAGATGATGCTGGCACGGGCCGATCTGGCGGATTTCACCGATGCGGGGAACACCTCGTATTCCGTGGCCACCCGGCGCAGGGCCTGGCTCACCTGGATCTGGCCCAGCCCTCTTGGGCACTGATCCGGGCAGGTGCCGCAGGTGGTGCAGCGCCAGATATCTTCGCCCTCTATTTCCGTCAGGCCGAATGCTGCATCCCGAACGAGTTTGCGCATGCTGAACTGCCGGACCTGGTTCCAGGGACAGACCGCATCGCACAATCCGCACTGGAAGCACAATTGATACGGATCTCCGCCGGCTTCTCTGATCTCGTCGATTACCTCTATAAAAGGCGCGATGGTCTCCATGGTGTGTCCTTTTTATTTGCTTTTGTCATCTGTGGACATGCGGGCAAGGGTATCCATGATGGTCTGCATGCCGTATTTATCTGCCAGAGATTCCAGTCCGATTTCCAGGTCCTCCATCTCCTCCTGTTCTTCCACCTCTTCTTCTCTTTCCTCCAGGGTCAGGGCATCCACCAGGCACCACTTAACGCACAGCGGCTCATCTTCCCCTTCGCACATGTCACATTTCAGCGGCAGCCCGGAATCCGGCTCCTTGAATTCTTCCCTGGAAGGGCAGGAGGCCCGGCAGAAGGAGCACTCGTCATATTGCTTGCCGTCAATGGTATATTTGTCCCGGCCCGCGCATTCCGCCATGGTATATTCTCCGGCATACACCGGCACATAAATGTCACGCAAAGGTTCTCTGATAATCCGGATTCTGGATCTTGCCGGATTGTTGGAGCTGTATTTGGGAGATGCGTGGAAAGAAGAGCAGATCACCTCACATGCCCGGCAGCCATTGCATTTATCCACGTCAATCTTGATGGTTTTTATGGTTTTTTTTGTTTTTTCTTTACTGGCCACTGTTTTTGCCCTCCACACTATTGTGTCTGTGTTTCTTTTTGCGCATCTGCTGTTTCTTCATCCGTTAAAATCCCCCGCTGGATAAAATCATCAGCCACATAGCCCAGGTCCATTTTTTCCAGGGCTTCTTTTGTGGGGATGCCCTCTTCATTCCAGCCCTTGAGCTTGTAATAAGCGTCCAGCAGTTTTTCTTCCAATTCGGGAAACCGCTTTTTCCAATGATCCTCAGGCGGTTTTTCATCTTTTCTCCGCATGCCCCGCCGGATATTCACAGCCCGAACCAGGGTCCGGTACCGCTTGGCTGCCTGGGTGAGTTTTTCTTCGTCCATCTCGATACCGGCACCGGCAGAGATGAATTTGGGATAGTTGTGGATGTGATAAGGGGGTTTGAGGGGAAATGAGGACAGTCCGGCACACTGGCCTAAGGCATCATCAATATAGTGCATCATCTCCTGCCACTCCACGATATCACAGGTCATGTCCACAGTGGGGTAGTAGGGAATGGAGTTTTCCCCCCGCAATTCCCAGTCGATAAAATACTGCTTGAATTTTTCATGGGGCACCTGGACCCAGTCTTCGCAGAATTTTTCTCTGTGCTCTTTCTTGGGAAAGGGGGCCTGGGGAAACTGGCCTTCAATCTGGGTGATGTTGATCTTTTCACCGATGGAATACATCAGAAAATAGATGGGATTGAGCATGGACAGTTTCAAAGGCAGCTGCTCATGTTTTTTAATGGTGTTGTGGGCGTATGCTTCAGCCCCGTTGCCGATTTCCTGTGCCGCCCAGTAGGTTCCCTTGGCCAGGACATCACCGATGCCCTCTCTTTTCACAATCATATCCAGCAGATAATAGAACCGGTCCTCATTGCCCTCAGGCAGGCCGGGAAAATCATCTTTGCTTAAAATGCCGGCTTCCAGCAGCTCCAGGGCAAAGGCCATGACCTGGGGGGCGGAAAATCCGTCCAGCCCGTATTCCGTAGCCTTCTGGGCGATCCGTAAGCCAAAATCCAGATCAGAATAGGCAGCCATGGTATAGGTCAGCTTGGTAAAGCATTTCATCATATAGGTGGGCAGGCCCGGCATGGAGATGGTGGCCCCGCATTTCATGGGGCAGTTGAAGCAGGAGATCAGCCTTGTCCTGGCACCTTCCAGGGTATCGGTCCACTGTTTTGCAATGTCATCATTCCAGAAGCCTTTGCGCCGGGTCCGGGAGTTGCCCCACATGAAATTTTCCGTATGCCATTTTTCATCATGCACCTTCATTTCCTGGGGAGATCCCAAACCGGCCAGAATGGGCATCACGCCCTTGATGGGGTTGTCTTCCCGGTGTTTGATGTAAGCCAGCACCTCGTTACACAGGGTGAGGAACTCCTCGGGTTTGGCCAAATTGATGTCCTTGGTGCCCCGCACGGCAATGGCCTTGACCCGTTTGTCTCCCATGACCGCACCAATGCCGCCCCGGCTGGCAGAAGACCGGCCCTGCTCCACAGAAGCATAATACACCCGGTTTTCCCCGGCAAGGCCGATGGCGGCAACCTGTGCCTTGGGCTGATCCAGCTCCTGCCGGATCTGTTCCGCTGTTTCAACGGCCCCTTTGCCTGCCAGGTGGGAAGCATCCCGGATCTCCACGGTATCGTTGTGGATCCACAGATACACCAGTTTTTCAGACTTGCCCCGCAGCACCACTTTGTCATACCCGGCATATTTGAGTTCCGGGGCAAAGAATCCCCCCATCATGGAAAAAGCCATCAGTTCCGTCTGGGGAGAGATGGTGGACACAATGGTCCGGTTGCAGCCGGTGGCCGGGGTGCCGCAGAGCAGGCCGGCACTGAAAATAAGCAGATTTTCCGGAGAAAAAGGAGTTACTTCCGGTCCCACCCGATCCCATAAAATCTTGGCATTTGTTCCCAGCCCCCCTAAATAGAGTTCGGTTTCCCTGGGGTCTGTTGCTTTTTTTTCAATATTCCCCCGGGTAAGATCAACCTCTAAATTAAAGCCTGTTTCTGCGTACCTCATGATTTACCCCTCTTTATATTCCCGTAAATACCTGACATGCGGTTAATCCAAAAAACAGTTTGCGCTGCATAATGGTTCACCTTATTAATATCGGCGTTCAGCACACAATGTAACCATAACTACGCTACATTGTAACTACATGTCAAGGAAAAATCTGTGTCCGGCAACCCGCCTGGAACGGGCATTTATTTTTTATTTGCATGCTTCTCCTGACAGATCACAAAATAAGCTATTTATTAGATACTTTATAGATACAATACAGCTATGTCAAGGTTTTTTTCAAGGTAATTGCATACAGGCAAATCGCGGGACATAATGGCCAGACACCCTTGGCGGTACTTTACAACCGATCCGTGAAATGCGGAATCCAGATCGGTCACACGGTTTCCAAAGGGGATGACATCAGTTAAGTGAAAGTGAAAAACCGTCAGTCAGAAGACAGAGCATGCGCATCGCTCATAGTTGATCTATCAACCAATTATTCGGTGTTTTTCTGTTTCAAATCTGATTTTTTACTTGACAGGGTTTGACATGTTTAAATATAGTGGCAGAATACAGCTTAATTATAGTTACATTGTAACACTAAATATCAAGACCGAAAGGAGGTGGCTGCTTTTCGAATAATTTTTTTTGGTTTTTCTTTTTTACAGAACCCGATTTTCAGGAGGTCAACACGATGAAAAGGTTTACGATTCCGGCACTATTGGTTTTTTGTTTTTCTGCATTCTTTACCATGAATGCGGCTGCAAAGACAACGCTCACCTATTCCAATTTCTTTCCCCCCACTCATATCCAGAGCCAGCTGGCTGAACAGTGGATAAAAGAAGTTCAAAAGCGCACCAACGGCGAAATTTCCATCAATTATTTTCCTGCCAGTACTTTGACCCAAGCCCCCCAGACCTATGACGGCGTTGTCCAGGGCATTGCCGATATCGGCATGACGGTTTTAGCCTATTCCAGGGGACGCTTTCCTGTTGCCGCAGCCATTGACCTGCCCATGGGATATTCATCCGGTGTTCAGGCCACCAACATTGCCAACGGTGTATTGGAAAATTTTGATCCCGAAGAGTTCAAAGACACGGAACTTATGTTCCTCCATGCCCATGGTCCGGGACTGCTCCATACCCGGGACAAAGCAGTTCATAACCTGGATGATCTCAAGGGCCTGAAAATCAGAAGTACCGGCACCAGTGGAAGACTTGTCGCTGCTCTGGGCGCATCTCCCGTGGGAAAATCCATGGGAGAAACCTATCAGATGCTGCAAAAAGGGGTTGTGGACGGATCCATGCACCCCATGGAAACCAATAAAGGCTGGAAAGTAGGGGAAGTGGTGGATTACATGACCGAAAACTTTTCAACCGCTTACACCACCACATTTGCCGTATTCATGAACAAAAGCAAATGGAACAATCTGAGTGCAGACCAGCAGAAAACCATAAAAGAAATAAATGCGGAATTTGCCCTCAAACATGGCCAGGCATGGGATGAATCTGACGAAGAAGGCCTCGAATTTTTCAAATCCAAGGGTGGAGAAGTTATCTCACAATCCGATGCGGAAGCAATAAAATGGGCTAAGCAAGCTGAAAGCGTGGTTGATGAGTATATTAAAACTGTCGCTGAAAAAGACATTGATGGAAAAGCAGTTGTTGATTACATAAAAGCCAACTTATAGCCTGTCGTATCAAAAACAGGTGGCCGGTTACTTAACGCAGGCCACCTGTTACCCCGGCAACCCATTATTTTAAACAGGATTGATTATGCGTATTTTTTTCCAGGCCCTGAACAAATTTTCCGATGTTCTGAAATTGATCGGTGCCATTGCCCTCACCAGCATGATGCTGCTTACGGTGGTGGATGTTATCGGGCGATTTTTCAAGTCTCCGGTTTTCGGTTCCGTCGAACTGGTGGGGTTTTTAGCCACCATCGTGGTGGCTGCAGCCCTTCCCTACACCTATAAAATGGATGGCCATGTTGGGGTGGAAATTCTGGTGCGGCTGTTGCCTGACAAAACACAGACCTGGATTGACATTTTCACCCGGACCCTCACCTTTATCCTGTTTTGTCTGATAACCTGGCAGATGTTTCTCTATGCAGAAGATATATATAAAACAGGCGAGGTTTCCATGAACCTGGAATTTCCCATCTATTATATTGTTTATCTGCTTGCGTTTGGTCTGCTGATCTTCACTGTAACCATTCTGGAAACAATTTTTCACGATATCAAGCAATTAAGAGAGTTGAATACAAAATGAACCCGACATTTATTGGCATTATCGGTATCCTCATCATGCTTCTTTTATTC
The DNA here is from genome assembly GCA_011390335.1 of Desulfotignum sp. GTDB lineage: Bacteria > Desulfobacterota > Desulfobacteria > Desulfobacterales > Desulfobacteraceae > Desulfotignum. Next base: position 26,667 of record JAABSO010000014.1, on the reverse strand, counting down.
CTGACACGTATGCCTGTGGCCTTTGTCATGGCCACCGTTGGATTTGTCGGGTTCTCCATTGTGATAAACACCAATGCCGGTTTGGTTCTTTTATCAAGAAATATTTATGAAACCTTTAATTCATATGATCTGACCACCATCCCGTTGTTCATTCTCATGGGACAGCTGGGATTCAACTCAGGAATCAGCAAACGGCTTTATGACGCAGGCTACAAGTTTTTAGGCGGCATCCGTGGCGGCCTTGCCATGGCAACGGTTACCGCCTGCACTGCTTTTGGCGCTGTCTGCGGTTCCAGCCCGGCCACAGCCGCCACGATGGCAACCGTGGGGCTGCCCGAAATGAAGCGGTACAACTACAATGACGAACTGGCCACCGGATCAGTCGCTTCAGGCGGCGGTATCGGCATGATCATGCCCCCGTCGGTGGTCCTCATCATCTACGGCATTCTTACCGAACAATCCATCGGCGCTTTGTTTGTAGCTGGTATCTTTCCGGCCCTGCTTGTAACCCTGCTGTTTATTATCTGCATTTACATCCGCTGCCGCATTTCACCGGATCAGGGTCCAAGAGGAGAATCCTTCTCCTGGACTGAAAAATTAAGAGCTCTCCTGGGCCTGACTGAGACACTGATTGTCTTTACACTGGTCATCGGCGGGATATTCATCGGGTTGTTCACCCCCACGGAAGCGGCCGCCATCGGGGCCTTTGGTATGCTGCTCATTGCTTTGGTACGGCGGCAGATTACCTGGAAAGGGTTTGTCAAATCCCTTATGGAAACCCTACGGACATCCTGCATGGTACTTGTCCTCATTGCCGGGGCCGTTATTTTCGGCAAATTTCTGGCAGTCACCCGTATTCCTTTTGAAATTGCCGGATGGGTTTCCGGCCTGGAAATGTCGCCGGTACTGGTTCTGGGTGTGATCCTTCTCATCTATTTTTTCGGCGGCTGTTTCATGGATGCCCTGGCCTTCGTCACCCTGACCGTGCCGATTTTTTTTCCTGTGGTCATGGAACTGGGGTATGATCCCATCTGGTTCGGGATCATCATCGTCATGGTGACGGAAATGGGGGTTATTACCCCGCCGGTGGGCATCAATGTGTATGTGGTCTATGGGGTGGCAAAAAATGTTCTGAATCAGGAAGTACCACTGGAAAAAATATTCAAGGGTATTTTTCCTTTTCTTATCGCCGTGATCATCGGTGTATTTATCCTCATCCTGTTCCCCGGCATAATTATGTATTTGCCCAACCTCATGTACTAGTCTCTCCTGCGGCATTCCGGTCTTTCAGGGGCTGGAATGCCGCACCTGAATTTTTTCGACCTGTGCGGTTAGCTCTTAGCTTTTAGCTGTTAGCCATTAGCTTTTTGATGAAACTGTTTAGCATCTTCTTGATGGATCTAAAAAGCAAACTGGAATTAAAATCAACAAGGGGTCAGGATATTTTCCTGGCCCCCTTTGATTTATCTGGTAGGCACGAGCGGACTTGAACCGCTGACTTCTACCGTGTCGAGGTAGCACTCTACCAACTGAGTTACGCGCCTTTACGTAGTCTGGTCATTTATCAGAACCATGGCTTTATGTCAAGAAAAACCACCATTTATTCCATGGTTTTTTCAGGATTTTCGCCGGCGGAAGAGGGATCATCATCTGTTTTAAAGAACCTGTCTCCGTCAATAAACCGTATCGTTACCAGATTGTCTGTAACTTCGGCGATTTCAATACCGAATCCTTCAAAGGCCTTGAGCATGATACTGTCGACAAAATGAGACGGGCTTCCCTTATAGACCAGTTCCATGACAGCTCTGTCAGATCCCATCTCCTTTGGCTGCATGTTTTGAATTTCCGCTATCTCGGCCAGCCGCTTTTTCAGGGCAAGAAACCGGGGAAGAAATCCATTGCCTGTAATTTCAACATAAAAACTGCTTTCTTTTCTCAAATGCCCGCTCCAGTAGCGGTCCAGTTTTTCTGCCAGTTCCAGGGCAGCCAGGTCTGCGGCTTTTTCAATGGCCTGGACGGCGCCCTCCTGGTCTGGATCACTTTTAGCGGCTGCGGTGTTTTCACAGGTCACCACCTGCTGGCCGGAACCCACATCATAGGCGGTAAGCGTTATGGCGGCATCAAAAATTTTCTCATCCCCCATGCGGTTGGTGGATTCAGCAGCACTGGCCCGTCCCACCACGACCACATCGGCATTCACTTTTTCTGCCAGATCCATGGCAGCATCTGCATCATAAATTGATGGAAACCGGATGTCATACAATCTGGGGTCCGACTTTTCCTTTTCCATGCCGGCAACATTAAACCGCTTGTCCAGCAGTGTATCCATGATCCTGGTTTCTGCATAGGATATATAGGGCTCTGGATTATTACCCCACCAGTATCTGGGCAGCAAATCTTTTGGACCCTGCTCTGCAATGAGAAGCAAAATTGTGGGCATATCCGTGCCCGCATTGAGGATCCTGGCCTCGGTGAGAATCTGTTCCAGCTGAACCAGGTTTATTTTGGACTCCACCCCCACCAGATAGGTGTTCTTGTGGTTGATTTCTCCCAGAACCCGGTAGGTAACCACATAATCCTGGGCAGCAGGCAAAATCCGGCCATATAAAAAATCCAGGTGTGCGGCAAGAACCTCGGGAGAAACTAGTTTGGCAAAGGCATTCACAACCGCCCGCTCCAGAGCACCTGACACAGCAGCCTGTCTGGCAACGGGAATATCTTCATTGTCAATTTCCCGGTCCCCCGTGGTCACCGTGGTAAGTAACCCGGTTTTCTGGGCTGCAAAACTGCTGTTCTGTACCAGCAGTATTATGAAAATAGATATCCCCGCCCAAATAAGGGCCTGTTTTTTTGTTTTCATGGTCATACCTTTCTGTGAACAGCATAATCTGCGATTAATGCTAACACCGATTTTGACAATCCAGCATCAAATATTTCAAGATTTTTTTTGGCCTTGTCCACATGGGTCCGGGCTTTTGCCCGGGTATAGGCAATGGCGTTCAAGGCCCCAAGTTTTTTTTGCAGTTTTTTGAATTGGTCCGGACCAACATCAGGATCTGCCATCATGTTTTCCAGCCATTTTTTGTCTTCAGGGTCTGCTTTTGCCAGGCTGTAAATCAAAGGCAGGGTCAACTTGCCCTCCCGCATGTCAGCCCCGGGATTTTTTCCCAGCTGTTCTGCAGTTGCCGTATAATCCAGCAGGTCATCCGCCATCTGAAAGGCCATCCCCAGATGAAACCCAAAGGATTTCAAGGCATTTTCTTTTTGTCTGGACACCTTTGCCAGAATAGCCCCGCACTGGCAGGCACCCTGGATGAGGACCGCTGTTTTTCGTTCAATGATATCCAGGTACTGGTCTTCGGTCACATCTTTTCTGCCTTTTTGGGCCAGCTGGTCGATCTCTCCCTGGGACATCTCCTGGGTAATCTGTGCAATCACGGAAATTACCCGGGGTTCTTTGGTTCCAGCAGCAATATCCAGGGCCCGGGCCAGCAGAAAATCCCCTGTGAGCACCACCTGGGGGGCTGGCCAGCAGGTATGGGCAGCAGGCCTGCCCCGGCGCATATCAGCCCCGTCCACCACATCATCATGCAAAAGCGTGGCAGCATGCAGAAATTCAAAAATGGTGGAAAGCAAAATCTCATCTTTGCCTTTGTATCCGCACATGCGCGCAGCATGAATAAACAAAAGGGGCCGCAGCCGCTTGCCCCCGCTGAACAGAAGATGGGAGGCGATCTGTTTTACCAGGGCCAGGTGTGGGGATAAATTTTCCTCCAGGGCCTGTTCCACCTTTTCCAGATCCGGTGAGACCAGATCGACAATCTGTGTCTTTAAATCCTTATTCATGCCCTCTTCCCGGCAATCTCATTTTCATATGCCGTTGCCGTTGCAGAGGGACGATTCGCAATCCGTCCTCCTGCAACCTCTCCCGCAATGTCATAGGCAAATGCATCTGTTATCTTTACCTGAACAAAAGTGCCTGTGGCAAGCCCTTTTGAATAAATAAAAGTGACCCCGTCCACCTCAGGGGCCTGGAACATGGTCCTGCCGATGAACAGGCCGGGTTCCGGATTTTCCTCCACCAGCACAGGATAGATCCTGCCCACATGTTTCTGGTTGATCAGTTCTGATATCTTTTCCTGGGCTGCCATCAGGGCGTCATGGCGCAATTGTGCCACATCCTGCGGCACATGGTTCTGCAATGCATGGGAGGCAAGGTCTGATGCATCAGAATAGGTGAACACTCCCAGATGATCAAATTTCACCTTTTGGATAAAATCCAGCAGGGTGGTGAACATGGCATCTGTTTCCCCGGGAAACCCGGTGATCACCGTGGTGCGCAATGCTGCATCCGGGTCTGTCTCTCTGATCATGGCAAACAGATCCGCCAGGTCTTTTTGCGTACAGGGACGTCCCATACGCCGGAGCATGGTTGTGTCTGCATGCTGGATGGGCACATCATAATAGGAACAGATATTGCTGTTCTGCTTCACCGTATGAACAATCTTCTGGGTAAGGGATTTCGGATGGGTGTATAAAAACCGTATCCAGACATCGGGATTCACCTCCGCCACCTGGCGGGAAAGATTTTCCAGAACCTTATGGAAACCGGTACCATCTTTGAGATCCTGGCCGTAATCCGTGGTATTTTCCGCTGTCAGAATAATTTCTTTCACCCCTTTGCTTACCAGGGACAGGGCTTCCATACAGATCTCTTTCATGGGCCTGGAGCGCTGTCTGCCCCGCAGGGTGGGGATTATACAATAGGTGCAAAGCCGGTTGCACCCTTCCGACACCTTGACAAAGACAAATGGATCACCGGTCAGGGCCCGGTCAACCGAAAAATTCTGGAAACCGCGTGTATCAGGATCAGGAAACAGGGTCAAGGGATTGGACGTCTTATTTTCTATTACATCAACAATCTGTTCACAGGCACCAGTGCCCACAAAAGCGTCCACTTCCGGCAGGGTTCCGGTCAGATCCGGGTCATCCTTGTACCGCTGGGCCAGGCACCCGGTAACGATCAGGCGGCGGCAGGCCCCCTGCTTTTTATACCGTGCCATCTCCAGGATGGTGTCCACGGCCTCGTCAGCAGCTGCAGATATAAAACTGCAGGTATTCACTAAAATGGCTTCGGCACAGGCCGGATCACGGGTCGGGGTGTGCCCGGCGGCAGCAAGCTTTCCCAGCATGATTTCGCTGTCCACCTGATTCCGGGAACACCCCAGGGTTTCAACATATACTATCATATGGCCTTGGCCATAAGATCCCCCATAAGCTTGGAGAACCGGGACGGGTTGTCCAGCTTGCCCCCTTCACTGATAACGGCAATGTCAAACAGCAGATCAGAGTAATCGGTGAGAACAGGGTTTGTGGTATCTGTTTCAAAGATTTCCTTGATTTTCTCCATGACCGGGTGGTTGACATTCACCTCCATGACCCGTTTCTGCTCCGGGGTTTTCTGGCCGGATGCCTTGAGAATCTTTTCCATATAGGCACTCATGCCCCAGTCATCTCCGGACAGGCAAGAGATGGAATCCTTGAGCCGGTTGGATACCACCACATCCTTGACCCGGTCTTCCAGTTTCCCCTTGAGAAAGGACAGCAGGGCGGAATACTGGTTTTTCTTTTCATCATCCACCTTTTCCACGTCCAGATCGCCTTTTTCCGCGCTCTTGAGTTTTTTCTCCTTGTATTCCGTCAAAGACTGGGTCACCCACTCATCAATGGGATCCACCATGAGCAGCACTTCATAATCCCTGGCTTTCAAAGATTCCAGCAGCGGGGAGTTCATCAGTGAGGTGAGGTTCTCACCGGTGAGATAAAAGATCTCCTTCTGGTCCTCTTGCATGTTAGCAATATATTCATCCAGGGTCACATACTTGTCCCCGGATTTGGTGGTTTTGTACCGGAGCAGGGCGGCAATGCGCTCCTTGTTGGCAAAATCCGTGGGGATTCCGGCCTTCATGGCCTGGCCGAACTCATTGTAAAACTCTTCATATTTTTCCTTGTCCATCTCTTCTAAAGTGGAAAAGATTTTTTTGACCAGGTTCTTTTTGATGTTACGCACCAGCCGGTCTTCCTGGAGAATTTCACGGCTCACGTTCAGGTTCAGGTCCGGGGCATCCACAACCCCCTGGACAAAGCCGAGGTAATCGGGCAAAAGCTCCTTGCAGTCATCCATGATAAAGACCCGTTTGCAGTAGAGCTGCATGCCGTGTTTGCGCTCGGGCCGGAACAGGTCGAACGGGGCCTTGGAGGGGATGTACATCAGCACATCATATTCTGTAACCCCTTCAAATTTTTTGTGGATTATTTCCAGGGGGTTGTCCCAGTTGTGGCTGATATGCTTGTAGAATTCCTCATGTTCCTCTTGTGTAACCTCTTCTTTGGGCTTTGCCCAGATGGCTTTCATGGAATTGAGGGTCTCATCTTTTCGCACTTTTCTGAAGGTATCACCGATGGGCTTGCCATCCTTGTCCTTGATGATCTCATTTTCCGGGATGGGTTCGCTTTTTTCCATGTTCATGACCACGGGATAAGTCACAAAATCGGAATGTTTTTTCACAATATGCTGGATCGTGTACTCATCGGTGAAATCCTGGTCCCCTTCCTCTTCTTGTTTCAGAAACAAGGTGATGGTGGTGCCCCGGTCTTTTTTTTCTATCTCCTGGACCGTATAGGTTCCCTGGCCGTCAGACTCCCACCGGACTCCTTTTTCAGCACCGGCAGCCCGGGTTTCCAGGCATATTTTGTCTGCCACGATAAAGGCGGAATAGAACCCCACACCAAACTGGCCGATGAGCTCCGGGGTCAGGCTGGTTTCGTTTTTGGATTTTTCCAGTGCTTCCATGAATGCTGCAGTACCTGACTTGGCAATGGTACCGATGTTCTCATTGACCTCATCAAAGGTCATGCCGATGCCGTTGTCTGTAACAGTAAAGGTCTTTTTTTCCGGATCCACTGCCAGGCGGATTTTATAATCGTTATCCTCGCTGAACAGTTCCGGTTCTGTCTGTTCTTTGAACCTGGCCTTGTCAATGGCATCAGATGCATTGGATATGAGTTCGCGCACAAAGATCTCCTTGTTGGAATACAAAGAATTGATGATCAGGCGCAGCAACTGCTGGACTTCGGTTTTAAATTTGCGTGTTCTTTTCTCTCCCATGGTCACTCCTGTTTCAGTATGTTATGTTTGCATCACGTTACAATAATTTTTTCTAATAATTGTGGCAAAAACAAGAATGTCAAGTTTCAAATTGCACCACTGGATATTTGCCATAATGGATTGTGTATCACAAGGACCTTGACAGGGAGCCCCTGGCTGTGTGCTGTGACAAGACCGTCAGAGCCGGAGGGGGCCTGGCGGGATATGCTGGAATGTCTGGCTTTCAACCCCAGGAGATGGTGCGCTGTATGGTTGTGCTGATGGGAACAGGCCCACGCAGGATCTCGGGCCGGGCACAGCACACAGCCAGGGGCGGGCTTTGACCAGAATTCTCCATGGAACGATTGAATAACTGATGCACTTATGGCAAATATCCAGTTGCACCAGGGTTTGACATACAGGCGTTTTCCCTGGTATCGTTGCTGATCATGGAAAAGATGCTGGCCCATACCAATGGATGCATATACCAGATCCGGTCTGCCTTAGACCGGGCTGTGCACCCGCCGCCCCCTGATCCGGAGCGGTTTGAATCCACTGCTGTCATTGCCCTGTTTTTATGCCGTGCAAAGTGCACGGACCTGTTGTTCATACAGAAAGCTGATGTGGCAGGGTATCCCTGGCGCAACCAGATGGCATTTCCCGGCGGGCATGTGGACAAGACGGATGCGGGGCCTTTGGCAACCGCTTTGCGGGAATTACAAGAAGAGCTGTGCATCCACCCGGAAAACGTGACGGTTTTAGGCTCCATCGGTCATTTTCAGACCATCAACAACAAAGATATCCAGGCATTTGCCGGGATCTGGAACCAGCAAGAAACCATACGGTCTGATGCAGCGGAAATCAGCCGGGTTTTTCAGATTCCTGTGGCCCATCTGCTGGCACTGCACCGGGAAAAAGGATATGCCGGGCAGCGCCCCAATGTCATGGAACTGACCTACCCCTTTGAAGATGTGGTGATCTGGGGGGTCACTGCCAAAATTGTGCACCACCTGCTCGAGGTTTTGATCACGTCTGAAAAAACTGCCTGATCAGTCATTTCTGAATCGCCTCCGCATCCGGAAAAATATTTTTATTGTTAAAAAAAGGGCCAGAAAAGCCAGCATGCCCGGAAACCAGGCATACTCTTCCAGAGCCGGGTCTGCAGATACCACAGAGATACCTGCCAGGGCAAATGCAAATACCAGGAACAGAAATCCCATCACTATCCAGCAGGCAGGATTGGTATCATACCAGGGGGTGATGGTCCTTCTGAAAAAAGGGTTCTGGTCCAGGTGCATAGGGGGTATGTTTTCTTTTTGTGTTAAATGTGACAATACCACTATATATGGTATTTTTATGTTGACAAACAACAATATATTGGCTAACTTGCCATATATACACCACGTACACCCATCCGGGGTCCGGGGTAACAAACTGCACGATATGCTTTTTTCAATCTGATTTCAAGGGGTGGGACCAATGTTTGAGCAAATAAAAAAACGGGACGGGCGGATATCTGCATTTGATTCTTCCAAAATCACCAAAGCCATTGAAAAGGCCGGCCAGGCAACCGGTGAATTCAACGGCAGGGAAGCCAGAAAACTGACCCTCAGGGTCCTCACCCTGGCCCGGGACCTGCAGCTGGGACCGGTGCCGGAGGTGGAGGAGATCCAGGATATTGTGGAGCGGGTACTGCTGGATTCCCCGTTTTACAAAACCGCCAAAGCCTACATCATCTACCGGGAACAGCACAACCAGATCCGGAAGATCGCCATCCGGGAAAATGTGGACCTCATGGAATCCTATATCTCCCAGATGGACTGGAAGGTAAAGGAAAACAGCAACATGAGCTATTCCCTCCAGGGCCTGAACAACTACATATCCTCAGACATCACTGCAGAATACTGGCTCAACAAAATCTATCCCCCGACGGTCAGGGAAGCCCATTACGCAGGGGACATCCATATCCATGACCTGAGTTTGCTGTCTGTCTACTGCGTGGGATGGGACCTGCAAGATCTGCTCTTAGAGGGATTCAAAGGCGTAGCCGGCAAGGTGGAATCTTCTCCGCCCAAACATTTCAGAAGCGCTTTGGGCCAGATCGTCAACTTTTTTTATACCCTCCAGGGGGAAGCAGCCGGAGCCCAGGCCATGTCCAATTTTGACACCCTGCTGGCCCCGTTTATCAGAGAGGACCACCTCAGCTACAAAGAGGTCAAACAGGCTCTCCAGGAATTTGTCTTTAATATCAACATTCCCACAAGGGTGGGCTTTCAGACCCCGTTTACCAATATCACCATGGATCTGAACGTGCCTGCCACCCTCAAAAATTCCCCTGTCATCATCGGCGGAAAATACAGAGAAGACACCTATGCCGCCTTTCAGGAAGAGATGGACATGATCAACGCCGCCTTTGCCGCGGTCATGATGGAAGGGGATGCCAAGGGCCGGGTGTTTACCTTTCCCATTCCCACCTACAACATCACCCGGGACTTTGACTGGAACAACCCCAACCTGGAAAATGTCTGGAAAATGACCGGCAAATACGGGATCCCCTATTTTTCCAATTTTGTCAACTCCGACATGTCCCCGGAAGATGCCAGATCCATGTGCTGTCGCCTGCGCCTGGACAACCGGGAGCTGCGCAAACGGGGCGGAGGCCTGTTTGGAGCCAATCCTTTGACCGGGTCCATCGGCGTGGTCACCCTGAACCTACCCAGAATCGGGTATCTGGCCGAAAATGAAACCGGTTTTTTCCAGCGACTGGACAACCTGATCCAGATTGCGGCCGAATCCTTGAGCATCAAGCGCAAAATTCTGGAAAAATTCACCAATGGGGATCTGTATCCCTATTCGAAATTCTATCTGAGAAAAATCAAGGAAAGCACCGGGGTGTTCTGGCGCAACCATTTTTCCACCATCGGCATTCTGGGCATGAATGAAGCCTGCGTCAATTTCATGGACCAGGGCATTGCCACACCCGAGGGCCAGGCATTTGCCGTGCGGGTCATGGACCATATACGCGAAAAAATTGAAGCCCTTCAGGCCCAAACCGATGAAATCTTCAACCTGGAAGCCACCCCGGCAGAAGGCACCACCTACCGGTTCGCCAACCTGGACAAAAAGAGATTTTCAGATATCATCTGTGCCAATGAAGCAGCATATCAGCAGGGCAGTGATCCGTTTTATACCAACTCCACCCACCTGCCGGTGAATTACACGGATGACCTTTTCGAGGCCCTGGAACTCCAGGACCCCCTCCAGACCAAATATACCGGCGGCACGGTCCAGCACCTGTTTCTGGGAGAAGAGGTCAGCGACATCGAAGTGGTCAAACAGCTGGTGAACAAGGTATCCAACACATTCAAACTGCCCTATTTCACCCTGACCCCCACCTTTTCCATCTGTCCGGCCCACGGATATATTGCCGGAGAACATGTGCAGTGTGACACCTGCCACGCAGACACGGAAATCTATTCCAGGGTGGTGGGATACCTGCGGCCCGTGGGCCAGTGGAACAACGGCAAACAGACCGAGTTTGCCATGCGCAAGACCTTTAAAGTGGCATAAAAACCGTGCACATCGGTGGATTTCAGAAAAATTCCCTGATCGATTTTCCAGGAACAGTGGCCTGTGTTGTCTTTACCACGGGATGCAATTTTTTTTGCCCCTACTGCCACAATCCGGATCTGGCTTCCGGTTCTGTCACCGGGAGCAAAAGCCTTGATGCACAGGAGATCTTTTCCTTTCTTGCATCCAGAAAAAATCTGGTGGACGGGGTGGTCATCACCGGGGGAGAACCCTGCCTGCAGCCGGATCTGATAAATTTTATCCTTCGGATCAAGCATATGGGATTGGCCGTCAAACTGGATTCCAACGGGTCACGGCCGGGCGTGCTGGCACATCTGCTGGACCGGTCCCTGGTGGATTATGTGGCCATGGATATCAAAACCGATTTCAACCTGTATCCTGACATCATGAAAACCTCTCTCAGGGTGGATGCCATACAGGAAAGCATGGATGTGATCATGGCAAACGCCCCGGCATATGAGTTCCGCACCACCTGTGTCAGGCCGTTTATCACAGAAGAGATCATGGAAAAGATCTGCCGGCGGATCAAGGGGGCACAACAATATGTGCTCCAGAAATGTTCTAAGAATGTACAGATGCTGGACCCCCATTTTTCCCGACAGGCAGACCGGTTCTTTTCAGACCTGGAAATCCAGGAACTCAAAGCCATAGCCCAAAAAACGGTGAAAAAAGTGGTCATCCGCTGAGATCAGGCAGGGCCTGAACCACCGCTGATGCCACCTGCTCGGAAGCCATCCTGCTGCAGTGGATGGTCAAATCTGCCCAGGCTGCATACAGGGGTGTTCTTTCCACAAAAAGGTCATCAATACTTTTTCCCGGTGCAATGGCCACCCCCCGGGTAATGACATCAGACAGCCGGGTTTTAAGGACATCCAGATCAACGGACAGATAGACCTTTACACAGGTTTCTGCCAGATAGCGCATGGCCTCAGCTTTATATATGACACTACCGCCGGTGGCAATCACATGACTTTTGCAGTTAATTTCCATAAGATGCTGCTTTTCGATTTCCAGAAACCGCTCCATGCCGTGACAGGCAATGATCTGGGCAAGGGTTTTTTGCTCTTTTGCCTGGATGACAATATCGGTATCCATGAAATCAAACCCGATCTTTTTGGCCAGCAGCACCCCCACCGTGCTTTTGCCCACGGCCGGCATGCCGATAAGGGCGATGTTTTTCTTATTTTCCATCAATTCAACCCTGTTTTTCTGCACCAAAACATATTTTTTCTGCCAATAAATGAAAAAAGATACATACTATCTCTTTTTCTACATTGCAAGCACAAAAGTCCGTTGCTGGATATTTGCTATAGTAGCGTGCACGCTATAAGGAGCCTCTGGTGGTGTCCTGTGAACGGACCGTCAGAGCCGGAGAGAGCCTGGTAAAATATGCCGGGACAATCTCATGCAAATCAGGGTTCAGATATATTGACCAAGCCCCCTGCGGGTATCAAGCAGCTAAGCGGAATGTGGTTACATCCGATGGCCCTGCATGCAATTACCTCGGCCTTGACTTTCCGGACCATGGGCACTATTTTATGCAAAATTAACCCATAGCAGCAAAGAATTACTTTAATGGCCCCTTCGATCATCTCCATAGCCGGAAAATCCAATTCCGGAAAAACCACCTTTCTTGAAAAACTGATCGCTGAACTCACCGGCAAAGGGTATCGGATCGGATCGGTCAAGCACACCCATGACGGATTTGAACTGGACAACAAGGGAAAAGACAGCTGGCGCCATAAAAACGCCGGCGCATCCGCCACCCTGGTGGTTACGGACACAAAAATTGCCATGATCAAAGATGACCTGCGTTCCGATATAGAAAAAATGCAATTTTATTTATCTGATATGGACCTGATCCTGGCTGAAGGATTCAAGCGCCAGCCCCTGCCCAAGATCGAGGTCTTCCGGGCAGACGGCCCCCATGCACACCCGTTGTGTCTGGACAGCCCGGACCTGATCGCCTTTGTCACTGATTCGACCTTTGCCCCGCCGGTTCCTGTTTTCGGCCTGGAGGATGTGGCATCCGTGGCAGCGTTCATCCAGAAACGGTATCTGGGATCTGCGTGATGAGATCTGCCCGCAAATTTCACCTGGCCAGCCTGATTGGCTGGATCTGTTTTGGGGCTTTGTGCCTGCCGGGTGATCTGTTCAGCATGCAATCTTCTGAAACCCAGGACTGCATCACGCCCCTGGCCCATGGAACCATCAACTGGAGCACCGGCACGGTGACCGCTGTGGGCACGGCCCCCCCCCGGGTTACCAGGGACAGCATACATGAACCCGATCCCGGATCAGCCCGGGCCGATGCCAACCGACGGCTCATAGAGATGCTCAAACAGATCCGGATACACAATGATCTAAAGGTGGGAATCTATGCGGCCCAAAATGATCCGATTATGGCGGGTATTGAAAAAACAGCCAGGGATGCAGCCATTATCCGCCAGTATTACACCTCGGCCCTGGATGTGGAACTGGCTATCCAGACCCGAATTTTCGGCGGGTTCCTCCAGCTGGTTCTGCCGGATGAAATCCGGCAGATACCCAAAATCAATCCGGAAATCCGCTCCAATGACCAGATTGAACCAGGGAAGATTCCGTATACCGGGCTGATCCTGGATATCAGGGAACTGGCCTTTGAACCGGTTCTATACCCGGTCATTGTCAGCGAGCAGGGGGATTTTATTTACTCTTCCCTGTTCATCAGCCGGGAATTTGCCGTTCAGCACGGGGTGTGCAAATACCTGTGTTCCATGAACAATGCCCTGGAAGACCCGCGGGTGGGCAGCCATCCTCTGGTGCTCAAAGGGTTGCGGACAGCAGGAAAGGACAATACCGCCATCGTCATCAGCACAGCCGATGCCAAGCAGGTGGAAAAAGCAACTGAACGGCACCTGTTTTTAAAGCAGTGCCGGGTCATTTTCGTGAGCCGGAAATTATAAACCATTCACCATTGATACAACAGGTTAAGGAATTGCCATGACAGATTTTATCCCCACCAGAAACGATGCGTTTTCCCTTTTACAAAAATACAATCAGAAACCAGGCCTTATCCGCCATGCCCTGGCCGTGGAAGCGGTCATGGCCCATTTTTCAAAAAAATTCGGGGAAGATGAAGAAAAATGGCGGGTCATCGGTCTGGTTCATGACCTGGATTATGAGCAGTTTCCAGAAGAACACTGCCACAAATGCGTTGAACTGTTCAAAGCGCACGACTGGCCGGAAGACTATATCCGAGCGGTCATCAGCCATGGGTGGGGCATCTGTACCGATGTTGAACCGAAAACCCCTCTGGAAAAAACCTTGTATGCCATTGACGAGCTCACCGGTCTGGTGGCCAGTGCCGCCCTGGTAAGACCTTCCAAAAGCATTCTGGACATAAAAACAAAATCTGTGAAAAAAAAGTTCAAGGACAAGGCCTTTGCAGCAGGTGTGGACCGGGAGGTGATCAAAAAAGGGGCGGCCATGCTGGACATGGAATTATCCGATCTGATCACCGAGGTCATTGCCGGCATGCAGCCTGCGGCAGAAAAGATCGGCCTCAAAGGTGATTTACAGCCGTCAAATCCATGACAAAGATTTTTGACGCATCCGGCAGATTTTTCCCTGTGACAGGTATCTGCTGCATTATGGTTAGATACAACAACTTATTGTAATTATTGTATAAATATACATAATCAGCTGTCTGGCACACAGATTGCTTATTCTTTATGTTTCAAATGCATTATTTGGAATAAGGAATCAGCATGAACCAGACAATTAGAAAATTCTCCCGCAGGTTTCTGGCATTGTTTTCAGTGGCTTTCAAGGAAGCGGCCCGGCAGGCGGACCATGCAAGATTGAGCCGGCATATTGTTGCCTTGAACAGGAAAACCTCTTCAACCGACATCATCAATGAACTGTCTGTCTGTCTCAAAGATATTCTCAATTACCGGTTGTTCGCCTTTGTGGTGAAAAAAGAGGCAGGGGTCGATGTCTGGCTGGATCCTGAAATGTACAAAACCGCTTTTGAACATATCATTTTACAGGATTTCCATCTTGAAAATCCGGCAGAGCTTACCTATCTGAACAGTAACCCTGGACAGGACAGCCTACAGAAAACCGTTGAAATGGATAATCTGGTCTATTATGAACTAACCGAAGAAAATTGTTATGCCCGACTGTATATGCTTCCCGAAAAACCGGTATATGCATTTCATGATGAAGTGGTGACCCTGATTCTCCAGGGATGTGCAACAGCCTTGTCCAAACAGCTGAAAATGGAAAACCTCAGGAATGCCGCTGCCATAGATCCGCTGACCGGGTGCTATAACCGGCGGGAATTTGAAACCCAGCTCTGCCGTCATATGGCGTCTGCAACCCGGCATAAAAACAATTTGTCCCTGTTCATGTTTGATCTGGACCATTTCAAACAGATCAACGATACCCACGGCCACCAGGCAGGGGATCTGATTCTCAAAAAGATTGCGTTTCTGGTCAAAGACAATATGCGGCAGGGAGATATTCTTGCCCGGTACGGTGGAGAAGAATTTATTGCCATTCTGCCTGAAACCGGCAGACACAAAGCCATGGAACTGGCAGATCGCCTCAGAGCAAGAATAGCTGCAGCAAAAATCTGCTGCGATGATACAACAACCCTTCAGGTCACCGCAAGCTTCGGTGTATCGGAACTGACCCCTGGCATGGATATGGCCCGGCTCATTGAAGATGCCGATACCATGCTTTACAAAGCCAAGCACAACGGCAGAAATATTGTCATGCCTGGCCTGATCAAAATCTGCCCTGGTGTGGCTGCTACAATTTGAACCGTTCCGTCATGGTGCGCAACCGGGAAACGACCTGATCAAGGGTGCCGGCCTTTTGTTTCACATTGTCTGACAAAGACCGGATCTTTTCAGCCGCAGACAGCACATCGGAAATCTCTGATGCGACCTGCCCCGCAACCTGGGAACTCTGGGCCACATTTTCATTGACCTCCTGGATACCTGCTGATACCTGGCCGATATTTTCCGTCATGGCACGGGTGGTATCGGACTGGGATGCAATGGCCTGGGCGTTTTCTCCCACAAATTGATTAATATCATTGATAATTGTGGAAATATCCTGGATTTCGGTCACTGCTCCCTGGATCTGTTCCTTGATTTCCCGGATGTTGTCGGCAATCTCTTCGGTAGCGCCGGCTGTCTGATTTGCCAGGTCCTTGATTTCATTTGCCACAACAGCAAATCCCTTGCCAGCTTCACCTGCCCGAGCAGCCTCAATGGTGGCATTCAATGCCAGCAGATTGGTCTGGGAAGATATGCGGGTGATGGTATCGGTGACCTTGTCGATCTCTTCAGCAGCCTGTCCCAGTTTCTGTACCCGCTCCGAAGTCAGTCTGGCCCGGTCCACTGCTTTGACAGTGATATCCCGTGTCTTGCCGGAGTTATCCGCCACCTGGTCAAGGCTGGTCTGCATCTCCTTTGTGCCTTCGGAAACAGTCTTTACATTGGTGGCAGCCTCTTCCATGGCTGCTGCCACAGAATCCATGTTCATACTCATCTGCTCCGCAGCCGAGGCCACAGAGTTAACCCGGGCAACAGAGGTATCAGCCCCTGCACCCATATCATCGGAAATCCGGTTCAGCTCACCGGATGCATCACTCAAGGTATCCACCCCTGCATTGAGATCCTTGACCATGGCAGCCAGACCAGCCACCATGTCATTCATGGATGTCACCGTATCTCTGATGGCATCTTTGGCCTTATAGGAAAAGGAATGCTGAAAATCTCCTTCTGCCACTGCCCGGGCCAGATCAGCCATACCCTTCATATGGGTCATGAGCTGCCGGTTCATCACACCAATGATCAAAGCGCCGATCAGCAGGGCGATAAATCCGCTGATCCCGGCGCTGGTGATGATCTGCCGGTTGACCCCGGCCATGAGTTCAGCTTCAGACACCGCCACCACAAAGAAAAGGTCCCAGGGTGCAAAATAATTGACAAAGGCATAATAGGTCTGGTTCCCATGCTGAAAGTCGACAAACCCGGCTTCTGTTTCAAGCACGGCATCGCCATTGGTGAAGCCCTGCACCTTTTGCCTCGCAACCGCTGCATCCGGATGAACCAGAATCCTGCCGTCGGTATCTGCCACAAAGCAATACCCGGAGCCGTTTACCGTAATCTCCTGAATCAGTTCCTGAAGATCAGGGGTCAGAATCGGGCTGACGACATTGTAGGCTCCGGCAATTTTCTGGTCAATGGATTCTCGAAACGGCGCAAAAATCTGCAGGGCCTTATTTTTACCGGTCCCTGTCAGCATTTCATGGGGATTGCCCGCGTCAACCGCCGCAAACGCCTGGCTGTCGGGCCCGTAATATGTTCCCACAGGCCGGGACCCATCTTCATTTTCCCTGCTGGTGGAAACTTTGATCAATTTGTTGTCAAACATCTGAAAGAACGCAATTTCCGCATCACTGAACCGGCCCACCTTGTCTACGATAGTGTACTCTCCGGTGACAAACTCCAGTCCGAAAATAAGCTGGGGAATGGTGAGGGTGGCAGTTTCTTGTGCCTGCACACCTGATATCTGCATATCAACGGTTCTGGCTTCTACCACCATGGGCTTGCCTGCTGCCTGGCTTTCAGATACGAGCATGCCCATATCAGCCGCCATCTTATCCTGCTGCAGGGCATATCTGGTCTCAACAGTTTTTAAAAGCACATCCGACACACTCTGAATCCCCGCCTTTCCCCTGGCCAGAAACGATTGTTTACTCTGGAAAAAATTCACCCCTGCAATGATTAAAATGGTGATCAGAATCGCTCCCAGAGACCCCAGATACAACTTTTTACCAAAACCCATGCAATCCTCCTTTGTCAGAACCTGGCCAAAACGGAAATCTTTTTATTTTTTCAGGTATCATACCCGGTTTTTTCAAAAAAGCAAGACAGTTGCAAGATTGTCACAAGGCAGTTGCCTGCACATGTGATGTCACAGATATTGACCAGGTCCTGTGCAGGTGTTTTGTGCCCGAACTGTCAAATGGCATTTCGGACCGGGCGCAAGGTACCCGGACATATCCGACGGATATGGGGCAAAATTTTTTCTTGTTGAATCTTTCTATTTGTGGTTTCATAGAAGGATCAGTCAATGAGATCTTTTCTCCTGGATGCTGCCGGCTGTTGGAAAAACTTTTGCATTAACCCCTTTACATTAACAATCAGGATACAATCCATATGCAGAAAAAAGACTATGTAAAAACCCTCTTCATTGACAATCAGGAATATGATTTTTACGACATCCGCAGGCTCGAGGATCAGGGACTGGCCAATATCAGCCGGCTCCCGTTTTCCATCCGTATTCTCGTTGAAAACCTTTTGCGAAAACTTGATGGAAACATTGTCACTAAAGCCGATCTCATGGCCATTGCCAACTGGAAAAAGCACTATGACGAACCTGTGGAAATTCCCCACCACCCTGCCCGGGTTTTGATGCAGGATTTTACAGGGGTGCCTGCGGTGGTGGATCTGGCAGCCATGCGGGATGCGGTAAAAAAAGCCGGCGGAAACCCGGCATCCATCAATCCCCTGATTCCAGTGGAGCTTATTGTGGACCATTCGGTCCAGCTGGACTTTTACGGCACTGACACCGCTGTTAGAGACAATGTCGACATGGAATACACCCGCAACAAAGAGCGGTATGAACTGCTAAAATGGGCCCAGATGAGTTTTGACAACTTCCAGGTAGTCCCTCCCAACTCAGGCATCTGCCACCAGGTCAACCTGGAATACCTGGGCCGTGTGGTCATGAAGGATGATTCCGGCAGCAAGCCGGTCCTGTTTCCTGATTCCCTTGTGGGCACGGATTCCCATACCACCATGATCAACGGTATCGGCATCATGGGATGGGGCGTCGGTGGCATCGAAGCGGAAGCCGTGATGCTGGGACAGCCCTATTTCATGTCCATCCCGGAAGTTATCGGAGTGAACCTCACAGGCAGCCTGAAACCCGGGGTAACCGCAACCGATCTTGTGCTCACCATCACCCAGATCCTGCGCGAATATAATGTGGTGGAAAAATTTGTCGAGTTCTTCGGGCCCGGTGTAAAGAATCTCAATGTGACCGACCGGGCCACCATTGCCAATATGTCTCCTGAATATGGTGCCACCATGGGGTTTTTCCCTGTGGATGAAAAAACCATTCAATATCTTGAAATGACGGCCAGAAAAGAGCAGGCAGAACTGACCAGGGCGTATGCCCTTGCAGCCGGCCTTTTTTACACAGGCAAAGAAGCCATTGCGTATACAGATGTGGTGAAGGTGGATCTGTCCACAGTGGTGCCGTGCCTGGCCGGCCCGGCACGGCCCCAGGACAGGGTGGTGCTCAATGAAGTGGAAAACCGGTTTTCCCAGCTGCTTTCCTGCGGGCACAACCGTAATGACAGTCTTGAACATATTTCCAAATTTCTGGATGAATCGGGATCCGTTGCCAGCCGGGAGGCACACTGTGAACCCAGCGGTAAACGACTTGTAAGTGTAAATCTGAACGGGACAGAAACCAAAATCGGGGACGGCAGCATCGTCATCGCCGCCATTACCTCATGCACCAATACTTCAAATCCGTCAGTGCTTATCGGTGCCGGCCTGCTTGCCAGGAATGCGGTTAAAAAAGGCCTGAAAATCAAACCCTATGTCAAGACCTCCCTTGTACCCGGGTCAAAAGTTGTGAAAGATTACCTCAAAGATGCCGGCCTTCTCCCCTATCTTGAGGCCTTAGGGTTTCATGTTGCAGGGTACGGTTGCACCACCTGCATCGGCAACAGCGGCCCCCTTCACCCTGAAATCGAAGAGGCCATTACCGCCAATGACCTGACGGTTGCAGCGGTATTATCCGGCAACAGAAATTTTGAAGCCAGAATCCACCAGCGGGTCAAGGGCAATTTTCTTGCCTCTCCTCTGCTGGTCATCGCCTTTGCCATTGCAGGACGGATTGATATTGATCTGGGCACCCGTCCTGTGGCCATGGATCCCAATGGAAAACCGGTTTTTCTGGAGGAGATCTGGCCAAGGGACCAGGAAATTGCAGATCTGATCCAACAACATGTAAAACCCGAATACTTTGCCTCTGAATATGCCCGGATTTTTTCCGGCGATGCCTTCTGGAAAGCGCTCACAGTGACCCAGAGTGTTACCTTTGACTGGGATCAGGCATCCACCTATATCAAAAATCCCCCCTATTTTGAAAACTTTGCCTTAGAAACCGTTCCGCCCGAAGAGATCAAAAATGCCCGGGCTCTGCTGGTCATGGGAGACTCTGTCACCACGGATCATATTTCGCCTGCCGGCGCCATTTCCAAAGACTATCCTGCCGGACGGTACCTCATGGAAAAGGGTATCCCGCCAGAGAAATTCAATTCCTACGGATCCCGCCGGGGCAACCATGAAGTCATGATGCGCGGCACATTCGGCAATATCAGAATCAAAAACCAGATGGTGTCTCCCATAGAGGGCAGTTTTACTAAAAAATTCCCGGAACGAACCGAACAGTTCATTTTTAATGCATCCATGGCCTATATGCAGGCCGGCACCCCTTTGATTGTTCTGGCAGGCAAAGAATACGGCACCGGTTCCTCAAGGGACTGGGCTGCAAAAGGCAGCAGTCTTCTGGGTATAAAAGCGGTTATTGCACAATCTTATGAACGTATCCACAGAAGCAACCTTGTGGGAATGGGGGTGCTGCCGCTGCAGTTCACTGACCAGGACAGCTGGAAAAAACTGGGTCTTGACGGCACAGAGCGATTTTCCATAACCGGTATTTCAGACATGAAACCCCAGAAAAAACTGCAGGTAACTGCACAAAAAAATGATGGCACCGAACAGAAATTTACAGTGACTGCCAGGCTGAACACCGACATCGATGTGCAGTACTTTATCCACGGCGGTATTCTGCCCTATGTTCTCAGGAGACTGCTGCAATGAATATCACACTCACCCCGGTGGGCCATGTTGAAAACACCATCACGAAAAAGACATTCACCCCCCACGGAAACGATGATCCGGAAGAGCGGTTGAAACAGATCAAAAAATACCGGAAAGAGACCCGGGATACCTTCAGCACCCTGGTGATCCTTCCCCGGTATGCAGAGCTTCTGGATGGCATTGAAAAATTTTCCCACATTGTGGTGGTTTACTGGCCCCATCGGTTGCCTCCGGAGGATCGGCAATTGCAAAAGGTCCATCCCATGGGCCGCAAAGAGATCCCTCTGCAGGGTATCTTTGCCACACGGAGCCCGGCCCGGCCCAATCCCCTTTTGATCTCCACGGTGCGGCTGCTTAACAGAAAGGACAATACCCTCCAGGTCCAGGGACTCGAAGCATTGCACGAAAGCCCCATTCTGGATATCAAACCAATGACAAGGGATGTGGACAAAGATGATTCCCTGCGGTTTCCCCAGTGGATCCATGATATCAACCAGGACCTTGACTGCGGTGATTAAAACATTCTCCCGGCTCATTCATTCAGGTGACAGGCCCGTCCCTTGAGATTGAAAAAAAACTTGAGCCCCTTTTGAATGGTAGGAGAAAAAATTTTGGGGGACAGATAGATGCCGGCCACCCGCTTGTTGATTTCACCTGTGGTGGGATAGGGATGGATGGCAGCGGCAATGGTGGACAATTTCACGTTGCCGTTGAAGGCCGCCACCCATTCACTGATCAGGTTACCGGCCCCAGACCCCAGGATCTGCACCCCGATGGGTTTTTCCTTTTCATCCAGCAGCAGTTTGATTTTGCCATCTATTTCCTGTTCCGCCTGGGCCCGGTCATTGTCTTTAAAGGATTCGGTAATCACCTGGCAGTCTATCCCGGCTTTTTTTGCCGCGGTTTCATTCATGCCTATACTGGCCAGTTCCGGGTCGGTATAGGTGACCCATGGCAGCCAGGTGTAGTTGACCTTCCTGGGAAGGCGGAACACGGCATTGCTGATGACGATTCCCCCTTCATACCCTGCGGCATGGGTGAACTGGTATCCACCGTTCACATCCCCTGCTGCATAGATGTGCTTATGGCTGGTGCGCAGCCGGCTGTCCACCTGGATCCCGGACCGCTCCACCGTAATACCGATGCCGGACAGGCCTAAGCCTTTTGTATTGGGGGACCTGCCCATGCCCACCAGAATGGCATCTGCTGTTACCCGGTGTGTGTCACCGCCGGTATCTTTAACCGTCACCTGCCGGCCATCCGGCAGATCCTGCACCTGTTCTATGGATACTTCCAGGACAAACCGCACCCCTTCAGCTGCCAGCACCTGCATGACACCGTCTGCCATATCTTTGTCCTCTTTTCCCAGAATCCGGGGGTTCCGGTCAATAACGGTTACCTTTGCGCCCAACCGATTGAATGCCTGGGCCATTTCAATACCGATGGGGCCGGCACCCAGTATGATCATGGATCCTGGCAAAGCGTCCATGTAAAAGATTTCTCTGTTTGTCAGATGCGGGGTGTCAGCCAGGCCGGGAATGGGGGGCACCACCGGAGAAGACCCGGTAGCAATGACCCATTTGGCGGCGGAAATGGTTTTGCCGTTCAGTGTCACGGCATGTTCATCCACAAACCGGGGCTTCCCGAACACCACTTTGGCCCCCAGGCTGCAGAACCGCTCTTCTGAATCATGCTTCTGGATGGTATCCACCACCGATCGGATGCGGTCCGCCACCTGCCTGAAATCCACCGGCGGCAGATCCACCCGGGGCAGTCCGAATGCTTGTGCATGTTTCATCTGGTGGTAGACATGGGCGGATTTGATAAGGGTTTTGCTGGGCACACATCCATAATGGAGGCAGTCCCCCCCCAGTTTGTCCTCCTGCTCGATCAATATTGTTTTCGCCCCCAGCTGTGCCGAGCCTGACGCAGTTGTTAAACCGGCAGCTCCCCCGCCGATGATCCCGATATCATATTCATAACTATCCATGATTTTTTCCTTTTTTCTTTTTGATTAAAGATACCCCTTTTTTGGCCAGAAAGGGAAAAATCCCCAGCAGGACAAATGACAAAAGCAGGCCAGGGGATAAAATTCCTTTTAAAGAATCTATCTGCCCCAGTTGTGTGCCGGCGTTGACATATACCAGGGTCCCTGGCAGCATGCCGAGCTGGCTGACCAGGTAAAACCGGATGGTTTTGATGGGTGTCAGGCCCATCACCAGATTGATGATAAAAAATGGAAACACCGGTACCAGCCGCAGGGTGAACAGATAAAAAGCCCCTTCTTTTTCAATGCCTTTATTGATGGCCTTCAGTTTGTCTTTGAACCGGGCCTGCACCCATTCCTGCAGCAGAAACCGGGAAACAAGAAAGGCCAGGGTAGCGCCGATGGTGCTGGCAAAGGACACCACCACCGTGCCGGTCAAAAGACCGAAAAAAGCACCGCCTGCCAGGGTCATGACAACAGCCCCGGGCAGAGAAAGAGCCGTGACAATAACATAAATGACCATGTAAATACCGATGGCTGCCGCCGTTCTTTCCCGGTAGTAGGCAATCAGCATCTCCTGTTGGGACTTAATATATGCCAAAGATAAAAACCGGTTCAAATCCAATACAAAAAAAAGCACAACCAGCGCGATAACAGCTCCTACCACCATCCATCTGAAAACGTTTGTTTTCATCTGTACCACTCCTTTACCCGGACATTTCAACCTGGTTTACCTGTTTTGTCGCACCAGATGGCCATGCCTTACACAAAATGCATGACGTACCTGCATCACACATCTCCATCTATAACAGATTTTTCTTCAGTTTTCCTTTATAAAGGACACAGGGGTGGGTTTCCAGGGGAATCATGGCTTGGGTACCGAAAAATACCAATACCACATGGTGCGCAGAAATGCCGGGGATTTTTTTTCTGTTCGGGGGGGCTTCAATAAACTGTTGGAATCAGAGGGATGAAACCATCTTTCCCGCTTTTCCCGATGCGAAAACACGGCAGCAGGCCGGATCTGTTGCCATGGGAAACGGGGGAGTATCAGGTTCAGGACGTATGGGTCTCTTTATTATCAGGGTGCCAGAGCAACGGCAATGGTATCGGCTATATGCTTCATGTTGTCCAGGTACGCATAGGCCAGGGGATTGATGGCCACCACCGCGCCGTTGACGGCCCGGGCGATTTTCCGGGCTGCCTGCTGGTCGAACTGGGGCTGCACAAAGATCACCCGGACCTTTTCCTGTCTGGCCAGCTTGATAAAGGCGGACAGCTCCTTTCCCTTGGGTGATCTGCCCATGGTTTCCACGGGAATCTGGTGCAGGCCGTAAGCATCAGCCAGATATCCGAATGCCGGGTGAAATACAAAGAAATTTTGCCCTGCCAGGGGTGACAGGAGCGTTTTCAGCCGGTCATGGAGCTGATCCAGATTCCGGGCAAACCGCTCATAATTTTCCCGGAACCGGGCTGCATGGGCCGGGGCCAGCTCACCCAGGGCATCTGTCATAGTGGCGGCCTGCAGCTTCACCAGCATCGGGCTCATCCAGATGTGGGGATCCTTGCCGGCAGCAGTTTCCCCATGGCCGTTATCCCCTCCTGCTTCACCTTGGTGATCATGGCCATGCGCTTCATGGTGGTCATCGTCATGGATGTGGGATTCCATATCCATGAGCCCGATCCCCTTGCGGGTATCCACCACCCGGGTATCCGGGGCAATGGATGAGATCTTATGCATGAACCCGTTTTCAAACGCCACCCCGATTCTGAAATAGATATCAGCATTGGCCAGTTTTTTTATCTGGGCCGGAGTGGGGGAATAAGTGGCCGGGCTTTTCCCTGGTGTCACCAGCACATCCACCTCTGCCAAATCTCCTGTGATCTGTTCAACAAAATATTTCTGTGGCACGATACTGACAAAAACCTGCAACTTTTCTTCGGCATTCAGGCCGGCACCCGTCAAAAAGACCAGTAAAGCCGCCAACATGATTGATTTCAGGTGCATTTTTTCTCCTTACCTGTTTCTGTCAGGGCTGTGTGACCTGTGACCAATGTGCCAGCTGCTGACCTGCCGGAATCTTTCACAGGCTGCGCTGCTGGTCTCCACACCTCCAATCTGTTCAGATCAACCAGCAAGCTTTGCAGCAATTTCTGCCACATGTTTTCCCTGGAACCGGGCCCCTTCCAGCTCATTTTCTGAGGGCATCCGTGCCCCGTCTCCCCCGGCAATGGTGGATGCACCATAGGGGGAGCCGCCGGTGATCTCATCAATACGCATCTGTCCCTGGAAAGCATAGGGCAGCCCCACCACCACAAACCCGTGGTGCAGCAGCGTGGTATGGAAAGACAAAATGGTGGATTCCTGCCCCCCATGCTGGGTGGCGGTGCTCACGAACACACTTCCCACCTTGCCGATCAAAGAACCATTGGCCCACTGCTGGCCGGTGGCATCCAGAAACTGCCGCATCTGACCGCACATGTTGCCGAACCGGGTGGGGGTGCCGAAAATAATGGCATCGGCTTTTTCCAACTCCTCCACTGTGCACACCGGCACATGGGAAAACGCTTTTTTCGCCTCAACAGCCCCCATTTTTTCCAGAACATCCGCAGAAAGCGTCTCCTGCACCTGCCGGATATCCACTTCAGCGCCTGGAATCTGTTCTGCGCCCTGGGCAACCGCTTTTGCCATCTCATATACATGGCCATAGGTGGAATAAAACACGATCAGAGTTTTCATGGGAAGATTCTCCTTTAAAATTAAAAGAATTATTTTCTAAAAGTATAATCTAATAACGGTTTGTCAATAATGGATATCACCCGCCTTTACCTGGTCTCATTTCAGCTCTTTTTTGTATACAGCAGTCTCACATTCGTTTTGGGCCGCACCGCAGTTGTCACACCCGCAACCGCAGGATATGCCGTCGGCGGAGGCCATAGACTTGAACCGGAGATACAGGTAATATACAGCACCGGCAACGATGACAGCGATAATGATCTTTTCCAGCATGGGTTTCTCCTTTCCAATATATCTACAACAACCATAAAATTGTTAGTATAGCCTAATAATAGAAGGTTTTTCTCATAAATGCTTTGCCGTGTCAAGATTCTTTAAGAAAAATACGCCTGCCTGTCAGTAAGATGTTGTGCCATGGGCGCGCGATATTTCCGGGCCGGTGAAATCTATCTTTTCTTGACAAACCGCATTTTTCTGTCTTAATACGTCTGTGCAGGGCCGCTTGGTGGAAACATAATCAGGAAAGAGGGCACACATGAAACTGACGAAGGCATATGATTTTATCACGTTCAAATTGGAAAATCCCGGATACTCTGATTTTCCTGGCATATCAGGAAGTATGAGGCCCTGATCCCCATGCCCACGGAACAATATGACTTCATCATCATCGGCGCCGGTCTCAGCGGCATATATGCCGCATCCCTGCTGTCGCAAAAAGGACAGTCGTTTGTTGTGCTGGAAGCCCGGGACCGGGTCGGCGGACGGATTTTATGTCCGGGATATAGCGGATATGTTGCCGATCTCGGCCCATCTTGGTTCTGGCCGGATATCAATCCCCGGGTAAAAGGCTTGATCCAGTCACTGAAACTGACAGGGTACCCCCAGTATGATACAGGTAAGGGACGGTGTGAACTACTCGCCCTTAAAGGGGCAGAGCTTCGGGGGTTAAGCGGCATTCGCCAACCCCGTCTTTTTTGACGCTTCTTTGCCATGGGCGCATTTTGCTTTTGCTCCATGCGGCTTACCGTTGGCTCCACGCCCTTTATCCAAAAGGACTCCCCTTTTGGATAACTCCGTTCCAGAGTCTAAAATCAGGTTGATTGCTCGTTTCTTTATCACCTTTGCGGCGTTGTTATCCGCATTATCAGTATTCCCGCAGATTGAGCACAAGAACAGTTTCTGGCCCTGTCTGTTATCGGAGTGAATGTGGCCGCAAACAGCACATTCCTGAGAGGTGTATGGG
>JAABSO010000013.1 GCA_011390335.1 Desulfotignum sp. | reverse complement strand
ATTATAAATAAGCAAACAACTGGAATTCAATGTTATTGCAACCATCATTTCTAAACAAATCGACCATATCAGGTTTTGAATTCTAATGGTATCCCAAAATAAATGACCCTGGAAATTTTTTTCTATGGGATAATGATCCTTAACGGGGAAATTATCGGTACTGTCATAAAATCTGCTCGTATATCCCCTTTACTTCAACGATATAGGTCTTCCACTGACCAGACCTCATGATTTGTGTTGGTATGTTGATCCATGCCTTATGGTACTCCAAGAAAACCGCAACTCAGTGCTCTCATTCATGACGTCAAAACAACCTGGTTGCACATTACAGTAAAACATCAGGGCTTGTAGACTTTTGAAAAATTTGCCATAGTTCTGGAGATATCATTAAAACAAACCCCGAAAGGAAAAATTATGATATCGGCAAAACCAAACCCGATAGTGACGATTGTAAGAGAAATGGCTGATTTTACCGTGGACGGAATGGCCATCCCATATCCGGAATTTGTGCCCCGGCTTTATAATCTGTGTAACCGGCTTGGATTCAGGAAAGGGTTAATTATGCCGTCAAGAGCTTTTTGTTCCGACGAAAATCAGGGACTTCCCATCATTCTTCTGACAAAGCATTTTGGAACATTTCCATTCAATCACGGCCGTGTCGGTGGTATTATGGCCACCGATAGACATGCCCCCCATGCCAGTCACGGAGAAGATTCAGTCATTGTTCAGGCAAGTCATGTGGGGTACAACCCTAAAACAGGGATTTACGGAACCTACCTTAGGCCACGGATGTCTGAAAAAACCATATCGGTTTCGTGCGGCAAGTTGTCACATGTCATTACACCGTATTTAGAGCAGTTTCATTTCGCCCGGGACCGCATTTTCCTGTCCCAGTCAAAATCCGGCAGATACCTGATTACTGCAAAGAATGCCTTTATTGATTTCTTTACCCACCCGGTCAAGAATGGCCTGGTGTTACGATTGCAGAATATTGCAAAAATTCATGAGGACGGATGTATCAGGCCCATGGGAGCCTCCAGCACCATGCAGTCCTTTGAAGTATCCCAAAAGTTCAAAAAGCGAATGGATCTTGTCGGATATGAATGGAAATCTGGTAATGGTGAATGCATCGGTGATTATTTGACTGATGATCTCTTCTTTTTCCGAGAAGATTTTCATGAAACAGATGACAGCTTATTCCTGGAAAAAAATATCATTGATTTCATGCCTCGAATCGTTACATCCAGAAATCCTCTGCTCCATGCCGCAAAAATCAATATACAGCATGAATTTGCAAGGGCCGTGGAATCTATTCGAAGGGGCAGGGAATATGACGGAAAAAATCTACTTTATATTGCAGGTCTTAATATAGATATATCAGAATATGACGGATTTCCACCCACCACATATTTTGTACCATGGGCCGCACATATTCAGCTTCGGAGCAACCCGAACGGTGATTTCATGCTTCCGGTGGAACAGGAGGCTCTGTATAATATGCTGATGTGCGAGAGCATCAAAAATCCAGATGAAACCAATCTGAAGGAAGAAATCACACGGATGCTGAAATCACCACGATTTGATATTCGGTCACCAAAATAATCCGACAATGGGATCATCGTTTTTAAGTTGATTGCTTTAAAGGACAGAATGCCAAAGATAAAACAGATTGAGATTTCACTTCTAAACCTTTGTCGGTTTATACATCTAACATTTTTTTCAGGTGTTTTTCAAGGATGGTAAAAAGTATTGCAAGTATTGGTATCATATACATTTTCGGCCTCTGAATTTTCAGCCATTGGATAATTTATGTGCAACTCAAAGAGAGGCGCATTTTCAACGAAATATATTATATTGTTGAATTTGAAAAGATGGATTTCATTCAGCTTGTCAGGTAATATAGTTGAACGGTTGAGTTCAGGGGCCGCCGAGCTAAGTCGAGGGTACTGGGGAGGCGAAGCCGCCCCAAGCGGTCCGCTGCAACAAAGGGTTAGCTATCAATTTGGAGCTACTCCACGAATTCATGAGGCGAACCACAATTCCAACATTCTGTAAATTGGGCTTCAGATTCTTCACCACAAGATTTACAAACCCAATCATCATTATTTGAAACGCCTTCTGCTAAACTACTTTCAAAACCTTGAACTATGGCTTTTGCTTCATTGATGTTTGTTTCATCAAGTATCCAGACAGAAGGAGCCGTCTCTGGTGTTATAGGGAGTTCTCCACGGGCACCGAAAAGATATTCTCCCTTTACCTCGCACTTGATACCTTGTGATTCCAAAAGGCCCTTTAAAATGTGAGCATCAACAAGGAGATTTGCTGTATATATTTTTATCATTATTTTCCCTCTTATTCTTTCTTAGTGTTATGTTCCAATTGTTTAATTGGGTTTCCAAAAGTTTTTTCGTATTGATTCAATTCTTCCCTGCTGACCCATTTTCCTTTTGTTTCCTTGCTAATCGAAGATCTTTGACTGTCTTCTTTTATAAAGCATTCTCCCAGGACATATTGACACCCATCATCAGTTTCAAATGCTTTCCAATCATTACCGAAGGTCAAAATATTCGAGACAGTCTTTTTGTGGTAGGAGCCATCACCCACATAAACAAAAACAGTTCTAAAAGCCACAATGTCTTCTGGCTGAGCCTGTCGAAAGAAAAAGTCATAACGGTTCTTGACCATCCTTTGACCAATGAATATACCGATCAGGCCACTTAAAAGAAGAAGAACACTTATTATTGCAGGCATTGTCACCTCCGTTTTTTGTATATTTGTATTGAATTGCTTATAGGAATACCAGAACAGAGGGAATGCTTCAAGAAAAGTTGTTGCTATAATTTTTATATATTAACAGCAATTCTCGGTGAAGGTTTAAAATTCCCTCAAAAATATCAATCCACCAAAATTCAGTCCGGTGTCAGCTGAAAATTAAGATTCTCAGCCCAAATTGCTGTCAACTTATGTATCAGGTTTGTGGGAAATGTCAAGAAAACCGGCCAGAAGCCAACAGAGGTCCATTGACCTGAAACGGCCTTGATGAATCACAACCATTTGTTGATCGGGTGAACCAAATTTTCATGTGGCACGAATATCGGTTGGCGGGGAGGTCACAAAACCAAGCAATGATTCCCAATTTTCGAATATTATGACCCGGATTGTACAACGCAACTGGTTCCAGAATTCTTTTCTCGCACTGAATTTGGCCCTTGCTATTTGGTACAAAGGATCTCTGAGCTCAATGATTTGATGCATAAAAAAAGCCAGCAGGGTGAATAGAAAAAAATTGAATGATAAGCTCTTTTTCCCATGACCAAAATTGTGTTCAGCATGATAGCCAAGATTTTTCAGGGTATTGAAGTTTTCATTTTCAATTTTCCATTTTGCCCGACCTGCTTTGACAAGCTTTGCAACATTGTCGTCACTGACCCGGATATCAGTCACCCAGCTGTTGGTATAGGTGATTTTATCTCCATCCCGGATGATGCTGTATTCAAAAAAATTGACCAGCGGGGCTGATTTGTTACCATTCAACCTGATATCATTGATCCATTCATATCTATGGATGGCACCCTTGTTATCCTGCCACTCCAAAAGCTGAACCTGATCCAGATCCTCTTTTTCAATGATTTGATCGAATAAAACCTTATGGCTGCTGGGTTTTGCTATCAGGATATATGACATTGTGTTTTGATTGAGAGCCTCAATAAACGGCTGCCTTGAATACAAATCATCAGCTGTAATCACGATCCGCAGTTTTGGATGTTCTTGCCGAATCCGGTCTAAAAACCGTTTGCCGGCATTGATCTCGCAATCCTGTTTTTTTGAACCATCACTATTTTTGATTGGCTCCGGTGCCAACGGGACCACCTGTTTTTTTTCTGGATGTACAATAGACGCGCCCAGAACTTTATGGGAATAATTAATGGTTCCATTTTTGTAAACCTTTGTTAAACATGAGGAGCAGTTGATGGTTTCTGAACTGAAATACTGTGTACCATCAATAGGCAGGAGATACCCTTCATCCA
Source organism: Desulfotignum sp. (assembly GCA_011390335.1). Classification (GTDB taxonomy): domain Bacteria; phylum Desulfobacterota; class Desulfobacteria; order Desulfobacterales; family Desulfobacteraceae; genus Desulfotignum. The sequence continues at coordinate 91,324 of JAABSO010000013.1, read as the reverse complement.
GAAATTGAAAAGGTTGCAACTGATTTCCCCGCTGCAGTAGTCGGAAAAAATCGTTGAAAATTGGAAACAGTTTTTGAGAAGGTATGACATCAATGATGCTTCTTAATTGGTTGTCTTTGGGAATAGTTTCAACTTGAAACAACGTCTGTAGATTATTCATTTGCGTCTGTTCTTGCAGACGTCTTTGGAATTCGAGCATTGAAGCATCTTGAAAATACATCATGGCAAGGGCGCTCAGACAGGCATCATGCATGGAATGCCTGATTTTTCCAACCTGCCGCATCTCAATCTCAGCGATTTCATTGACGCGGGCTGAGACCGACTTTCTGAAGTTTGAAAAACCAAGTTTCGTTCCAGTATTCAAGCTGATAGCTCCCAATTATTATGCATTTGGATAAAGCTATCATAAAATGACAAAAAAGTCTAGTTTATATCTTCAATTATTTCAATTATTTCAAATATTTATAAAATAATTTCATTTACCATCAAAACGGTTATGGTTTTGTGATATTTCAGACAATGCTTGGAAGATTGAAAAAATATTACGAAGTAAAAAAAATATTTGATGCATGAAAAGCCGATTTTACAGCTTTCTTCTGTTCACCGAGAATTGCTGCATCGTTTTTACCTCGGATGTCGGAATGAGTATTGAATTTATCCTGATGGCGGAAAAGCTCATCATCGAAATCAACACGGCGATTCCCTCTTTTGAGGGGCTGCATGATATACCGGTGACAGAACGATTTCCCAGCGCTGATCCTATCCCCATTACAAAGGTGGATGACCGAATCGGGATGACATATGTTCCCTGTGAATCTGATAAAATCGTCGCCATTGTGGAATCAAGAGAAATGGGGTCTGGAAAGTCACAGCCCCCCCCGGGGGAGAATGAAAAGGCGATTGCTGCAAATATTCTTAATTTTTTTGAATCTGAGGTCAACCAAAACCGGTTGCCCCAAAATCTGCTTCCTTTGCAGTCAGGGGTGGGTGCAATTGCCAACGCGGTTTTTGGCGGGCTTGCCTCAGGTCCCTTCGAGCATCTGCAAATATGGACCGAGGTTATGCAGGATACGACGTTGGATCTGATGGATGCCGGGAAACTCGATTTTGTCTCAGGAACCTCTTTTACCCTTTCCGATATCGGGAAAAAAAGGTTTTACAAGAATTTTGAAAAATATACAGACCGTATTGTTCTGCGGCCCACGTATTTGAGCAACCACGCGGAACTGATCCGGCGCTTTCAGGTAATTGCCATGAATACGCCTGTTGAATTTGATATCTATGCCCAGGCAAATTCAAGTATGGTGGCAGGATCAGGAATTGTGGCCGGAATCGGGGGATCAGGAGATTTTTTAAGAAATGCATTTCTTTCCATTTTACACAGTCCGTCGACCAGGCCGACCCGGAGTGACCCCACCGGCATCAGCTGTATCCTGCCCATGGTTACCCATGTCGATCATACCGAACACGACATAGATGTGCTGGTTACGGAGCAGGGGGTGGCAGATGTCCGGGGGCTTTGTCCAAAGGAACGGGCAAAGGTTATTATCGAGAAATGTGCCCACCCGGATTACCAGCCAATTTTGGGAGAGTATTTTGACAGAGCAGTGAAAAAGGGCCTGGCAAAGGGTGCCGGACATGAGCCCCACATGCTGGCCAAAGTGTTTAACATGCAGGAAAATCTTGCGGAATACGGCACCATGAAGATTGACAGCTGGGATTGATACATGCAGTAACCAACTGGGTCATGCGTTTTTTCCTGGTGCAATCTTTGGTTTGTGAATTCATTTACCCGGGAACCTGATCTTCGGTTTTTTCCGGCCGGTGATGCGCTGAAAGATTTCATCGGGATATCCTAAGGCCACGGCAGCATGAATGGTTTCCGACTCCGGGATTCCCAGTTCTTTCTGGATGGACCGGTCAGACTCCATGGCAGCCACGGCAAATCCGATCAGGCAGGTACCCAGACCCATGGTGTGGGCGGCCAGCAGAATGTTGCCGGCTGCCAGCAGGGCATCTTCTTTGGGACAGGTGGCACCGGGGGATGATCCGATGAGGATGACAGCGGGCACCTCGTGAAAGAGCCGGTCCCGGTTTTCTGTTTCCATTTGGTCCATGGCGGTTTTCACCGATGCATAATAGTTGGTGTAATAGTGGTCCAGGGTTTTGGCCCCGACCAGGGCCAGAAATTTTCTTAAAAGAACGTTCTCTGCTTTTTTGTTCAGCCGCTCGAAAAATGCCTTGATGGATTGTCCCAGGGCCAGGACTTCGGCCCTCGTTGCCAGGCAGGTGAAGGTCCAGGCCTGGCTGTTGGTGCCGGAGGGGGCGAACACCGCAAGCTTGATAAGATCTGCTATTTTTTCTTTTTCCACCGGGCTCTGCCTGTAATGCCGGCAGGACCGTCTGGAGAGCATGAGCCGGGCCAGATCCCGGGTGGGAAGGCTGCTGCCCGGGGCCTGCCAGGCAGTGTCCACGGCAAAGGTGGAAAAGTGATGCAGGTCCAGATCCAGGGCCGGGATGGCGATGGCGTTTTCCGGACAGGCAGCCATGCAGTGGCCGCACTGCAGGCACCGGGCAATGTTTGTGTCGGGTGCTGCCTTGGCAATGCTGTTTTCCAGGGATATAATCTCTGTCGGGCACACCCGGATACAGGCGCCGCAGCCGGCGCACCGGGCAGGATCAATGGTTACGGAAGTGGATGTCGAATGCATTTGTGTCCTTTTTTCAGGTTCAAGCCTACCATTTTTTTTTCATTATCGTATAATAAATGGCAAACAACGATAATTACAAGGGGTTTGTTTTGGAGAAGCACACTTCTGACCCCAAGCTGTGAGGAGGATGCATGAAAAAAGTCTGTCTGGTCATGACCATGGTGCTGGTGATGTCTGCTACGGCCCTGGCTGCCAAACCGTTTACCATTAAACTGGGGGTGGTGACCAAGTCCGGGGCGGCCCAGAACATTGTGGCGGAAAAATTCAGAGAACTTCTGGAGGCCCGGTTGGACGGGGCATACACGGTGAAAATTTATCATTCCGCCTCCATCGGCAATGAAACAGAAATCCTGCACCAGATCCAGATGGGCACCATCCACATGGGGGTGATCACGGGAGGGCCGTTTGACACCTTTGATCCCATTGTCCGGGTGATCAACTATACGATGTTTTTTATTACCTGAAACCCTGATTCAAATAAAAAGGAATACCCCATGAATTTTGCACAATTTCCCAGAAGAAAATACATCCACACCCCTACACCCATTGAGCCCATGCCGGCGTTAAGCAAACGTCTTGGTAAGGATGTCACCCTGTATGTGAAGCGTGACGACCTGCTTCCCGGTGCAGGCGGGGGCAACAAAACCAGAAAACTGGAGTTCTGCATGGCCGACGCCCTGGAAAAGGGGGCGGATACCATCATCACCTGCGGGGCGATTCAGTCCAATCACTGCCGGCTGACCCTGTCATGGGCGGTCAAGGAAGGTCTGGACTGCCACCTGATTCTGGAGGAAAGGGTCAAAGGCGCTTATGATCCTGATGCCAGCGGCAATAATTTTCTGTATCAACTCATGGGGGTCAAAAGCATTGAGGTGGTGCCCGGCGGCACCGACATGATGGCGGCCATGGAGAAAAAGGCGGTCGAACTGTCCGGTGAGGGGCAAAAACCCTATATGATTCCGGTCGGGGCCTCTAATGCCATCGGCGCGCTGGGATATGCGGCCTGTGCCATGGAAACTATGGTCCAGCTCAATGACATGCATCTGGACATTGATCATATGGTGATACCGTCCGGCTCTGCCGGCACCCACTCCGGTTTGGTGGTGGGAATGACCGGCATGGACAGCGGTATCCCCGTGAGCGGAATAAATGTATCCAGGGACAAACAGGCCCAGGAAGAGATCGTGTACAAACTGGCCAGGGAAACCGCCGGCAAACTGGGCATCACAAAAAAGATTTTCAGGGATACTGTGGTGTGCTTTGATCAGTATGTGGGGCCGGGATATTCGATCCCCACAGATGCCATGGTGGAGGCGGTGAAACTGTTTGCACAGACCGAGTCAATTCTCCTGGATCCGGTGTATTCAGGCAAGACCGCTGCCGGATTGATTGATTTGATCAGAAAAGACCATTTTCCCCCCGGCGCAAAGGTTCTGTTTCTCCATACGGGCGGATCTCCGGCCCTGTATGCCTATATGGATACCTTTCGAAAATAGGTGGCAGAAACAGCCGGCAAACAGATGCATGGAAGCAGCCGTCGGAGACACGTTAAGGACGGCTGCTCCAACATTTCAGCCCGGAGGACAGACATTTGAGAGTTTCCCCACCGGACAGATTTCCGGCACCAGACCAGCCAGTAACTCAGATGAGTTTAATAGAAAGCAGAGAACATGACACAAACCCGTGAAAAAATTGTGGGCATCATCGGCGGGATGGGACCTGAGGCCACGGTGGACCTGATGCAGCGCATCATCCGCCTGACCCCGGCCACAAATGACAAGGATCATATCCGGTGCATTGTGGACAACAACCCCAAGGTGCCCTCCCGGATCAAAGCCATTATTGAAGGGGACGGGGAAGACCCCGGGCCGGTCATGGCAGACATGGGTCGACGGCTGGAGACCTGGGGCGCAGACTTTCTGGTTATCCCCTGCAACACGGCCCACTATTATTATGATGCGGTGCAGCAGGCGGTGAACATACCGGTGGTCAACATGGTCGACCGGGTGGTGGAACAGGTGAAAACCCGATTCGGCAAAGAGAAAAAAATCGGGATGCTGGCCTCTCCTGCCGTGGCCATCACCCAACTTTATACCCGGCGGTTTGAAGCACTGGGAATGGCGGAAGTCTGGCCGGACCCAGAACACCAGGACCTGGTTTTCAGTATCATCCGGCAGGTGAAAGCCGGCCGTATTTTTCCGGACCTCCACCGGCAGTATGCCCGGGTTTGTGATCATTTAAAGGAACAGACCGTGCGGGTGGCCATTGTGGCGTGCACGGAACTGAGTGTTCTGGGCGGGGATCTGCCCCTTGACACCATTGATGCTTCCCAGGTACTTGCCGAAGAGATCGTCCGGGTTGTAAAACATCCATAAAACTGGTCGTTGACTGTTATTTGTTTTGTGCACCCTGTTTGATCCAATTTTCAACCATTAAACGTTTAACCCGTTGGAATTCTTTCTCATTATTTGTAACCAGAGTGATATCATTACTTAAAGCATGCGCTGCGATCAGCATGTCCAAGGGGCCGATGACTTTTCCTTTTTGCTCCAGATTACAACGAATTTCACCGTAATAAATAGCCGCATTGTGGTCATAAGGAAGAATTTCCAGTGGGGCGAGAAATTCTTCAATTCGTTTTAAATTCAGTTTGGTATTCTTGCTTTTAACTGCTCCGTAATGCAGTTCGGAAACCGTTATGGTTGAAATACCGATGTCTCCAACTTTAAATTGCTTGAATTTGTGGATAATTTCAATGGGTTTCTGATTCAGTATGTAGATACAGATATTTGTATCCAGTAAATATCTAATCAAGATTTTCCCGCTCTTGTTGCTGGACCGGCTGGTTTCTTTCCATCATGAACGGTGTGTCATACTTCAGTAGATTTTTTTCCCAGAGGTCCCATAAAGATTGATTTTTTGAAATTAAAAGTACGCCTCCCGCAACTTTTTTAATATATACCTCATTGCCCTCAAACCGATAGGCTTTTGGTAAGCGCACAGCCTGGCTGCGTCCATTATTGAATAATTTTGCACTTTCCATAGTTGCCCTCCCGCAACTTAAGTTTATACCAAACAGTATATACCGTTCAGGCAAATGTCAACTTCAATAGTGAATTGTAGCCATTTGAAATAAACAGCCGGGCGGAATTGGCACACAGAACGTCCTGAGTGACTGCCAATATATTCATTCCATGCCTGGTTTTTAGCAGACAATTCACACACCCTTGGATATAGGGAAGAAGTTAGTCTTGATGCCCCTTCCCCGCCACCATCTGATTCCTTGACCAAAGATTCTGAATAGGGTAAGGTGACTGATATTAATAACCTGTAAGCTCCAGACATCCCTCTGGCGGATCATCAGATCGCTGCCTGTCTTACACATCAAGGAGACAAGATGCAGGATCAGACCCAGGCTGGCCCGGATGCCCTGTCCACCTATTTTTTTCAGATCGCCGATGCGGCACAAACACAAACCTCAGATCCATCTTATGCCCTGTTTTCTATTATCCGGCAGGTTATGGCTGCAGCAACCCAGGTGCTGGATTCCGTAGCCGGAACATGCCAATCGCCGGTACCCGAATGTGCCAGCGGATGCAGTTTCTGCTGCCATTCCCGCATCCATGTGATGCCCCTGGAAGCAATTGTGATCTGTTCTTACGTGCACAAATATTTCAGCCCGGGGGAAATGCAAAGCCTGAAAACCCGTATCCGTTCCAACCTCACATATACCCGGGGCCGCTCCCTGGTCCAGCGGGTGGCGGTCAAGGACAAGACTCCCTGTGTGTTTCTGGATCACCATGCCTGTTCCATTTATGGCCAGCGGCCCTTTATATGCAGAACCTGGAATTCACTGAGCCGGCAGGACTGTGAAACCGCTTTTATTTCCGGCAATCAAAACGCAGAGATCCCCTGTCTGTCTGCACCCAATTATGTGTATACCCTGGCCCGGGACGTTGTCCAGTCGGTGTGCGAAACCATGCATCTGGAAACCGGGCGGTTTGAACTGGTGTCTGCCATGGACCGCTGCCTGGGAATGAAAGATGCGCCTTCCGCCTGGACAGGGGGCTGCACCGTGTTCGGCAGATCCGGAGGCGAAAGCCTGGAAGATACTGAAAAAAAAGGAGAAAAAGGAGGGATGTGATGATATCTTGTCCCATGCCGGCCCCTGTTTTGACCCCTTTCATGGACATACAGGTCAAGCGGCTGCTGAAAAGGTATTTTCTGACCTTTACCAGGGAAGATACCTGCATGGAATATTTTTTGCGGGATGTTAAAACCTGCGATCTTGTTTCCCTTAACCTGGTTCTTTCCCATGACCGGTTTTCCAAAGGGATTTACATATCCAAATTTTATCCCCAGCTGTTTTGTCAATTTCAGCCCAGGTTTCTGTCAGCTGCCTGTTTTTTTTTGATGGTGCACCACAGTGCCGGTGTGTTCGGCCTGGCAGATCATTGCCGGATATCTCTTGAAACCGAAGAAAAGGTGTTTGCCGATTTTTATTCCAGGCTCATCGATTTTCACTTTACCATCTCCCGCCATCGTCCGGCCAACCGGGTCTGCCTCAACGGGTTTTACCCGTGCCTGCCCATTGCCAGAAAAATCATGAATGATATATAAAATTGTTTCGGTAATCCTGGCGGTGTTGTGATATAATTACAAAAAGTGACAGGGTCAGAAGTTAACTTCTGGCCCCGTTATTAGGTAAAAAAGTTAACTTCTGACCCCAAAGGGATCCAAGGGAATATATGAACATGCTGCCAAAGGTTTTTCAGTCACCCGCACCAGGCACATCCAGGGTGTTGTTCTGCGGGGACTGTCTGTTGTTTACCCTGACCCTGGACAAAAAAGCGGCCGGTAATGCCTGGGTCCGCACCAATCTGGGTACGGCAGCCATCGCCCGCCAGGAGATTATCGACCGGGTGGAAAAAAATGAGATCAAGCTGGATGAGGCCTGGTATGATATCCAGATGAAGAAAAAAAACGCCACAGAATTTCAGATCCTTCTGCCCCTTCACCAGACCGGCTACTTCCAGGCCAAATGCTTTTTTATCCCGGAAAACCAGAGCGTTCCTGTGTGGCCGGAAGGAGACAATTGCATCCTCAATGTGGAGCCGGCCGGCACCTGCTGCGCCAATATTATTTACAATGCTTTTGTCCGGCAGTTCGGTCCGTCCAGATCCAGTGCCAGGTCCGGGGAGGACCGGTCCCTTTCCCCGTTGGTCCAGACCCTGGATGCCAGAGGATTCACCGTGATCCCGGAGTCAGGAAAATTCCGGGATCTCAAGGAGCAGGTGGGTTTTATCTTTTCAACCCTGGGATGCCGTGCTTTGCACCTTCTGCCCATTCATCCCACCCCCACCACCTATGCCCGCATGGGCCGGTTCGGCAGCCCCTATGCCGCCCTGAATTTTACAGATGTGGACCCTGCCCTTGCCCGGTTTGATCCGGCTGCCACACCTTTGGAACAGTTCATGGAGCTGGTGGATGCTGTCCATTTTCACAATGGATACCTGTTTTTAGATATTGCCATCAACCACACCGGCTGGGCCGCAGCCATTCACCAGTCCCATCCGGAATGGCTGGTCAGGGGAGAAGATGGAAAAATCAAGGCCCCGGGGGCCTGGGGCGTGGTCTGGGCGGATCTGACCAAGCTGGATTATACCCATACCGACCTGTGGGAGTATATGGCGGACATCTTTCTGCTCTGGTGCCACCGGGGCGTGGACGGATTCCGATGCGATGCCGGCTACATGGTGCCCACAGATGCATGGGAATACATGGTGGCCAAAGTAAGGCAGGAATACCCGGATACCCTGTTTCTTCTGGAGGGCTTAGGCGGGCACCTGACAACCACCAGGGAGATCCTGGGCCGGGCTGATTTCAACTGGGCCTATTCTGAACTGTTCCAGCACTACACCAGAGAGGAGATCCAGGAATATCTGCCCTTTGCCACCCAGATTTCAGAAACCTGCGGCCACATGATCCATTTCGCCGAAACCCATGACAACAACCGCCTGGCCGCGATTTCACCCACCTATGCCAGAATGCGCACCGCCCTGTGCGCCTTGTTTTCCGTATGCGGGGGGTTCGGTTTTGCCAATGGTGTGGAATGGTTTGCCACACAAAAAATCAATGTGCATGAATCCCCGGGCCTCAACTGGGGGGCAAAAGAGAACCAGGTGGAACATATCTTCCGGCTTAACCAGATATTGAAAACCCACCCTGCGTTTTTCAAGGACACCCGCCTGGCAATGATTCACGCAGAAGACACCCAGGCACTGGCCCTGCTGCGGCATAACCAGGCTTTACACCGGCACCTGCTGGTCCTGGTGAACCTGGACTGCCAGGCTTCCACCATGGTGTCCTGGAACCTGGAGGATGCGGGCACTATTTGTGATGAATGGACAGACCTGCTCACCGGCACCCGCATCAGGCCCACCTGCACCGGCAATATGGCCGGCACCAGACTGGCACCCGGCGAGGTGATGGCCCTGTCCCCGGATCCCGCAGACCTGGAAGCCCTGGTACCGGCAGCCCCCCGGGACACACAGGTGCCGGCAGTGGTGCCGGAAAAGGTGCTGGCCCAGAAAATAAAGGCCAGGGTCCTGGCTGTGAAAACCGCCCTGGACGGGTATGCCGATGTCAGCACCCTGGACCTGGACCAGGCAGCCCTGGACATGTCAGCTGATCCTGGAAGCTTTATCCGGTCTTTGAACACAAAATCACAGGAAAGCTGTGTGATCCCCTTTGATGTGACAAAAGACCGCAGCCGCCAGATCATGGTGCCGCCCGGGTATTTTCTGCTGGTGAAAAGCCCTGTTGGGTTCCGGGCGGAAATCCTGGATCCTGCTGATGCCGGTATCCGTTCTCTGGGATATGAGGAGGGACTGCCCCTGGCAGACGGCTGTTTTTTTGCGCTTTTTCTGCCCACAGCTGTGAGACGGAAACACAAGGCCTGTGATCTGCACCTGCGGCTGTTTTACCCCGGAGAAACCCGGAAGGAAAAAGCAGGTGTTCTGTTTCTGGCCCCTTTTGACACCCTCCGCCTGCGCACCACATTTACCAGAAAAAACATTGCGGCAGATCCCGGGCTTACCCTGCTGGGTACCACCCGCACCGGCGGCATGATGCGGGCCCCGGGTGACTGGGGAGAGCTTCACAGCCGGTATGACGGTCTCCTGGGGGCAAATCTGCATCCTGCTATGCCTGAAAACCGGCGCATGGTTCTGGCCAGGTGCAGGATCTGGGCCATTTTCCAGGGATACTCCAGAAAACTGGCAAAGGACTGCCTCCAGAGCTTTGCCTTTTCCTTTGACAATGCCGGCCAGTGGCGGTTCCATGTGCCCACATCAGAGGGCAAGTATTATGTTCTGGAACTGACCCTGACCCTGGCTTCAGCATCCAACAAAATCCTTCTGTGTGTCAGACGATTGGCGGCAAAAAACAGTTCCGGCCGGTTTCTGGAAGATGAAGTACCGGTGACACTTATTTTCCGGCCGGATATTGAGGACCGCGATTTTCACGAAACCGTCAAGGCCTTTACAGGGCCTGAAACTGCATGGCCTGCAGCAGTGAAACCCTGTGCCAAAGGATTTGATTTTTCCCTTTCCTCGGGCCATCTGTTTTCCATGGCCCTGGCCCAAGGTGTTTTTGTGCATGAACCTGAATGGCAGTACATGGTGCACCGGCCCCTGGAGGCCCAGCGGGGACTTGATCCTGACTCTGATCTGTTCAGCCCGGGGTATTTTTCCTTTGGGTGCCGGGGCGGGGAATCTGCAACCCTTGTGGCAGAGGTGAGAGATGCCAATGACCAGGCCTGGCAAAAAAGCATACGTGATTCAGGGCCGGAAACCAGACCGGTATTTGGTGAGAGCTTTGCTATGGACCAGGCCCTTTTCCACGGACTGGACGCGTTCCTGGTGGACCGGGGGCAGGACAGGAGCGTGATCGCCGGGTATCCCTGGTTTTTGGACTGGGGCAGAGACAGTTTGATCTTCTGCAGAAGCCTGATTGAACTGGGACGGATATCTGATGCCCGGTCCGTATTGCACCTGTTCGGCCGGTTCGAGGACCAGGGCACCCTTCCCAACATGATCTGCGGTGAAGATGCCGGCAATATCGAGACCTCGGATGCGCCCTTGTGGTTTTTTGCCTGCTGCCGGGACATGATAAAAAAAACACAGGACCCATCCTTTCTGGACCAGGACCTGGACGGCCGCACATTGAAACAGGTGCTGGTTTCCATGGCAAAATCCCTTGTGGCCGGTACCCGCACCGGCGTGCGCGCCGATCATGACACACAGCTTTTGTACAGCCCTGCCCATTTTACCTGGATGGACACCAATTTTCCGGCCGGCTCCCCCCGCCAGGGATATCCTGTTGAGATCCAGGCCCTGTGGTACAATGCCCTTGTTTTTTTAGGAACCATTGATCCGGGCAATGGATGGAACAAAAAGGCGCACACAGTCAAACAGGCCATTACATCGTTGTTCTGGCAGGAGCCGCTGGGGTATTTCAGTGACTGCCTGCACGGAGACGGTCCGGCATCTCAGGCAGTGCCGGATGATGCCCTGCGGCCCAACCAGCTGCTGCTGCTCACTCTGGGGGCCATAGACCCAGGGGACATGGCACGAAAAACTGTTGAAACCTGCCTGGAACTGCTGGTGCCGGGCGGGATAAGAAGCCTTGCCGACAGAAAAGTGTCGCACCCCCTGGCCATAGTACATGACGGCATTGCTCTCAATGACCCCTTTCATCCCTATGCCGGGGTGTACCAGGGGGATGAGGATACAAATAGAAAACCAGCCTATCACAACGGTACTGCCTGGACCTGGCAGTTTCCAGTATTCTGCGAAGCCTGGGCTGCCGTGTACGGTCCGGACAGCCATGCCACCTGCCTGGCGTGGCTGGGCAGCTGTAAGCATCTGATGAGAACCGGTGCTGCCGGATATATCCCCGAAATTCTGGACGGGGATTTTCCCCACACACCAAGAGGCTGTGATGCCCAGGCCTGGGGCGTGAGCGAGGCGGCCCGGGTGGTACATAAATTATCTTCGAGGAGTACATGACATTCATGCAAGAAATGCAGATTTATAAAGTCTATCCGGCCATACCCGAGTCTTTGTCCTTTCTGGACTATCTGGCCAGGAACCTGTGGTGGTGCTGGAATGATGAGGCGGTTGATATGTTTCGCCGGATCAATCCGGTGCAGTGGGAGGCGGTGGAAAAAAATCCGGTGGTATTTCTCACCCGGATCTCTCAGCGCCGGTATGAGGAACTTTCCGTTGATGAGAGCTTTTTGGGCCATCTGGCCCGGGTGAAAACAAAATTTGAAAACATGTTTTCCGATATCCCCCAGGTCCAGGGACTTGATCTGGGGCCCAAGGAAACAGTGGCCTATTTTTCCATGGAATTCGGGCTCCATGAATCTCTGCCTTTTTTTGCCGGTGGACTGGGGGTGCTGGCCGGGGACCATCTCAAGGCATCGTCCGCACTGGGCCTGCCCCTGACAGGCATAGGCCTGCTGTTCCGGGAGGGGTATTTCCGCCAATATCTGGACCATAACGGCTGGCAGCAGGAAACCTATCCCATCATTGATGTGTTTGATCTGCCTGCCCAGAAAATCAGCAACGCGTCCGGTACAGATCTTCTCATTGAGATCCCGGGTCCCAGAGGGATTATCCGGGCCTGTGTATGGCAGATAAAGGTGGGGAAAATTCGGCTGCTGCTTCTGGACACCAACCTGCCAGAAAATTCCGAAGAGATCAGGAACATTACCTCCCGGCTGTATGCCAGCCACGGTGAGATCCGGGTGGCCCAGGAAATTCTGCTGGGTATCGGCGGCACCAAGGTGCTGGAGGCCATGGACATGTTTCCTGCTGTCTGCCATATGAACGAAGGGCATTGCGCCTTTGCAGGGCTTGCGCGCACCTGTCTGATCATGGACCGGTTTGACCTGGAATTTCAAAGCGCTTCCCAGATTTGCCGGCGCAGTGCCGTGTTTACCACCCATACACCGGTGTCAGCCGGGCATGATGAATTTGACAAGGAACTTGTACGGCCCTATATCGCTCCGTATGCACAGAAATTCGGTATTTCAGAAAATGAACTGCTGTCCTGGGGGGAAATGCCCGGGTCCGGGGGGGAGACTAAATTTTCCATGTTCTGTTTCGGGGTGGCTTTTTCAGGCTATATCAACGGTGTCAGCCGCCTGCACGGCCATGTGGCAAGGTCCATGTGGCAGGGATTGTGGCCCGGACGGCAGAAAGAGGAGATCCCGATTTCCCATGTCACCAACGGGGTCCATATCAATTCCTATATTTCACGCCATAAAAACGGCCTGCTGGAACGGTACCTTGCCTCAGACTGGTCCGGCCGCCAGTCTGATCCTGATCTGGTGGCACGTATCGACAGCATAGAGGATGCGGATCTGTGGCATGTCCATGAACTGGACCGGTCCAATCTTATCAGGAAAACCCGGCAGCTGCTGGTGGCACAGTATGAAAGGCGTAATGCCCCCCGAAACCTGCTGGATGAGGTGTCTGCAGCCCTGGATCCCCGGGTTTTGACCATCTGTTTTGCCCGGCGGTTTGCCACTTATAAGCGGGCCGGACTGCTGCTCAAGGATCCCCAGCGCCTGATCCGGCTCATCACCAGCGCGGAACAGCCGATCCAGCTGGTGTTTGCGGGCAAGGCCCATCCCAATGACAACGAGGGCAAGGCCCTTATCAAACGTATTGTGGAATTTGCAAGGCGGGCGGAGGTTCATCACCGGGTGGTTTTTCTGGAAAACTATGATATCAATATTGCACGGTATATGGTCCAGGGGTGTGATGTATGGCTGAATACCCCGAGAAGACCCTTTGAGGCCTGCGGTACATCCGGTATGAAGGCAGCTGCCAACGGGGGCCTTAATCTGTCCATACTGGATGGGTGGTGGTGTGAGGGGTTTGCGGAAAACCGGGGCTGGCGCATCGGCAACGGAGATGATTATGAAGACCCGGATTACCAGGATGAGGTGGAAAGCCAGGCATTGTTCAATATTCTGGAAAATGACGTGATCCCGGTATTTTATGACCGGTTGCGGGGCAATCCCCCAAAAAGATGGATACAGATGATGAAGGCAGCCATGAAAATGGCGATTACGGATTTTTCCAGTGACCGGATGGTAAGAGAATATTCCAACCGGTTTTATATTCCGGCTGCCAGAAACCTTGCGCAGCTCACTGAAAATGCGGCCAGAAAAGCCAAGGATCTGGCCCTGACACAGTCCCGACTTAACGCCCTGTGGTCCCATATCCGTTTGTCAAAACCAAAGATCACACCATCAAGTGATTTTGCTGTGGGAGAAAGCTTCAGCATTGTGCTGGAGGTTTTTTTAGGGGAACTGACGCCTGAAGAGGTGGAGGTGCAGATATACCACGGCAAATTGCGGGGGTCAGGGCAGATGGATGGCAGCCGGGCCGAAACCATGGAACTGCAGAATTCCATTGCCTCCGGTACCCATATTTATGGATGCCGGGTCATCTGTTCAGATTCAGGACGGTTTGGTTATACCGCACGGGTAATACCCAACGGAGATCCGGTATTAAGCAATACCCCGGGATTGATCACCTGGGTTGGCCCGGACAGTTGAAAATGCAAGCATCTGCACCAAACCTGCACCAGTTTTTCACGGGGAAAGAGATATGGCACAAAAACCAAGAATCCTTATTGTGACGCCTGAAGTAACCTACCTTCCCGAAGATATGGGGGACCGGTCCAATTATTCTGCCAAAGCCGGGGGGCTGGCTGATGTATCTGCGGCCCTGATTTCCGCCCTGTTTGACCTGGGCTGTGATGTACATGTGGCTTTGCCGGATTACAGGTCCATATTTGACGGCAGCACCACCAAAACCCACAGCCAGGAACTGGCAAAGATCCGCAAACGCCTGGACGAAGAACGTATTCACCTGGCAGCAGACCGGGCCTTTTATTATTTGAGCAATGTCTATTCCGGGTATTCCGACATGGACCTGAAGGTGTCTCTGGCATTTCAGCGGGAGGTCATCAACAACATCATTCCCCGGGTGGAACCGGATATCATCCACTGCAATGACTGGATGACGGGACTGATCCCGGCCATGTCCCGGGAGATGGAGATTCCCTGCCTGTTCACCATCCACAATATTCACACCATGACATCCACCATGGCGGAAATTGAAGACCGGGGCATTGATGCAGCAGCTTTCTGGCAGCGGATGTATTTCAAGCAACCGCCGGTAAATTATGAAGAGAGCCGGGACTGGAACCGGGTGGATTTTCTCACCTCAGGGGTGTTCGCTGCCCATTATGTAAATACCGTGAGCCCCACCTTTCTTCGTGAAATCGTGGAGGACCGCCACCCTTTTGTGGAACCCTGTCTGAAAAACGAACTGACCCATAAATACTATTCCGGATGCGCAACCGGGATTCTCAATGCACCGGAACCTGAGTTCAATCCGGCAGTGGACGATCTGATCAGATATAACTTTGGCCCCAAGAACCATAAAAAAATGAAAGCTGCAAACAAAAAATATCTGCAGAAAATTTTAGATATGGAAGAAAATGCAGCTGCCCCATTGTTTTTCTGGCCCTCCCGCCTGGACCCGGTGCAGAAAGGGTGCCAGCTGCTGGCAAATATCATGTTCGATATGGTGGACCGCTACTGGGACCAGGGGCTGCAGATCGTATCTGTGGCATCGGGTTCTTTTGAAAAGCATTTCCATGATATTGTCCGGCACCATGGCATAGGCAAGCGCGTGGCTGTCTGCGGATTCAACGAAGGGCTTTCCCACCAGGCATTTGCTGCATCGGATTTTGTGCTCATGCCGTCAGCGTTTGAGCCCTGCGGCCTGCCCCAGATGGTGGGGGGGATCTATGGCAGCCTGCCTGTTGTGTTTGATACCGGCGGGCTCCATGACACGGTCCAGCCCCTGGATCCGGCCGGAGACAGCGGCAATGGATTTGTATTCACCGTCCATGATGCCAACGGTCTTTCCTGGGCGGTTGACCGGGCAATGGATTTTTATATGCTGGATGACCAGACCAGAGAAACCCAGATCCACAGGATCATGATTGAAAGTGTACTGGCATTCAACCACACCCGATGTGCAGAGGATTATATCAACCTGTATGAAAAAATGCTCCAAAGACCCTTCCTTGTCTGATCCGGGGATTTTCAATGATCCGGGGCTGCTGGCCCATGCCGATACCATTTTTTCCCGGTACCGAGACGCCCTGGACCTGGAGCAAAGACTGTGCCGGGAAAATGGCGGTTCTCTGAATGCGTTTGCCGATTACCACCATCAGTTCGGCCTGCATTTTGACGCGAAAGGCCATCAGTGGGTGTTCACGGAATGGGCCCCCAATGCTTCTGACATGTACATTCTGTGTGACAAAAACAACTGGAGATGTGTGCCGGAATATCAGGTACCCAGAAAGGACAGCGACACTTTCCAGGCACATTTTCCTGCAGACCGGTTTTCCCACCAGGACCTGTTCCGGTTGAAAGTCATCTGGCCCGGGGGGAAGGGAGACCGGATTCCCACAGCAGCCAGGCGGGTGGTTCAGGATCCCCATACGCTGATTTTCAATGCCCAGGTGTGGGAACCGCCGGAACCCTATGCCTGGCAGGTGCGGGGGAACCCCCACAGGGACGGCCCCATACTGATTTACGAAGCCCATCCAGGCATGGCCCAGGAGGAAGGACGTATCGGTACCTGGACGGAATTCCGCCGCCATATCCTGCCCAAGGTCACGCATGCCGGGTACAACACTATCCAGCTGATGGCGGTGCAGGAACACCCCTATTACGGGTCTTTTGGCTACCATGTCTCCTCTTTTTTCGCCCCATCCTCCCGGTTCGGCACCCCGGAAGATCTCAAAAAACTGATTGATGCGGCCCATCAGGAAGGCATACAGGTGTTGATGGACATCATCCATTCCCACAGTGTCCGCAACGAGGTGGAGGGGCTGTCTTGTTTTGACGGTACCCTGTACCAGTTTTTCCACGACGGTCCCAGAGGGGTTCACCGTTTATGGGATTCCCGGTGTTTTGACTATGCAAAACCCATGGTCGTAAAATTTCTTTTGTCCAATCTGCGGTACTGGATCGAGGAGTTTCATGTGGACGGGTTCCGGTTTGACGGCATCACCTCTATGATTTTTGAAGACCACGGCCTGAACCGGGCGTTTGTCAGTTATGATGATTACTTCGGGCCCGGGGTCGACACTGATGCCCTGTCCTATCTGTTTTCCGCCAACCGTCTGATACACCAGCTTCAGCCCGGGGCTGTCACCGTTGCAGAGGATGTCAGCGGGTATCCCGGTTTGGCTGCAGGCATTGACCAGGGAGGATACGGGTTTGATTTTCGTTTTGCCATGGGCATTGCCGACTACTGGATCAAACTGCTCAAGGAAACCCGGGATGAAGACTGGCCCCTGGAAAAGCTCTGGCATGAACTCACCAACCGCCGGGCCGAGGAAGCCACTATTTCCTATGCAGAATGCCATGACCAGGCCTTGGTGGGGGATAAAACCCTGATGATGCATCTCATGGGCAGCCGCATCTATACAGCCATGCACAAGGAAAATGCTGCCATTGAGACTTTCCGGGGAGTGGCCCTGCACAAGATGATCCGGCTGATCACCCTGGCCACGGCCAATGCCGGTTATCTGAATTTCATGGGCAATGAGTTCGGCCATCCGGAATGGGTGGATTTTCCCTCCCGTCAGAACCATTTCTCATATCAGTATGCCCGGCGCCAGTGGTCGCTGAAATATGACCCGGATCTGTTTTACACCGATCTATATGCATTTGACCGCCGGATGATTCTGCTTGCAAAAGAAAACGATCTGCCGGCATCATACCCGGATCTGTTTTATCTGCATGAGGACCACAACATCATTGCCTTTTTTCGGGGAAAGTTTTTTTGGGTCTTCAATTTTCACCCTGACCAATCTTTTTTTGATTACCGGGTGGATGCGCCGCCGGGAAGATACCGGATGGTCCTGGACACGGACGAGACAAGGTTCGGAGGACGAAACCGGCTAATACCGGGGCAGGTCCATGTTACCAGCCCCATGGCCCAGGGGGAGATCACCCGGCAGCTTCTGCCCCTGTATCTGCCCAGCCGCACCGCCCTGGTGCTGGAAAAGATGCTGTAAAACTGAGACCATCACCCAGGGTAGTTTTTTTACCAGAGATCCTGTTCCTGGATCTGGGATTGAATTCCCCATATTTCACTGGCGTAGGCCTTGATGGTCCTGTCGCTGGAAAACGTGCCTGTGCGGGCCGTGTTCATAAGTGCTTTGGCGCTCCATCTGGCAGGCTCCAGAAAATCTTTGCCGATGGCTTCCTGGGCAGCGGTATAGGCGCCAAAATCCCCAAAATGCAGGTAATGGTCCGTCGGGGACATGAGCAGGTTATACAGGGGCCGGAAAAGGCCAGGCTCCGACTGGCTGAACCGGTCGGACCGCAGCGCGTATATCACCTGTTTGAGACGGTCATCTTTTTCCAGATATTCCCTGGGAAGGTAATGGGGGCGTAACGCCTCCACCTCTTCCACGCCCAATCCGAAAATATACATGTTGTCTTTGCCCACCTGTTCATAAATTTCAATATTGGCACCGTCCATGGTGCCGATGGTCAAAGCCCCGTTCATGGCAAATTTCATGTTGCCGGTGCCTGACGCTTCCATGCCTGCAGTGGAGATCTGTTCACTGACATCTGCTGCCGGAATAAGGCGCTCCGCCAGGGTCACCCGGTAGTCAGGCAGAAATACGATCTTTATCTGCTGGTTCACCTGGGGGTCTTTGTTCACCACGGCAGCCAGGTTGTGGATCAGTTTGATGATCAGCTTGGCTGTGTGGTATCCAGGCGCAGCCTTGCCGGCAAAGATGAAGGTCCGGGGTGATTTGATATCTTTGTTGTTGTCCTTGATGGACAGATACAGGTGGATGATGTGCAGGACATTGAGCAGCTGCCGCTTGTACTCATGGATGCGCTTGGCCTGGATGTCAAATATGGACCCTGGATCCACGGTTTCAAACACCGTGTCTTTGATGTAGTCTGCCAAAGCTTTTTTATTGGTCTGTTTCACCGCCCGGAACCGGTCCAGAAAACCCGGATCATTCTGGAACGCCTCCAGTTCCCATACCAGGTCAAGATCTGCGATCCAGCGCCTTCCGATGGCATCGGTGATCAGTTTTGCCAGCTCTGGATTGCAGGCCACCACCCACCGCCTCGGGGTGACCCCGTTGGTTTTGTTGTTGAATTTTTCCGGCCACAGAGAATAAAATTCCGGGACCAGCCGGGTTTTGACCAGATCTGAATGCACCCTGGCAACCCCGTTCACCGAATGGCTGCCGATAATGGCCAGATTGGCCATGCGCACCTGTTGTTCTTCGCCTTCCTGAATAATGGACATCCGTGCGATCATATCATCAGAACCTTCACCGAACTTTTCTTTCACCGATGCAATGAAGCGCTGGTTGATCTCAAATATGATTTGCAGATGCCGGGGCACCACCTTGCCCAGAATGGATACCGGCCAGGTTTCCAGGGCTTCGGGCAGCAGGGTGTGGTTGGTAAACGCCAGTGTTTTAACGGTTATGCCCCAGGCTTTTTCCCATTCCAGCCCTTTTTCATCCACCAGGATGCGCATGAGTTCCGCAACAGCCAGGGAAGGATGGGTGTCATTAAGCTGGATGGCCACCCGCTCGTAAAATGTTTCATAGTTTTTGTGGCGGGTTTCATAATTGCGGATAATATCCCGGATGGCACAGGCCACCAGAAAATATTCCTGAACCAGCCGCAGCTCTTTGCCCACATCTTTTGAATCAGACGGATACAGAATCTTGGTGACGCTTTCAGATGTGATTTTCCGCCGCACAGCTTTAAGATAATCCCCGTCATTAAAAATATTGATGTCAAAGTCTTCCGAGGCAGCGGCGGAAAAGAGCCTGAGCCGGTTTACGGTGCGGCCGCCATGCCCTGACACAAGAATATCGTGGGGCCTGCCCATGAACAGTTTCCAGTTGGTCCACATGGGATTGTATTCCCCGTTCCGGTCCAGGGTGTCTTCAATTTTTCCGTAAATGGGCAGCATATACTGTTCCCCTGAGCGGCGGATCAGCCAGGGCGAGGACCGGTTGGGCCAGTAGTCGGGTTTTTCCCGCTGGTGTCCATTGATTATCACCTGGCGGAACAGCCCGTAATCATAGTTGATGCCATATCCGAATCCCGGCATGTCCAGGCTGGCCAGAGAATCCAGAAAACAGGCTGCCAGTCTTCCTAAGCCGCCGTTTCCCAGGGCCGGGTCCTGCTCCTCCTCCACCAGTTCTTCCAGATCAATCCCCTGTTTTTTTAAAAACCGGGCACAGGCATCAAAAATCCCCAGATTCAGCAGGTTGTTGGACAAGAGCCGGCCGATGAGAAATTCCATGGACAGGTAATACACCTTTTTGACATCGTTTTTTGCATATCTTTCCTGGGTGTCGAAATTGATGTCCATCAGATATTTGCCCACAGCATAGGAAACCGCATTGAGCTGGTCTTTCTTTGTTGTCTCGGCCAGGGGCTTGCCCAGGACATATTTTACATACTGGTGAAACGATACTTCAAAACTGGTAAAATCAAAATACGCCATGACAGCCTCCCATGGGTTGGGTGGGGATTATTGATAAAGTATGGATACCTGATACCGGCAGACAAAAGATGCCGGAATCAGGTATCAGGGTATAAAGTATGAGGTTATCAGTCGTCAGTGGTCAGGGTTTTCAGCACATCTTCCTTGCCTATGATGCCCACCAGTTTTTTGTTTTTTACCACCGGGATGGTGTGAAAATGTTTTTCCACCATAAGGCTTGCGAGTTCACTCACCGGGGTGTCCGGTGCCACTGACACCACATTCTTTACCATGGCCTGGGCCACGGTGGTGGCGGCAATTTTACGGAATTCTTCATCAATTTTTTTGGATGAGGACAAGGGAAAGATAGAATCCAGGATGGTAAAAATCGGGGGGATGGGCATCTCTTTTTGCGCAAAGATCAAATCGCTCTGGCACAGGATACCCACAAGTTCTTCTTTGTCATTGACCACCGGGACCCCGTTGATGTGGTTGTCAAGCAGTGTCCTCACTGCCCTGGGGATGTCTGTGTCAGGGGTAACGCTGATGATGTTGGTTTCCATGATATCGCTTGCTTTGATCATGACAGTCTCCTTATTAAGGCAATGAAAACGCATTAAGGCAATGAAAACCCAATGGTATTTATTATACATGAATTGATAATCTGGAACAAGTACAGAAAATGGCTGGAAAAAAATTGACTTTCCTGTCATTGGTGCACATTTTCTGTTAAACTGGCTGTAAAATGCCAACCACCCCTTAACAGGAGGACTTTGCATGCAGATATCCATCACCTTCAAAAAGATCGAATCCTCAGATGCCCTCAAATCCTATGTACAGGAAAAACTGGAAAAACTGGATAAAATGCTGGATGCCCCGGCAGAGGCAAATCTGGTTTTGTCTGTTGAAAAAATACGCCATATTGCAGAGATCAACCTGAGCTGTGAAAAGCTTAAAATTCATGCAAAAGAGGAAGCGGAAACCATGTATTCCGCCATTGACGGCCTGTCAGACAAACTGCAGATTCTGATAAAAAAGAACAAGGAAAAAGCACGCCGCCACCTGGCAGGAGACAAACAGACCATCAAGGCAAATCCGGATCTGGGCACCCTTGCCCAATAGTTCCAAATTTGCCAGGTAGCCCCAAAACAGGTGCACCTGGTTTTGTGATATTATTTTTTTCCCGGTGTGTCCGTGCCTGAATTCGGTTCTGACGGTTCAGGCACGGACGGGTTTTCTGAAAGACCTGCTATATCCAGTATTTTTCCGTTTAGATAGCCTTTTGTCTGGTATGTGGATATTTTCATCAGCTTTTTGGTTATATCGGCCATCCGTTCCAACTGGGCCTGGATCTTTTTGATTCTTGGATAATTGTGGTCAGTTTCAGGCATATCCAGCAGAATGAGTTCAAAATATCCTGATATGCTCATCAAGGGCTGGTTCATTTCATGGCATACCGCACCGGAGAGTTCAAGAACCGCATGAAGTCTGTCTTTTTCCCTGCTGATCTCTTCGGTTTCTTTTCTGTCGGTAATATCTGTCAATACAGATATTTTTTTATCCTCCATAAAACAGGACCGGAATTCAATGAATTTGGTTTCTTTGTTTTTGCAGGTGATCTCAAATTCTCTTTCATGGCTTGTCTCCCGGTTGGATATATCATTTGCCCAGGCTGCCATCACTTTTTTGCGGTATGCGGTGTCAGGATAGGCTTTTTGAAACCACACCTCTTTGGAGGGAATATCGTCAAGTGTATACCCGGTAATTTTTGTGAAAAAAGAATTTACATAGAGGTATCTGCCGTCATTGTCAACCAGGCAGATACCCTGGGGGATGCTCTCCAGAATCATGGAAAGGGTTTCTCTTTCCTGTTTCAGGGTATTTTTCACCCGTTCCTTCTTGTCTCTGATGCTGATGGTCTGCCAGGTGATATAGGCAGACAGGGCGAGCACGAAAAGCAGGACAGCGATGAATATGGTGTTCATTTTATCGAAGATACCGCTGATTTCAGCCTGTACATCTTCCATATATATGCCGGTTCCCACAATCCATTCCCAGGGTGCAAACCCTTTGACATAGGAAAGTTTGGGCATGATTCTGTGGGGGGCATCTTTCCATTGCCAGTAATAGTTTACATAGCCCTCCCCATGGTTCATGACCGTTTCCACCATGGCCAGAAAAGGGTAACTGCCCCGGGAATCTGTAAAACCTGTCAGGTCTTTGCCTTCCAGGTCCGGGCGGTACGGGTGCATGACCATGAAAGGGTGCATATCAATAATTAAGAAATAATCTTTGGCTTCAGCGCCGTACCGCATGTGCCGTATCTGTTTCATGGCCCTGGATTTTGCCTCAGCCAGGGATAATTCACCTGCAGCAACCTGCTGCTGGTATTCAGACAACAGGCTGACCGCACTGTCAGTCAGTGTCTGGATCATCTCTTTTTTCTGGTCAATCAGGGAGGTTTTCAAAGAGGGGATAAAGACAAAGAAGATGCTTAAGGCAAATACCAGGAAAACAGACCATATGGGAACAATAATATTAAACGGCTCTCTGAAAAGTGTGGTTCTCAGATCATGTATGAAGGTATTGGTCATATGCAGTGATAGATGTAAACCATGCCGGGGGATTTTCCAGTCCACCGGCAAACCCGGGGCACCCGCCAGGAAAATACCCGGATAAAAAACCTGGCGGGTGAAAAATATTGCCTATGCGGTGGCTTTTTTTAAAAATCCATTTAACTGGGCCACGTGCAGTTTTTCTTCTTTGATGATGTGATCCAGTTTGTCATGGCCGTATTTGGGGGGCACAAGATCCTTGAGTCCCAGATAAAAGAGGATGGATTCTTTTTCCAGGCCGATGGCCGTGGTTATGATCTCCTCCATGGTTTCTTTTCCTGTAAAAGAGTCAGCAATATCCGGGTTGCCTTCGCCGCCATGGGAGTCTGCCATGGCCTTGAGGTACATGGACATTTCGTTTGCCGGGTCAAACACGGTCTGCTGTTTTTCCACATCTGATACTTCCTGGCGCATGGCCTCAAATGTTTGTTTGTGCTTGTCTTCCATACGGGCCAGTTTCTCCAGAAATTCCTTGTTTGCAGGATCTTTCCGAAATCCGGCCGCTTTTCTGTAAAATCCGGCACCGTTGGCTTCAATCTGGATGGCCATTTCAAATACTTCATTTAAATTAAAATCATATGCCATGAGTTATCTCCTTGTTTGATCAGTCATTGTTTCAGTTAATTTCATAAGATACTTTTCCATGCCGTGTCAAGGAGATCTTGCGATCGGCCCGTGCCATTGCATGGAAAATGCTTGTCCTGTCCGGGAATTATCCTGCTGCTGCCGGCTGTCCTGGTCAGCCTTTGTGGGTTAAAAATAATTTCTCAGCTTCAGTTCAAAGGGATGGGGGTTCAGATACGTCTGGGACCTGAGCCAGGGCTGGTCATATTTTAACACATAGTGTTTGATCAAAGTCAAAGGGACGATAAGCGGCACATACCCGTCCCTGTATTGAGAAAAATTGGACAGCAGCTCCTGTTTTTCATCCCTGGTCAAATCATTTTTAAAAAACCCCATGGCGTGCTGGAGCACATTGATGTTTTTTTTCGGGGTGGTTTTTAAATCCAGGGCCTTGAACAGCAGTTTTTCATAGGCTTTGAACAGTTCAGCAGGGGAGATCTGTTTTCCTTTGGCCACAAGCTTGCCCATCTGCCGGTAGATCTCCTGGCTGTGGGAGAGGATCAGCAGTTTGTTCTCCGTGTGAAATGCCACCAGTTTGCCAAGGGCGGGGCGGTCCTCCAGAAAATCCCGCCACCGCTGGAAGGAAAAGATATTTTCAATGAAATGTTCCCGCAGTTTGGGATCGTTGAGCCGGCCGGCCTCTTCCACCGGTATTCTGGGAAAATGCCGGGTAAAGGCCCGGGCAAACAGGCCGGTGCCGTTGCTGCGCACCTTTTTGTCATCCCCGTACACCTTGATGCGGTACAGGCCGCTGCTGGGGGATTTGCTCTTGAAGATAAACCCGCACAGGTTTTCGTTTTCCAGGGCCGGCAGTTTTTTGTGTATCCAGGTGTGCATCTTTTTGGTGTGATCTTCTCCTGTTTTCCGGGTGACCAGTTTAGGGTTTTCCGGGTCACCCACCAGGCGCAGGGAATCCCTGGGGGTGGGCATGCCGCATTCCACTTCCGGACACACCGGCACATATTCAGCGAACAATCCCAGGGTCTGGGTGAGAAACCGGTCATGGCTGTGGCCCCCGTCATACCGGACATGGTTGCCCAGCAGGCAGGAGCTGATGCCGATTTTTATGGGTGTAAGCACTGTATCCTCCTGATTCAGCGGTAAATCCTGTTGACTTTGCCTGTTCCAATATATAGGTTCTGGAAGAGATTGGCACCCAATTTTTCACTAGAAAGGGTATTTTTTTAATGAAGTCCAGATATGACAGTTGTTTCGGATACGGGGTTCTGGTATTTGCAGGGGTTATGTTCGCAGCGGTTCTCTTTGCCTGCACCCCTAAAGAAAAATTGACATTTTCGGAAAAATCCTGGGAAAACCAGGTGAACCAGACCCGTACGGCCGATCTGTATGCCCGTAATGTTGATGACGGCCGATATTTTGCCCCGTGGATGCCCATGCCGGACAAAAGTTTTCTGGATGTTTTGTGGTGGAAACTGTTTTCCAAAACCGATTATACACAAGCGGAGCAGGCTTTTTTACCGGCGGTGCTGCCGGACACGGCCCGGCGCCTGGCACAGACCAAAGAGGATTTTATCCTCTGGATCGGACATAATACCTTTCTGATCCGTATCAATAACACATACTGGCTTACAGACCCCATCTTCTCCAAGCGGGCACTGGTACCGGCCAGGGTCACCCCGCCGGCCCTGACCATGGAAGCATTCAACCGCCTGGTACCGAAGGTGAACATCATTATTTCCCATAACCACTATGACCACCTGGACCGGGCCACCATGAAGAAACTGCCGGCAGACGCCCCTGTGTTTGTGCCCCTGGGCCTGAAATCCATGGTGGAGAAGATGAACAAACAAATGGTGCATGAGATGGACTGGTGGGAGGAATACGATGTCGGCGAAGACATCCGGCTCATCTGCCTGCCGGCCCAGCACTGGTCCCTGCGTATCACCCAGGGCAGAAACCGCTCCCTGTGGGCATCCTGGCTGCTGATCACCCCGGATGTCACCCTGTATTTCGGCGGGGATTCCGGGTATTTCAAGGGATTCAAGGAGATCGGCCGGCGGTTTCCTGACATCGATTATGCATTTATGGCCACCACCGCCTATCATCCCCGGTGGTTCATGGCCTACAACCACATGAACATCGCCGAGGCGGTCCAGGGATTTGCCGACCTGAATGCCCGGTATTTCATCCCCACCCAGTGGGGCACGTTTCACTTGGGGGATGAACCTGCCGGGTATCCCGGCCTGGACCTGACCCGCTACATCGCAGACAACCACCTGGATGCCGGCCGTTTCAAGATCATGGATATCGGACAGATTCTTCCCATAGATCCAGAAGCTGTCCGGGAAAAGGGCTCTGATTAACAGTACTAAAAAACATTTGAATCTGATTTAGTAACCAGCCGCGCGCGAGCCTTCACGGAAATCAGCAAACGTTTTCGCGGGCTGGTTAACCGGTTGGTTCGGCAATAAACAATACTTATTCATTCGGCATTTTTGATCCCCTTACCCTTTTTCCTGAATATTCATGGATTTGTTCCAGTTCATCTGTCCAGAACCTCCCGCAATTTCAACAAAAGATCTTTCGGCCGGAAAGGTTTGTGGATGAAGTCAAAAACGGCCTCCGTCCTTTGCGAGGATAACACTGTTATCAGAACATGCCTGCCGTGCATTCAAAAGCATGATGCGCCTGCCGATGTCCGCAAAATCGTGTTCAACCGCATAGTCATCAAAAGGTGTGTTTCAGTATCCGGTCATTTCCAGGTATCCCATGCCCTGGACACCGGGGCTGGAAAAGCGCATGGCCCCTTCCCAGTAAGCAAAAACATGGGTATGTTCCTGGTTGTTCATTACCGGGGTGACCAGCAGGTTCAGGTCGTGGTCCGGGATGCGGAGTTGCCACTGGACCGGATAGCGTTTGCCGGTTTCCGGGCTTTTCCAGTGGGCCTTAGGGGTTAAGGTAAAATCTGTTTCCGACAGGATCACATAGGTGCCGTCGGCAAAAGAGATGCTTCCGAATCCGAATCCGTTGGATGTGCCGTCCGTTTTTCTGATCCGGCAGACCATCAGGTCCCGGCCGTCATCCAGTTGGGCGGAAAACCAGTCCCATCCCTGGACATCCTCTCCCAGCACCGTGGTGCTCCATTCATGGTCAAACCATGAGTGGCCGGTCACCTGGAACCGTTCTTCTCCGACAGTGATGAAACCCTGGGTGTAGAGCCGGGGCAGGGAAAAGTAAAACGAGGCATTGCCGGTCCCAGGTCCTTTTCGGGAAAATCCCCGCTCCCCCTGGAGAATGGGGGGCTTTTTCCGTGTCAGGGTCAAAGACAGGGAGATGTCATCTGACACGGCCTCCAGGGTCAGGTGTGATCCGGCTTCTTTGACCTGCCAGTTGTCGATCCATACCAGGAAAGGCTGGGTTTGGCTGCCGGCAATGCCCAGGCTTTGGCGGTTTATGCGGAAAAAGGAGTGAAACGCTTTGTTTTGGGTGTCGGTGACGGCAAAGTGGGCAAAATACAGCTGCCGGGTCCGCCACTGGGAATTTCCTGTCACCGGTTCACAGGACAGGGCCTGGCGGAAAAAGGTGAGCTGGTAACCGAAATGCCGTCCCTGGGAGGTGGTCAGGTTGCCGGTGTAATACCACCACTCGGTGCGGAAATTGTCATGGGGACCGGCATCTTCCGGGAAAACCAGGGGTCTGGGGCTGGTGACCGTTTCATAGCAGTCAATGCCCTGGTTATCGGAAAGCGCCTTTGCAATGTCGATGCGGTCTGTGTCCTCCGTGGGTGCACAGCCCCACAAAAACAGCGCAGGAAAAATCACGGCCAGGCAAAAGGATATGAAACAAATATAGCGCATAATCACTCCATGTGCAGGGCGGTGGGAATGTGGGTTCTGCCGGCGGCCAGGGACGGAAATATGCCGGCAGCCAGGGCTGCCGCAGATGACAGGGCAATGGCCTGGAAAAACACGCCAGGGGTGAGGACCATGTCATAGGTCCATCCAAATGCACGCTGGTTGATGATATGGATCAAAACCCAGGACAGGGCCGTGCCCAGGGGGATGGCCAGTATCCCGGAGATGAGGCCGTAGAAAAAACATTCATGGAGGAGCAGCTGCCTGACCTGGCCGGTCAAGGTGCCGCAGGCCCGCAGGATACCGATTTCTCTGGTTCGCTCCAGGAGCAGGGCCGTGACCGCGTTCAAAATACCGGTGAGGGCCACAATGGCGGTGAGCACCTGGAGCGCGGAGGTGATGATAAAGGTGTTGTCAAACACCGCCAGGATGCTTTTTTTGATAGCGTTTCCAGATCTGATCTCTATCATGTCTTCCGGGTCAAGCATCTGCCGGATGGTATCCATCACCGGTTCTGCCGGGGTGCCGGATGCCAGGAACAGCTGCAGGGCCGTGATGTCACCATGCCCCCAGAAACGGGCCATGGTCTCCGGGGATACCACCACCCGGCCGCCCCCCATGAAAAAATCTCGGAAAATACCGGCCACTTGAAAGGTAACCGGTCCTTTTCCGGTTTCCAGAACAGCAGCAGCCCCCTGCCGGGGCATCACATTATGCTGCCTGGCAAATATTTCCGATACAAAGATCCATCCCTCTTCCAGCAGTGCATCCAGTTCCTCTTTTGGTGCCGCTGTCCAGGACCAGCGCTTTACCGACTGGTCTGATTGATAGGAAAACAGGTGCACCTTTCCGGAAGCCCGGGAAAATACCGGGTGAATATTGTATGCTGACAGGGAGGTTACCCGGGGCAGGTGCCGGATTCTGTTTACCAGGTCCTGATCCAGACTCCGGGCAAGCGGGTCAGCCGATTCCATATGGATGTCGCCGCCGATATGGTCATCCACCCACTGGATGATGGAGAGCCGAAAACTGCCGGTCATCACCTCGATGCCGATATAGACCGAGGTGACCACCATAAGCGATGCCATGAGCACGCTGGTCTGGCGCAGGGACCGGGTGATGTTTCTCAGGGCCATTTTGACCATCATCCCCAGTGAGCCCATGCCTGCAGCCAGCAATATTCTGACGAGGAAGCGGATGAGCAGTGGGGTCATCAGGGCTGCACCGAAAAAAATCATGAACAGTCCGGTAAAATCAGATCCGGCATGGGTGGAGGCGGTGCGCATCAGCAGACTTGCTGCGGCCAGGATGAGCAGGCCGCAAATGAACAGTCCGGGAACCACGCGGTTGAATTTTTTTTCAGACACAGTGCGGTGCATGAGGCTGACAGGCCGGGTCCCGGCAGCGGAAAGGGCCGGGAAAAAACCGGATACAAAAGCGGCAAGGATGCCGGCAAGCAGTCCCTTGGCAATGGTGAATCCGGAAATATGGGTCTGGCTGACGGTCAGGGTGAAATACATCTCTGATACGGTGGCAACCACCGCCTGAACCGCCCCGTTGCCCAGCAGTATCCCCAGCAGGACCCCGAAAACAGATCCGATTACAGCATACACCATGACCTCGGCCATCACCGTGAAAAAAATATTGGACCGGGTGGCACCGATGGCCCGCAGAATACCATGGAGCCTGTGCCGCCGGGTCACCGAAAAAGACACGGTGTTGTAGATGAGAAATATGCCCATGAACAGGGCCAGCATGGAAAATGCGGTCAGACTGGTTTCAAAGGATTGGGACAGCCCGCGCACCGCAAGATTCTGCTGATCGGTTTCAACCAGGAACAGGCCATTTCCGACAAGGTCCCGGATCTTTTCTGCGGGGTCATCCGCATCCAGGATGAGGTCGATGCGGGTGATGGTGTCGCCCATGTCAAGGATTTCCTGGGCCAGGGAAATATCGGTGACTACCAGTCCTTCCAGCATCCGGCCGGCGGCACTGTTTTCACTGTCCAGAAACCCGGCAATGGTGACGGGTGTCCTTCGGCTGCCCAGGAAGATGTCCAGGGGGCTGCCGATATCCAGATTGTATTGCCGTGCATGGCTCCGGGAGATGAACACCCCGTTAGAACCGGTCATGATACCGGACAGGACCTGTTCTCCCGGCGAAATATGCAGGTTTCTGAAATGGGTTTCAGAAAACGGGTCCACTCCCATGAGGGTGAGGATCCGGTCTCCCAGTTGGGACACTTTTACATGCCGGGATATCACCGGGGCGGACCGGTGGATGCCCAGATCTGTCCTTATGTCGGTAAATACTTGTTGGGGAATTTCAAGGCCGGTGCCCGTAATCTGGTGGGTGGAACGGGAAACAAGGGCCTGGGTGGACAGGTCAAAGGATTTTTCCACCGATGTTTTTGCAATGTCAATGGCCACCACCCCGGCCACCCCCATGGCAATACCGAAAATCAGAAGCAGGGTCCGCCCCAGGTGCCGGCGGCTGTGGCGCAGGCAGACCAGAATCAGGAGATAATTACCCATGGGGGTGACTGTCCATGGGTGCCAGAGTTGCGCTGCCCACAGAAAAGATCTGGTCTGCCCAGGCTGCGGCATCCGGGCTGTGGGTCACCATGACCAGGGTCTTGTTTTTTTTGCGGGCCAGTCCGGTTATCATCTCCATGATCTTTGCGCCGGTTTCCTGGTCCAGATTGCCGGTGGGTTCATCTGCCAGCACCAGATCCGGGTCATTCACCAGTGCCCGGACAATGGCTACGCGCTGCTGTTCCCCGCCGGACAGGGTCTCGGGGAAATCATGGCGTCGGTCGTAGAGCCCTGCCTGTTCCAGAAGGGATTCGGCCCGGCGGCGGCAGGTTTTTTGCGGCACCTTGTCCAGCTCGGCAATCAGGGTAACATTTTCCAGAACCGTGAGCACAGGGATCAGGTTGAAAAACTGGTAGATGAACCCGATATGCCGCCTTCTGAACAGGGTCCTTGCGGTATCGTTCATGAAGGAAATACAGTGATCTCCCACCTGAATGGTGCCTTTGTCCGGCAGGTCGATGCCGGATATCAGGTTCAAAAGAGAGCTTTTTCCCACACCGCTTTTTCCCACAATGACGCTGATTTTACCGGAGGGAAACCGGGCCGAAGCCCTGCGGAATATAACCCGGCGGCTGCCGCTGTCATCAAAGGATTTATCAATATCCGACATCTGAATGTCCAAAAAAACCTCCCCGGAAAGGTGTTTTCTGTTTGAAACCAATAAAAAAAGTGCAGCACCATGGTATAAGCTGTGCTGTACTGTATACTATGCCTGTTTGGCCGGTCACGTCAATGCAAGGATTACAACCGATGTTTTTGCGGGAAGTTTTCCTGTCTTTCTGGCTGAAGCGATCTCCAGGAAACTGCCTCTGCCTGAGCAGGATCACTGGGCATGAAAATACCGCCGGGTTTGGATCATCTGTCGGAGGCTCTTTATACTGTTGATTACCAGCAAAGTTGTCAAAACCACTGCACCGGCCAGCTGAAGAAAGTGGGGAATTACCTCTGATGCCTGACCCACCAGAACCGTGGGTGAAAGGTGCATGAATGCATATATCCAGTCCACAAAAAATCCCATGGCCAGAGAGCACACCGCAATCATGGACAGATAGATCACCAGCGCCCGGGTGTTGAAAATGTTTTTTACAATATTGATGGTGGCGGCATTGGTGGCCGGGCCTGCCAGCAGAAACACCAGGGCCGCTCCGGGATTGAGCCCCTTGAGAATGAGGGCCGCCGCAATGGGGGTGGAGGATGTGGCGCATACATACATGGGAATCCCGGCAGCCAGCATGACCAGCATGGATAAAAATGTGTGTTCATTGGCCAGGGCTGTCAGATCATCCGGGAAAAAAAAGGTGATAGCCCCGGCAATGAGCATGCCGATGACAAAGGGCCGGGCAATGTCGGAGAGCAGTTCCCCGAATGCGTATGTCAGTCCTTTTTTCAGCCGCAGCAAAAGCGGCGTTTCAATATTTTCCTGCGCAACTGCACAGGTGTCGGCAGCACAGCCTCACCCGCCGGGCTCTTTTATCAGATCTGCCTTTTTTTTGTCAGGGGCTTCACTGCCGAAAAAATTCTGGGCAATCCCTGTGGAAACTGCGGTGATAAACCCTGCTACCGGGCGGATAACGGTCATGACCGGGTCCAGCATGGCCCAGGAAACCGCGATGGAATCCACACCGGATTCCGGGGTGGCGATCATGAAAGAAAGGGCGGCCCCGCTGTTGGCGCCTTGTTTTTTCAGGCTGGCAGCCACCGGTACCACCCCGCAGGAACACAGGGGCAGGGGGATGCCGAAAAGGGCGGATAAAAACACCGGCCTGATTTTTCCGGTGCCCAGGTGACGCTTGATCTGGTCAGCCTTGAAAAACACGTACAGCAGTCCGGCAATGAAAAAGCCGAACAGCATGAAAATGGCCACATCCAGATAAAGGTCCCAGGATGCAGCCAGAATGTCATATATAATATCTAATATTTTTTCCATAACAAAAAATTGCCTGATACATGTGTTAGGGTTTATCATCTGAACAATTGCTCATATGATAAATTCACATGTCCGGGTTGTCAAGAAAAAAGCGCCAAGGATGTGAGACGTACAACAGAAGCCACTGGATATCGGCTATGCCGTTGCTCTGATCTGGATGATCTGGGCCAGGATGCTGACGCTGATTTCCGCCGGGGTCTGGGCACCTATGGAAAGGCCCACGGGCGAATAGACCGCATTGAGTGCATCCGGGGAAATACCTTTTTTCTGAAGATTTGCATAGATCTTGTCCCGCTTGGTCCGGGAGCCGATCATCCCGATATAGGCGGGCTGGGTGCGTAAGGCCCCTTCCAGAACCGTCTGGTCATGGAGGTGGCCCCGGGTGAGAATGACGATATAGGAATGGTCATCAATGGTCAGGCCGTCAAAGGCTGTGGTAAAATCCGTTACCACCCGGACCGACCGGGCATGGGGAAAGCGCTTTGGGTTGGCAAACTCCTCCCGGTCATCGATCACAACCGTGGAAAAGCCCGTGAGATGCGCCATTTGTGCCAGCTGGAACCCCACATGCCCTGCACCGAAAATAAAGATGGTGTCAACCGGAACCATGGGTTGGATAATGAATTCTTCCAGGCCCGCAGAATGGATGATGGGAAAGCTGCCGCAAAACCGGTTGTCACAGATCTCATCCAGCAGGGGTTTGGGGATGACACAAGGCCCTGTCACCGTAGCATCAGATGCCACCAGGCTTTTTTGCACAGAGAAATCCCCCTGGCTGGTGCCAAAAATTTTCGAAACCAGCACCCCTTTTTGGCCGGCCTGTTCCAGTTCTACCAGGGCCTGGTATACGGTAATCAGTTCAGGACCGGGCACAAGGGTTTCCATGAGAACCGTGAGGCTGCCGCCGCAGACCATGTCCAGGCCGCTTTTCAGCTCCTGGTTCAGAATAAATGACTGGATCCGGCAGGTTTTTTTGGAAATAAGGTCCAGGCAGGTATCCATGACCCGGGCTTCTATCAATCCTCCGCCGATGGTGCCTGAAATGGTGCGGTTCGGCAGAATCATCATGCGGGATCCCGATGTCCTGGGGGTGGAGCCTTTATGGCTGATGATGGCGGCCAGGGCAAAGGGGTCGCCTTTTTTCAGGCAGTCCAGTATATGCTGGTTCAAAAGTTCCATGATTTATTTTCCAAAACTGCATTGCGGATACCGGCAGGTTTTGCAGGCAGTGCAGAACCCTCCGTGGCCCATGCGGATAATCTCTTTGTGGGTGACGGTTTCCCCTGCCAGCAGCCGGGGTACCACCAGATCGAAAATTGAGGCCCGGTAATACATGACACATCCGGGCAGGCCGATCACCGGCACATCTTTAATATAAGCCAGCAGAAACATGGCACCGGGCAGTACCGGTGCCCCGTAAAACATCACCTTACCGCCGGCTTTCCGGATGGCGGCCGGGGTCAGGTCATCGGGATCCACAGACATGCCTCCTGTGACAGCGATACATTTTGCCCCGCGGTCCACAAAATCTTTGATGGCTGCCACGGTCATGTCCATGTCATCGGAAACAATCTTTTTATCCATGACCCTGGAGCCCAGGTCTTCAAATTTCTTCTGGACAACAGGACCGAACCCGTCCCTGATTCTGCCGGAAAACACTTCCGATCCGGTGACCACAAGCCCCACATCCACCCGGACTAGGGGTTTGATATCAATGATGGGAAAAAATGTTTCACACACTTTTTCGGCGGCACTGATATGGTTCGTATCAATGGACAGCGGGATAACCCGGGTGCCGGCCAGATCCTGTCCCTGCTCCACGGTCTGGTTGGTGTGCATGGTCGCACAGATGACCTCCGGTATGCTGTTGAGCTGTTCCAGCCCTTCCACATCTATTTTAAGCAGGCCGAATGTTCTGGCGGAAAACCCCACCTTGCCCTCTTTAGGATCGGAAAGTGCAATATTTTTTCCAGCAGCAGCCCGGGCAATACGAAGTGCAGCATCGTTCTCGTGGATTTCGCCGTTAAGGCATGCCACATATACGTGCTGCTTGCCCAGATCCAGCAGCTGGTCCACGTCCGCCTCAGTAATGATATGGCCTTTTCTGAAGGCCGGTCCCTTGAACATATCCGGAACGATCCGGGTAATATCATGGAGCAGCATTTTCCCCACAGCATCCCTTACAGGCAGGGACTGCATACGGTCTTTTTCATAAAATTTCAAGGATGGTTCTCCTTTATCATACCGGCCGACATATCTGGCATAGGTGCATGGATACAGCAAATCGCTCTGTCCGGCGGGCAGTCAATGATGTAACCTATTTTACAATATGTTATTTTCACAGGCATTAAAGGTAATGTCAATCTCTTTTCAGCAGTTTATCCAGGGTCTACCAATAACGGCCCGACACGGGTCTTGGATTCACAGGCACCGTCTGCAACAGTTATAGACAATGCCTTTTTTTCGGCCTAATATCCTTGAAGAAGCGACACAAGCGGACATGCTCAAAATACCGGATGCCGGATCTGTCGACAGGGCCATCGCATGTAACCACATCCTGTTCAGCCGCTTGATGCCCGCCCCCTGCGGGTGCCGTGTGACCGGCCCGAGATTGCCATCTAACGGTCCTGTCACACGGCACCCGCAGGGGGCTATGTCAATATGGGTGATGCTGCATCTACATGCGATTGCCCTGGATCTGCCGGTCTCAGGTCTTGCACTTGTCGAGATGATGGGGTATCAAGGAAAGAATAGAAAAAGGGCATGAAAACATGACAGATGACAACACGATTGCATGGCAGCTAACCCATTTTGATGCGCTGGATGCAAAGCAGCTGTATGAACTGCTCAAACTACGGGTGGATGTGTTTGTGGTGGAACAGGCCTGTGCATATCCGGAACTGGATGGCAAAGATGTGCTGGCAGATACCCTGCATCTCACCGGCCGGGCACAGGACGGCAGCCTGGCTGCCTATGCCCGGATACTGGCGCCGGGTGACCAATTTTCCAACATCAGTTTCGGCCGGGTGGTGGTGGCGCCCCTGTACCGGAAAACCGGACTGGGCCATACGCTGGTGAAAAAGATTCTGGATGAAACCGGCCGGGTCTGGCCGGGCAGGGACATCACCATCGGGGCCCAGACCTATCTGGTCCATTTTTACCGCTGCCACGGGTTTGTGCCGGTGTCCGCCCCCTATCTGGAAGATGGGATTGCCCACATTGACATGACCAGAAATCAGGCTTAGATTATCCAAAAGAACGTTGGTTCCCACCTTTAACCAGGGAGATCAAGATGACATCTTTGCTGTTTTCACCCTTTACCATCAAAGAGATTACCTGTAAAAACCGCATCGGTGTGGCACCCATGACCCGGATGTCGGCATCCGGAGACAGCATCCCCAGAGAGGATGTACTGCAGTTTTTAATAACCCGGGCCAGGAACGGGGCCGGTATGGTGTACACCGAAGCCATTGTGACCGATTATGAAAGTGCCCAGGGCTATCCCGGCCAGGCCAGGATATTGAACCAGAACCAGTTGGATGCCTGGAAAAATGTGACCGATGAGATTCGCAGGCACGGGGCTGTGTCTGTGTGCCAGGTATTTCACTGCGGCCGTATGGCTTATGATGGGATCAATCCGGCCAACCGGGTAATTGCCCCCAGTCCGGTGGCGCCGATGCAGGAAAATCCCATGATCGGTGCACCATATCCGGTGCCGGAGCAGATGAGCCGCTTTGATATGGACCATGTGATCAACGGGTTTGTGGAAACCGCCAAAGGGGTTATGGCAGCCGGGTTTGACGGCCTGGAGCTGCATTGTGCCCACGGGTATCTGCTCAGCCAGTTTCTGTCCACCTACGCCAACCGGAGAACCGATGCCTACGGCGGGTCCATGGAAAACCGGTTCCGGTTTGTCCATGAGGTGATCCAGGCAGTACGGCCGCAGATTCCTGGTGACCGGCTTCTGCTGGTGCGGGTTTCCAACTGGGGCATTGCTGATACGGAAGTCTCTTTGTTTTCCGATGCTGCAGAATGGCAAAAAATGATCCACCTGTTCTCACAGGAGCCCATTGATGCCATTTCCGTTTCCACCTATGATTGTTCCCAGCCCGCATTCGGCACGGACAAAACCATGGCAGGCATCACCCGGGATGCCACAGACCTGCCCCTGCTGATCTGTGGAAAAATTCATGATAAAAAAACAGCAGAGCAGGCATTGCAAAACGCAGATCTGGTGCTGTCCGGTAAATCCATGCTTTTGAATCCAGACCTGGTATCGGATATTGCCGCAGGCCGCGAACTGGCGCTGTATGGATCTGAAGAGGCAGGGGTTGCCTATACAGCAACGCCGCTGCCATGATATATGATATCGGCATGTGTGGTTGTGGGGTTGCGTTAATGGCATTATCTGTGCCGTCATGGGGTCACAAATGCTGTGGTAGATAACGCCAGCCTGATCCGTTTTTCAGAAACCATGCACAAAAACTTGATCATCGAGTATAAATAAATAACCGGAAAAGACCAGGGAGGATTTTTATGGACTTAGATGCATACCGCGGAGCAATTTCCGATGCCATCCAGAGTGAGATTGATGCAAAAGATTTTTACGAACAGGTTTCTCAGCGGATTAAAGATAACTACCTTAAAGGCGTGTTTTCAGGTTTTGCCAAAGAAGAAGCCAGGCATGAGCAGATCCTTAACGATCTATTGAACCAGAAAAAAGTGGATACCGGGTATTTTGACTGTGATAAGGATTTTCATGTGTCTGAAACCATTGAGATGCCGAAAGTCACGGCAGATATGGACCTTAAGAATGCCATCGGCCTGGCCATGAAAAACGAGGAGATCGCCATGAAAAAATACACGGCCCTGGCTGAAAACTGCACTGATCCCGGGTTGAAATCCATTTTCATGGACCTGGCAGCCATGGAAAGGGGCCACAAGCACATGATGGAAGAAAAATTTGTGGACGTG
Source organism: Desulfotignum sp. (assembly GCA_011390335.1). Lineage (GTDB taxonomy): Bacteria > Desulfobacterota > Desulfobacteria > Desulfobacterales > Desulfobacteraceae > Desulfotignum. Next base: position 54,413 of record JAABSO010000013.1, on the reverse strand, counting down.
GCCTATCCTGAGGTGTGGTAGACCGCCCAGGGCTGCAGGTGTGGTAAAATCGTCGGGCTGTCAGGACAGGGGCAGTTTGACAAAAAAGGCTGTGCCGGTTCCTGGTGTGGAGGTTACGCCCATTTCGCCGCCATGGTTTTCCGTGATGATGAAATATGAGACCGAAAGCCCCAGCCCTGTGCCGATGCCCACCTCCTTGGTGGTAAAAAATGGTTCAAATATCCGTTTCCGGACATTTTTGGGGATGCCGGGGCCATTGTCCCGTATCTCCACCCCTGCCATACCGTCTTCCAGAAAGTAGCGTATTTCAAACCTGGGCTGGGGGATCCGGGCATCGGACATGGCCTCTACCCCGTTTTTCAGAATATTGAAAAATACCTGCTGAATTTTGGTTTTTTCACAGGGCACCGGCGGCAGTTCTGCATCCTTTCTGGTAACAATCTCAACAGCCAGAATGTCATACTGTTTTTTCAGATTGAAATCGTTTTTTACAAGATCCAGGGTGGCATCCATCATTTCCGAAAGCAGATGGCTGGATCGCCGGCTGTCGCTCTTTCGGCTGAAAGACAGCATGTTCTGTACAATGGCGGCAGCCCGCTTTCCCACGGTAATGGCCTGTTCCATGAGATCAAAAATCTGCCGGTCTGCCATGTAGGCAGAAATTTTATCCAGGTTAAGACCATGCTTTTGGGCTGTTTCCAGGTTGGCAGGCAGGGGCCTGGACAGCCGGTTCTGGATTACCTGGATTATCTGGAGCATACCGGCCAAAGGATTGTTGATCTCATGGGCCATGCCTGCAGCCAGGCCGCCCACGGAGATCATTTTTTCCGAATGGACCATCATCTCTTCCATTTTGGCCCGCTCACTGATGTCATCAACCCGGAGTACCGCCCCTGGCAGACTGTCTGAGAGGATGGGATAAATGGTTATATCCGTAATACAGGTCCGGCTGTTCAGAATCAGGGTGGTTTTTTCCTTTTTCTGGACCTTTCGGGTGTCTATGGCAGTTACAATGTTGGTAACAATTTCAGCGCCATGGGGGAAGACTGCCGAGAGAAACTGGTTCCGGGCTTTGTCAGCAGGGATGCCGGTCATTTTTTCAGCTTCCAGGTTCCACTGGGTTACCACGCCTTTGTCATCCACGCCGATGAGGATGGAGGGCATGGAATTGATGATCCCTTTGACATAGTCCCGTGCCTGGCGCAGGGCGGTTTCGGTCTGTTTCTGTTCCGTGATGTCCCGGAAAACAACCAGCCAGCCTTTATGGTCCTGGCGGGCACCTGAAAGGGCGGAGATGGAAAGATGCCAGTGATACAAAATGCCTTTTGCCGCAAAAGCGGCTTCAAAAAAAACAGGGGCATGCATCCGGTGCTGTTCCACAAGGTTGAAAAGATCGGGGAACATTTCTTGGGCATCATGCATCCCTGATACAAAATTTTTGATGCCAAACAGTCTGGTGCAGGCCTGGTTCACTTCCACCACCCGGTCTGCCGTATCAATTACCACCACCGGATCTCCCATGCTGTCCATGACAGCTTCCCGGGCCAGGGGGATAAGGTGCAGCAGCTGGTAGCGGGTCAGTGCCCAGACAAAGATCAGCCCTGTGACCATAAAGGCAAAAGGGGTCAGATCAATGCCCTGCAAAAGCGGGAATTTAAAAATATACACAATATTGCAGATCCAGGGGACCATGATGCCCAGCAGAATGATTTGCAATTGTCTGCGAAAATGGTCCCGTTCAGCAACAAAAACAGCATGTATCAGGATCAGGGTGGCCCAGAAAAGAAGGGCGTAGGAAAAGATAAGAAAAATCCAGAATCCAAATCCCCTGTGGTAGAAAAGCGCCTCCATGCCGGAAATGTTTTCTGTCCAGGCATGCTGCCACATGAGACCGTGCATCTCATTGGTAAACACCAGCACCAGGGTTGCTGAGGGCACCAGGCAGAGCAGCAGCAAGGTGGCGCGGGTCAGTTTTCCGGTTCTGCCGGATATGGACACAATGAATGTGAACACCAGCATGCCGATCCAGGCACTCCCTGTATATTCCAGCCTGACCCAGAACAGTTTGACCATAAAATCAGGGCTTAACAGCTCCATGGCATAGGTCATGCTCCACACGGCACTGGCAGCTGTCAGCAGCATGAGCTGCCGTGCTCCGAACCTGCGCCAGAATGGGGCCAGGTAAACAGCAAGGCCTATGCTGATCATCCCTGAAATCAGGGAGAATATGCCGTATGTCAAATTTCCGTTAAAAGTCATGTGCCCACTGTTTATGCAACCGTTATTCAAAGAAAAGCAGTTTACAACAGAACCTTTTCAATTGAAATGGCTTTTTTCTGTTGAATTACGCAGTTACAAGGTAAAGGGAATGTTTATCCGGGGAACAATGATGCGGGTATCCGGACACTGCCGGTTCACCTGTTCCACAAACGGGGCAATATCCACGGTCTGGGAAACCGGGGGATAAAAATTGTCATGGTGGTGGACGATGACGGACCGGGGTGCCAGGCGCACCGCCAGGTCTGCGGCAATCCTGCAGATGTCTGAATGCCCTTGCAGGGGCAGCATCAGAACATCCGCAGGCCCCAGGTTCTCCAGTTCTCCGGGTGAAATCCCGGCACTGCCCAGGTGCTGTATGGTCCTGCCTTCCAGAGAAAAGCGCCAGCTCAGGACCCGGCCGCAGGGATATCCGGTAAACAGCGGCAGGATATGGAAAAACCGCATATGCATTCTGGCCAGGGTGGTGGCCACCAGGGAAAGATCAAACCGGATATGGCGGCCAAAGCTGGCCCGGGCTGCCACATGGCCGAACCGGACAGCTGTGTTGTTCCGGGTTACCCTGTAGATGCGGGCCGGAGAAACCCCCATTTTTTCCAGGGTTTTTGCAGCGGTTGCAGAACAAAATACCCGGGCGGGTTTTTCAGGGTCCTGCGCCAGGATCCCAGGCAGATCCATGAGGTGATCAAAATGGCCATGGGAGATAAAAATCCGGTCTGCCCCGGCCAGGTCAGCCGGTTTTTTGGGCTGCACCGGTTCGGCCTCAGGGTTGCGGCTGACATAGGGATCTATCAAAAAATGGCTGTCTTTGGTGCTGATGTCAAAACCGGCTGTTCCCAGCCATGTGATTTCCATATATTTTTCCTGAGAAAACGGTTTGCAAATATTTTTTTAAGGCTGCTGCCATTCAGGTGCCGGATGCCAGAACCGCAGCACCCACAGCCCCGTTTTCCTGGGGGACAGTCCCCACCTGTATACCATACCCCAGATAATCTTCCAGGGCCTGTACCATCCCCTTGTTTTTTGCCACCCCGCCGGTCATGACAACGGGCGGGGCAAGGTGTATCTTCCCGGCAAGGGATGCCACACGCAAGGCTGCAGATCTGTGGATACCTGCGGCAATATCCCGGCGGTCTTTCTGGCGGGCGATCATGGAAATGACCTCTGATTCGGCAAATACCGTGCAGATGGAGGATATTTTCACCGGATTTTCTGCCCCAAGGCTTATCTCTCCCATCTGGTCCAGGGGGATCTGCAGGGCCTGGGCCATCACCTCCAGGAACCGGCCCGTACCGGCGGCGCATTTGTCATTCATGGCAAAATTTTGTACATGTCCGTGTGCATCCAGTAAAATTGCCTTGCTGTCCTGGCCCCCCACATCAATGACACCCCGGACACCAGGGTTCAGAAAATGGGCACCTGTGCCGTGGCAGATGATTTCCGTCAATGTTTTGTGTGCAAAATCCACAGATGCCCTGCCGTATCCTGTGGCCACCACCTTGTTGACGGCATTGGCTGATATGCCGGTCTGCATGAGCAGTTCATCAAACACCTGCCTTCCGGCGGCTGCCGGATTGTAGCCTGTGAACACCATGTGGGTGGCCTTGAGCTGATTGTTTTCTATCAGTGCAGCCTTGGCGGTTATGGAGCCGATATCAATGCCTGCATATATCATTGGTCACCCCTTTAAGGTGGTACCTCTCTGAAGGATGATTTCCATGAATGCATCTATGCGGGTGTCCATCTGGGATTCGGAAAAGCTTCTGGGATCCACCATGTCCGCCTCCAGCATGAGAACAGGAATGCCGGTTTTTTTGTGAACAATGTGCATGATGTCCATCTGGCCGAAGGAATAGGGCTTGCAGGACCGGTTGGAGTGCATGACCAGTCCGTTTACATCATAGAACCGGATCATGTCCAGGACCTGGTCTGCCATCTGGTCGATGCCGATGTTCAGGTAGATACGGGTATATGCCTGGGCAATGGAGTCCAGAAAATTGTCCGGGTCAATATACTGGATCGCCCCACACCAGGCCGAGGTATAGGTGTCAGCCACAAGGCAGGCCTTGTGGTCTGAAAATTTCTTTGACAGCCATTTGAGCCGGTGCCACACCGGCAGATTGTCCCAGAGCAGGCGGTATTGCTCATCCGGCACAACCGAGATGCCTTTGGCGATTCTGTCATTCATTTCCGCCAGCAATTCTCTGTAAAAATCCACAGCCGTGGTGGTGCCCCGCAGGGTGACAATCAGGGCCAGAAAAAAGAACGCGTCAAAGGCACTCATGGGAGATGGCTTGTGGGCCGTGGTCCTGAGTACCTGCTGCCAGAGTTTCTGTCCTTCAAAAGACAGGTGCCCCACCTGGTTCAAGCGGTCCATGTCCAGTTTTCGTTTGGTGACGGTTTCCAGAAATCCAATATATTCTGTGATCTGGGCCTTGACATAGGCGGCTGTTTCCGGGAAAAAACCTGTGTGGCACACCGGGGTATCCAAAATGAACAAAGGCACACCATAATACCGGGCCTGGACTTCGTACCACTTGAGAACCGTGCCGCAGATATTGTTGCAGCAGATGAGCATGTCAGGTTTTGGCAGACCGCCTATGGGACCGCCCTTTGCCACGGAGCAGCCGATATCTGCCCTGGCATAGGCGCACAGGTCTGCACAATACCCCATCTCTTCCGCCTTGCTGCACAGCTCTTCCCCCATCTTGGCCGAACCGATCATGGCCCCGTGGTTTTCCGGATACACCGGTATGATATCCATGGCCACCAGGGGTTCCACAGGTCCCCCGGAGGTGATCCAGGCCACCTGTCTGTTGTTCTGGAAGGCGGACAATGCATCCAGGTAATAGGTGGTCATGATATCCCGCATTTTTTTTGCGGCTGCAATTTTTGTGTTTTCCCTGTCAATGGTCCGGGTCATGGGAGGATCCCTTTTGGGTTAAATCATGTGGATAAAGGTTTCGATGCGGGTGGCCAGCTGGCCCAGGCTGTCCTGGCTGTCATCCAGTTCCAGCACCAGAGATCTGATGCCGGCGTCATCCAGAAAGCCCTTGATATACGGATAGTCAAAGGCGTGGGGATCACAGAATTTGAGCAGCACAAACACCACACCGTCCGCCTTGAGGCGCTGGGCCTTTTCAACCAGGGCCGCTGCCCGTGTGTGAAGGCCCCGGTGTTTGGCCGGACATACCATGCGCCGGGCATAGCGCCGGGTGATGGCAGCCAGCGGGTCATCGTCCTCATCTGTCAGGCCCTCAAACCAGCGGCTGCCGGTGCACAGATCATCCCCCACCACAGCAGCGCCGGTATCCTGAAAAAGATCATAAAGCCCGGGCATGTCACACACAGACCCTGAAAGGATAAGGCGTTTGGTTCCCCGATTCTGGGCATGTTCAGCCGCTGGATCTGCAGATGCCAGCCGGCGGGCCACCTTATCCAGCAGACCGGCGGTCTGCTGCCGGTCCATGAGCATGGAGCCCTTCACAAGGGCATGGATATCCCTGTTTGTCAAACTGGCCGGATATTTGCTTTTATGTGCGTAAATGGAAGAAAGGGTGCTGCGTATCCGGTTGTACAAATGGACGGCATCTGCCAGGGCCTGTTGTGTGATGGTGATGCCGCCGTCAGCCTCCAGGTCGGCTTTAAATCTTTCCAGCACTGCTGCCATATAGGCGTTTGCGCTGGGGGTGTTCATTTTGGCCGGCAGGATCACATCTGCAAAAAACGGGTACCGTTTCTTGAGGCGCCATATATCGGACAGCCGCTGCATGGAATCACAGGTATGGGGAAAAACCGCCCCATGCAGAAAATCCAGGTGTCCGGACAGGCTGTCTTCCAGTACCCCTCTCACCACAGAGCAGCAATAGGTCTGCAGGTGGTTGTGTGCCAGATGGATCTCTTTGCTGGATGAAAACAGGCGCATGGGATGAAATCCGGCTGCATATATCAGTTCTTCCGGCGTATAGGAGCACAGGGTGCCTATGATTTTTTTATGGGTGATGCTGCGGCCTAAGGCGGCAGGATCTTCAACAGCCTGGTAAAACGGCATCAGTTCTTTCATAGGATCACGGTCTTTCATGGGTGCATCCCTGTGCAGTAACAGGCAGTGGTGCCGGTTCCTAGTTTGCACAAAGATGCTGTAAAAAAAAACAGCCACATATCAAGACTGTTGTATAGCGAACACTGTTTAATAAGTCAATTGCCGCCTGGACCAGCTGCATGGGATTTATCCGGCTCTTTTTTCCAGGGTGACCGCATCCACGGGACATGCTTCGGCACAGAATCCGCATCCCATGCATTGGGATTCTAGGACCAGAAAAGGATAGGGATGCAGATCCCTGACTTTTTGCAAAGCAATGTCCAGGGCATTGGCCGGGCAGGCATCCACACAGATGCTGCAGGCCATGCACAGATCCAGGTTGAAAAAGGGCCGGACCCATTGTTTTTTGGGTATTTTTGAAACAATTCTGCCAAAGGGGTTGGTCACAGCCCCTGCCGGGCAGATGCGGCCGCAGGCCCCGCAGTCGATACAGGCTGTATCAGAGACGGTATGCTGCTGTTTTTTTTCTCCGGATATGGCACAGGTGGGGCAGATGCTTTTACAGGCCGTGCATCCGGTGCAGTCGCTGGTTATGAAAAAGGCCATCACATTTCTCCCGGGTTATCCAAAGTGCCGTAAAACTCCCTTTTTTTCAGGTCGGGGATATAAGGCACGCATTAAAAAATTTACTGACCAATATTTGCTTTTGTCATGATTTGCTTTTTTCATGCGGTTCATCAGGAATCTTCGGCCTTTAGGCCGGAGAGGATGTCAAGAAACATCTGTGATTTCAGCAATCTGGTGGTCAGTGGGTCTGCCGGTTTTTTTGTCCCAGCCGAACGCCTCCCAGTAATCCGCCATCAGGGTGTCTATGTCAATGCTGCGGCCCTTGTTGGCACCGTGGGTCATGGGCGGATGCCCTGCAGGCCGGCCTTTCAGGGCGAAATCTCTGGGCGCAATGCCGTGTTTGAGGTTAAACGCCTGTTTCAGGGTCTGGATCCGGGTGCCGGCCGCCATGTAGTCATCCGGGGTCATGTGCCAGCCGGTGGCGGCATTGAGCCAGTCAAATATCCTGATCCGGTCAATACCCATGAATGCACCGAACTGGCAGACCCCGGCCCCGTTTAAGACATTCAGAAACCGGGAGTTGGCACTGCCCATGGCAGCTTTGTCCGGTCCGGTTTCATATTTGCGGGCCTTGGCATACACCAGGGGCATCTTTGGCGCATCAGTGACTTTTTTCCACAGCCGGTACATCTCATAATACAGCCAGGCCCCGTTGGTGTGCCGTCCAGGTGCAGGCTCCACACTGTAGTGCAGGGCAAATCCCGGGTCGTTGCGGCCATCATGCATGGCCAGCTCCTGGCCCCCGGCATGAAAGGCAAATCTTTGCGCTTTTTTGCCCATGCGGCCGGCAGCCTTTGCCACCCCGTCAGCCAGGATGTGACCGATGCCCTGCCGGGAGATCATCTGGTCCACCAGCCAGGATATGGCTTCGGGATTGCCCCATTCCAGGGCCATGCCTGCAGTATCCTGCAGGGTGATGATCTTTTTTTCAAAGCATTCCATGGCAAAGGCCACCACATGGCCCGCGGAAATGGTGTCCATGCCGGCCCGGTTCAGGGCCTCGTTGACATCAAAAATGGTGTCCACATCCCGGTTCAGCACAAATCCCCCAAAGGAGAGCACGGTTTCGTATTCCGGCTTGTGGGTGCGGGGATGTCGGCCGGATGTCCGGCAGATGCCCCCGCACCCCAGAGGACACGAATAGCAGTGATATTTGCGGGTTTCCTTTCTGGTGAATAGATCCGGGTGGGCGGACAGGCTTTTGAAAAATCCCCAGTTGCGGTTACTGCCTTTCCAGTTCTGGACAGGAGAATCTCCCATTTCCACGGAAATCTGGTTCATGGACACCGTGCCCCATTTTCTGAGAAGTATCTTATACAAAAGCCCGTCCTGGGTGAACGCCCAGGGCATGATCCGCAGCAATGTCCCCACCGGAGCGGTGAGAAATCCCGGCAGAAAAGGCGGCTGAAACTGTACCCATTTGTTGCAGATTCGGGAAATGTGTTTCATGGCCTCTTTGTTGTGGACATGGATGCGCTTGTTGCCTGCCAGGACAACCGCTTTCAGGCGTTTGGCCCCCATGACGGCCCCCAGGCCGGACCTGGCAGCCATCCGTCCCTGGTCTGTGGATACCCCTGCCATCAAAGACAGGCGTTCGCCTGCCGGTCCGATACAGGCCACCCTGGCACCGGGGTACCGGGCTGAAAGAAAGGTTTCGGTCTCCACGGTATCCATCCCCCAGGTGCTGCCCGCATCCCGCAGTTGGGCTGTGGTGTCATCCACATACAGATACACAGGTTTTGGGCTCATGCCGGTAAAAAAGATGCCGTCCACACCGCAGCGCTTGATGGCAGGAGAAAAATGGCCCCCGCAGTTGGCCTCACCCCACCCGCCGGTCAAAGGGGATTTGCCGGTGACCATCCACCGGCCGGTAAAAAGGGATCCTGTGCCGGTGAGCAGGCCGGACACAAATCCCAGCATGTTGTCAGGCCCCAGAGGATCGGCATCTTCGGGAATCCGGTGGTACAGAACATGGGCGGCCAGGCCCATGCCTGATAAAAATGTGCGGTACACCTTTAAGGAAACCGGTTGTGTCTCAATGGTTTGAGCAGACAGGTCCACAACCATGATGCTCCCCATGAATCCTTTGCTCCGGCCGGGTAAGTTCATAATGCATCTCCATGAATTCTTGTTGTACAGGTTCACACTGGCACCAGAAAAATCTGCTGGTGCAGCCCTTTTGCTTTTATCCTTTCTTTACCCGGGACAGGTCCAGGAGAGCGCCGTCAAAGGCTGCCTCCAGCACCATGAGGCAGTCGTCGTAATCCAGGTCTTCGGGGTTGTAAAAGATACTGCCGTCACCTAAGGCGGTGTGGGCAATCCTGGGCAGCAGGTGCCTGGGAACAAGGCCTTTGCCGTCCTGGTTTTTTATATCCCTGAGACAGACTGCATGTGCGCCTGCAGTTGCCTGGTGCAGCCGCTGGTTCATCCGGTGTATCCAGTCAATGGCTTTTTGGGCTCTTTCTGCGGGGTGGGTCCTGGCATACACATCTGCTCCGGCCATGGGCAGCAGCAGATCAGCCAGCAGGTGCTGTGTCTTGTGCAGGTTGTATGCCATGCCGTAGGGCAGCAGAACAGCCATGCAGGTGCCGTGGGCTGCATGGCACACAGATCCCACTGCATGGCCCAGGGTATGGACCATGCCCACCATGGAATTGGAAAATGCCATGCCTGCCAGGGCAGCCCCTGTGGCAAGGGCCAGGCGGCCCGGTTTATGGTCCGGCTGCCGAATCACCGGCACAAGGTTGTGCGAGATCAGTGCAATGGCCTCATGGGCATGGGCAGTGCTCAGCGGGTTTCTGCCCATGCACAGGCAGGCTTCAACAGCATGGGACAGGGCATCCATTGCGGTTGAAGCCGTGACAGGGGCGGGCAGGGTCAGGGTCATTCTCGGATCAAGAACAGCGGCATCCGGCATGAGAAAACCCGATGTGAACAGCAGTTTGCGCAGGTTGTCCGGATCAGATATCACCGCCACCTGTGTAACCTCCGATCCGGTGCCGGCAGTGGTGGGAACAGCCACCAGGGGGTTGAGTGCGTGTGTCAATGCATTGGCACCGCTGAATGCCAGCAGGTTGTCTGAAGATGCTGAAACCAGGATATTGACCCCTTTGGCTGTGTCCATGACAGACCCGCCCCCCAGGGCTATGATGGCATTGCAGCCATATTTCCGGTATTGACCGGCCAAAGTATGCACAGTTTTCAGATCTGAATCCGCAGGCACGTCATCCTGGATGGTTTTTACTGTAATCCGGCTGTCCAGGGCCTGGAGCAGAATATCCACAAGCCCTGCCCGGACTACCCCCTGGTCTGTAATAACCATGGGGTTTTGTGCACCCATGGATGAAAGAAGGCCGGGTATCTGTTCTATGGCACCATGGCCGGCAATGATGTGGGCCCTGCTGCCAAATTCATAATAATCAGGTGTCACCATGGGGCTCCTTATGGCTGTGCATATGTCAGCAGGTCTGTAATTTGAGATATCTGCCGGGGTGTCAGGCCGGCTGCATCAAGGGTTTTCGGCATACCTCCGGGAACGGTTTCAGACAATGCATGCAGCAATTTTCTGATAACCCGGACAGCTGCATCCGGCTGTCCGGGTCCGGGAACACCGGCGTAATAAGCTGCATCAGTGAGGGGCAGCAGCAGTTTTCCCAGCCAGGGGCATGTGTCTTTGCTGTTTTCAAAAAGATGCACAAGTGCCAGGGCCATGCACAAACCCGAAGACAGGGAGGCAGACGGGGCAGGGTGTAAAGCTGTGAAGTGAGCACCTGCCTGCCGGGTTTTCAGATCCGGAAAATTGGATTGGATATACCCGGATACAGCAGCGGCATGGGCCAGTTTTGCCAGGGGAAGCTGTCGGTTTTTTCCGGCTTTCTGGCACAAAAGATCCCCATGGTCGGATTGCTGCGCAAGAAAAAGCAGGGTATCCATGACCAGGCGAATCCCTGCATCGGCATAGGATCTGACAAAGGGGTTGCCGGAAAAAGCAAAGGCTTCACAGCAGGTGGCCAGACTGGATAATCCGGAATCCAGGACAGCAGCCTGCGGGGTGCCGAGCATGGTCTCCGCCGTGATGACCGCAATATCGGGCATCAGGTTGGCAGATACAAAGCAATAGCCTGAAAAAAAGGTTTCACCGGCAGTATCCTGCCCGGTTTCCGGGTGGGTGGGAATATATACCAGGGGCAGCAGGGGCCCTTTGATCTGCCCGGGGCCGGCAGGGGATCGTAGCCGTTCAGGACCGAGGCATACCGCCAGGTTCAGGGCTTTGGCCGTCTGGACCACCAGCCCTGTACCCAGGGCGATGATGCTGTCATATCCCTTGTCCACAAACAGGTGGTACAGGGTTTCAAAATCGCCGGCATCTGTCAGGGTGGCCAGGCCCAGGGCCAGGTGCGTGTCCCTGCATGCACCGGCCAGCGCCAGATGCACGCCTGCATCCCTGGCTGCCTGGTCTGTGATGACAATTGGTTTGCGTGCGTTCATGCCGGACAGGTCAAAGGGCAGGTGGTCCAGGGCATGGGTGCCAAAGGCGGTTTTGGTCCGGCACAAAAAATGATTTAAGGCGGTCATGGATATCTCCTTACAATCCGGCGAAAGCCCGGACATAGACCTGTGCCCGGACAAGGGTACGGCGTTTCAGGGGCCAGGCAGGATAGCGCTTGACAGCGCGTTTTGCCAGAAATTTGGGCAGCAGAAAAACCTGGATCATGTCCATGATCCGCACCACAGCACAGGCCTGGGGCACATCCCCGTGCACATACAGCCGGTTTCGGGCATTGGCCACAGAAGTACTTTCCTGGAAGGCAAACACCCTGAACAAAAGGGCCGGATTTTTGAACATCAGGTGCAGGTGAATGGTGCGGTCAGAAATGCAGGATCCCAGGTATCTGACCCGGCCGCGGGCATCTTTTCCCACCACCATATAAGGGCCTGAGGGAAAAGCCCCCAGGCAGAAGGTGAAATTGTCCGGCATGGCGGCAAATTCGGATTTTACCCCATCATCCACCCGGGCCGCCGCCTGGATGGCCCGGCCGAAAAACCAGAGCATGCAGGAAAGATACCATCTTTTCATATAGTGCCTGCCGGGGGGTATTTCCATAAAATCTGTCATGGCATCTCTTTTTTCCTGGTTATATTTTATGAAAGCCGTCAGTACTCAGTTATCAGCTTCCAATAAACAATTGCAAATTTTTTCACCTCTGGTTACTAACAGCTAAAAGCTAACAGCTAACAGCTAACAGCTTTCACGTGCCCGTCAGTGCATGGCCGTTATTGGGCTGCCGGTTCACTGCTGGACCAAACGATATGACCAAATTCCCTGCAAAGTCAAAGGATTTTTAACAACTTTTTTACAAAGCTTGAATCCATGCAGATTATGGGATAAAACAATGTTCATAAAAAAGAAAGGAACAACCAAATGCTGAAAAAAATCGTGGAAGACCAGATCATCATTGCCTGCCTGTCAGACCAAAAAACCAATGCCGTTACCCGGGAGACCCTGGACCAGCTGGCAGACATTGTCGCAGAGGTAAACCAGAATGCCGGCATAAAAGGGCTGATTCTCACCGGTGAGGGCCGGTTTTTTTCCAGCGGCTTCAGCCTGCCCATGTTTGTGGATTTTGCCGACAAAGAGGCGGTTATTTCATTTTTCACCAGGGAAGAACAGGTGCTGCTGGATTATTTTACCTGCACAAAGCCGGTGGTGTGCGCCATAAACGGCCATTGTGCGGCCATGGGCCTGATTCTGGCCATGGCCTCGGATTTTCGGCTGGTGAAAAACCATCCGAAAATAAAACTGGGCATGAGCGAGATAAAGATCGGACTGGGACTGACCATTGCCCAGGCCGCCATTATGCGGTTCGGACTGGATTCTGACAAACGGTTCCGGGATGTCATGTATTTCGGGGAGATGAGGGACGTAACCTGTGCCCTGGCACAGGAGATGGTGGATGAACTGGTGGAAGAAGACCAGCTGATTGTCCGGGCAAAACAGATCATCAGCCTGTGGATCGATACCCCCAACCAGCCCTTTGTCCAGCTCAAAAAAAGCCTGAAATCAGATACCGCCCAAAAGATTGCACAGGACCTGGCAGCCGACAACTGGCAGGACAGCATGTGCAACGCCCTGTTGAACAAGGATGTCAAGGCCACCTTGTCATTTGTCCAGGCCGCCATGGATAAAAAGAGTGCTTCCTGAATATGGCAAAATATTTCGGTTTTAACCAAAATATTTACAGACGGTTAGCAAATATCAGATCCCGGACAGCCCCAGGAATGTGGCACGGATACGCTCCACATGCGCCAGAAGCTGGCTTTTTCTGGTTTTCCCCACCCTCTCCGGGGTTCCTTTGGCCAGAATATCTATCAGGGTTTTTACATCTGCCTGCAGACACAGAACCTCCTGTCTCCAGGCCTGGTTGTCCATTTTTAGCAGGTTGAAATACCACAGGCGGAAGGTCAGCACATAGAATCGGTCCGACATCTCCGTAAGAAACGGGTTGCCTGCCGCATCATGAAAGATCTGTTTCAGATTCATGTCCATCCGCCCCAATGCTTCGGTGTCCCTAAGGTCCAACAGCTGCCGGCATTGTTCCATGCATTCATCCAGGCGGGTGAAATGGGGTTTGGAAAACCGTTCCGCCGCCAGGGTGCCGATGACCGATTCCAGCTCCAGCCGGGCCTGAAACAGGTGGGTTATGGTGTTCAGTTCAAGTTCTGAAACCTGAATCCCTGTGCGGGGCAGTATTTTGACCAGATGTTCCCATTCCAGTCGGAACAATACCGTGCGCAAAGGCGTGCGGCTGACACCGAACTCTTCAGCCAGGACCTGTTCCTTGAGAATCTGCCCTGGTGCATATGTTAAAAAGACAATCCGGTTGTGCAGGGTATGATAAATGTGCTGGTTCATGGGCCTTTTTTAATATTTGTTTGGTATACTATAATAATACATATCTGCTTTTTCCAGATTTTACCACTGAAAAAAGGGATAAAATAGATATTGACTTTAAATATTTTTTTGGTATACCAATAAAATATTATAAAAATCTTCCGTTGCAGGAGGAAAAAAAAGCAACCAAAATAAACCTAAGTGTCTGTGGGGTGCCACAGCCGGAAAAAGGAGTAATCACACATGGAAACCTATGATGTAATAATTATCGGCGGGGCGGTCATGGGCAGTTCAACAGCATATTTTCTGGCCAGCAATCCCGACTTTACAGGGAAAATTCTGGTGGTTGAAAAAGACCCCACCTATGCCCAGTGTTCCACAAGTCTTTCTGCCGGCGGCATCCGCCAGCAGTTTTCCAACACGGAAAATATACAGCTGTCACAATTTGGTGCATCATTTATTAAAAATATCGATGCGCATTTACGATTTGATGATGACCCGGTAACTGTTGATTTTATGGAAAACGGGTATCTTTTTCTGGCAACTGAAAAAGGGATGCCGGTATTGCAGAAAAATCATGAAACACAGACAGCTGCCGGCGCCAAGGTGCAGATTCTGGACCAGGCCGGGTTAAAAGAAAAATTTGACTGGCTGCACACAGATGATCTTTGTGCCGGGTCATATGGATTTGCAGATGCAGGCTGGTTTGATCCCCATTGCCTTACCATGGCATTTAAAAACAAAGCCAAAAGCCTGGGCGTAACATATCTGAAAGACAAGGTAGTGGGGATCCAGCGCACCGGGCAGAAAATTTCGCACATAACTTTGGAGTCCGGTGAAACCATATATGGCGGCACATTTGTCAATGCAGCCGGACCAAAGGCGGCACGCCTGGCAGAAATGGCCGGAATCAATGATCTGCCGGTCCATTCCCGCAAGCGGTTTGTGTTTTTGTTTAAATGCAATACCCGGCTGCCTGATTGCCCGCTGGTGGTGGACCCCACCGGGGCCTACTTCAGGCCTGAAGGAGAAAATTATATCTGCGGCAAATCCCCGGATGAAAACAATGATCCAGACTGCGAGGATTTTTTCATGGATTATTCGGTGTTTGAAGAGCAGTTGTGGCCGATTCTGGCTGAACGGGTGCCGGCGTTTGACGCCATCAAACGGATATCCTCCTGGGCCGGTCATTACGCCTATAATGTAAAGGACCAGAATGCCATCATCGGTGCCCATCCTGAGGTGACCAATTTTATTTTTGCCAACGGGTTCAGCGGACACGGGCTGCAGCAGGCACCGGGTGTGGGCAGGGCGGTTTCTGAACTGGTCACCTATGGGAAATACAGAACACTGGATCTGACCTGTTTCGCATTTGAGCGGTTTGCTGCCAACAGGCTGTATAAAGAGTTGAACGTGGTATAACGCTCTCAGGCGATAACAAAGATATCCACATCCATCTGTCGACCTTTGACCTGCACGGTCTGTGATTGTCTGAACAGATTTTCCTGCACAAGGTGCCGGGGCAGACGGGCAATGGTATCAGCGGAAATGATGATGCCGGCATCCAGTTCGCGCGTCAGAGACTGGAGACGGGATGCCAGGTTGATGGTGTCCCCCACCAGCAGATAGGAAAGCCGGTCAGGGCTGCCGATGCAGGCGGCCACTGCCCTGCCGGTATGGATGCCGATGCCGTGGGTCAGGGGCGGCCACTGCCGGGCTTCAAACCTGCGGTTTACATCAGCCAGCCGCCGGTTCATGTCAAGGGCTGTGAGAAACGCCTGTTCAGGATGGTTCCGGCAGGCCACCGGTGCACCGAACACTGCATAGATTTCATCCCCCAGAAACTGGAGGATCAGGCCGTTATGGGCCGTTACCGCAGCCTCCATTTCTTTGAAATAGGCATTGAGGATCTGCACCACCTGTTTGGGATCACGGGATTCAGCCATGGGGGTATAATCGCGCAAATCTGCAAACAGGACGGTTACCTCTTTGTACTCCCCGTCCAGGGGGATATTGCCGGAAAGAATCTCATCTCTTATCTGGGGGGTGACATACCGGCCGAACATATCGTTGAGCCTTTCTTTTTCTTCCAATCCCTGGATCATCCGGTTGGTTGCATCCCCCAATATGCCGATCTCATCATTGGATACCACTTTTACCCGGGCAGCGTAATTGCCTTTTTTTGCCTGTTCAACCGCAGTTAATATCCGTTCCAGGGGATCAGAGATGGACCGGGCAAACAGCCTGTTTCCAAATCCTGCTGACAGAAAGAATACAACAAATACCACCAGAGAAAAAATGAGCACACCCAAACCGTATGTTTTGGCGGAAACCGTATTGTTTTCCACCTGCAAATAGAGAATAAACAGGGTCATGACAATGTTGGCAAGAGGGATCAGGCTGCCCACTCTGAAAAAGGCCCGAACCCTGCGGGAAATGGAAAGCTGTCGTGTGCCGTCTGTGGAAGACAGTTCTCCGTTGGGGAAAAAAAAGGGGATCAGCTGTTTTCTGGCCTGGGCTTCCATGCCGAAAAAAACAATGGCAGCGGAAATACACCCCACCATGGCAGACCTGATGGTAAAAACAAGGGCTGTCCCAAAATCCATTCTGTCTGTAAGAACTGCTGCCAAAAAAACAGATAACGGGATGAAGGTCCACAAAAAAATAAATACAGGCACCATGAAAAAAGGCAGGTTGACCAGCCGCTGCCGGGCCTTTTTTTCAAGTTCCTGGCCGATGGATTCCTGAAGGTTTGCCTGTTTCAGGCAGGCAGCTACCGGCGACAGAAATTTTTTGAGAATAACCAAAAACGGAACACAGGAAAGGGCTGCCAGGCTGAAAAAAATGCCCAGCCGGCTTGCGATAATCTTTGCCCAGGAGATATGTCCGCTGTCACCCAGTTGTTTGAACCGTTCGATGATAAATTCCAGCGGGGTGGCAAGATTGAGAAGAAAAATCACCAGGATGCCAAAGAAAACAGCCCGTATACCGATGAAATAAAATTCTTTGAGGGACAGATGCTGCTGGTCTGTATCAGGCTGGTTCATGGCAGAAGATATGGCAGTAACCCCCGGGGTTTGTCAACCAAAAAGATCTCTGAACCGGCAATTGCTGCAGAGCCATCGCATGCAACCACATCCTGTTCAGCTGCTTGAAACCCGGCCCCTGAGGGTAGCGGTGTGACCGGCCCGAGATTGGCATCTGACGGTTTTGTCACCCGGCACCCTCAGGGGACTATGCCAATATCATTGATGCAGCATCAATATGTGATTACCCTGTCTGTGTCTGAACGATTGTTGACATTTCGCATGCATAGGGTATGATAATCAGGGGGAAAGGGAAAAACAATCTGATCGCTGCTGTTTTGGGCAGGATACATCTTACACCGGAGGGCAAGGAAAATGAAAAAAATCAGGGATCTGAAACTGGGGGTGAAACTGGTTGTCGGGGGTCTGTTCATGGTATTGGTGCCGTTGATAGTGGTGGGGGCGATCTCCCTGCAAAAGGCGGCAGATGCGCTTCTTAACCGTGCCCGGGGAGAGGTCTTTCAGGTGGCGGATGATCTGGCTTCCATGACCGGTATGGTCATGGAAGCGGAGTTGAAATTTGTCCGGGGCTTGGCACTAAACCCCATGGTTCAGGATGCAGTCGACCAGGTGGCCCAACAGGGGGTGGACGGGGCCGAAGATGCCCTCACAGCCCTGGACAACCAACTGGCCAAGGCCTTTGCGTCAGTGGGCCAGGAGTATGAATTGCTTGTTCTGGCTGATGCCGCTGGACTGTCTGTCAGTGACAGCATGGGCGGCGCCATGCGGGAAAACAAGGTGAATATCAAGGACAGAGATTATTTTATTGCTGCAAAGCAGGGCAAAGCCATTATCGGCGAACCGGTTGCCTCAAGATCTTCGGGCAATCCCGTGGTGGTGGCAAGCACGCCTGTGAAAACCAGTGCCGGTGCATTTGCCGGGGTATTTATTGCTGTTGTGAAACTGGATACCCTGTCTGACAAGATCACATCCGTAAAAATCGGAGACACCGGTTACCCTTACGTGATCAACAAAGATGGGGTGATCATCGCCCACCCCAACAAGGAGTTTATTTTTGAACTGGATCTTAAAACCCTGGAAGGCATGGAAGAGGTCACCCGGCGCATGATGGCCCAGGAGTCCGGGGTGGAGGAATATGTTTTCCAGGGCACCCGCAAAATTGCAGGATTTGCCCATGTGCCGCTGACCGGCTGGAGCATCGCGGTAACCCAGGACCAGTCGGAATTCATGGCTGATGTCAGGGAGATGACACTTTACAATGTGGTTGTGGGCCTGATTGCCATGGTGGTGGTGGGCATATGTCTGGCATTTGCCGCAAGAACCATTACACGGCCCGTCAATGATGCGGTATCAGGGCTCAAAGATATCTCCACAGGCGAAGGGGATCTGACCAAACGCCTTGCAGTGACCAGCCAGGATGAGATAGGCATATTATCAAAAGCGGTCAACACATTTATGGCCAAGCTCCAGACCATGATCACCGATATCTCCCAGGGCGTGGATACCCTTTCCTCCTCAGCCACACAGCTGTCCTCCATTTCAGAACAGATGACCGGGGGAGCGGAATCCACCTCGGAAAAAGCCAGTACCGTGGCAGCGGCTGCAGAAGAGATGACCGCAAATATGAACTCGGTGTCCGCAGCCATGGAAGAATCCAGTACCAACCTCAACACAGTGGCGGCAGCAGCAGATGAGATGAATGCCACCATCAGCGAGATTGCCCAGAATGCGGAAAAAGCCAGGTCCATCTCAGACAATGCCGTTAAAAAGGCAGGAGATTCAAAAGAAAAGATGCAGCAGCTGAGCCAGGCAGCCCAGTCCATCGGCAAGGTGGTGGAAACCATTACCGACATCTCCGAGCAGGTTAACCTGTTGTCCTTGAACGCCACCATTGAGGCGGCCCGGGCCGGAGAGGCAGGCAAAGGATTTGCCGTGGTGGCCAATGAAATCAAGGAACTGGCCAAGCAGACTTCGGAAGCATCCATGGATATCAAGTCAAAAATTGACCATATCCAGGATAGCTCTGACAGCACCATGACCGGTATCAATGAAATATCCCAGGTAATCCGGGAGGTCAATGAGATCGTTGCCACCATTGCCACTTCTGTGGAAGAACAATCTGCTGCCACCGGTGAGATTGCACGCAATATCGGTCAGGCTTCCTCCGGTATTGAAGAGGTCAACCAGAATGTGGGCCAGAGTTCCGCTGTGGCGCATGAAATAACAAAAGATATCACAGATGTCCACCAGTCGGCTGCTGATATGGCAGACCGCAGCGCCCAGGTGAATGAAAGTTCTGAAGACCTGTCAAAACTGGCGGCCCGGCTGGGGGAGATGGTGGGACAGTTCAAGGTCTGATGAAAAAACATACAGGATATGTATGGCTGATACCGGTCTGGGTGCTTGTATCTTTCATGGCCGGGTTTTTTGGGACCGGTACCTGTTTGGCATACAGCCGGTCTGATTATCAGCTGTTTCAAAATGCCATCATAGACCACAGAAACCGGCTGAATAAAAAATTTAAAAAAATTCCGCGCACCGCAACCCGGTATATCATTGTTCATACATCGGAACTGGGACTGTCCACCACCCTGCGGGTGGTCTCTAAAGGAAAACAGTTTAAAAGCGGTCACAGCACACCCGGGGGACATGCCCATTACGTGATTGCCAGAAACGGCCGTACCTACCGGATCATGGACAAACAATACCGGGCCGATCATGCCGGTCTTTCCATGTGGCAGGGAAAACAGGATGTTTCATCTGTTTCCATCGGCATCGAGCTGGTGGGGTATCACTCCGCACCGTTGACAGAACAGCAGTACCGGTCTGCTGCCATGCTCATCGATATTCTGCAACAAGTTTACAATCTGGATGATACCGCCGTGCTCACCCACAGCCAGATAGCCTTTGGCAGGCCCAATCCCTGGTTTCCAAAAGATCACAGGGGCAGAAAACGCTGCGCCAAGAATTTTGACAGGTCCAGGGCCGGGCTGGGCCCCACCTTAGGGTTTGATCCGGATGTCAGGACCGGACGGCTGCTGGCCGACCCCTATCTGGCAGATCTGTTTTACGGTGAACAGCCGGCAGTTGCCAAGGTGGCTGCCACCGCACCGGTGTCCAATCTCATTTCAAAAAATAATTCGGCCTGGTCCATTGCGGGGGAGGATTATGACAGCCGGACAACCGCCTATGTCCTTCCCGGCGGCCGTACCCTGACCGGGGATCAGATAAAAGACACTATCGGATGGCACCTGCTGCCCGTCAACACAAAGGTCCTGCTTGACCAGGAGATCGAAAAAGAGCGGATTCAGGTTTCCCAAACGCCGGTAAAGGTGATCACCGACCGCATGACCGCCTGGTCCCATGCAGGTCCTGCTTACCGCTTTGATTCCACCATCTATTTTCTGCCGTCAGGTAAAATTTTTACAGGTTCCCGCATTCCGGACTGGGATGACCTGCCCCGGAAAACACAGTTGATCGTGGGGTATCAGGGGCCGTTTCTCCTCACTGATGCCGTGACCGCCTACGGCATTGCCGGCCAAAAATACAAGGATCCCGGCACGGTGTATTTTCTGCCACCCGGCCATGTCAAAACCGGAGATGCTATAACAGATTTTTCCAATCTGCCCAAAGGTACACAGGTGTACCTGCCCCTGGATGATATCGGCTAATAGGTGTAAAACAGCTGCTGCACAGTCTTCAGATCAGGTTTTTCCGTCAGAGCCAGCATGAGCAGAATCCGGGCCTTGGCAGGGTTGAGTTCATCTGACACAATGAAACCGCAGGCATCATCATCCACCTCCACATTTCTGCCCACAGTGCCGGTGGGCACCCGGGAGCTTCTGACAATGAAAACACCCCGGCCGGCCATCCGGGCTGCTTTTTTTACGGTTGCCTGGTTCATATTGCCGTTGCCGTCCCCGGCAATGACAATGCCTTGGGCCCCGCTGGCAACACAGCAATCCATGAGATCCGGCGGCATATCGATGCAGGCATACACAATGTCCACCCGGGGCAGCATCACCCGGCTCTGGGTGCAAAACAGATCCGAAAACCGGCTCAAAAATGTGTGGCGCCGAAATGGAAACCTGAAATACACGGTTTTGCCGTAGTTCACAGTGCCCACCAGGCCGTTCACAGGAGACAGAAAGGTTTCCACAGAGGTGGTGTTGGTTTTGGTCAGAGAATGGGCCCCGTGAATCCTGTCGTTCATGACCACCAGCACGCCCCGTTCCTGTGCATCAGAGTCAGCTGCCACTGCCACTGCATTGAACAGGTTCAGGGGACCGTCAGCCGAGATGGCATTGGCGGGCCGCATGGCCCCGGTCACCACCACCGGCTTGGGGCTGTTCACAGTGAGGTTTAAAAAAAATGCGGTTTCCTCCATGGTGTCGGTGCCGTGGGTCACAACAATGCCGTGGATATCCGCTTGTTCCAGCAGTGCATTGATGCGGCCGGTCAGGCGTTTCAGGATATCAAAAGAGATGTCCTGGGATCCCACATTGCTGATCTGTTCTCCTGTGACAACAGCCAGATGATCCAGATCCGGGACCGACTGGATCATCTGCCGGATGGTTACCTGTCCGGAGGCGTATCCGGCCTGGGCCGGTGCATGGCTGATTCCCGCTATGGTGCCGCCGGTGGCAAGTATGACAACGCGTGGTTTCATGGGCAGAGCCTTGTGTAAAATGGTTTTTCATTTGGGCAGGTATGATATTACCAAAAATTTGTGAGACTTGGTAATACCTTTTCCGGATCCAACATATTTGTGGTGGTTTCTTCACCAGGCGGTATAAAATGCAGGGCAAATTCATTCCTGCTTGAAAAAAAGCTGATCTACAGGTATCATCACGGCCATGAAACCATTTTTTAAACTGATCAGTATGCTGCTGCTTTTGCCTGCAGCCGTCTTTTTTTCGTCCCATGCCCGGGCCCGGGATGCGCTGTCAAAGGATCAGCCTGTGCTGGTCGAGGCGGTGATGTGTGAGGCCATTGAAAAATTTAAACCGGTGAACCAGGCAGTGGTGTTTTCGATCTCCCTGGGCAGGGTGTTCTGTTTTACCGGATTTGATCCGGTCCCCGAAGAGACCACAGTATATCACCGGTGGTACAGGCAGGATCGTTTGATATCCACTGCAAAACTGGTGCTCCATCCTCCCAAATGGGCCTCGTTCAGCAGCATGCAGCTCAGGGAGGCGGATAAGGGGCCGTGGCGGGTTGAGATTGTCGACAGCCAAGAAAAGCTGATGAAAACCCTTAGATTCAGTATTTCAGACTGATCACCATGGGACAGTTTTTTTACCAGTTTTTCGGCATCGGGTGGCAGGGCTTTTTTGATATAGCTTTGAACAGCTACATTCTGTTTCGGCTGTATGTGCTCTTTCGCGGTACCAATGTTCTGCGGGTGCTTTTTGCCATGGGTATATTCTGGGTTCTGAGGCAGGTGGCTGTTTCCATGGGACTCGTCGTCACCAGCTGGGCCATGCAGGGTGTTATCGCCGTTGCCGCCCTGGTCATTATTATTGTGTTTCGCAATGAAATATCCTCCGTGCTCCAGACCAGAGATCTGAAATCCTTTTTCTGGGGAATCCCGCAGTATCAGCGCAATACCCCGGTGCATATTATTGTTGAAGGTGTTTATGAACTGGCGAAAAAAAAAATCGGGGCTTTGATTGTACTTCCGTTGAACCAGGGGGTGGAAAGTTTTGTTCAAAAAGGGATAACATGGCAGGGAAAACTTTCCAAAGAGATGCTGGTGAGTATTTTCTGGGACGACAATCCGGTCCATGACGGAGCAGCCGTCATTCAGGGAGATCGGGTCACAAATGTGGGTGTGATACTTCCCCTCTCCAAACGCACAGATCTGCCCTCTTATTTTGGTACCCGGCACAGGGCAGCTGTCGGTTTGTCAGAACATACCGATTCTCTGGTAATCGTGGTTTCAGAGGAGCGCGGCAAAATTACCCTGGTCAAGGACGGCCAGATCTATGATATTAATGACCGCAGGGCCTTTGAGAAGCTGCTCATTACACATGCGGGCCAGGATACAGCTGCCGCAGGGATAAAAAAACATACCCGTGAACTTGCAGTAGCCGCCGCCGTCTGTCTGGTCTGTGTAACCGGTTTGTGGCTGAGTTTTTCCAGGGGAATGGAAACCCTTGCCACCCATACCATCCCGGTTGAATTTATCAAATCAGACCAGAATATGGAAATCTTTTCCTCTTCAGCAAGCAACGTCACCCTTCTGCTAAGCGGCGCCAGACCCCTGATCAGGTCTCTGGGGCCTGACCGTATTACTGTCAAGCTGAGTCTGGCCAATACCGTGCCAGGCACCAACAAGCTGTCTGTCAGCCGGAGTGCCGTCACACTGCCCCCCGGCATTGTGCTCAAAAGCCTCGATCCATCCATGATTGAGGTGACTGTTGATGTGCCGGTCAAAAAGGAACTTCCTGTTCAGCCTTTCTGGACAGGCCAGCTTTCCCAGGACCTGATCATGACCCGGGCTGCGACAACACCGGAAAAGGCCCATGTCATCGGTCCCAGACAGGTTCTCACACAGATGGAAACCCTGTTTACAGAAGCCCTTTCTCTGGAGGAAATTACAACCTCAGGCCGAATTTCTGCCCGGATTGTCCTGCATCCTGTGACAATAAGGCTTGAAGATCCGAAAAAAAACAGGGTACAGGTGGAATATACCACCCGGAAGCGTGAGACAGTATTACCTTAAAAAGGGGGTTTCAGGTTTTTTTGCAGGGTGAGTGGTTTTGTCCGGCTTATGACTTGTGCTGCTTTTTGTTCTCTTTTTTTAAACCGGCCCTGCCGTCATCACAGGGATCTTCTGCCGGTTCATTGGGTCTTGCATGTTCAGCAGATGCCGGGGCCTGGGTGCACACATCCAGATCAACCTCTTTGTCTTTTTTTTCATCATCCGTCATTTAACACCTCATTGTGACGGCATCCTGTCGATGCTGTCTTTTAGCTGGTTGATTTCAATGCCCAGGCTCATGCACTGCTTTCCTTCCATGCACAGGTCGGCATCATCCGGTTCAAGAAAGGTTTTGAGTTCTTTTTTGTCTTTTTTCAGATGTACTGTCCAGCGATCGTTTGCATCATCATACGCCACATTCACATCAATACCGCATTCCCCGATATCCGGATACAGGGTTCTGATTTTGTCACACAAATCTTTTTTATCCATTTTTTTCTCCTTTGTCTGGTTTACACCTTTTAGTATTCCATAGTGTAACAATGGATTTGACTTATACAAGCAAATATTTTCGGATAAATGGGGTGATGGGCGGTTGCCTCCTACATGTTGCCCAGTTCAAAGAGCACGGAAAGATTATCATCTTCTCCGATGCTTTGGGAAGGCTTTGTCACGATGCGTTCGATATCCAGTTTCCCGGCTTGGGTCATATACGTAACAATGGCTGCCGCCCTTTTGTCGGCCAGGGATCCCAGAATACCGGGATCAAGGGATACCCGTTCAACCAGGACGGCAAAAAGTTTTCGTGCCAGTTCCCGGGCATCGACAGTTTTCTCTTCTCTGTCTTCAATTTCCTTGTTTCCATTGGATGGCGCCATGGCAGCATGGATCTGATCATAAGCTTCCCTGCCGTACCGATCCAAAAATATTTCGGTAAGTTTTGCCTGCGTGTCAGCGTTGCTGAAGTCCATTGATCGAAGATCTTCATTGGGTTCCAGTTCAATTCCTGAAGCTTGCGCGAAATTCCGTCTGAATTTTCGTTTTTTCAGTGCTTGTCTGTCGGCATCTGCATCATAGCGCCCGGTAATGATGAGTTTCAACAAAGGGCGTTGCTGGAGCGCTTTCAGCAGTGTGTCCAGCTTTTCCTCCTCCGCAGGAGGAATAACACCCGATCCCGGCTCAAAAAGAATTTCATTGAGCGTTTCTTCTTCTGCGCCAAACAACGAGGCAAGGGCCCGGAAAGGTGAGGTGATGATTTTGCCCAGTAGATTTGTGGCTGCCTGCCATAACAACTGACTATAGCTGAATTCAGGGTCCTCAAGGCTGCCCGTGATGGGAAGCCTTATATCAATGATGCCTCTGGAGTCTTTGAGAAGCGCGATGGCCAGATCCAAGGGAAGATCGACCGCATCCGGGCTTTCAACCTTTTCGCCCAGCACCAGGGCCTCAATGACAAACGCGTTGTGGCTCTGCAGCCGACTGTCTTCGATCGAATATTCCAGGTCAAGAGAAAGTCTGCCACTGTCAATCTTGCGGCCGGCAAACTTAGCCGAGTACGGCGCCAGGTTTGTCATTTCCAGGTTTTCAAATATAAAGGAAATATCGGTAAACTTTTTGGGGGCGAAAAAGTTGATCTCCCCCTCTATCCTGCTGGTTCCGTATTGATCAACGCGCCCTCCGAGGCTGACCTTGCTGCGGGTTCCCAATGATGATGATACGTTCGTAATAGAACCATTGAGTTCATGGATGTCGGTGTCAAACTTTGTTATGAGACTGAAGTCTGCGAAATGTAACCTCCCATTGTCCAGGCTGATTCGGCCGATTGTGACCGGAAAGGAATCTTTGACCTTGTCCGGTACCTGTTCCGTCTGTTGAAGTTTGCGGGAGGATTTTTCTTCAGTCCTGAATGCATCAATGACATTCACTGTTTTGTCATCAGATATAATCAGTTCCCCTTGCAGTCCGGTAATGTTTAAAGCGTCCATTTTCAGGTCGTTGGGATTTATTCCGAGACGCAGTGCAGGGGTTTTGAGCAGTTTCCACCCGAGCATTGTTACACTGGTGCTGTTTTCAATAACGTCCAGGCCGGTTATACTTGCCTGCCCCTGGTACGTCATTTCTCCTGTGTTGTTTTTGTTGATTGTTCCCCTAGTGGACAGCAGGCCGGATTGGAGCGTCAGATCCGCCGCCCGGTCCAGGTACGGCTGGATAATTGGCAGCGCAAGGTTTTCAATGGCTATGGTCGACTCAAGAGAAACAGCGGAAGGATCCATCATGCCTGAAGCCTGGAACGCTCCGCCCTGGTTCACCTGCAGGGCCGCCTCAAAGGGAAATGCAGATGTCCCGTCAAACTGTGAAAGGCTGAGGCCGATATCTTTCAGATCCACTAACGGCTTGCCCGGCTGCACTGTTTCGTCGGTTATGCGGGCTGCGAAATTTTTCAATTCAAGGGTGTCTATAAAAATATTCCAGGGGTTGTTTTCCCCGGTGGAACTTTTATTTTCAAGGTCACTGGGAGCGAAAGCTTCTGTATCAAGAAGGCGTGCAAGATTAAGTGTTGCATCTGTGTCGTAAATAACATCAATGATCCCGTCGGAAATTTCCAGATAAGATAGGGACGCTGACCTGCCAGCCAGGTCAAAAGAACCTTTTTTTACAGCCACGGTCCCAACCTGAACAGCAGGATGTGACGTCCCGTCGAATCCCAGGGTGATCTTCTGCAGTGCAAGGGCAAGGTCGTCCATCCGTACCCCTGGTTGCGGAAAATCCGTGGTGACAGAAGCCCGGAAGTTCAGATTGATATCTTGTGTGGACAGGATTCGTTCCCGCGTCAGGCTCTTATCACGGAAGGCCAGTCCGATTCCTTCCAGGTTGACGCTGGAAATATCGAATGTCCAGGGTTCGCCGGGATGGGCCGATGCTTCTTGCGACGGTGTTGCAGGGTTGGCACCGTTTCCAACACGAACAATCTTCTGAATATTGAGCACCCCGTCCCTGTCGCTGTTGATATCTATATGCCCATCAGTAAGTGCCAGACGTAAATCCTGGACCCTGCGTCCGATCATATCAATGCTTTCTGCGCCCAAGTCCACCGCCGGCAGTTCAAGAAAAGGCTCTTTGTCCTCCTCCAGCTGAAAATCCAGGTCCTTCAACCGTAAGCGCAAGTCGTTCAGGCTGGCGATGGTTGTGTCTTTCCCGATATCGATCAGATAACGGGTTTCTATATTCATCTCCCCTTGTGGAGGAAGGATGTTCAGTGTGGATCGAAAAAAAGACCAGGGCGTTTCAACCGGAACATGCCTGAAAGCAAGTTCTCCTTTGGAACGAAAAGGGTGGAGGGTCATGTTGCCGGACCAGTTGAGGACCGTTCCGTCACCACCGGCTGCCGTCAGAAAATAATTGCCATCCAGTTCAGGAATGGTGGAAATATCGGTAAAATGAGCCGTAAGGGGATGGAAAGACAACTTTGCCGGTTGCGGCTGGCGGTTGTCAGTTACATCGATGCGGGCCCCGTTAATTTCCATGTTGTACAGCATCACCCGCAGGGGATCTTTTGACGTATCAGGAGACGGCTCCAGTCCATCAGCCCCATTCCCTGCCAAAAGTTGCAGATTGAGGCTGCCGTCTTTGGTGATGACCATATTCAAGAAAGCATTGTCCAGAATCACATCCCTGAAGGTCAAAGCCCAGCGGAACAGGCTGCTTAGCTGGAAATTGACATGTAATCGCTCAAAACCGGCCAACGGCTCCCCGGAAGGTTCGTTTGCCTTGAATTTTCGGACTTCCATCGCAAGGCTGTATGGATTTAAAGAGACCTTTTCAAGGGTAACCTCGCTCTGTAAGCGTTCACTGAGCATTTCCGGAAGGAAATGCCCGGCAAGAAAAGGAAGCAAAAAAAAACCGGTCAGCGTATACATAACAAGCAGTAAGGCCGCAATAATCGTAATCTTGCTTCTCACAACACCAGTCATACGTTCTTTGATCCGTTTTTTCATGACGTCTTCCTTAAGTTACTTCTGATACTGTTACAGATTCACGTTTACACGGCTGATGATTCGGTAGTTCAGTTGTTTAAACGGGCCCATGTCAATTTCTCTCATATGATTGTGGCATGGATATCCTGATCTTGTCACAGTTCAATAAATTATATCACAGGAAAAAACAGCAGACAAGTCTGGTGTTGCCATCTGAATATTTGTTAGGACACCACCAGGGGAAGGGCTTGGGACAGAGTGCTGCACACAGCAATCGAAAACCTGGCATGCTTATGGCAAATATTTTGTTTGAGGTATCGTATGGGGGCGGGATCAATCTGTATATGGGTCAAACAGATTTTCATGATCTGGTTGGCAAACCCGGCAAAAAACGCCACAAATGTTTTGGGCATATGCTGTTCCATGTTGCCTGTGTTTGCAATCAGGCGGTCTTTGTATCCCATCAGGATATTTCCGGAGGACAGAAACAAAGAAAATACTGGTGGCTTTATATAGTTGATAGGTCAACTATATAAAATATATGAAATGCCTGTCTGATGGGGTAAGTACCATTTGTTACTATTTATTCAGAGAAATTTTTAATGGGGTTAAAATTTTTTGCTTGACAATGCAATCGAACTACCGCTATTTTATGGCTATGAAATAGATACGATAAAGCAGCATTTTCAGGGTCATTTTATTCGTAAAAAGGGGGAGGGATTTATGTCATCAAATCACTATTTTAAACATGAAGGGCCATGGTCGGATGCGGGCGATCCTTTGATGTGCACAGACACCGGTGACTGGCGGACCAGACGGCCGGTGGTGGACAAAGACAAATGCATTTTCTGCGGACTCTGTGCCATTTACTGCCCGATTCAGGTGGTGGAAATGAAAGGGGACACCCATTTTGAAGCTGATCTGGATTTCTGCAAGGGCTGCGGCATCTGTGCAAAAGAATGTCCCAAGGGTGCCATCACCATGATTTCAGAAGGGGAGTTTGTATCATGAATACCACCACCACAACACAATCACGGATCAAGGTAATTACCGGAAATGCTGCCGCTGCCATTGCTGCCAAACTGGCCCGGCCTGATGTGGTGGCTGCCTATCCCATCACCCCCCAGACTGAAGTAATTGAACAGATTTCCACCTTTCATGCATCCGGAGAAATGGACTGCGAACTGATCACCGTGGAAGGGGAAAACTCAGCCATGAACGCGGTGATGGCGGCCTCCCTGGCCGGCGGCCGGGTGTTTACCGCATCCTCTTCCTGGGGCCTGGTGTTCATGTATGACGCGGTGCTGGCCGTGGCCGGTGCAAGGGCCCCCGTTGTCATGGTCAATGTGAACAGGGAAACTCCGGGCATTATTGCGGTGTCATCAGGACAGCAGGACATGATCTCCACCCGGGATGCAGGCTGGATCTTTCTGATCGCCGAAGACTGCCAGGAGGTACTGGACCTGGTGCTCCAGGCATACCGCCTGGCCGAGGATTATGATATCCAGCTGCCGGTCATGGTCCACTATGACGGGTTCTTTTTGTCCTATCTGTCCGAAGGCGTGGATATTCCGGAGCAGGAAACCGTGGATCAGTTTTTGTCGGTGCTCAAAACCCAGCCCAAACGTACGGTGCTCCATCCCGGTGAAAAACTGGGGGTGGGTTCCCACGGCATTCTGGGAGGATACATGGAGCTGCGGCACAAACATGTGACCGCCATGGAACGGTCCAAGGCCAAATTTGAAGAAATCGACCAGGAATTTGCCGACATTTTCGGACGGTCCTATGGCGGGCAGGTGGAAGAATACCGCACCGATGATGCAGATATCGTTCTGCTGGGTTCCGGTTCCATGTGCGGCACCATCAAGGCGGTGATCGATGAGCAGCGGGAAAAAGGAGAACGCATCGGTCTTGTGAAAATCCGCATGTACCGTCCTTTTCCCCACCAGGCCCTGACAGCGGCCCTCAAGGGGAAAAAAGCCATTGGCGTGGTGGACAGGAGCCTTGCATTCGGGTTTGACGGCGGTCCCATTTATACGGAACTCAAAGCCTTTGAAACCCGGATGGACGGGGCGAAGCTGGTCAGCTTTATTGACGGCATCGCCAACACCGATATCACCAAAACCAATGTGGAAAAGATGATCCAAATGACCCGGGATCTGGCAGACGGCAAAGATGTGCCCGAGGTCACCTGGGTGTCTTATCCGGATGCCAATACAAAGGGGGGAAAATAAAATGGCGGAAAAAAAACAAGCCCGACTGACCAAAGTACTGGATTATCTCAAGCATGATGATCCGTTTTCAAAAGGGGTGGCATTCTGCCCGGGCTGTGGCCTGGAATTGCTGCTGCGCTTTATTCCCCGGGTTCTGGGAAACGATATCGTT
Source organism: Desulfotignum sp. (assembly GCA_011390335.1). Taxonomy (GTDB): domain Bacteria; phylum Desulfobacterota; class Desulfobacteria; order Desulfobacterales; family Desulfobacteraceae; genus Desulfotignum. Next base: position 24,463 of record JAABSO010000013.1, on the reverse strand, counting down.
ATCACCGGCACCCCTTCTTGTTCCGCACCGGTTTTACTGGGTCAGAACAACCAGTCCTGGCATACCCTTTCTTATTTCGGCACCCTCATGACCGGGGCGGCCGCCAATGCCACAGGTCTTGTGCGGTATTACCGCAAGGCCGGGATCGACAACACGGTGGTGTGTTTCAATGGAGACGGCACTGCCAATGATATCGGTTTTGGGAACCTGTCCGGGGCGGCGGAACGTAATGAACCCTTTATCTATATCTGCTATGACAATGAAGGGTATATGAACACTGGTATCCAGAAAAGCGGTACCACCCCGTTCGGGGCCACCACCACCACCACGCCTTACGGTACGGTTTCCAGGGGTAAAAACCTGCGGCGCATGAACCTGGGGCTTAAAATGGCCATGAACAAGATTCCCTATACCGCCACCGCCACCCTCAGCGACCTGGATGATCTGGCCAAAAAGCTCCTCAAGGCCAAGGAAGCCAAGGAGAGGGGATTCTGCTTTCTCCATGTGTTTGCCCCCTGTCCCACCGGGTGGGGTGCTGATCCGGCCGATACCATTGAAATTTGCCGGCAGGCGGTGAAAACCAATTATTTCCCATTGTGGGAAGCGGAAAACGGCAGGATCCGTATGACCAAAACCGTTAAAAAACCCAAACCCGTGAATACCTATACAAAATTGATGAAAAAATTCAATCACATGACCGAAGCGGACCATGTCATCCTTCAGGATGATGTGGATTATGAATATTGCCTGCTGGGCGGTTTGAGTGTTCTGGAAGCGGAATGTCAGCTGCCGGTATCTGTAAAAGACCAAGGAGAAACATCATGATGAGTGAAGTCAGATTCCATGGCAGAGGGGGCCAGGGGGTGGTGACCACCTCCAAGATTCTGGCCAATGCATTTGCCAGGACCGGGCAGTACGGGGCCAGTTTTCCCATGTTCGGATTTGAGCGCCGCGGGGCACCGGTGACGGCATTCGGCCGGTTTTCAGACAAGCCGGTGCGGGAAAAGACCCAGATTTACAACCCCAACATTTTGGTGGTGCTGGACCCGTCCCAGAAAAAAGCGGCCAATGTGTTTGACGGACTGCTGCCCGGGGGCATGATGCTGCTCAACGACAAAAAAAATACCGACGATGTCCGCCATGAAAATTTGAGAAAACTGGCAGTGGTGGATGCCAACGGCATTGCCATGGCGGAAATCGGGCTGCCGATCCCCAATACCGTGGTGGTGGGGGCGTTTGCAAAAATGTCCGGTCTGCTGGATATTGGCCCGGTACTGGAAGCACTGGCGGATTATTTTTCCGGCAAAAAACTGGCAGCCAATGAAATCTGTGCACAAAGAGGATTTCAAGAAGTGCAGATGTTTGATCTCTAGGGCATTGTACCAGGGTCAATATAAGGATAACGTATTTTAGATTTAAGAAGGAGCTGTTATGCCTAGATGGGGAATGGTAATCGACGTAAAGCGGTGTATTGCCTGCTGGGGATGCACTATTGCATGCAAGGAAGAGCATTTTCTGCCCCCCGGTGTTTTCTTTAACCGGGTCCTGATCGGAGAAAGCGGCAAATTTCCCACCTCTTCCAAACTGATCTATCCGGTCCTGTGCAACCACTGTTCCGATGCCGCCTGTGTGGAAGCGTGTCCCACTGGTGCCACCTATGTCAGGGAAGACGGGATTGTGGCCATTGATGATGAAAAATGTGTGGGCTGCCGGGCCTGTATGGTTTCCTGCCCCTACCAGCAGAGAACCTATTATGATGAAAATGTGAAAACCCGGGAATATTTTCCCGGCCAGGGCAAAACCGAGATGGAAATTATCGGGGAAAAACTATACCCCTTTAAACTGGGCACCGTGATCAAGTGTAATTTCTGCTCGGAACGGCTGGAAGACGGTATGAAAAAAGGCCTGACCCCGGGAAAAGATGAAGATGCTTCTCCTGCCTGTGTCAATATCTGCCCGGTAGGGGCACGTATCTTCGGTGACCTGGATGATCCCAACAGCGAGATCAACCGGCTGATCATGGAGAAAAAAGGCAAACAGCTCAGAAAAGAATTCGGCACGGAACCAGCCGTTTATTATATTGATTAAACAGGAGGCGTTATGACCTATAAAACAGATGAAATTTGGGAAGACAAATGGGTAAATACCACCTGTGGCGTATGCTATTGCGGCTGTGGTGCAAAGGTACGGGTGGTGAACGGCGTGCCGGTAAAGATCGAGGGCATCAAGGAGTCCACCATGGGCGGGACCGGTTCCGGCCTGTGCGGCAAAGGTGCGGCAGGGCTCATGTATTACCACGACCCCAACCGTATTAAAAAACCATTGCTGCGCACCAATCCGGAAAAAGGGATCGGGGTGGATCCCAAATGGAAAGAGATTGAATGGGATGAGGCATTGGATATGATTGCCACCAAGATGAAAAAAATCATGGAAGATGATCCCAACAAGATCCTTTTTACCAACCAGACCATGCGGGCGTCAGACGGCCCCCACAACCATCCCTATTTTTATGCCCAGGCATATGGGGTGAAAAACAACGGAAACTTCATCATCGGAGGTGGCAGCCTGCACTGCGGAAATGCCTGCCACATGCTGGGAGGACTGATTCACGGGGCCTGGTCCATCGCACCGGACTGGCGGTACACCAAATATGTATTGAAATGGGGCTCCAGCAAAGGCACGGGTTCCGGACACTCTGCCATGACCAATGCCAGGCTCAGGGCAGATGCTATCCGCCGGGGCATCAAGGAAATTGTTTTTGATCCCATGGGCAATTTTGCCGGGGGTAAAGCCACGGAATGGCTGGCCATTTTACCGGGTACGGATGCGGCAGTGGGGCTTGCCATTGCCAACTATATCGTGAACATCCGGGGGGAAATGGATGAACTGTACCTCAAGGCAAAGACCAATTTCGTCTACCTGATCAAAGATGACGGGACCTACATGCGCCATGAAAAAAGCGATAAACCGCTGGTGTATGATACCAAAGACGGCAAGGTCAAAGAATATGACGACACGTCGGCCGCATGGGAAGATCTGGCCCTGGATGGCGAATATGAATACAACGGTGAGACGGTCCGGCCCTGCTTTGTGCCGTTCAAGGAACACCTGAAACAGTTTACCGTGGAATGGGCTGCTGACATATCCACCGTGCCGGCGGCCAAGATTCTGGAAGTGGCCAAGGGCTGGGTGGATAACGCCCAGATCGGTTCCACAATCACTATTGAAGGCAAAACCTTTCCCTACCGGCCGGTATCTTCTGTTACCTTCAGAGGGTCCCAGGGCCATACCAACGGAATCCACCAGGTGGCGGCCATTGACCTGATGGCCCAGTTGGTAGGGGCCGAAGATGTGCCCGGCGGTACTTTGGGGTGGCCGGCCATTCGCCGGGCCTATCCGGGCGGTCATTATGAACAGACCTGCACTGTGGGCACGGACGGGGTGATTGTGCCCTCGGTTTTTTACTCCCATGATCCCTGGCCGGTCCATGCCCCGAGTTACCCGGCTACCAACATGGGGTGTGTGGATGTATGGACCCACTGCACTTTGTCCCATATCCCTTATGTGAACGAGGTGGATTACATTCATGAAAAACTTGGTATGACATCCAAACCGGAAATGATTTTCGGTATTTCCGCCAACTTTGTGATCAGCAACTCTGACTGGGATGTGGCGGTCAAAAACTTCAAGGACTGCTTTGTGGTGCAGATGGATCTGTGGGTGAATGAAACCGATCAGGCCATCGGGGATCTGATTCTGCCGGATGTTTCCTATCTGGAAAAAGATTGCTGGTCGTCTGAAATTGACGCGTTTTTCTTTTCCGGTTCCCCCTCCTTTGAAGACTGGTATGTGCACCTGCAGCAGCCCGTAGCCAAACCCATCGGTGAATCCAGATTTTTTATGGATGTCTATATTGATGTGGCCAACCGGGTCGGCGTGCTGGATAAATTCAACGCCAAACTCAACGACTATTACGGCATTAAAGACCCGGAACTGCAAATCAAACCGGGTGAGGTCCTGGACTGGAAGCAGATCGGTGAACGGGTGTTGAAATGGGTGTATGGCGATGACAAGGAAAAGATCGAAAAACAGGGATATGCCACCTGGCACAAACCCATTGAAGATGTGTACTGGCGGTGGAACATCGATTCCAGATGCCCGGTATACATGGAATATCTGATCCATGACAGACGGAATATGGAAAAGATATTTGAAGAAACCGGTTTTGATTATAAAAAGCTTGAAATGGATATGGATCAGTATACGCCGCTGCCGTCCTGGTTCTGGCCGGAATCCCACAAGGACCTGGACAATGAGTTTGACCTTCTGGCTTTTTCTTACAGGGATATCCTGCACACCAATAACACCACCTTCCAGAACCCTTACGTGGATGAAGTCTCCCAGATGTGTCCCTATACCTTCACCATCACCTTGAACACTACCATGGCAAAGGAAAAAGGCTTCAAAGACGGGGATATCATCTGGATCGAAAACAAATTCGGGGTCAAGGAAAAAGGGATTGTCAAGACCATGGAAGCCCAGAGCCCCAAAGTGATCGGTATTGCCGGTCAGGGGGGGCTGTGGGCGGATGGCCGGCCCGTTGCCAAGGGCAAAGGCTCCAATTTCTGCAAGCTTCTGCCGTCCAAACTCAAATATTTTGACCCGGTTGCCGGAAACATGGAAACCGCGGTTGCCGTCAAGATATATAAAGCCTAAAACAGGAGGGTGACACCATGAACGATAAACACCAAGACTTAGTTGAAACCATGTTTCCGTCTGACGGCTCCGGGATCAAGCCCTATGAATGGATGATCAGCCCCACCCGGCAGCGGCAGTGGATCGATGACAAAGGCATTTTCCTGTGGCTGGCTTTCTTTTTTTCCGAGATCGGGGCCGGCCTGTATTTCATGTCCCTGTTTTACAGTTTCCGGCCCGGGATTGTGCTGGGCTGGCTCATCACCCTGGTGCTGGGGGGCCTGATTCACATGCTGTATCTGGGCAACCCCAAACGGGCCTGGCGCATGATCATGAAGCCCAACACCTCGGAGCTGTCCCGGGGCATCTGGATCATCGGCGTCTTTGCCGTCCTGGGGTTTTTGCAGATCATCACCCCCGGGGGATTCAACATGGTATTTAACTTTATCATGGGGATTTTGTGCCTGCTGATCATTTCCCACGGATTTGCCACCATGAACGTGGTCCGGGCCCTGCCGGCATGGAATTCCACCATAGTGCTGCCGCTGTCCATCATATCCGGCATCTGGGTGGGCCACCAGCTGCTCCAGTTGATGTTTGCCATATCCGGCAATGCAGCGGCTGCCTCGGGCATGGAGGTCTGGGCCGCAACCTTTTTTCTGGCCTATTTTCTTTGCATGCTGCTGTATGCATGGGGGACCTGGCACTCAAGCGGGGCTGCCAAAGCCTCCATCCAAAGAATGCTGGAAGGCGATCTCAAACAGATTACCTATATCGGCGTGGGGGTGCTGGCCATCCTGGTGCCCCTGGTTTTTACGCTGATCATGTGGGGGGGTGACACCAACGGGTTTTTAATTTTTCTGCGCCTGGCGTCTGTATGCGCAGGGGACCTTGCCATCCGGTATCTGATTATGAAAAGTGCTGTGTACAACCCCTTGATTTGATAATGTAACATAATATTGCAACATGGTTACCGGGCAGGGCGGTCATTTCAAGACAGCCCTGCCTGTGTTTTTTCCGGGCGCCACCCCCTAGTTAGGAGTTGAAAAAATCTGACAAAGGATATAATGTCGCTATAAAATAGATATAGTGCTGAAGAGGACGGCCTATTGGCTGCCGGGCAGGAATCCGGCGTTGGTTTTTTTGTTCAGTACCGGCCATGCTCTGGTGAGCAAAGCAAATCATGAAAGGATTCAGTTGGTTGTCCGGTTCTTTCATATAAAACGATTAGGATGAAGTATGGCAGATAAAGATAAAGCAGACAATCCCCTGGAACCGGAAGAGAAGAAAATTGCTCCCCAAGCCAGGGTGAAATTTGAGGTGTATGGAGAGGAGATGATTGAAAAAGAGGTCAAATCCTCGGGGAACAGCGGCAGGATTTACCTTCCCCCCAACTGGGTAGGTCACACAGTAAAAATCATAAAAGTTGAATAACAGGGAGGGTTCTGTGGAAGAACTTATCATCAGAGAAATCCGCCTGGAAGATGCGCAGGCAATAGAAGATATCCGGGCCGCCATTTCCCAGCAAGATGCCAATGTTGATTTTTTGAAACTGGTGAAACAGCACGTTTCCGATGGGAATGGGGGCACCAGTCTGGTGGCGGAACTGAATAACAAAGTGGTGGGGTATATGATTTCCACTACATTGTATGCGGGATTCGGCATCCGGAAAAGCGCCTGGATAATGGCCATCGGCGTACATCCCGATTACATGGGCCAGGGACTGGGGTTGAAACTTGCCAACCGCATCTGTGATATCTACAAAAAAAAGGGGGTGACATCCATCTATTCATCAGTGATGTGGGATTCCATTGATGTGCTGTCCTTTTTCAAGAAGCTCGGGTTTAAACGCAGTGAATTTATCAACCTGAAAAAGGATCTGTGACACTTTCAAGACACTGTTAACATAATTTCAGGCAGAGCTTCTTTTTTGATGTCCCGGTCACAGCTCCCAGCTTCCCGGCATCTGCTTTCATGCATTTTTCCTGTAAAGATAAACCGCTTTTTTTTCGTAAGGTGTGAAGGAGTCTGAATCCGCTGCTTACAGGGTGAGATGAGCCAAAATTAGTTCATAAAATAGGGGTTTTCCCCTATTGCCTTATGTGAATAATTATTTTATAAGAAAACGGCGTTTAATAAAATGGGCCGTCACAATGGGCAATATTACATGGCAAAAAATATCTGCACAAATGATGATTTTGGTGATTTCATCGGCTTATTAAGCCCGCATTCTTAAGGGTGATTGAATTGGAAGCAACAGTAACCATAGATGTTTTGATGGAAATTGTAAAATCCGGAGGCAAGGTCAAGACCGGGGTGGATGTGTATAATGCAAACGGCATCCTGCTTCTGGCAGGAGACGTATTTGTCAGCACACTGAAACCATTGGAGATAATAAAACAAAACGGTATCGGTTCTGTTCCTGTCAATACAAAACTGAACGGCGCCCTTGTGGATGGCGATGGTAATGCAATCAGCCTGGATGCAGTAGGGACGCTGCCAGGCCCCAGCGCCATATCCGGTAATGCCGGTGTACCGGATAAAAATTTCGTATTTCCTGCTGCAGCCACAAATGAAATTGAAGTGCGGCTGGTCGAAATTGAAGAAAAAAGAAGGCAGGCCCTGCAAAAGCATGCAGCAGCAAAAAAATGTATTAAAAACGTACTGAAAAACATAAAAGAAACAGGCGGGCAGTTTGATTATACTGAAGTTGAAAAAACCGTTCTGGACCTGACGGAGTTTTTGATTGTCGACAAGAATTCATTTTCCTATCTTACCCAGGAAATTTTTTCATATGATGAGTATTTATATAACCATTCCATCAATGTCTGTGCCATTGGCACGGCTGTTTTAAACCGGTTTAACCAGCAGTTTTCCAAGGTTGTGAATGACCATATAAGGGGAGGGGACGGGGCTGACATTTACAATCCTTTTGCAGAAGATACCATTAATACCACCGGGTTTATCTGTTATTATCCCCACGAAATTGAGGATATCTCTCTGGGTTTTTTTCTGCATGATATAGGCAAAACAATTGTCGCTGACCATGTTCTTAACAAGAAAGGCCGGTTGACAGAAGATGAGTTCCGTGAAGTTAAAAAACATTCCTATGAATACGGGGAACGCCTGATTGCAAAAAATCAGATCAGAAATGCCACTGTGAAAAATATTGTCTGCTACCACCATGCACCGCTATACGCCCATGAAAACAACTCCTATCCAATGGATGTGCATTATGCAGAGGTCCCTGTTTATACCAGGATATGCAAACTTGCCGATATATATGATGCCATGACATCCAAACGGTGTTACAAAGAGGCAATCAACCCGGTAAATGTTGTAACCCAGATATTCAGAACCTATGCGAAAAAAGACCGTATGCTCCAATATATTCTTCATGCCTTTGTCAAAAGTATCGGTATTTATCCTCCGGGCAGCATTGTGTTTCTGCAGAACGGCCAGATGGCATATGTGCTTGACAGCAACGGGCCCCTGGTGTTGCCATTTACGGATGAAAAAGGAAATACCCTGAAATATAAACCTGATCCTGTTATTGCAGATACCAGCGCTGAAAATAATGTATATGTGGTCGATAACCGGAAAAGCGTCCAATCTCCCAAAGAGGTGTATAATTTCATTCCAGACTATTTGAGAAATTTTCTGGTAATGCAAAATTAAGGGGAAATTATCCGCCTGCTGGGCTGGTTGGTGCCCGGCTGCTGACCGGGAGCCGGGCTGTCACCAATGTACCCCTTCTGACGAACCGGGATCTGATTGTAAAACCAGGGCTATATTCCCAGATAGGCTTTTTTTACATCTTCATTGACCAGCAGGTTGGCGCCGGTATCTGTCATGGTGATTTTTCCGGTTTCCATGACATACCCCCGGTGGGCCGCTTTCAGGGCCAGATTGGCGTTCTGCTCAACAATAAAGATGGTGGTCTTGTTTTCCTGGTTGATTTTTCCGATAATCTTGAAGATCTGTTTCACAACAATTGGTGCCAGCCCCAGGGAGGGTTCATCAAGGAGCAGCACCTTGGGCCGGGACATGAGGGCCCGGGATATGGCCAGCATCTGCTGTTCTCCGCCGCTTAAGGTACCTCCGGCCTGGTTTCTCCGGTTGGCCAGGATGGGGAACAGCTCATACACATAGTCCAGATCCTGTTTGATCTTTTCCGTATCATTACGCAAAAACGCCCCCATATCCAGGTTTTCGGCAACCGTGAGGTAGGGAAATATCCTTCTGCCTTCCGGCACCTGGCAGATACCTCTTTTCACAATCTCGTCCGGGGGCATATAGGTGATGTCTTCCCCGTTGAATTCTATACTGCCTTTTTTGGCAGGGACTATGCCGCAGGTGGTCATCAGGGTGGTGGATTTGCCGGCCCCGTTGGCGCCGATAAGAGAAATGACTTCGCCTTCTTCCACTGCAATGTCAATTCCCTTGAGGGCATGTATATTTCCGTAATAGGTGTGTACGTCGGTGAGTTTAAGCATCGTCTGAGTCTTCTCCCAGGTAGGCTTTGATAACATCGGAATTGGCTTTGATATCCGCAGGTGTGCCTTCGGCAATTTTTTTGCCGTAATCCACCACATGGATCCAGTCGGAAAGGCTCATGACCAGTTTCATGTCATGTTCAATGAGCAGGATGGTCAGGTTCTCATTATCCCGCAGCCAGAGGATCAGATCATCCAGCTCTTTTGTTTCCTGGGGATTCATGCCGGCGGCAGGTTCATCCAGCAGCAGTAAAAAAGGATCCGTGGCAAGGGCTCTGGCGATCTCCAGACGTCTCTGGGCCCCATAGGGGAGGTTAACCGCCATGTCGTTCACATATTGTTCCAGGCCGATCTTTTCCAGAATTTCATAACTGTCTGTAACGGCTTTTTGTTCTTCATTCTTCTGGCTGGGGGGCTGGAGCATGGCCTTGATGATGCCCGAAGACAGCCGGCAGTGACGGCCGATCATCACATTTTCCAGCACGGTCATGCCGTGAAACAGCCGTATATTCTGAAAGGTTCTGGCAATGCCCCGTTCTGTAACATAATTGGGTTTGAGTCCCCGAAGGCTCTGGGTGTTTTTGCCGGGGGGGGTAATTTCCACTATCCCATTTGTGGGTTCGTAAATACCGGTGATGCAGTTGAAAAACGTGGTTTTTCCAGCGCCGTTTGGACCGATGAGTGCCGCAATTTGCCCTTTTTCAATGGCGATGCTCACATCATCCAAGGCCTTGAGACCCCCGAAGTTCATGGTGAGATTTTTAACGTTAAGTATGGGTTTGTTCATGGATCGTTTTTTCCTGGACGTTAAATGTATACACTTTGCGGACACTCTTGATGAGTCCATCCGGTTTAAAGACCATGACAATGACCTGGAGTGCCCCGAAGACCAGCATACGGTATTCTGCCACAGCCCGCAGGTATTCCGGTAAAAGTATCAGCACCAGTGCCCCGGCAATGACGCCTATGGCTGATCCCATGCCGCCGATGACCACCACGCACAAAATGGTGATGGATTCCCAGATGGTAAAGGACATGGGGTTGATATACGACGTTTTGGCGGCAAACACCACCCCGCCCATGGCCGCCCATGTGGCTCCCAGGGCAAATGCGGTGAGCTTAGTTTTAAACTTGTCAATACCCATGGCCTGGCAGGCTATCTCATCATCTCTCAGCGCAATCCAGGCCCTGCCGATTTTGGAGTTCTCCAGACGGTTTACAAAGAAAATGGTCATGAGCACCAGGCCTATTACAATAAAATAGATATATATCATGGTATTATGCTGGTCGAAATAGTGCCCGAAGAAGGAAGGTGGCGGAATGTCTGCAATACCCCGGGGACCGTTGGAAAAATCATCCCAGTTTTCCAGTACAATCCGGATGATCTCCCCGAATCCCAGGGTCACAATGGCCAGGTAGTCTCCTCTCAGCCGCAGTACCGGATAGCCGAGCATGACCCCGAAAAGGGTTCCCAGAAGCGCCGACATGGGCAGCACCACCCAGAAACTGAGCCCAAAATGCAGGTTCAAAAGGGCATAGGCATAGGCACCCACCGCATAGAACGCCACATACCCCAGATCCAGCAGGCCTGCAAGTCCCACCACGATATTGAGCCCCAGTCCCAGCATGACATACACCAGAGCTGATATCATGATGGAGGTATGGTACATGGGAAATACAAACGGGTAAGCAATGAAAAAGGCTGCCAACAGTCCCAGAAAGGGCCTGCGGAACCGGTCGTTCTGCAGCAGTCTGTGAATCAGGGGGATGTCATCGTCAATCTCTTTTTTTTTCTGGGCTTCGTTCCGCCGTAAAAAATAGTTCCAGACCATGGAGGCAAAAAATGTCACAATACCCACCCATAAAAGGTTTGCCCACCTGAAATAGATGGTATTCTGGATGGTGTTGACTTTTATGACCATGATGGGAAAAGTCAGTATCATGAACCAGAAGGCAATGATCAGTGATTGTTTGATTTGGTTTTTAATCGCCATAATATATACCCTAAATTCCCGGTTACACTTTCTGGGCATCGTGTCTGCCCAGGATGCCGGATGGACGGAAAATCAGAATGATCACCAGGATGGTAAAGGCAAACACATCTTCGTACTCGCTATAGAAATATCCGGTAAAATAGCTTTCGGAAATGCCCAGTACCAGCGATCCCAGCACCGCACCCGGAATAGAACCAATACCACCTAAAACAGCCGCGATAAAGGCTTTGAGACCGGCCAGAAATCCGATATAGAAATTGATCTGGCCCACATGGCAGGCGATGAGTACACCGCCGATAGCCGCTGTGGCAGAGCCCACCACAAAGGTGGCGGAAATGACATTGTTGACATTGATTCCCAAAAGAGCCGCCATGACCTTGTCCTGGGCCGTGGCCCGCATGGCTTTGCCGATACGGGTGAATTTGATGAGCAGTCCCAGCAGGATCATGACGATCACTGTGGTGACGATGATGGTGATTTCCACCGAGGTGATGATGTGGACAAAGGGCTCCCAGAATTTGAAATCCGGTATCAGGCTCTTGAAAGGCAGATAATCCGGGGTCTGGGCCAGCATTACATAGTTCTGGAGAAACAGGCTCATGCCGATGGCCGATATCAGCGCAGACAGCCGGGGTGCGTTTCGCAGCGGCTTGTAAGCAATTTTTTCCACGGTAAATCCGTAGGCACAGGAATAGACAATGGCAAATACAAACGCCAGGATGACGATCACAGCAGTGTTCCATCCCCACATCCCCAGCACGCTGGCAACGATCAGTGCAGTCATGGCACCGATCATGTAGATTTCTCCATGGGCGAAGTTGATCAGCTGAATGATGCCGTATACCATGGTATAACCTAAGGCAATAAGGGCATAAATACTGCCCCGGGTTAAACCACCCAGAAACAGCTCAAAAAAATACATGGGGTCCATGAGAAGCTCGCGCACGGTAAAAAAACCGATGATTCCGATGACAGCCAGACCCAGTGATATCTTAATCCAACGCATGTTGATTTATCCTGAACGTCTTTAGTTTAAGGCAAGCCCGCTGGTGACAAAAACAGGAGCGCAAATCCGTCATGGATCTGGCCCCTGTTTTTTTTAAAGGCATGAATCGTTAATTAACCTGCTGATATTTTCCGTCCATCACCCGGTATACGGAAAAACCCGCACCTACAATGTCACCCTTTTCATCAAATCCGATCTGGCCCATGGGAGAGTCCACAGTGATTTCGAACATGGCGGCCCGCATGGCATCATAGTCCACAGTGCCCGCTTTTTCTGCGGCAGTTGCCAGGGCCTGCATGGCGGTATAACCGGTAATGAAAAAAGTGCCGGGATCTTCCCCGTATTTTTTCTGGTGTTCTTTGGTCAACGCTTGATGCATGGGGTTGGAAGAGGTGTCGTTGGGGCCGGTGGCATAGACACCTTCCGCATATTTGCCGGCCAGGTTGGGCAGGTTGTCGCCATAGATGCCGTCAGCGCCCATGAAAAGGGTATCCACTCTTTTCTTTTTCAGCATCTGAATGATTTTGGAGGCATCGGAATGGTATCCGCCCCACATGACGAGTTCCGCATCAGACCGTTTGATTTTCTGGACAATAGCAGTATAATCCATTGCACCGGTGGTGACCCCTTCGAACAGAACGATGTCAACACCGCCCATTTTGTCGAACTCAGCCTTGGCCAGTTCCATCTGTCCTTTGCCGTAATCGCCCTTGTCATGAATCAGGGCCACTTTTTTTACTTTGAGTTCGTTTTTCGCAAATGCGGTCATCAAAGCGGCCTGGGCTCCGTCATTGGAAATGGTTCTGAAAAAATTGGGATGTTCTCCGGACAGGGTCAGGTCATCATTGGTGGCGGAACTGGAAATAAGGATGATGTTGGCATCCTTGTATATCTTGTTGGCAGCGATGGTGGCCCCGGAGCAGACATGGCCCACGATCATCTGGGCGCCGTCCGATACCAGTTTGGTGGCCACATTGACAGCGACTTCCGGTTTGCATACATCATCGCCCGCCAGCAGTTCGACTTTCTTGCCCAGGATACCACCTTTGGCGTTGATGTCTTCGACAGCCATTTCAACACCTCTGAGGGCGGAAATGCCATAGGGTGCCAAATCCCCGCTAAGTGCGCCGGCATTGGCGACTTTAATCGTGTCCTCGGCAAAGCCGGGCGCGGCAAAAACCATCATGGACAAAATCCCAACCGCTAATCCTTTGAAAAATGCTTTCATGCTCTACTCCCTTTGTTTGGATTAAATTGTTTGTATAACACACCTACAATTTTAATTGTAAATTGCGCAACTATAATAAAGATGGGTGTTTTTAGTCAAGCAAAAAGTAATATCCCCCGTATCATGCCCTGGCAAGTTTTTCAAAATGGCAGGTGAAGTGGCGCAGAAATGGTGCCTGGTAAGTTATTTTATACCCGGGAATTTCCTGTCTGTTTTCCCACACCTCCCTGATCACCTCGATGAGATAATCAAAATGGCTCTGGGTATAGACCCGCCTGGGAAATGCCAGGCGCACCAGCTCCAGAGGGGATGCTGTTTCATTGCCGTTTTCGTCAAATGCCCCGAACATCACTGTCCCCAGCTCCACGCCCCTTACACCGCCGTGTGTATACAGGGCATTGACGATACCGATACCCGGGTATTGCAGGGGCGGGATATGGGGCAGCATTTTTTTTGCATCCAGAAATACGGCATGACCCCCTGCCGGCCGGACAATGGGCACCCCGATCTCAATGAGGCTTTTGCTCAGATACTGGACCGTGGCATGGCGGTATACCTGGTAGTCATATTCCAGCGCCTCTTTGAGGCCCACGGCAATGGCTTCCAGGTCCCGGCCGGCAAGTCCCCCATAGGTGGGAAATCCTTCCCTGATGATCAGCAGGGTGCGGAATTTTTCGGCCCAGTCATCGTTGTTGCAGATAAGAAAGCCGCCTATATTGGCCAGGCCGTCTTTTTTGCAGCTCATGGTGGCGCCGTCGGCACAGGAGAATATCTCTCTTGCGATCTCCAGAAGGGATCTGTTTTCATACCCGGGTTCCCGGTGTTTTATGAAATAGGCATTTTCCGCAAACCGGCAGGCATCAATGACCAGGGGTATCCCGTGTTTTTGCAGCACGGATTTGACCGCCTGGATATTTTTCATGGAAACCGGCTGTCCGCCGCCGGTGTTGTTGGTGACAGTGATCATGGCAAAGGGGATCTTTTCTTTGCCGTTGGCGGCAATACACTGTTCCAGTTTTTCAATGTCCATGTTTCCCTTGAAGGGGGAGGTGTCTGACGTGTCTGTTCCTTCCGGGCACAGCAGGTTCACAGCCACGCCGCCCACATATTCAATATTGGCCCGGGTGGTGTCAAAGTGGGAGTTGTTGGGAATGATATCACCTTTGCGGATAAGGGTCTGGGCCAGGATGGCTTCGGCCGCCCGCCCCTGGTGGGTGGGAAACACGTGCTTGATGCCGGTGATATCCTTGACAGTGGCTTGAAAATGTTTCCAGGACCGGCTGCCAGCATAGGATTCATCCCCTATCATCATGGCTGCCCACTGCCGGGTGGACATGGCACCGGTGCCCGAGTCTGTGAGAAGGTCGATGCAGCAGTCTTCGGCATCCAGTAAAAATACGTTCTGGTGGGCATCTGCCAGGGCCTGTATACGCTCTTCTTTGGAAATGATGTGGATGGGTTCCGTGGTCTTGATGCGGAAAGGTTCTATAATGGTTTTCATGTATGTCTCCGGAAAAAGGTTTTGCGGTTGGTCAATATGTACCGTCTGTTTGATCTGCGTCGGTTACACAATTATCATACATTCATATACGTGAATGGGTGGCATGTCAAAGGGTTTGCAGTGCTTTTTCCATGCGCTGCAGGCCTTTGTCCAGGAGGGCGGCAGGGCATCCGAAATTGAGCCGGACAAACCCGGGTGCCCCGAAATATTTGCCGTCAGATAGCCCGATGCCGGCCTTTTCAAAAAAGCCCACCGGATCAGCCAGCTCCGTTTCCCTGACATCTATCCAGGCAAGATAGGTGGCCTGGATGGGATCAACGCGGCAGCCCGGCATTTTATTGACCTGTGCCACCACGTTGTCCCGGTTAGCGCGAAGATAGGTGATCAGCTGTGCCAGCCAGTCGTCGCAGGATGCATAGGCAGCCTTTGCAGCGGCAAATCCCATGAGATTCACAGAGGGCAGCGTGCCTTTGCAGGCGGCTTTGAACCGGTTGCGCAGGCCGGGATCGGAAATCACGGCAAAGGAGCATCCCAGGCCCGGAATATTATAAGTCTTGGAAGGCGCCATCAGGGTGATGGTGCGTTCGGAAGCACGCTTTGAAACTGTGGCTGAAGGGATATGCCGGTTGTATGGATCCAGAACAAAATCACTGTGGATCTCATCACTGCATAAAATCACATCATATGCGTCACACAGGTCTGCCAGCCGGTTGAGTTCCTCTGTGGTGAAAAGGGTACCGCAGGGGTTGTAGGGGCTGCAGAACAAAAACAGAGCCGGTTTTTTTTGAAACAGCTTTTCAAGCCCTGCAAAATCCAGGGAGGTCCGGCCTGCCTCCGTGACCATGGGAAGGGTGTGCAGGGGTTTGCCGCAGTGGTCTGATA
Source organism: Desulfotignum sp. (assembly GCA_011390335.1). Taxonomy (GTDB): domain Bacteria; phylum Desulfobacterota; class Desulfobacteria; order Desulfobacterales; family Desulfobacteraceae; genus Desulfotignum. Next base: position 8,661 of record JAABSO010000013.1, on the reverse strand, counting down.
CCGATAAAAAAGGGGGATAGATGGGGGTGGTGGTGACAATGGCCTGGTCCTGTGTGCCAACGGTACGGCAGACCGCGTTCAGGCCGGAAACCACACCAGGAACCCAGACCAGCCAGTCCGGTTCCACTTTCCAGCCGTACAGGGCCGCAAGGCGCGATATTACAATCCGGTTCAGATCATGGGGAACCATCGTATATCCCAGCACACCGTGGGTGATGGTTTTTTGAAGGGCATCCAGGATTGCCGGTGGTGCCTTAAAATCCATGTCCGCAACCCACATGGGCAGAATATCGGTACCTTCGTATTTTTCCCATTTCATGGAGTGGGTATGGTTTCGGTCAATGAGGGTATCAAATAATGGGTTCATCAGGATGTGTATTCTCCTTTATATTATGCCAAAAAAATGCCGGAATGGTCATTATATAATGGCGTGCCGGTTTCTGGTCAGGGTATACAACAAACAGCGGTTTTTAAAAAGAGGGGTTTCGGGTATGACAAAAAAGATTGAGAAATATGTGTAAACAGTGTATGCCAGAGGACAAAATCATGAAAATCCATATGGATGATTTGATCCATAAATTCAAGGTTGAATAGGAAACCATAGTGAACGCTTCTGAAAAACTGGCGGCCCTAAGACAGATAATGGCAGCCGAACAGATCGCTGCACTGGTGGTGCCCAGTGCAGATCCCCACCAGAGTGAATATGTCACCGCCCACTGGCAGGCAAGGGCCTGGCTTACCGGTTTTACCGGCTCTGCCGGGGTTGCCGTGGTCACGGCAGACAAGGCCATTCTCTGGACAGATTTCCGGTATTGGATACAGGCCGCATCCCAGATCAGGGAATCGGAATTTGCGCTCTTCAAGTCCGGAGAGCCTGATGTGCCTGAATTTTACGACTGGATTTTTGAAAACCTGTCTGAAAATGATGTGGCAGCCATTGACGGACAGGTGATTTCCAGAAATCAGGAAAAAAAATACAGGGAGCATTGGGAAATACGAAACATTGGTTTGAGAACAGATCTGGACCTGGTGTCAAGGGTCTGGCAGAAGCGACCTGCCATGCCGGCCACAAAAGCCTGGGATTTTTCCATCCGGTTTGCCGGACAGACCCGGACTGAGAAGATACAAAAGATCCGGGATGCCATGAATGCAGCTGGTGCCCGCTGGTATGTCATGACCGGCCTGGAGGACATTGCCTGGACCTTTAACCTGCGGGGATCGGATGCCCCCAACAACCCGGTTAATATCGCCTTTGCCCTCATGGGCCTGGAACATACGCAGCTGTTTATCCATCCGGATAAGGTGGATAAAAACCTTGCAGCTGTTCTGACAGCAGACGGTGTCCGGTTGTCAGTATACAAAGATATCTTTTTTGCCCTGGAAAAGCTGCCGGACAAAGCCTGTGTTCTGCTGGATCCGAACATGGTTTCCGCAGCGGTATCCTCCGCTGTCAACCCGACCTGCCGCATCATAGAAAAAACAGGTCCTGCAACACAGCTCAAAGCAGTGAAAAATGCCGTTCAGATACAACACCTGCGGGATACCGCTGTCAAGGACGGGGTGGCGGTCACCCGGTTTCTGCACTGGCTGGCCACCCGGGATGCCAAAGAAGCTGTGTCGGAAATCAGTGCAGCAGAGAAACTGTTTGATCTGCGCAGCCGGCAGACCGATTTTATGGAAAACAGCTTTGACCCCATTATGGCCTGTGGTGCACATTCCGCCATGTGCCACTATAGCGCCACCAAAGAAAGCGATGTTCAGATTCAGAACAATAGCATGTTCCTGACCGATTCCGGCGGCAATTACCTGACCGGTACAACCGATATTACCCGCACCATCTGTCTGGGCAGCCCGACCCTCCAGCAGATTCAGGACTATACCCTGGTGCTTAAAGGGCATATTGCCGTGGCAGAAGCCTGTTTTCCCGAAGGCACCAAAGGGTTCCAGATCGACACCCTGGCCCGGCAGTTTTTGTGGCAGCAGGGCATGAATTTCGGCCATGGCACCGGCCACGGGGTGGGATTTTTTCTGTGCGTCCATGAAGGCCCTGCCAGGATCAGTCCCCATCCCGTGGATGTGGCCCTGGAACCCGGCATGCTGCTGACCAATGAGCCCGGGATATACCGGGAGGGAGCATACGGCATCCGCTTAGAGAACATGGTGCTGGTGACAAAAGCCAAAAAAACGGCATTCGGTGCCTTTCTGGCTTTTGAAAACCTCACCTGGTGCCATTTTGAACGCACGCTTGTGGACACAGCTTTACTTACACCTTCGGAAACCCGGTGGCTTAACCAGTATCACCAGCAGGTATTTGATCTCCTTTCGCCCCATCTGACGTCTGAAACAGCATCCTGGCTTGGGAGTAAAACCGCGCCCCTGTAATAAAAGACCATCAGCCATTATTCAACGGTCATGTAACATTGACTCTTTGCAGGTTATGGCGTGATTGGTCTGACGGGGCAAATGAATTTTTTCAATGGATCTGAGATACTTCTGGTATGTGGTCAGGTAAAAAGACAATGGCCGGGAAAAATGTCTTCCCAGGATGCCGTCCACAAACAATCTGCTGATAAACTGTTCATACGCCAGCATCTTTTGGGCCTGGAAAAAAATGGTCTTTTCTTCAGGGGTCAGCTGTGAAACCATTTCTACAATGGTCATTCTTCCTCTAGGCAAATACATCCAGAAGTAAAACAGGTCCAGAGAATGGATAATTACCATGACAGCAAGGTCTTTTGCTTCAGCGTTTCTGCCGGCAAAAAGCGCCTCAGGTTTTTCCAGAATTTTGAGCTCTTTTGTTTCAGGAAACAGCATTTCCAGCTTCGCATATGTGTCGAAAAGATCTGAAAATTTCTTGTTAACATCCCGTTTTCGCAGTTTCAGATTCTGGAACCGGTCCACTGTGCCTTCTATTATTCCTGCAACAGTATCTGAAGCTGTTTTGGAAATAATGGCCGCCCATGTCTGCAAAACTGTGTTGACAGACGGGACGTTGAAAAAAGATAATATGAAACCGATACCCATATTAAATACCAGTGCAACCGGTATGGAAAGGATACTTCTGAAAAAATTTCCCGTTACCATGGCTTTGGGAAGCCCGCGAAAGGCATTGTGGGCTGACAGGTATATGCCGTTGGCAAAGGCCATTACCGTATACAATGCAACTGGGCTGGTCTGCATATTGATGCCAAAGGAGTTGTCAAGCAGTTTGGTCTTGATCAGAAAATCCAGAAGCGGTACGGAAAATCCTGTGAAAAACAGGGCATCGGTCAATCTGTCCCAGCTGACATAATTGTTCCATTTGGTCAATGAGGACCGTTTGATGCCCCCGCCGCCGAGAACCGATTGCAAAATGACCCTGAAGCCGGTAATGCCAAACCAGATGAATGCACCGAACCAGGCCAGAAGCCACCATTCTTTGGTGAGAAAAAAGCAGATAAATGCCGGAACAAACCCCATGAAAATTTTAAGACAGTTTTTAAATCTGGTGTTGAGGTTTTCCCATGATTTCTGGATATCTTTTTTTCGGGGGCTGGAAAGATCAAGGCCGATGCCATTTCTGATCCGCCTTTGTATACCGCCGAGGGTAACAATATTTCCTTTTTTTTTCATGTCCAGAACAAAGGATTCAAATACCCACTCTTTTTTTTTGACAAACATGATCTGATCAAGGCCGGGCAGCCATTTTAAAACAGCCAGTGTCCATGTGAAAAAAGGATGCATGTTTTCCCGGGAAAAAGCCGTCATGCGTTGATTAACACTGATATTTGCCGGAAGTATGCGCCTGTCTCCGGCAGTATTGGCAATTATTTTTTTAGACCGAAAGGGAAGGGTCGTCACAATGCCGAATCCCATGCCGTGCGCCTGGTGCGCCTTTCCTGTGGAGTCACTTCCTATCCTGGATTTGAGGGGGTATGCAGCATACATGTTTTTGAGGGCATTGATATCATAAAGGATATTGAAAAGTTTTTTCAGCCGGTCTGATCTGTCCAGATAGTTCGTTTTTTCCACGCAGGATATAATCTGACGGACCGATCGCTTCAATTTTAAGACGCTGCCGCCGTTAATTGCTTTTTGCAGCTCATTGATGGAAAAGACATGCTCTGTTTTTCCGGAAACAAAATCTTTTAAATTGATGATTTCAAGACGGGTGACCAGTCCCTTTGATTCATACAGAATTTCGAGCACATCTTCAGGCTGAAGATTGCCCAGTTTAAGGGTAAGGCGAAAATCATAGTGCAGCTGTGCAATGGTTTCCAAAAATCGGGTATGGGTCAGTTTCAGCCGGTCAGGCATTTCCGTCCGGCCATTTTCAGCAGACAGTGCAAAAATGTCAGGGTGCTGTTCAGGGTTCAAATAGGTCTCAATGATATCCCTGGCACTGAAACAATCCATTTTTTCTATCCGGGCGTTGATCTGTTCCTGTTTTTGGGCATCTGACCGGCGGAAGATTTCATGCAGTTCATCAAGGCGATTTTTCATGGATAGAACAGCCATTTTGTGGATATATTCTGCAAGATATGGAACAGAGGGCTGGCCAGGAGATGAAAACTGCAAAAATTCTTCCGGGCTGAGGGCTGGCATTGTAATATCCAGATCCCGGCACATATCATCCAGATGCACCTCATTGAAGGTTTTCAAAAGCCCGAGAACATGTTTTTTTTGAAATTGCAGTACTGCCTGTCCCTGTTCCATGAATTTCAGCACATGGGGCTCAGCAAGGAAACACAAAAATGCTTCTGCATCGGCAAGGCCACGGGCAACCCAGATAAATGAAATATAGTGGTTCCGGTATCTGGCTTTAAATTCAATGCCGATGCGCAGATCAATTTCCATTATTTTTGCCGCTTCAATGAGTTCAAGGGCAAACCTGGGTTCAATATAATGGTAATATATTACCCGCAGCCTGCGGATGCCTTTTATCCATGCATCCATGATCAGATGGGTGGGGGATTTTCTTCCGGATGTATTGGCATCATGCACATGGTCATCAAATGTAATCTGGTTCCATTCTTCAGGCATTTCCAGAAGGTGGTAGTGTGAGAGCAGTTTTCTTATAACCCTGGGTTTGCCGAATGCAGCCAGTCTGAAGTTATGGGCCAGCTGCAGTTGTCGGGCATCCTTGCCTTTGGCCCGCACCAGTTCCTTCATGATCTGTAAAAGCACCCGGGCCGTGTTTTTGGGCATGGGGCCGTCAGCCGTATCAAGCACCGCGTGTTTTAACGCCTTGAGTGCTGCCAGACGGTTTTCAATGCCCCCCCTTTCCATGGATTCCAGCAGGTTGACAATGGCATAGGCTGTGTGAAGGCCTTTTGACTCAGCCAGCTCTTTGATGCCCAGCGGGTGGAAAAAAGGGTAGTACAGTTTTCGTATATACCCCAGTCTGGCATCCGCATCATAAACAGAATTGACAATCCTGATCAGGTCATGGTCCCGCTGGTCGAAAAATAGGGATTTTATGGCAAATGTGTTCAAAGATATCCCCTGAGGATTTGTGTGTTGCATGTTAAAAAACTGTCATACAGATCTTATCCTGACAAAAGGGTTTATTCAATAACCATATGTCTGCAATGTGAATTTCCATTTTGGTATTTGCCATATAATGCATGATTTTTTATATTGGAGACAGCAACCCATAAAAGACAATGCAGACAACATTCCTATTGAGGATGCGCCATAAAAGGAGATAAGTGATACATTTTTTTGGTAAATACCATAGGCTGGATTTGCTCTTTGCCGCAAGCACGCCCCTGGGATCAAATTTCATGAACCCTGTTCTGCTGATCGCAGCCGCACTGGTGTGCCGGATATTTTCTTGATCCCGTGGTAAGTTTTGCCTCTGAACACAGCCATGCCCCCAAAGGGGTGATCGGTTTTTTCGTGCTGGCCGGAGTTTAAAAGCTGTCTGACCCTGTTAAGCCGTGGTAAATACCTGGCAGCCATGCTCAATATCACGGTGAGCAATATCACCAGTATCTGGCTTGCCGCTGCAGGGGTGGTGACCTATATTTTTATGACATAATCTTAGTATTGTAAAATAACGTCCCTGGGCTGCAGCAGGCTGGCTTCGGCCGGAAAAAAGCCGGATGCGGGCAATGCGGACACAATCTGCTTTTCAGACCTCAGGTGCGGCACAAAATGCTGTGTTCCGGAAACCCGGATTTTTCAGGTCTTTCCATATCTGCCATTTTTCTGGAAAAAAACAGATGACCAGAGTAAGGGCAAAGCGTAAAAACCATTTCAAAATCCGGGTTTTCATAGGTCAGGTTTCTTTATCCTGGTGCAATCAGGATATCTTTCGCAATACCCTGGATGCCCAGGCACTGTCATCCATCTGGTTTTCCAGGCTGGTTGCCAGGCGGGACAACCGGCGGGTGTCACCGGCTTTTTCTTCGGCCAGGGTGTAAAGCTGGGAAGCCAGCTGTGTGTCTTTGAGCTGAATCAGGGCGGTCTGGGCCAGAAACAACAAATCTTCAAACCCGGTGAGCTTCTGTTTGGCTGAAATCAGAATACGGGTAAGAAATGAGGTGTCAGTGGTCTGGCCCTGCACCAGGGTTACCAGACGGGAATAGGATTGCCGGTCGGTGCATGTGGCTTCTGCCGCCTCAAACAGGGCACCTGCCTTTTCCCTATCTCCAAGCAGCCGGAGATATGCCCCTGCCACAAAGGTATAATCATACATGGTTTTGCAGCCGGCTTCAGCCTTTTGCAGCAGATCCGTGGCCCAGGCTGTGTCATTGAGTTTTTTGACAGCAATGGCAGCCAGTTTTACAAGATCGCTGTTTTCCGTGCTTTTTGCTTCAATATCCTTATAAATATTGCGGATCCATTTTTCATCCTTGAGGGTGGCTTCAATGGCATCGGTGAGTTCCGTGTAGTGGCTCAAACTCACACATCTTTCCAGAAGCATGGTATAGATCTCTTTTACCCACGCATCATCTCCCAGATCATCATGGACACACAACGCAAGCTTGATGAAATCATTGAAGTTGCGGGTTAGATCCTGTGCCTGCCTGTAAATTTTGGCCCCATAAAAGGTATCGCCTGTTTTTTCAACAATTTCATGGGCCAGAGCCCGCTTGGCGGCACAGGATTTGGTTTCCTGTTCTCTGTTGATGAAGTCTGAATACAATTCTTTGAACTCTTCGCGTTTTTCCAGCTGAAAGGTGATAGCATCGGTCCATTCCTTGTCATCAGTGACAACTTCCTGGATCGCTTTGGCGGTCTTGATAAAATCCGCATTGTTTTTCACAGCTCCCTGGGCCTGCTTGAGCACGGCAATGGCCGCTTTTGGATCTTTGAGGTCCTTTGCCATGGCCAGGGCCAGGTCCACCAGCTGGCTGCAGGCAGGATTGGTGGCAGCAGCTGTCTGGAATATTTCCGAGGCGAATTGGGCATCCCCGGTGATCTCAAAGGCTGCTTTTCCCAGTTTCAGGTAATCAGAAAATTCCGTGTATACGGATTCCGCTTTTTTGTAGATGGATTTTAAAAACGCTTTGTCATCCAGCTTTTCATTGACGGTTTCAGCAAATTTGAGCAGTTCATTGCCGGATGTAAGAGAGGCCAGGGCTTTTTCATAGATCTGCCGGGCCAGATCCTTGTCTTGGAGGTCTTTTACCGCACCTGCGGCAAGGATGTCGAAATCATCTGCTGTGGATGCTTTTTCCATGGCTTTGGTATAGACAGCCCTGGCACGGTCCTTGTCTTCAAACATCTCCAGGACCGACTTGGCAAATTCCACAAAATCCTGGGTCTTGCTGCATTTTGCAAAGGCTTTTTCAACTGTTTTTTCTGCCAGGTCTGCATCATTGAGCACAGTGGAAATACTTTTGCTCAGCTCCAGAAAATCAGCGGTTTTGACACATTTTGTGCCGGCAGCATTGTAAATTTCCGTGGCTGCTTCCTTCTGGTTGATCTCTAAAGCGGCTGCGGCCAGGCCCAGAAAATCTTCCACAGTGGTGCACAGGTTTTTGCCTGCATCCAGATGGGCGGCAGCAGCTTCTTCGTCCCCCAGGATGTCCAGGCAGGCTTTGGCATAGGTGACGGCATCTTCCCAGGTTTCCGCCCATTCCGCTCCTTCTTCCAAAAGTTCGGCAGCCCATTCCTTGTCAGACAGGCCGTCCACAATCTCTTTGGCTACGGCAATGTACTCTTCGGGCGCATCACATTCCTCTGCTTTTTCTTCCAGTTCTTCTTTGAGTCCCATGGTTTTTCTCCTTTTATTGTTTATTTGGTCAGCATTTGCGAACAGGTGTTCAGGCATGCAATGCCAATTTTGTTGCTGGTTGATGACCATGCCATACCACAGAAGATACGAATGTGCAATTCTTAACCGTCTTTATCCCAGGGCTGACGCAAGTAACCATTCTGCGATTTCTGTTGTTTCCAGAGCTGTGTAAGATGGTATCTGGAGGTTTCAGGCCCGTGTCGGAAGGTCGCGGTGGGTAAAAAGACCCATGTCTGCCGGTACCGGCGTATCAAAAGACCCGTGCCGGGGGGTTCCTGTGGGTCTCACCCGTCTGTCCTGTTTGACAGGGTGTAGGGCATGCTGCGCTAAACGGCAAAAACTGCGGGCAGGTATGTCCTCAAACAGATAATATGAGAAGGCTGATCCCTCCGACGAGCTGTGATATAATCACGCTCAATTATTAACGCAGTCAC
>JAABSO010000012.1 GCA_011390335.1 Desulfotignum sp. | reverse complement strand
AAACCAATATTGAGTAATTCAAGGCTGAGCTCAAATTTTCATAACACCTTTTACAGGGCGGATCAACTGATAATCAGCTGCTTTTTATTGAAATCCAGCAAAATATATTCAGCTTGCTGCACACAGCGGCCACAAAACCATCATATACAGATTTGATCAGGCATATCGCCAGGCCTGATCCAGCGCATGGAGATGAGAACAAATTTGCCGTGTTTCCATCTTTTTTTCTTGACACATGCCCTGTTCTCTGTTTTCATATACAGAATTGTGTTCTGTATATGAAATAATTAACAAACAAAAGACGGTGCAAATGACTGTTGAAAAAAAACCATCTGCCTACCGCTCCAATGCCCCGGCTGTGGATCAGGCCGCACAATTGCTGATATGCCTTGGGAAACAAAATGATGCGGGCACAAGCCTGACCACCCTGTGCAAAGAGATCGGCATCCATAAGAGCAAGGGGTTTTCCATTCTCAATGCTCTGATGCAGTACGACCTGGTCACCAAGGATGACATGACAAAAACCTATTCCCTGGGACCCGCGCTTTTGCCCCTGGCACAAAAAGCCATGGAAAGAATAGATCTTGCCGCTGTTTCCAGGGTTCATCTGCAAAAACTGGCAGCAGAAACCAATGCCACGGTTCTTCTGGGGATTATCTGCCACGACCAGTTTTTCATTGCTGCCAAATACGATGGAAATGATCAATTGTCCGTGACCATAAGACTGAATCAATCCCTGCACATTACCCACGGTGCCCACGGCAAAGCGATTTTCGCCCATCTCAATGAAAACGAACAAAGCAGGATTTTTGATGCCGGCCAGTTGTTATTTCATGGAGAGACCAGGGATCTGGATGAAAAAGAACTGCACAAAGAATTGGCGTTCTGCCGGGAATACGGCTATGCCGTTGACAATGGCCGGCGCACCCCGGGGACCTCTGCTGTGAGCGCACCTGTTTTTGACCACCACAATGCGGTTGCAGCAGCTGTCGTGGTGGTGGGCACCTATGGCCAGGAAAGGTTTGAGGCGTTTGGAACAAAGGCCGCCCATACCGCAGGTCTCATTTCCAGTCTTTGCGGCGCCCGGCGATAATACGGTGAACCAGGCCTGAAAAGCCTTTGCCAAGGGGGATTTTCCAGGTCTATACGGCAATCATATATCCTTTGAGGAGAATTCGATGAAAAACGATGGGGTCAAAATTATTAAAACCACCACCTGGTCACCCGGACCCGGCTGCCACGGCGGCTGCGGCATCCTTGTTCATGTCAAGGACGATAAGGTGATCAAGGTGGAAGGTGATCCGGATCATCCATGGAACCAGGGACGGCTGTGTTCGCGGTGCCTGTCCATGACCCAGTACATGTACCACAAGGACCGGCTGACCAAACCCTTAAAGCGCGTGGGGGAACGGGGCCAGGGAAAATTTGAGCAGATCAGCTGGGACGAGGCTTTTGACCTGATTGAAAAAAAGATGAAACAGATCCGGCAGGACCATGGTCCTGAATCCATGATCTTTCACCAGGGCACGGGCCGGGATATCGGGGGATGGATTTCCATGCTGGCCTATGCCTACGGCAGCCCCAACTGGATGTTCGGGTTGTCCGGCATTTCCTGCTACACCCCCAGACTGATGATGATGTCCATCACCCAGGGCGACTTTGCCGTGGTGGATGCCTCCCAATGGCATGAAAAACGCTATGATGACCCGGTATATGAAATTCCTGAAACAGTGACCATCTGGGGCCAGAACCTGCCGGCCACCTGTCCGGACGGTTTTTTCGGACACTGGTATGTGGATCTGATGAAACGGGGCACCCAGCTGATGGTCATTGATCCACGGTGCACCTGGATCGCTTCCCGGGCCAAATTGTGGCTTCAGCTGCGGCCGGGCACGGACGCGGCCCTTGCCTTAGGATTCATCCATGTGATGATCAAGGAAAATCTGGTCAACATGGCATTTATCGAAAAATGGACAAACGCGCCGTTTCTGGTCAGAACCGATACCCCGGAACCGATCCTGCTCAGGGAAACAGATCTGGCAGCCAACGGCAAATCCACCAATTTCGTTGCCCATGATCCGGTCTCAAATGAATTTATCATCTGGGACAGTGATGACCAAACTTACTCAAAAAAAAATATCACCCCTTCCATGGATGTTGCGTTTACCATACCCCTGACCGACGGCACCAGGGTTCCAGTCAAAACCGTATGGCGCATGTACAAAGAAAACGCCGAGGAGTATACACCCGAAAAGGTATCCCACATCACATGGGTGCCCAAAGACAAAATTATCCAGGGCGCGCGCATGTATGCCAAATCCAGTCCATCCGCCCTTCACTGGGGGCTTCCCATTGACACCATTCCGTCCACCATTCCCACTTCCCAGGCCGTCAACCATCTGTGGTGTCTGAGCGGCAATCTGGACAATCCGGGGGGCAATGCCATTGCCCGGTATGCCTATGATGTGGTCACCTATCCCTACCATAGCGGCGGCAGCATATTAAGTCTGCCGCCGGAAGTGGCAGAAAAACGCATCGGTATAAACGATTACGGTCCCATCAAAGATTTCAGGGCCTGGGCCCAGCCGGACAAGGTCCTGGAGCAGATTTTCACAAAAAAGCCCTACGAAATCAAAGGCATGTGGATACAGACGGCCAATCCCCTTGCCTGTACCGGCATGGAGCCCCAAAAATGGCACAAGGCCATCAAGCAGCTTGATTTTACGGTCTGCGTTGACCTGTTCATGACGCCGACGGCCATGCTCTGCGATGTGATCCTGCCGGCTGCCACCTTTCTGGAAAAAGATTCCCTCAAAGCCTGGTGGGTGCCCTTGCAGGCCATTAAAAAAGTGGTTGAAGTGGATGAATGCAAGTCCGATATTGAGATCAACCTGGAGCTGAGCAAGCGTTTCATGGCCGATTTTCCCTATGACAATACCCATGATCTGTTTGACAGTCTTTTAAAATCAGCCGGCATAACCTATCAGGAGCTTTGCGACAACACCTGGATGATCCCGCCCAAAGGCCATCCCAGCAGACCCTATTACCGGCATGAAAAAGGATTACTGCGGGCAGACGGCAAACCCGGGTTCAGGACCCCTTCGGGAAAGATCGAACTGTTTTCATCCTGGCTTGAAAAATGGTGCCTTGCCCCCATGCCCTATCATGAGGAACCACCCTACAGCCCGGTCAGCACCCCGGATCTGTTCAAGGACTATCCTTTGATTTTAACCACCGGCCGAAGGATGGGGCCTTTTTTCCATTCCGAGCACCGGCAGATTCCCTGGCTGCGTGCCCAGCAGAAAGAACCGGTTCTGGAAATCCATCCTGACACAGCGCAAAAATACGGCATTGAGCACGGCCAGAAGGTCTGTGTTGAGAACTGGCTGGGAAAAATCACCGTAAAAGCCCTGGTCACCCCGGTGATCCATCCGGATATCGTAATGGCCGAGCACGGGTGGTGGTTTCCGGAAAAAGAGGGGGCAGAGCCCAGTCTTTTCGGGGTGTGGGATGTCAATGTGAACCAGTTGATTCCCATGGGCCATGAAGGCAAAGGCGGCCTGGGATCCCCCATCAAAACCATGCTGTGCAAAGTCTATAAAGCGAAAGGATAAAACCATGTCAGAATACGCAATGCTGATCGATTATGAATACTGCAGCGGGTGCAAAACCTGTGAAATCGCCTGCAACCAGGAATACAAAAGAGAAGCCGGCAAGCTGGGAGGTGTTGAGGTCCAGGAATTTATTCATTTTCTGCAAAGCGGCAGATTGTATATTACCAACATCCCCCATTTTACCAAAGCCTGTGTGTTCTGCGCAGGCCGTGTCAAAAAAGGGCTTAAGCCGGCCTGCGTGCAACACTGTATGGCAAATGTCCTTACCTTTGATACACTGGAAAATCTGAAAGACAAAATACCTGAAAACCGCAAAGCCCTTTTGTGGACAAAGGGCTGATCCGGTGAAAACCGCAAAACTGATGCTTACAAACGACACAGGGAGTGACAGGACATAAAAAACCAGGGATGAAAAATGGATCTGGAAAAATTTTCATGCATCCAGTGCCATGCCTGCTGCAGACAGACAGGGCATGCCCGCCTGAAACCGGCCTTTAGAAAGCCCATTTTATAAGGGAATCAATCAGTGTGATGCACAGGGCCGCAATGAAGGTAGTAAAAAAATCTTTGATCCTGAAATCTTCAATCAGTTTGTCTGTTGCCCACAGGAGTACCGCATTGATCACCAGTTTGAACAACCCGAATGTGATGATCATAAAGGGTAAAGAAAGCAGGATCAGCAGCCACCCGAACAGAAAATTGATCACACTGTAAACAACAGCGACAATGACAGCGGTTACATAATTTTTTATCCGGATACCAGGAATAACATTAGCTACGAGAAAAACAGCGACACTCAGAATCAGTATGTTGGCCAGGGTGGACATAAAATTTCTCCTGTTTCATGGGGTATTCATATTTTCAAACACTGTTCCGGAAACGGTCCTGATAGTCTTACCAAAAATAATCGAAAACCGCCAGAAAAGGTTGATCCGTATCTGCTTTGGGATCGGATAACGATCCGGGCCTGACCATTGGGAAAATTAAGTGGCATGACAGAATAATGGATGGTATAATGCCGGATATCTATCTGGAAACATGAGATGATTTGTTTCTCTAATCATCGCCAGGCGCAATCAGAACAAAGTGCAACCAAATCGCTCACCTGTAATTCAAGGGAGGAAAGCCAAATGATCACCCTGAACGTGAACGGCAAAAAAAGAACGGTTGATGCAGACCCTGGCACGCCGCTGTTGTGGGTCTTGCGGGACAACCTGGGATTTACCAGTGTCAAATATACCTGCGGTATTTCCGAGTGCGGCATGTGTACGGTTCTCATTGACGGAGATGCCCAACGGTCCTGTATTGTTTATTTGGATGAAGTTCTTGAAAGCGAGATTACCACCATCGAGGGCCTGCCCGAGGATCACCCGGTAAAGGTTGCATGGATTGAAAAGCAGGTACCCCAATGCGGGTACTGTCAGCCGGGCATCATGCTCCAAGCCGCGGATTTTTTGTCCAGGGAACCAAATCCCACCGATGTCCAAATCGATGAGGCCATGGACAATGTCATCTGCCGGTGCGGTTCCCATCCGCGGATCAAAAAGGCGATTCATCTGGCTGCCCGATTGGCGGTAAAACAGGGAGGATAAGATCATGGAGACCATCATGACACGCAGATCGTTTTTAAAAAAGAGCAGCCTGGTACTTGCCATGGGCGCTTTTTCCGGCAGCCTGAAACTGGTCAATGTTTCTTCCGTCCAGGCAACGGCAAATCCCTCTTTCAAGCCCCATGCCTTTCTTGAGATCGCGGCGGACAATACCATCACCGTCTGGGTGGGCCAGACCAATCTGGGCCAGGGGACCCATACCGGCATTCCCATGGTGATTGCCGATGAACTGGATGCGGCCTGGGAAACGGTCCAGATCAAACAGGCCCCGGCTGCAGATCCGTTTAAAGACCCGGTCTGGCATATGCAGCTGACCGGCGGCAGCACCAGCATCCGCCACCGGTGGGACCTGCTGCGCACGGTCGGGGCGGCAGCCCGACAGATGCTCATGGAGGCGGCTGCCCAACAGTGGAAAATTCCTGCGCAAAAATGCACCACAAAAGATGGCAGGATCATTCACCCCGAAGGAAAGTCCCTGAGTTACGGGCAGCTTACCCTGGCTGCCGGAAAACTTGCAGTGCCGGAGAAACCGCCCCTGAAAGCCCCTGGTGACTACCATATCATCGGCACTCCGCGGCAACGGCTGGATATCCAGGACAAGGCCATGGGCAAGACCGTGTTTGGCATGGATTTTACCGTGCCCGGCATGTGCACGGCAGTGGTGGCCCGGCCGCCCCGTTACGGCGCGTCCCCTGAATCCTATGACGACCAGGCAGCCATGGCGGTCAAAGGGGTGCTCAAGGTGGTGCCCTTTGAAAACCGGATCGCGGTGTGTGCAGAAACCGCCTATGCAGCCATGACGGGAAGGGATGCACTCAAGATAAAATGGTCCAAAGGATCCATGCCCGGGCTGAATGATGCATTTATTGATACAGTTTTTCAGGACCATCTGGAGAAAAAAGGGGCGGCCGCAAAAAGCACCGGAGATGTCAAAGCCGCATTTGCAGATGCATCCCAGACACTGGAGCAGCAGTATAAACTGCATTACATCTCCCATGCGCAGGTGGAGCCCATCAACTGCACTGCACATGTGGAAAAGGACCGCTGCCGGATCTGGGCACCGACCCAGGGGGCAACCCTGGCCCAGATGACGGCATCCAGAATCACCGGCCTGCCCCCTGACAAGGTGCGCGTCGAGATTCTGCCCGCCGGCGGCGGATTCGGCCTGCGCGGGGAACCCGATCCGGTAACCGATGCTATCCTGCTGTCAAAAGGCCTGGACAGGCCGGTAAAAGTTATCAATACCCGGGAGGATGACTTCAGCAACGACTATTTCCGGCCGGCAAACCAGTCTTGTATTACAGCAGGCCTGGACAGGGAGGGACGGATTACAGCCTGGTCTCACAAGGTGGCGTCGCAATCCATCATGATGCGCCTCATGCCACAAAACGTCCAGAACGGTATTGACCCGGATGCCGTATCAGGCACCGTGGATATGCCGTATGAGATTCCCAGCCATCATGTGACATACGCCATGGTGGACCTGCCGATCCAGGTGGGATGGTGGCGGTCCGTAGGGTATTCCATCAATGCTTTTATCGTAGAATCCTTCATGGATGAACTGGCCCATGCAGCCGGCAAAGATCCCCTCCAGTTCCGTCTGGATCACATGGAAAAAGGCTCCAGGGCATACAATATTCTGTCCATGGCAGCGGATAAAGGCGGCTGGGACAGCCCTGTTCCCGAGGGAAGGGCCAGAGGGATTGCCGTAACTGCATGTTTTGAATCCTTTGCCGCCCACATGGCAGAAGTGTCGGTGGACAAGAACGGCAGAATCAAGGTGCACAGGATGGCCTGTGCCATTGACTGCGGCACGGCTGTCTTTCCGGATGCTATCCGGGCCCAGGCAGAAGCCGGGGTTGTCATGGGCCTGAGCGTGGCCTTTCATGAAAAAGTCAGTTTTGCCGACGGCGGTGTGAAAACATCAAACTACAGCGATTACCGTGTCCTCACCATGTCTGAAGTCCCGGAGATCGCAGTGCATATCGCCCACAACAATCTCAAGGCGGGCGGTATCGGTGAACCGGTGTTTCCGTCAGTGGCACCTGCCGTGGCAAATGCCGTTTTCAGGGCAACCGGGGTGCGTCTCAGGGAACTGCCGTTTCAAACCGGTCTGCTGGCAAAGGGATAGGGTTGATTTGTATTACAGGATATAATCCAGGGGTAACAAAAACAAAAAACTATCCCCTGTCCCCGAGTCCATCTTTGCAATTATCTGGAATCGCCCGGTATGGCTGCTATAAAATTTTTACCAGGAGTCTGAATATGTCTGATACGCTGTTTGCAACCCTGATCGAAAAAAACGCCACCGCAGAGGGGAAGACCCACCTTCATGTGCCGGATGACTGGATGCAGGGCCGCACTGTTTATGGTGGACTGGTCGCCGCACTGGCCTTGCAGTCAATGCGCGAACATGTTCCCCTGGAAAGAAAAGTACGCACGCTTTTTATCTCTTTCATTGGTCCGTTGGATGCCACACCGTTCTATATCCAAACGCAGCGTTTACGCTCAGGCAAGTCTGTTACCACGATCGAGTCCAGGGTAATTCAGAACGATACCATATGCTGCACCGCAGTGGGGAGTTTTGGTGCTGACCGTGACTCACGGATCCGGATACCGCCCATTAATCGCCCAAAGATGCAGGACACTTCCAAGGCGTTTGAACTGCCCTACATTGAGGGCCTGACACCCACTTTCACCCGCCATTTTCACTACCGATGGGCAATTGGTGAGTTCCCATTTTCCGGAAAAGGCGGTCAGGAGATTGGCGGCTGGATCAATTTTCGTGAAAAAACGAACTGTCTTACCGAAGAATGGCTGGTCGCATTGGCGGATGCCTGGCCGACCCCCGTGCTCTCTCAATTGAAAGAACCGGCCGCGGCCAGTACAATGACATGGTCACTGGGATTTGTTCACCTGGACCGCATGACCTGCTCTGAAAACGAATGGTGGACGTATCACTGCGTTGTTGACAGCGCCGAAAGGGGCTATGTTCACGAACGCAGTACCATCTGGGACCCTGAAGGAAACCTGGCCGTTTACAGCCTTCAGACAAACACGGTGTTTGCATAGAACCCCCATGTCTTTTTTTATTGACCTTTCCATCATCGGCGGCGGCCTGACCGGAACTGCCATGCTGTGGCAGTGTATACGGCAGGCACGGATGGCAGCAGACAGGCATCCCGGTTTGCCTTCCCGGATGCGCTTACGAATTTTTGAAAAACAAAAACAGTTTGGACCGGGGTTTCCCCACAATAACGCCAATGTTCTGCAATTCCACATCACCAACATGTGCGCTTCAGACATGGGCATCTTTCCGGAAAATCCTGAGGATTTCCAGTCGTGGACCGTCAGAAACCTGTCTTTTCTGATTGAACGCTTCAACTGGTTTGGACCTTTCCTCGACCAGCAGGATGATTTTCCGGCTGTTTGTGGCCATTACCCCCGCGCCATCATGGGAGAATACCTGAAAACAAGATTTTTTCAGGCGGTTGCGCTGGCCCGGCAAATGGGAATAACGGTTGAACTTCACTGCTGCACAGAGGTTTTCGAAATGCAGCATGATTCAGAAGGTTTCCGCCTTTTCTGTCGAAACCCTGCCACAGGGGAGCGGTCGGTCATAAAGGCGGGCCAGGTACTGATCGCCACCGGTCACTGGCAAAAAGAAAGCCGGGATCCCAATTTTTTCCCGTCTCCCTGGCCGGCCCTAATGCTTCGGCAACGCATACCCATGGGCGCAAAGGTCGGCATCATCGGCACCAGCCTCAGTGCCATAGAAACCTTGCTGACATTGACGTCGGAGGACCGGTTTGGCCGGTCTGAAAGCGGTGATCTGGTGTATCAGCCTCCTGAGAACACCCGGACATTCTGCCTTTTTTCAAGAAAAGGACTGCTGCCCAAAGTCAGGGGCAGGACCGGGTCCTACCAGAATCAATTTTTTTGCCCTGACATTCTGGAAAAAATTCTGGCTGACAAAACCCGGTCCAATTCCTGGGAAGCTGTCTTTGGGCTCCTGAATTCCGACCTGCAGAGCGCATACGGCCGTCCATTCGACTGGGATGAACTCATGAACCCCTCAGGGACATCAGAGATCATGCTGGCACAATCCATCAAAGATGCCACTAAAGGAGATAACCGGAAGGGTGACGTTCTCTGGCAAACGGTTCTGTTGCAGGGGCTGGGTACGGTGAAACAGATTTATCTCAGCTTAACGCCCAGGCAGCGGAAAATATTTGAGGAACAATATGCCTCTGCTTTTTTTACCCATGCCGCGACCCAGCCCATTATCAATGCAGAAAAACTGCTGGCATTGATCAGGGCCGGCATTGTAGAAATAATAAGGCTTGGATCCTCATACCAGTTATTGAAAGATGATCCACAAGGCCGGTATGTTTTTGTATACAAAGATCCGTACGGTCATGCAAAAAAGGAAGCCTGCTCATACCTGGTAGATGCCCGAGGCCAGGACAAATCAATTCTGACGGACCATTCTTCCCTGACACAATCCATGGTTGCTCAGGGAATTGTTTTGACGGAAGAATCCCAGCCGACCGACACATGCAGGGACGGTGACGGATCTCCAGAAAACGGTCACCATAACACCGGCAGCATATGGATCTATCCGGATACCCATCAGGTCATGCAGCGCTGGTTCGGACAGGTAAGGCCTGCCACGTCTCTTTATGCCGTCGGTGCGATGGTAAGGGGTCAGATCATCGATGCCAGTATGGCCAAAAGCATTGTCCGATCGGTTTCAAAGGCCGCCGCACACCTGTTTGAAACAGCCGGCTTCCCCAATACGCAATGATAAGAATGAAAAACCTGTTTCCTCATATATCCTGAATGAAACTCGACTGACAGCGCTGCAGTCGGTCAAAGGTGAAATCGTAAAAGTCCCGCCAAAATCTCCACCGAAAATCGGCTTACCAGTCAGATCCATCTCATCTTTTACTTCCCATACAGCAGGTGACGCCTGCAGAAAAAAAGGATAAATCCGGGTGGGCCGGAAGTGTATCGGTAAATATTCCGGACATGGCCTCTATCCCACGGGGAGAAAGAAGGAATTGCGGAGACGAATGGGGTTGGGATTCGTTCCAATTAAATGTTCCGATGGTCAAATCAAAGTCGACTAAACGGCCTTCGGTGACACCATCCGGCAATTCAAACAGGGAGGGATCAACTTCAAACTCACCGACAAACTGGTCACCGATTGCCATGTCCGGAATTGTTCCATCAATGTGAGTCACCACCATATTGATCTGCCACTTGAGTTGGTAAGCCTGTGCAAAGGGAATGCTTATCAGAGTCATCCATAAAACAACTTAAACCGTCATACGGTTTAACCCGCCCTTCCCAGATATTTTTACCTTTTCCCTGAATCTCTAAAATACTCCGGAGTTTGACCTGGCTGGCTTTTTTACGGATCAGCGTGGCAATATCCACCAAAAAGCGAAGCTGATCCGGCAGATCGAATGTTTTTATCTCCGATATGACTTGATTATAATTTACCTGGGACATTGTTCATCTCCTAACTTTGAAAACGACTTGATGATTTTCTCAAACCCTCCATTTCAGGCTCCATACATTATAAGTGTACACGGATTATGTATCAAGGCAACCTGTTTCGGTCCAATGATATTGTGTGAGGCCATTTAAAGATGTGCTTTTAAAGGCCGTGGTCACCTCCCGGAAAACGCCAGCCTGGCCCCCAGCATGGCAAACATGACGGCAAAGGTGCGCTGCACATTTCTGATCTTTCCAGGAGAATTGATGATCCAGGTGCGGGCCTTGTCCGCCAGCAGGGCGTACAGAATGAACACCACCCATGTCATCCCCATGAACACCCCCCCCAGCACGAGCATGTTGAGGACCGGCATGGGTGCCCGGGCCGGAATGAACTGGGGCAGGAATGCCAGGAAAAAAACGGTAAGCTTCGGGTTGAGTATGTTGATCAAAAAGCCTTTGAATGCGGTTCGGAACATGGTTTTCCCTTTTTGCTCCGCCTGCAGTTCCAGGGTGCCGGTCTGCCGCCACATGGACCAGGCCAGATAAAGCAGATAGGCCACCCCGGCAAATTTAAGGGTCTGAAAAGCCAGTGCACTGGTATGAATGATGACCGCCAGCCCCAGAATGCAGGACAGCAGGGATGGAATGATCCCGGCCGTGCACCCGGTTGCCGCAAACACACCTGCCCGGCTGCCCCTGAACAGTCCTGTTGAAATGGTGTAGATCACCCCGGTTCCCGGCATCACCACCACAATGAACGATGTGATGAAAAATTCCATGCTGATCATAAAATCCTCCTCTCCTGTGGTTCCTTTAACGAACACCGGTGTTCAGGCCCGTCTTCACGCCTTTTCTACCCCAGCCGGCCGGCCGTCTGCCTTGAATCCGTCGTGAAAAATTACCTTGCCCTGCGGCAGTGATATCCGATATTGCGCCGACATCGGCACCGGTCTCATTTCTGATAATGATTTCTGGATTCATGATCTCATCTTTCTTCTTATTGCTGTCAATAATGCAGCAGGATCTATAACCGAAAGTACCATTTTACAGTTATGCATCGATTTTGCATCGCGCGTAAATAAATTCAGGACCAAGATCAATGCCACTCTCCCATTCAATTGTGTCAAAAAATACTCGGACTCTCCTGAAAGACATTATCCTGTGTTGGACAGTGGTAGGTTTACGAAATTTCGCAAAACCTGTCAATAAAGGAATACAGCAATCCTAAAAAACCTTGAACCAGCAGAAGGGCGAGCCAGCAAAGCATAACATGGGCGAGGATGCGGTCGAACCTTGTGTGATACACCGGTCTGAGGGACAGGGTCGACTTTGATCCGTTCCAGGTTTTTTTGCGGACATGGCGGTCGTGTTCGGCCTGTTCCGGGTTATAGGCAATGACAAATCGCCATTTGCCTGTCCCCTCGCCAACGAAGACCTCTTTGATGGGGTAAACTGCTGTACTTTTAAGACCCGGGTATCTGGTTCTACATCATTAATCTCCTGAAAATGGGGAGAATGCTGTATTTCACCAAAAGACAGATGCTGTTATCATTTATTCCAGGTATGTAAAAATTAAAAAAATGCGTTTCAACATATGAATTCGGGTAACCAACAGAAATTGATGAAATACCGAAAGCGAGGAGAACAATAATGTTTTTGAATAAAATCAAATCTGAAGGCATCGCTCATTTATCCTATATTCTGGGAGATGGACTCGATGCGGTGGTCATCGACCCACGGCGCGATTGTGGAATATATGCCGAAATTGCCGCACAGCAGGGTGTACGTATAACCCGGATATTTGAAACCCATCGCAATGAGGATTATATCATCGGTTCACAGGATCTTGCCCGGCGCAGCGGTGCTGCAATTCATCACGGAAAAGCCCTTGATTTCTCTTATGGAGAAGGTGTCTCCGAAGGCGACACCTTTGACGTGGGTGATCTTCGTCTGAGAATTCTTGAAACCCCCGGTCACACGTTTGAATCCATTTCCATAGTGGTCACAGATAAAAACTATGGCGAAGATGCGGTGGCGGTCTTTACCGGCGACGCTTTATTTATCGGGGATGTGGGGAGAACCGATTTTTTCCCGGATCAGGCACGCGAGGTGGCGGGTGCCCTGTATGATTCTATTTTCGGCAAACTTCTGCCCCTGGGCGACCAGACCATCATTTATCCGGCCCACGGTGCCGGATCGGCGTGCGGTGACAGCATGGCCTCACGGGAATTTTCGGCCATCGGGCATGAACGGCTGCACAATCCGGTATTGCAGAAAAAAGACAGAGAATCTTTTATCGATTACAAAGTCCATGAACACCATTATCTGCCGCCCTATTTCAAAAAAATGGAACAATACAACCAATTTGGTTCACCGCCTCTGCATTCACTGCCGCAACCGGTACCTATGAATGCAAAAAATGTAAAAAAGGCACAAACCAATGGCGCACTGCTTCTGGATCTGCGGAGTCCTGAGGCATATGCCGGTGCTTTCATTCCGGGCAGTCTTGCCATGCCGCTGGAAATGATATCTGCGTACGCCGGATACCTGCTGGATTATGATACGGAGATCATCTTGATTCCGGAGACACAGGAGCAGATACCTACCGCAGTGGAACATCTGATCCGGATAGGGTATGACCGCCTGGCAGGCTATCTCAAGGGCGGCATGCACAGCTGGGAGACAGAGGGCCTGCAGTATGACCGTATCGGAGCCGTCCACGCGGCCGGAATTGAGCAGCGTCTGCACAACAACGAAAACCTCACCCTGCTCGATGTCCGCAAGATCAGCGAATATAAACAGGGACGGCTGGCAGGTGCCACCCATATTTTTCTTGGTGAACTCCCGGACCGGATCGATGAACTCGATCCTGACAAGCCGATAATCACCTTCTGCGGCAGTGGTATGCGGGCAATCATTGCCGCCTCTATCCTGAAGCAAAACGGCTTCACCAGGGTGGAAGACAGCCTTGGATCAATGAGGGCCTGTAAAAACGTGGGCTGCGAACTACAGGAGGGATGATCAGCTCATGGACATATTTCAAACCCTTGCAAATCATTTCGTTGTTTCGGTATGGCCCCCATACATTGTCGGGGTGGGAATCGGTATTCTTTGCTGGCTCGCATTTTTGCTCTCCAATCATCCCATAGGCGTATCCACCGCGTTTGCCAAAAGTGCGGGCATGATCGAAGAGGCGGTGCGCGGTCCTGAAGTTCGCAAGAAGCCCTATTATCAGGAAAATCCCCCCACCATCGACTGGGGATGGATGCTGGTAGCCGGACTGTTCCTGGGTGCTTATACCGCTGCATGGCTTTCCGGCGACATCAACTGGAAATGGGTGCCGCAAATGTGGGAAGACACCTTTGGTCCGAGCATCCTTCTGCGCCTGAGTGCTGCCCTGTTCGGCGGCATCTGCGTTGGTTTCGGGGCGCGCTGGGGATCCGGATGCACCAGCGGCCATGGCATCAGCGGCACGCTGCAGCTTGTACTGACCAGTTGGATAGCTGTTTTCTGCTTCTTTGCCGGAGGTGTTGCCGTCGCTTTCATTATGTACCGGGTCATATAGGAGTCTGATATGTTAAAGACCCTCCACAACCGCACGCGGATACAATATTTTCTGGGGCTGGCCATTGGGTTTTTTTTCGGATTTCTCCTGCAAAAGGGCGGGGTCTGCCACTATGACATCATCATGCAGCAGCTGCTGCTCCAGGATTTCACTGTGGTTAAAATTATTTCGACCGCAATTATAACGGGAATGGTGGGAGTATATGCCATGCGTGATGCCGGCTGGGTGTGTCTTCACAAAAAATCCGGTTCACTCGGAGCAACCATTCCCGGACCGCTGATTTTCGGTATCGGCTTCGCCATTCTTGGGTATTGTCCGGGTACATCCGTGGGAGCCGTGGGCCATGGTGCGCTGGATGCCCTTATCGGCGGTGTCATCGGCATTATGGCAGGTGCCGGGCTTTATGCCGCCCTTTATCCGCGACTGAAGGAACGGGTTCTGCCCTTCGGAAGTTTCGGTGACAAGACATTGATCGATCTTGTTCAGGCCCGCAATCCCTGGTTCGTTATCATTCCTGTGGCAGTGTTTATAGCTGTGTTTCTGGGCGTACTGGAGATTGTGGGATTATGACCTCGTTTTTGCCATTCCGGCATGGGGATTTTAGAATTGCCGGCTGCAATAGCATCCCAAATATCTTCAATTCTCGCTCTGATTGTGGATGTTTTGCCCATATTTATTTCCTCCGTTTGGATTTGTTTAAAATGTAGCTCAAATGGGGTACATTGTCAAGAATCGAAAGATTGATCAAACTGCCCGGACCTCCATGGTGTTTTATATTCCAAACCGCCGGGGAATATGATATTTTATCAATTTTAAATTGCACAAACATGAAAAAGGCATATGTTGACACACATGGATACTTCAGATATCAGGATTGGCATGGGCACGGATGTGCATGCATTTGCCACAGGACGGGACCTGATCCTGGGCGGAGTGAAGATCGACCATGACATGGGTCTGGCCGGGCATTCTGATGCGGATGTGCTGATCCATGCCGTGTGCGACGCCATCCTGGGAGCGGCCGGCTTAGGAGATATCGGGGACCTGTTTCCGGATACTGATCCGAAATACAAAGATATCGATTCCCGGATCCTGCTGGCAGCGTGTACCCGGAAGCTTGAACAGGCGGGATACCGGGTCATGAACCTGGACTGCACTGTGTTTGCCCAGGTCCCGAAACTGGGACTAAAAAAACAGCAGATGGCCGCCAGCATGGCTGAAACACTGGAAGTATCTTCTAATTGCGTGAACGTGAAAGCCACTACAACCGAGCACCTGGGGTTTGTCGGCAGAAAAGAGGGCATTGCAGCCCAGGCTGTTGTTTTGATTGCAACCTGTTCCACTTGACATTCAGGAAAAAAATATGAGCTTGAAAATATACAACACCCTTACCGGCAGAAAAGAAACCTTTGTTCCCATCCAAAAAGACACGGTCAAGATGTACGTGTGCGGCCCCACGGTCTATGACACCAGCCATATCGGCCATGCCAGATCTGTGGTGGTATTTGACATGATCTTCCGGTGGCTGACCCGCATCGGGTATGCGGTCACCTATGTGCGCAATTTCACGGATGTGGATGACAAGATCATCAAAAAATCCAATGAAACCGGAGAGACGTGTGCTGCCATCACGGAAAAATATATTGATGAATTCCACAATGAAATGGATGCGTTGAACGTGCTGCGGCCCACCATGGAGCCCAAGGCCACCGAGCATATCGAGCACATCATCAAATTTGTCAAAAAGCTCATTGACAAGGGCAAGGCCTATGCCGTGGATGACGGGAACGTCTATTTTTCCATTGACGCGTTTGAAAAATACGGCAAGCTGTCCGGCAGAAACCCGGAAGACATGCGGGCCGGGTCACGCATCGCCGTGGAGCAAAAAAAGAAGAACCCGCTGGATTTCACCCTGTGGAAACCGGCCAAACCCGAGGAACCCTATTGGGAAAGCCCCTGGGGCAAAGGCCGTCCCGGCTGGCACATTGAGTGCTCAGCCATGAGCCATGAATACTTAGGGGAAGGATTTGACATCCACGGCGGGGGCAAGGACCTGATCTTTCCCCACCATGAGAACGAGATCGCCCAGAGTGAGGCCCTGTTCGGCACCCAGTTTGTGAAATACTGGATCCACAACGGATTTGTGGATATCAACAACGAAAAGATGTCCAAATCCCTGGGCAACTTCACCATGATCAAGGATGTGCTGGAACGGTATTCGCCGGAAGTGATCCGGATGTTTCTTTTGTCCAATCACTACCGCAGCCCCATTGACTTCAGTGAGCAGTCCATGCATGAGGTGGGGATGGGCCTGGACCGGATTTACGGGTTTCTGGAGCGTCTGGAAAACCTGGGCATCACTTCGGATGCTGATAACGGCCCGGGAGGCGGGCCGCTGTGGCAGGCGTTTGCCGATGCCATGGACGATGATTTTAACTCGGCCAGGGCCCTGGCTGCGGTATTTGAAACCGTGAAAAAAGGTAACAAGACCCTGGACCAGGCCCCGGACCGGCCCGGTGAAGCTGTTTTGACCGAAATGGCACAGATCAGAACAGATATGGCAGCCATTGCCGGCATTCTGGGGATTTTCCATGAAACGCCCTCTGCCTGGTTTGCCACAAAAAAAGACAAGGGGATGGCACAGATGGCGGCGACACCGGAACAGGTGGAGGCATTGATTGCAGAACGGGCACAGGCCAGGAAGGACAAAAATTTTGCCCGGGCCGACGAGATCAGAGACCAGCTCCAGGAAATGAACATCATACTCAAGGACGGTGCTGCCGGCACGACCTGGCGGTTTGCATAGCCCTTTTCAGGGGCCGGTCAGGCCATGTTAGCGTCTTACTCCTCAGTTTCTGTTTAAAAAACAAGAAAATGAGGAAGGTCAACTGGGTGGCGGGTTTCTCGCGTTAGAAAAAGGCTATCCGGTCCGCATGGGAATGATGTTTTTTGCTTCCCGGGCCGACAGGTTCACCCCCACCCGGATCGCCTTGAGTCCCATGACATCGGGCAGATCATCCAGGTCCAGAAGTTCCGGGTCGTTTTTCAGCTGGCCAAGGTCGGTGAGAAACCGGATGTGCTGCTCAATCTCCCTTTGTTCCGCCGGGTTGGCATACACCAGGGCAATGCGGCCCGGCTGGGTGAGGCGCTCTCCGGAGCCCTTGATCAGGGCCTTGTCCAGCCGTGATTTGATGATCTCATGTCTCACATCATAGGCCCCGTCCACATCAAACCGTTTTTCATCATACCTAAACCGGATAGACAGCGGGGAGTGATTCACCAGGATGAGGTGACAGGTATCCAGCGGAATCTGCAGGTCCGGCTTGATTTTTTGTGTCTGCCGGGCCATGCCGCAGGCCATCATGATCTGCCACAGGGTCATGTCTTTGATGTGGAACCCTGACAGGGTACCGCTTTCCATCATGGCGGCCCCGATGTACATCATGTAGTCCACCCCGTCAGTCTGACGTTTTTCAAAATAATGGGGAAAGGATTCCTGGATCCGGTCATCCTCTTTTTCCAGATAGGAAGACAGCGCAGAATTCAGGGCAGCCACACTGTCCTCGTATTCTTTTCGCTTGTGATGAATCATGCCGGTTGCCGGATCCACGGCCCGGTTGTAGTGGTCGATCTTTTCCGCCATGTCAGCGGAAATGCCTTTCAGGGAATCAAAGGTGGTGGCCACTTCCTGATTCAGGAGCTGGTACACGCTGTCCTCATCGCTGGAAGTAATCCCGGCTGACAGGGTGTCGCTGAGTTTGTCGATCCGGTACACATACTCCTGCAGCAGGGGCCAGGGCCTTTTTTCTGCAGCAGATGTCATGATCTCCCGGGCGAGGTCCAGCTGCCGGCTCAGGTCCTGCTGGATCCCCTGGTTCCTTGCCCGGGACGAACCCCGGATATCGGACTGCCCGTAGAACGGGACCACATCCTTGAAAACAATGTCTGCCATTTTCGGGGAGGGATTTTTCTGACGCAGGGCATCCAGATGGGCCAGGGCCGCCTTTCTGAACCGCCATTCCACGGACGGATGCACAGCAGTGCACTGTTCTTTTATCACCGTCTGCACATGCTTTGCCAGTTCATCCTGCCCCCGCTTCAGGGCCACCGCGAACAGCGGGGAGATCTGCTCCATGAGCATGGATTCAAACGGCCCGAAATCATTGGGATGCGGGGAAAACACCTCCAGCAGGCCGATTTTCTTCCCCTGATATGACAGGGGCATCAACAGCATGGACCGAATCCCTGCGGTCACCGCTTCTGACTCGGCACAAACCAGGGGATCTTTTCTGGACAGGTCCGCCACCCGGAAAACCTTTTCTCCTTTTGCCGCCGATATCCAAACCGAATCTTCCAGATCTTCCAGGCAGATGTGGTGGGAGTTGGAAAACAGACAGTCCACTTTTGAATGGTGATCGTTTTTGGTCACCATGACCTGGTCCCCCTTGAGGGAGGAAACGGACACGCCAAGATCCGGCCGGCGGAACAGCGACTGGAGCCGGGATTCGATCTGCTGGATACCCCGGGAGGAGAAAATGGAGTTTTCATCCACCAGGTCCCGTTCCAGAAACGACAGGATCGCTTTTTCCGTCACATCCTGGACCCGGATAATGAAAAACCCCTTGAATTGAAACTGGGCCAGATCGATCAACCGGCTCAGCTGCTCCAGGTCATTCAGGTGATCCATGATCCATTCCCGGTCGGTGTCAGACAAAGGGGGCGGGGTGTCCTTCGGGGTCAGTTCAACGAATTGGTGATCGGGAAACTCCTCGTAATAGCGGACCAGGCCGGTCTTCTCATCAGTCATCCCCTGGGTGTTCAGACTGCTGGTAAACGGGCCGGTAAATCCGTAAATCCTTTCCAGGATCAGATAATAGGCGCTGAGCATTTTTTTGTTCATATTGAAATCAATATTTTCCATAAGGGTTGATTTCAATGCATTGTTTTGATCCAGGAACAGCCGCTGAAACCGGGGGGTGGCATAAAAACTCTCAAAAGAACAGGGTGCAAAGGCTGCGGTCAGCTCCTGGTCAAAGGATGCCGGAGATACCACCGCGCTCATCAGTGCATGGAGAATACCTGCATGGGCCTCCAGATCGGACAGGTCCTGGATATCTTTCGTAAGCGACCGGGGCAGCCTTTCCATGATGCCGGCAAACATGCCCGCCATATGGGGGCATCCAGGCACCAGTTCGGTTTCCCAGAATGTCAGCAAAGGGGCCAGGCTCAGGCAGGCGTTGGCCTGAACACTTTCAGATCCTGACAATGGCAGCGTATTTTCCATGGGGTGTCTCCTTAATCATCTATTTAGATAATGGTAAGCACCGGCCACGTATTGTCAATAATTCCCCGTCAGGTCAACAGGTTGGCCACAGGCTGGCTGTTGAATTTCCTGGCGGCCACATAGGCGGTCAGGGCATCCGCGATCCCCTGGTCGATGGGTGGTTTTTCATAACTTTCCAGCCGGGGGCCCAGGGTATCATATGCCTGGTCTTCCACCCGCCTGGCCCCGCCTTTGTGCCACCGGGCATAATCTTTGCGGTTGAACAGCCTTGAGGCGGACAGGTTCCGGAACTTCTGGAAAGTGGAGGGATGTGTCAGGTACTGGCCCCCGATGCCCACCTGGTTCACCAGGTCCGTGTCAATGATGTCCCCGGCAGGGATCATCGGGGTCAGGATGTTTCTCACCATACGGCAGATCTCCTCGTCCAGGAGCCATTTTTCATACCCCATGGAGATATAGGATCCCATCTGGCCGCAGGCATGGTAGATGAAATGTGCCCCGTTGCGCACCACTGTGGAGAGCATGAGGGTGCCTTCGGCCAGTGCCTGGGCATCGGGCAGATGGGCGTCGGTGAGGCTGCCCCCGGCCCGGCAGGGCAGGTTGTAGAACCCGGCCATCTGGGCGGTGGCACTGGCGATCTTGACCGCTTCGGAGGTGCCCACGGCCGACACCATGGTGCGCATGTCAATGGGCGCGGAAGATGACCCGTACAACACCGGGGTGCCAGGACTCACCAGCTGGGTGAGCACCATGCCGGCCAGCACTTCCGCGTTCTCTAAGGCCAGCAGTTCCGGCAGGGAAACCGGGCCGCTGATCCCGGCCAGGATCATGTTGGAAATCACCACAGGCTGGCGCCATCCGGCCATCTGCAGGATCACATCCCCCTCTTCTTTTGAAAACCGCAGAGGGGACAGGGTATTGGCCACGGCCGCCACCACCGGCATGTCCAGCATCTTTTCCCGGCCGCCGAAGATAATGGCGGCCATCTCCAGAACATCTGCTGCTTCCTGGCCACTGCCGGATGCCCCGAAAACGGGTTTGTCGCACAGGGTCATGTAAGCCAGCATCATGTCCAGGTTGGCTGTTTCCCCGGGCAGGTCCGTGGGCTGGACCATGAGATACCCGCCCATATCCACCTGGTCCGAGGTCTGGACAAGTTTACAGCATGCCGTAAAATCCGCCAAGGTGGCCGGGCGCTGGGTGCCGTCGGTGCCGGCGATACTGGTGGCCCCGCCCGTGGGAATGAAAACAAATCCCTCCGGGCCGCCGATGGTCACGTTTTTCGCCGGATTTCTGGCATAAAGCGTAAACGCGGGTACTGTGGTGGAAAGGGCGTTGTAGATATCGGTTTCTTTGAAATAGACCCGGGTACCGTGGGTGTCAAACCCGCGGGATTTGAACATGCCGGCAATGCGCTCATGGTTGAAGTCGATGCCGGTGTGGCGCAGGATATTCATGGATGCGTCGTGAATCCGGGTCAGGTCCTGAAAAGAGAGCCGCTGCATCCGGTCGATCATTATCTGCCTCCCAACCGTTGTCATATGGTTTTATTCATTATCTTTTTTTTCCCGTCACTTTGGCCCAGGTGTCCCGCAGGGTCACGGTGCGGTTGAACACCGGTGCCCTATCCGTGCTGTCTTTGGCATCCAGGCAGAAATAACCCAGGCGCTCAAACTGGAACACCTTTTCAGGCCGGGCTTTGGAAAGATTTTTTTCCAGTTTGCAGTCACCTAAGGTTTCCAGAGATGCCGGGTTCAGGTTCTGTGTAAAATCCTGCCCCCCTTTTTCCGGGTCCTCCTGGGTGAACAGCCGGTCATAGAGCCGTACCCGGGCGGACAGGCAGTCTTTTGCATTTACCCAGTGGATGGTGCCTTTCACCTTTCTGCCGTCCGGGGCGTTGCCGCCGCGGGTCTCCGGATCATAGGTGCAGATCAGGGCGGTGATATCGCCCTTTTCATCCTTGATCACTTCCCTGCAGGTTACATAATAGGCATTGCGCAGCCGCACTTCCCGGCCCGGCCCCAGGCGGAAGAATTTTTTCGGGGGATCTTCCATGAAATCCTCCTGCTCCACATAGATCTCTTTGGAAAAAGTAATTTCCCGGGTGCCCATCTCCGGTTTCTGGGGATGGACCATGGCGGAAAGGGTTTCTACTTTGTCTTCCGGATAGTTTTCAATGATCACCTTCAACGGCCGCAGCACCCCCATGGCCCGGGGGGCGGTTTCATTGAGGTCATCCCTGAGGCAGGATTCCAGCAGGCCCACGTCGATGCGGCTTTCCTTTTTGGACACACTGATGGTGTCACAGAATTTTCTGATGGCAGCCGGGGTATAGCCCCGCCGCCGCATCCCTTCGAGGGAGGGCAGCCGGGGATCGTCCCAGCCCGCCACATGGCCCTGATCCACCAGCAGCTGCAGTTTTCGCTTGGACAACACGGTATAGTTTATGTTCATGCGGGCGAATTCGATCTGCTGGGGATGACAGGGCACGGACAGATTGTCCAGGTACCAGTCATACAGGGGCCGGTGGTCTTCAAATTCCAGACTGCACAAGGAATGGGTAATGCCTTCCAGGGCATCGGACACGCAGTGGGTAAAATCATACATGGGATAGATGCACCATTTGTCCCCGGTTCTGGGATGGGGGGCTTTTTTGATGCGAAAGATCACAGGATCCCGCAGGTTGATGTTGGGGGAGGCCATATCGATCTTGGCCCGCAGGGTGTGTTCCCCCTCTTCAAACGCACCGTTTTTCATGCGCGCAAACAGGTCCAGGTTCTCTGCCACGGACCGATCCCGGAACGGGCTGTTTTTCCCTGGTTCTGTCAAGGTGCCCCGGTATGCTCGGATCTCTTCTCCCGGCAGGCTGCACACATAGGCCAGACCTTTTTCAATGAGTTCTTCGGCAAATCCGTAAAGCCGGTCAAAATAATCCGAGGCAAACAATGCGGTGCCATAATCAAATCCAAGCCAGTGCACCGTGGATTCAATGGAATCGATATAGATCTGTTTTTCCTTGGCCGGGTTGGAATCATCAAACCGCAGGTTGCAGTGTCCGGAAAATTTTTTGGCCATATTAAAATTCAGGCAGATGGATTTGGCATGGCCGATGTGCAGATATCCGTTGGGTTCCGGCGGAAACCGGGTGGCCACCCGGCCGTCGTTTTTACGGTTTTCCACATCCTGCCGGATAATGGTTTCAATAAAATGGCCTCTGTTGATCGTCTCTTCCATTGTCCCCTCTTTTGTCAGCAGGCATTTTTGCCTGTTATCCCCATGCCGCATGCTTTTTCAGCACCCCATGCCGCAGCGGCTGTCACCAAGTATGGTCATGCATTTAAAACTTTTATCAATACCATATTCCAAATCTGGTTGAAAGAGATAAATTATCGGGGTTGTAATGGCCCTCTTCTCAGGGATGGCGATATTTCTGCGGAAAGGAGTTTTATTCCTCTTGATAAGGACAAAAATACAATTTTTTATCCTTATCAAGAGGAATAAATTCGCTTTCTTGCCTCGGGAAATTTTGATGGTAGGCCCTTTTGGACAACATCGACACTTTCAATCAGTTTTGTGATATAATTGCGTCGATAAAAACCTAACGCGGGAAACCCGCAACCCAATTACCTTTCCTCATTTTATTATTTTTTTTGACAGGAACTGAGGAGTAAGGAACTAAACACAGGAGGCATAGACACCCTTGAGAACCGAGGAAGAGATCAAAAAGAGGATGGCGGAACTGGAAATCCTGATCAGGTTAACCAAAGATCGGCTGCCGGCCCACTCCGTCAAACCGCCGGTGATGATGGACCTTCTGGCCTATGAAGATGAATATGATGACCTGATGAAACAGCTGGCTGACCTGAAAAATGGGTAAGGTGATCGTAACAGACATATTCGGCAGAACCCCAGCCCTGGAGGATCTTGCCGGAGCCATCGGATCAGTGATGGACATCATCGATCCCTATGGGGGACAACAGATGGGCTTTCACACCGAGCCCCTCGCGTATGCGCATTTCATGGCCGATGTCGGTATACGCGCTTATCAAGAAATACTGTCATCACGTCTGGCTGAAATCCCCCGGGTCAGTGTCCTGATTGGTTTCAGTGTGGGGGCTTCCGCCATCTGGCGGCTTTCGGAAACGCTGGTCCCGGAAAAAATCGGCCGCGCCGTGTGCTTTTATGGCTCCCAGATCAGGCATGCAACAGATATTGTGCCCCACATCCGGATCGAACACATACTCCCCAAAATGGAGCCGGGGTTCAGCATTGATGACCTGGCAGCGGCCCTGTCGTGCAAACAAAATGTCACGGTTCACAGGACCCCATATCTGCATGGGTTCATGAATGGATGCTCACCTAATTTCAGCCGGACCGGGTATGCCGCCCATGTGGAACTTCTGCGGTGAATCATTCTGTCAGCCTACCCGTTTTCTTTATTTTCCCAATTGATGGCACCGGATCATTGCCATCATGCAGCCGGGGATTGTGCACCGTTTCCGGGCTGATACGACTTACCCGGTTTGGGCCTTTTTAAACGCCTCAATCAAGGGTTTGTATTCTTCATATGCGCTTTTGGCCCACCAGAGCTGCTCTTCGGACGGCCGGCCCTTGATCTTCCCGGGGGCGCCGAACACCAGGGAATAATCCGGGATGGTTTTGCCGGCCCCCACCAGGGCGGCGGCGCCGATGAGGCAGAAATCGCCGATGCAGGCTTCATGGAGCAGGGTGGCGTTCATGCCGATGAGCACGTAATTGCCGATGGACCGGCAGTTGAGCACTGCCCCGTGGCCGATGACCACCCGGTCACCAATGGTAACATCTCCGTCTCTGCCGCCGGGGGCACCGGCGTGGATGACGCAGTTGTCCTCCACAATGCTTTGTCTGCCGATGGTGATTTTCCCCAGGTCGGCCCGGATCACCGCACCCGGCCAGACACTGGATTCCTCGCCGATCTCCACATCTCCGATAAGCACTGCCGTGTCATCCACAAACGCAGATGCGGCAATGCGCGGTGTTTTGCCCCTGAAGGACCGTATCATATGCTTTCCCTCTCATTATATGGTCATGGTGTTGCAGATTCATCCCGGGCGGCTGCAAGTTTTGTGTAATCTTCCGGCGTGTCCACATCCTTGAGAATCCCGGGATCTGCAACTGCAATGCTCTGCATCCGGTGCGCAAACTCCTTGAACAGCACCCTGGCCCCGGCATCGCCTGCCGGAGAGGCAAGATGCGAAAACAAAGGTTCTGCCACCAGCACGGGATTGCCCCTTTTCCCCTGAAACCGGGGCACCAGGATCCAGTTGTCCGTGGTCTGGAATGCTGTTACCAGGCTGTTGATGGTCCGGGCCATGACCAGGGGCTGGTCCCCCAGAATAAACAATGCGCCGCCAAAGTCCTCCGGCAGGGCCTTGAGACCGGCAGCCACTGAAAAGGACTGGCCTTTGTTCCAGTCGGGATTTTCGATCACGTGAATGCCGGTCATGCCGGGATGGGTCAGGTCCAGGGAACGGCGGATTCGGCCGGATTCAAATCCCAGAACCAGTATTATGTCATCCAGCATGGATGCATTGGCCGTGGCGACCACCCGGCCCAGGATAGTTGTGTTTTCAAAGGGCAGCAGTTGTTTGGTGGTGCCCATGCGTGATCCGCACCCGGCAGCCAGGATGATGCCGGCAACCGGCTTTTTGCAGGACTTTGACCTACCTGTCATCACAGGACCACCACGCCCTTGACCGGGTCCGGGTCTACCAGGCTGGCAATCACCACCCGGTCCGGCCATGGGTAGGACTGATTATAGTCAAAGGGGTGTTTTCCCACGCTTTTTTGGACATGGTTTTTTTGCATGTCCTGCCGTTTTTTTTTCAGCCTGGCGGCAACCGCATGGCCGGCTGCCACCCGGTCCGGGCCATCTGCCTTGTTGAGACAGACAACAGCGGCCGGATCAGATCCGGCCAGGGCACAGGCTTTTTGAATCTCCAGAACACAGGATCCTGCCATGGCAGAAATATCCACAAGGCTTCCCAAAGACAGGCCGGTGTTGCGGGAAAATATGGCGGACCGGTGGACATGGTCGTCATCCAGGGGGGTGTTGAGGGCATCCAGGCCGGTGACATGGATAACCGCAGTAGTGACCGAGGGCATCACCGGTTCATGGGTGTCGCTGGCCTTGATGGGCAGCTGCCGGGACCCGTCCGCCTCCACAATGACCCAGTCAAAGCAGCCGGTATGCCATATCTCATCTATGACCGGGGCGGCAAATCCCTTGAGTTTGCCGGTACCCGGCACATGCAGGCTGCCGGCGGACAGGTGGCGGTGGTCCTTCAAAAAAGATGCGCTCCGGGCAGCAAGGTCTTGCGCAGTGTCTGACACCAGGGTGACGGCAGACTGTTTTTTTGAAGGAAAATGCACATTGGTGGTGGTGGTGGTAAGAACAGTGCTGCCGGCACCTGCCAGTTCCCGGGCCAGACCGAACATCAGGCTGGTTTTGCCGCCGGCACCGATCAAACAGATTACGCCCGGGCCGCACAGGCCCAAGCTGTCACGGATGGAGAACGCCATGGTATAGGGCTTTGGGCAGTGACAGATTACTTTTGCTGCTTTCGCAGCTCAGTGACCGGGATGCCGCCCACACCCCAGTTATCGGTGTCCACCTCTTCGATGGTCACAAAGGTGGTGGCGGGATTTTTTCCCAGCACATCCGCCAGCAGCCTGGTCACCCCCTGGATCAGATCGGCTTTCTGCTCTTTGGTGGCCCCTTCCTTTGTAATCTTGATGTTGACGTAGGGCATACTGCCTCCTTAAATTTTTTTTACCGATGGTCTTTCCAGAATGCCGGCCCCGTTTTCATACCGGCATACATTTGCACAGGCTTTTACACCACCCCGTCCAGCTCGTGTTTCAGGGACCGGTTCATGAGGCGCTGCACGGTTTCCGACACAGGAAGATCTTCAAACAATACATGGTAGACTTCATTGCAGATGGGCAGGTCCACCCCGAGTTTACGGGACAGGTTGTACACGGACCGGGTGGTTTTCACCCCTTCAGCCACCATGCGCATCTCCGAGATGATATCATCCAGCTTTTTGCCCTGGCCGATCT
Organism: Desulfotignum sp.; assembly: GCA_011390335.1. Taxonomy (GTDB): domain Bacteria; phylum Desulfobacterota; class Desulfobacteria; order Desulfobacterales; family Desulfobacteraceae; genus Desulfotignum. The sequence goes on along the minus strand of JAABSO010000012.1, from coordinate 74,337 downwards.
GTATCCCCACAGTATAGTTACGGCTCAAGGCCCCGGTGCAGGTGAGCAGCAGGTCCCCTACCCCGGCCAGGCCCGAGAGGGTCAGCGGATCAGCTCCCAGACAGGTGCCCAGGCGGTTCATCTCCGTCAGTCCCCGGGTGATGAGCGCAGCCCTGGGGTTCAGCCCCATGTTCATGCCGTCGCAGATGCCTGCGGCAATGGCCAGCACATTTTTCACGGCCCCGCCGATCTGGGTGCCCACGGGATCATCATTTACATACACCCTGAAGGTGGGACAGGAAAAAACAGACTGGACAAACTGCGCCACTTCCCGGTCCACGGATGCAGCTGCTACCACCGTGGGAATACCTGCTGCCACCTCCTTGGCAAAACTGGGTCCGGACAGAACTGCCAGGTTTTTGGGAGAAATATGATCCAGAATCTCTTCGAAAATACCGGTCATGGTCAGGTGGGTCTTGTTTTCAATACCCTTGGAGGCACTTATCACCACCGCATCCCCGGCAATAAACGGCTTCATCTGCAATGCCACGGTCCGCATGCAATGGGACGGCACCACCACCAGCACCAGGTCTTTGTCTTTCACCACGGTTTCCATATCATTGGAGGGACAAATGGATTCCGGCAGATGAAACCCCGGCAGAAACACCCGATTTTCCCGAAAGGTTTCAATCTGTTCTTTCACCTCAGGTTCATATACCCAGAAATCCAGGGCAAAGCCTTTATCTGCCAGCAGTTTGGCAAGGGCAGTTCCCCAGGATCCGCCCCCCACAACCCCGATACGTGTCGATTTTATATTGTCTGTCTGCTTCATGCATCCTTCCTGAACTGTTTTTATATGAAAGCCATCAGCGTCAGTACTCAGTTATCAGCTTCCAGTCAACAATTACAAATTTTTCCCTGCTGATTACTAACAGCTAACAGCTAATGGCTAACAGCTTTCATATTTTGTTGTGCCCAATAGGGCATGACCATTAGTATAATATCTCCAACAGGGTCACCCATACAACGGCACAACGGGGTCAGTACAGCAGGACTTGTGTTATTGCGCTTTTTATCGAAAACCTGTCTGTCACAAGACCAAAAGTGCAATAACGCAAGCCTGACCCCATCTTGAAATCTTGATGCCCCCATCCTGATGAACCCACCCTGATATACAGCAATCCGGTCCAACATTCAATGCATGTTTTATCACGAATAACTTCCGGGTTTAATGATAAAAAACAGCATGGGCGGTCTGCTCTTCCAGGAACCGGTCCACGTTCTGCAGCAGATCCGGCCTGCAGGAGTCAAACAAAGGAGAAGATATCTCACGGTTGAACCTTGTTTTCAGCAGCAGTATCCGGACCAGAACCTGATCCTGAAACATAAAGATCAGCACATTTTCCTTTCTGTACCGGGCGATCCAGACATCTGCGGTGTCAAGTTCGTTTGTATAGGCAAAGTGGCGCCGGGTGACAAGGGCTGTTCTGGAATGGGGCTCACAGGTGACAAGGGTTCTGATGGCCGGCACATGGTTGATTTCTGCCAGGACCCGTTTTTTGGGGGCATTGATTTTAAATGCCCGATACCCGTTTGTGGTAAAGGAATAGATCCCGGATGGGGAGATGGCCAGAACCTCCACCAGGATCACCACCACCAGCATGCCGAACCCCAGACTGATCTGCAGGGTCCGCTGCCGCTGTTTCCGGGTCATCCCGGCCAGGGGGTCCACAGCCAGTTTTCCGGCCTAAAGGGCCAGCCCCCCTTTGACATCATTCACGGTTTTGTCATCAAACAGCCGGGCCACCAGTTCCAGGGAAAATTCCAGGGCGGTTCCCGCCCCTTTGCTGGTGATGCAGCACCCGTCTGTGACCACGTTTTTGTCCTGGACAGTTCCCCCTTCAATCTGGCTGGCAAAGCCCGGATGGCAGGTCACAGCCCCTGGTGTGACAAGACCCAGGTGATGCAGGACCACCGCTGGTGAGGCACAGATAGCACCGTACAGTTTTTTTTGCACTGCCTGATTTTTCAGCAAAAAGGCCAGGTCTTCGGAATTTTTCAGATTTTCAGCCCCAGGGATGCCGCCGGGCAGCACAATCAGGTCATAGGCCTGATCCAGGCAGTCTTTGATCAATGCATCTGCTTTAAACCGGATGCCCCGGGCAGCCGTGATATCTATTTCATCCACAGATGCCACCACCACCTTTGCTCCGGCCCGTCTGAGCACATCAATGATGGTAATGGCCTCCATTTCCTCAATTCCCTGGGCCACTGGTACCAATACATTTTTTTCCATAACTGCCTCCTTTGGATCATGGGTAAACCAGGCCATGCACAATGGTATTACGTAAGGTTACCACCTTGCTGACCCAGCAGCTGGTTTGCATACAGGGAAGCGGTGATTTTTACCACCTTTATAATGTGATCCCGTCTGGATGACTTGTCTTTTAAAGGAGCATTGCGGAATGTCATGAGAATACCGGTAATGGATGCCACAAACGCATGGGAATAAATCCTGGCGCTTTCTGGGGCAACGCCGTGGCGCGTGAGCAACCTTGCAAACAGGTCAAAAAAGATCTTGGTCACGGAACCAAATTTTCCCATGACCGGGTGGGTCAGATTATCTTTGAGCATCAGGTAGGTCATCATCTGGAATGTGGACTCATTTTCAATGAGATGTTCCACAAATTTCACCCCGAACTGGTCAATACTGGCGGGTTTATCTGTTTCAACCATGGCTTCAAAATCTTTGCTGGCAGATGATATATCCTGGAGAAAGGCTTCGTTGAACAGGGCTTCCTGGCTGGGGAAATACCGGTAAATGGTGGCAGGAGAGATGCCGGCCTCTTCTGCCACTTCCCGCATCCCCACCTCATAAAACGGCTTTTTTGCAAACAGCGCCAACGCTGATTCAATAACGATCTGTTTTCTGGCCTGTTTTTCCTTTTCCTTGAGTTCCGCAAACCGTGATTCAGCCACAGGAAATCCACCTTTTTTAGGAAGTTAACAAAAATTGCTGCCACTGCTTTTTCCCTTATCATGACTGCCAAAGCCTGACAAGGCAAAATAAGTGCCTCAGAATATTTGCCATAGTAGCGTGCGCTTCTATGGCAAATATCCAGAAGTGCCTTTTCAAACACCCGTATTGACTATGCCGCCCTGTATCTGGTATATTGCAGTCTGTGAACAAAAAGAGAAATACAGCCATGAACACAGCAATTAAAAGAGACCTGTTTGATTTTGAAATCGGTTACCTGACCCGGAGTCCCTGCCTGAACTGCGCCCGCAGAAAGGACCTGCCCGGATGCCACGATGACTGCGATATACTGGACATGATCCAGACCACCCTGGCCAGAGGCATTTCCTGCCAGTCTTCCAGATATGAAAGCTGATGCATTTGGCCGGCCCGCTGTTTCCTGAAGCATCCTGCTCGCTTGCTGCACGGTTTTTGACCCCGGCAATGTTTGACCGCCTGTCCGGGAGCAGGACCGCCACAGGATTCACCCTGGCCCGGGCCATCCAATCCGGACAGAAAAACCATGATTCCAGTATCGGCATCTATGCCGGGGATGCTGAATCCTATACCCTGTTCAGGGAAATATTTAATCCTGTGATCACAACCTATCACCAGATCACAGGATCTGTCCGCCATTTGGGGAACCTGAAACCTCTGGATCTTGCCGACCTGGATCCGGACAAGGCGTTCATTCTTTCCTCCCGGGTCCGGGTGGCCAGAAATCTTTTTGCACATGCATTCCCCCCCCATATCAGCCGGCAGGAAAGGCAATGCGTGGAAAAACAGATCCTGGATGCACTAAAAAACCTGCCTGCCCCCCTGAAGGGCCGCTACCATCCCATGGAAGAACTGGATCCCGGACAGATCCGGGACAAGGTCCTTGCCGGCAGGGCATTTGCGCCTGGAGACCGGTTCCAGGAAGCCGCCGGCATACTTACGGATTTTCCCCTGTCCCGGGGGGTATACACCAGTGATGACAAAAAATTTATGGTGTGGATCAATGAAGAAGACCACCTGCGGATCATCTGCATGGAAAAATCCGGGCATATCTGCCGGGTATTCAACCACCTGGTCACGGCACTGGACATGCTTGGCCGATACCTTGTGTTTGCATCTCATCCAGACCTGGGCTATCTGAACGCCTGCCCCACCAATATCGGGACCGCCATGCGGGCCGGAGTCCATATCCGGCTGCCGAAACTGGAAAAACACCCGGACGAGATGGAAAAACTGGCCCGTGCCCATGGCCTCCAGATCCGGGGAACCGCCGGTGAAAAGACACAGATCACAGGATCTGTATTTGATATCAGCAACCGCCGGCGCTTAGGTATTTGTGAAACCCGGATCATCCAGGATCTTTCCTTCGGCATTGCCGCACTCATAAAAAAAGAGAAAAAACTGTAAATCTCTGCTTGTTATCCCCCAGGCAGTACATATGTTAAAGTTAGTCATAACTTACATAAAGGGGGTGACACCATGGAAACACAGCAAAATCTTGAAAAAGCCACTTTTGCCGGTGGGTGTTTCTGGTGCATGACAGCAGCATTTGCACCTCTGGGAGGTGTGGAAAAGGTCATAGCAGGATATACCGGCGGAACTGAGAGAAACCCTTCCCACAAGGCGGTAATGAACGGGAAAACCGGCCATTTTGAAGCCGTCCAGATCTGGTTCAACCCGGATGTCATCACCTATGGTGCGCTTCTGGCATATTTTTTCCATGAAATCGATCCGTCAGACCATGGCGGCTCTTTTCTGGACCGGGGGCCCCAGTACCGGTCTGCAATATTTTACCATTCCCATGCCCAGAAAATGCTGGCTGAGGCTGCCATTGAACGGCTCAACCGGTCACAGATATGCGAAAAACCCGTGGCCACCCGGGCGATAAAAGCTTCAGTGTTTTACAAGGCCGGTCCCAGCCACCAGGATTTTCATGTAAAAAACCGAACCAGGTACAGATTTTACAGGGCCGGTTCCGGACGGGACCTGTTCATTGAAAAATTTTGGCAGAACGGCAATGCAGCAGTACTGGACCATCTGTTTTCAGACAAGCAGGTGATCCAGTATGCCCAGGGCCATGAAAAAAAGCATGGACAGGTTGATGGCATAAAATCCCGAACCAGTCTTGGGGACTGGACACCTTTTGAAGAAAGCGGCCATGCCCACAGGCAGAGCCAGGGCCATGCCTGCCAGAGCAACTGAAAATGCATAACCGGCAATACCACCTTTGATGATGAACAAAAAAACTGACAGGCTGTAAAGGCTGGTCCAGATAAGAATCTGGATGTTACGTTCTGCAATAGTCCACACAAAAGGTGGTGTAAAAAACGGCACAGGATCTGGGCTTACAGGTGTGTGCCTTGAAGCCAGCACCATAAAATGGGGCACCTGCCAGATACCGGTTACAAGCATCAAAACAAACAGTGTGTGAAAGCCAATGTAAGATGATGCCATGCTGCCTGCTGTCCAGCCGATGGCCGGCGGCAGCATGCCGCAAACAATTCCCGGCAGAACAGCCAGGCATGTTTTTTTTTTCAGCGGGGTATACAGTCCGTTATAGCAGACCAGGGACAGGATGCCCAAAACCAGGGGAAGGGGCTTATGAAAATGTAAAAACAAGATCCCGAGTCCGGACAAGATAAAACCTGCTGCAATAAATCCGGCTGTCTTCGCTGTTATTTTTTTTTGGGGCAGGCTGCGGTGGTATGTCCTGACAAAATATGCATCATATATACGGTCCTGGATATTGTTCAGCACTGCAGCACCTGCTGCCAAAAGCCATACAGCAGTTCCCAGAACCAGGGTGTCTTTTCCTGGATCTTGTGTGGAAATAACATGGCCGAACACGGCGGACAGGGCGATATAAAAGGTAAGGTGGGCCTTGGTGAGTTCTGTGAAAATTTTCACCCTGCCTGCCGGATGCACCAGCCAGGCGGGTAATCCCATGGCAGGATTACCACCCGTCATCTTCTTCCACCCATTCATCAAACGCCTCCTGGGACACCACACTGACCACACCGGTCATGTCTGCATGCCCCACCCCGCAAAATTCCGTGCACTGGAAAAAATATTCCCCCTGTTTTTCCGGCAGAAACCAGGCATGGGTCTTGATGCCTTTCACCGCATCCACCTTGACCCGGAAGGCAGGTATAAACAGGCTGTGGATCACATCGGCTGAAGTAATAGTGAGTTTCACCGGCGTGTTCACCGGCACCAGAATCTCATTTTCTGTTTCTTTGCCATTGGCATAGATGAAAATCCAGGAAAAAGACTGGCCGATGACCTCGATCTCCATGGCCCCTTCAGGCACATTGCGCAACCCGGTATAGGCCTGCCACCCGGAAACGAACATGGCCAGGGCGATGACGGTGGGAATAAATACCCAGGCAATCTCCAGTTTCCAGTTTCCCCGTATGTCGGCTGATACCGGGTGTTTGCTCCTGCGGTAACGGATTACAAAATAGATCATCACCAGGGTGATGGCAAACAGGAAAATAAAGGAAAACCCTATGATAAAATAAAAGGATCTATCCACCAGTGTAACCGGATTTATGATATCGCTCATCTTTACCTCACCTGAATGCCACGTCCCAGAAAATAAAACCGATCATAATGGCCAGAAAAAACACGGTGGAAAGAAAAGAGACCACCACGCCTTTTCCTGCAGAATTCATGTGCATGAACACCACCAGCACCAGGCTGGCCTTTGCTGATGCAATCACCAGAGCGATCCAGACATTGACCCATCCCAGATCGATGTAAGACGCTCCCACAGTCACGCCGGTGAGTACCAGCAACGCCCCCAGCACAAGGCCCAGGGTTTTGTAGGAAAATATGTGAGATGCATGTTCCATCACGCCTCCTTTTTCAAACCACCAGGTAAAACAAAGGAAAAATAAATATCCAGATCAGATCCACCAGATGCCAGTAAAGGCCGCAATTATCCAGCACTACATCATTTTCTGCCGTAATTCTCCGGCAAAACACCAAAACAAGGCTCACTGCCAGAAGCACCATGCCGATGCCGATGTGAATGCCGTGAAGGCCTGTGACAACATAGTAGAGCCCGAAAAACAGGTTCTGGGGTGCCGGCCCGTCCAGCAGTCTTTCCGAGCCCGGATAAATGCCAATCTCTATCTTGTGGCCCCATTCAAAATATTTATTCACCAGAAAAACAGCGCCGCACACCTGGGCACCTGCAAGTGCAGCCAGTGCGATGTGTCTCTGATCATTCTGCACCGCTGTGATGCTGGCAGCCACCAGAAAGGAGGAAATCAGCAGGATAACGGTATTGATCACCCCGAAACCCAGGTCCAGCTCTTTGGCACCCAGAATAAAATCCTTCGGGTACCAGGAAAAATACACCGCATACAGCACAAACAGAGCGCCGAACAGGATGATCTCGGTGAACAGAAAAAGCCACATTCCAAGTTTTTTTCCGGTCTGGTCGCGCTGCCCAGGCATCTATTCTCCTTTTGGCCTTTGTGCTGACCTGTCTGTCACTCCGGAAAAATCATAGGGGTATGCCATGATTTCAGGCGGGCGCACAAAATTGTGCACCGGCGGTGGAGACGGGATGGTCCATTCCAGGGTCACCCCGCCCCAGGGATCAGGCCCGGCATTTCTCGGCCTGCTTAAAGAAACAAGGAGGTTGGCCACCATAAGGCCGATCCCCAGAATCATGAACAAAGCCCCGAAACCGGCAAAAAAATTGCCGTTGGCATACTGGGGCAGGTAATCATAATACCGCCTGGGCATGCCCTGGAGACCCAGAATAAACATGGGCACATAGTGAAACATGAACCCCCCGGTCACAAGGATGGCGGCGATATAGGCTTTTTTAAAATCATACATCCGGCCGAACATTTTGGGCCACCAGTAATGCAGGGCCGCAAAAAAGGCAAATCCTGTGCCCCCGAACATGGTGAAATGAAAATGGGCCACCACAAAATGGGTGTCATGGACATGGATATTGGCACCTGCCGCCCCCAGCACAAGGCCGGTGAGCCCTCCCACGGAAAACAGGTAGATAAAGCACAGAGAAAAAAACAAGGGCGGGGTCATCTCAATGGCCCCTTTGTACAGGGTGGCCACCCAGGAGAACACCTTGATGGCAGAAGGGATGGCCACCACATAGGTGAGCAGGGAAAACACGAACACGGCAGTGTCGCTCATACCGCTGGTGTACATGTGGTGGGCCCACACCAGGGACCCGGCAATGGCAATGGCCAGAGAAGATCCCACAATGGCCTTGTACCCGAAAATGGATTTTCTGGCAAACACCGGAATGATTTCCGAAATAACCCCCATGCCCGGCAGGATCATGATGTATACCGCCGGATGGGAATACATCCAGAAAAGGTGCTGATACAGGATGGGGTCCCCGCCCCTGGCAGGATCAAACAGCCCCACATTGAAAAACCGTTCAATCATCACCAGCACCAGGGTGATGGCGATGATTGGGGTTGCCAGCAGCTGGACCCAGGCTGTGGCATACAGGCTCCAGGTGAACAAGGGGATCTGCAGCCACCCCATGGCCCGATCCCGCATCTTGTGCACGGTGGTAATAAAATTCAGCCCGGTGAGCATTGAGGAAAATCCCAGAACAAAGGCGGCAAAAACAGTGGTGGACACATTGGTGTTGGTGGAAATTGAAAACGGCACATAAAAGGTCCACCCGGTATCGGCAAACCCGTCGGAAAAAAGTGAAAAAATAGCAATACCCCCGCCGGCCATGTAAAGGTACCAGGACAGCAGATTGAGTTTTGGAAAATACACATCATCTGCACCGATATGTATGGGCAGAAAAAAATTGCCAAAAATAGCCGGCAGGGCCGGTATGATGAACAAAAAAATCATGATGACGCCGTGGAGGGTAAAGGCGGAATTGTAAAGCCCAGGAGACAGGATGGTTTCTCCGGGAAACATCAGCTCCAGGCGGAGTACCCCCCCCAGAAGCACTGCCAGAAGAAACCAGAACAAAATAGCAAACAGGTACATCAATCCGATGCGCTTGTGATCCAGGGTGAGCAGCCATGACCAGATCCCGGTAAACCGGGCAGGTTCAGGTGTTTCATAAAATGATGCAACCGTTTCCATGACAACCTCGCAAAGGGTTCAAAACAAAGGAGATATGTTTGCAATCATGCCCGGGCCGGGTTCTTACTTTTATTTTCTGCCCTGTCTGCGGTTTTTGGACGGCCTGAGCAAAAACACCACAAAACCGACCAGCAGAACCAGAATGGCTGTCCCCGTGATCCGGAACATCTTGAACACATAGGTTTTATTTTCAGGGTCATAGTCAAAGCAAAAGGAAAGCACCCCCCGTTTGATGGAGATGCCGGGCGTCCCTTTTTGGGCCTCTGTTACAGCCATCCCCAGGTCAAAGGGCAGAAACCCGGGACCGTAAAGATAACGGATGATTTTTCCATCTTCTGCCAGCACCACCATCACGTTGGGATGGATATAAAAATGCTCTTTTTTCTTGATGAAATAATACCCCAGCGAATCGGTGACCCTCCGGATATTTTCTGCATCTCCGGTGAGATAATACCAGTTTTCCATGGGAAATTCCCGCTGGATCAGATTGGCATAATTTTTTTTGGCTGCATTGGCATGGGAGGGGCCTTCATCATCTGAAAAACTCAAGGTGATGACATTGAAATCTTCCCCCGGGGTCTGGCCCACCTTGTTCAGGGCCTTTGCCAGATCAGCCTGGAGAAAGCTGCACACTGTGGGACACAAAAACCAGATGGGTAAAATGACCACAGGTTTGTCAAATATTGTTTCCAGCACCACGGTACTGCCGGTGTCATCCAGAAACTGTGCCCCAAGATCGATATAGTCCCCCAGTTTCTCATCAACCCTGACCTTGTCTGCCAGATCCGAATCCTGTGCTTCTGCAGCCATGACCATTTCTGCATGGTCATGGCCTGTATCTGCCTGATCTGTATCTGCCTGATCTGCATCATCCGGGACTGCATCATGCATGCCTGCATGATCATGAGACTGCACAGCAGCGTCTTCACTGCCAAAAGCAGGCGTATGCCATAACAGCACCAGCACCAGACAGCAGAGCCAGACTGTCTGGTGCGGTTCTGTCTTTTTGTTCAGCCGGATCATTTAACCTTGACAGCCTCTCCTGTGGCAAAATTGATATCATACACAGTCCGGTACCGGTGGGTGGTGCGGAAGGAATCACGCCCCGTGCCATAGGCAATCATGGTACGGGTCATCTTGTCGGCATGAATGGGCTTATCCCACTCCTCTCCTGCTGCCAGCGAAAGGGTAAAGGAGATGGTGGTAACCCCGTCTGTTTCACTGCCTTCAGGATTGATCACATGGTTGCTCCCCCCCAGTTTGTCATCCGGGGAATGGCCTCTTTTGGAATCAGCATAATGGTCCTCAATCCTGACTTTGCCGTTTTTTACCGCACCGATGATGATGTCGGCCCCGCCCATGGCATCTTCCGGATCAATGCCGATGGCCACCCAGCCAGTTGTTTTGGCGGATAACTGCAGATGAATCTGATCTTCCTCCAGGGTCCAGGAAACGGTCATGTTTTTTTCTTCCAGTATGTGGGCATAGTCTGCTGCAAAAAGGGCTGCAGGAAAAAGAACTGCTGCCGCCAATACCATCCATCCAATTTTTTTTATCATTTTGTCACTCCTTATATATATCTTTCATGCATTTGCATCATTTTCACGGTTATGAAAAAATCCTTCTTTCCGGTAACTCCCTTATCCATACTGCAGTTCACCGCCGGAATACCCAAGTCCGATGGCAACCAGGACCAGCAGCAGATAGAATCCGGTACGCCGGTCCAGTCTGGGGTTTTCCGGATCATCCTTGATGACAACCACAAGCAGTAAAATTGTCAGAACCGCAGCCAGCACCATTTTCAAAACTATCAAAAATTCCCACATCCCGCCATACCGGTACTGCCAGTCCAGATACCCGGTAAACACAGTGGGTGCAACCCCTAAAAGCGCCAGTACTGAACAATGGTACCCGGTCTTTGCCAGCATTTTCATTCGGGGCAGAAACGCTACCAGGCGGAATACAACAGCGCCCATTACCATGCCCATGGGAATATGGGTCAGCGCTGGATGAACAGGGTGGGTAAAACCGATGTTGTTCAGGAACTCAAAAATAATTTCTGTCATGGAATCACCTTTTCATGGTCTGTTGGATTGTTTTTCCTTAAACTAAGCTGCTTCTTTGCATTTGCAATAAAAATATTTTATATTTACTATATTAGGTAAGATATCACAACTGATTCCTGACACACAAGATAAAGGAGGATATTATGGAAGTCACAATCACCTATTGCGCTGTATGAAACTACCACCCACGGGCTGCCGGTCTGGCAGAGGAGATGCAAAAGGCGCTGAATATTACCCCGGAACTGGTTCCGGGCAGCAATGGGGTGTATGAGATAACAGCAGGCAAGGAAACTGTTTTTTCAAAACGCAAAGCCGGCCGTTTTCCGGAAAACCAGGAGGTTATTGATCAGCTCAGACAGCACCTGTCATGACAATAATCAAGATGCCGGGGATTTTGCCCCATGACTGGTGATATATCATGACCAGATATCACCTTTATGGGGTTTCATCACTGCTGTCTGTTTTTTAGGATAACCGGTTCAGGGGCAAAACCAAAAAAGGCTGCCCGCTTTGGGCAGCCTTTTCTGGAAAAGGAAAAAAAGATGAAAAAACTAATTGGCGATTAGTTGAAAATTTATTAATGCAACCCCTGTGCCAGACAATTGGTAACAAAAAAATAATGGAACACATTATGGACAAATGCCTGTCTGTAAAGGATCTGCAAAGAACAAAAAAACCGGGGGAAAAATTTGCCTTGCTCAGATCCATCTGCTCCCACCGATTTTACACGTATGGTGCCCAAAAAGTTCATAATTTTGAACTTTTTGTAGTTTCCTGACCGGAACATTCGGCAAAAGCCTCTCATAACCATTTGAAATATAGAAAGAATAGATGTAATTCAAAAAAATGAACCCGGTTTCAAAAGCCTTTGCTGCAGCAGGTTAGCCCTGTTTTTTTGACCGTTTTTGTTTAGGGGCAGGGGATTCTGAAGCCTTTGCAGCGGGTTCGGTTTTTTCAGAGCCAGTTTTTCCAGATCCTGTTTTTTCAGGGGCCGCCTTGTCTGATGCAGTTTTTTGTGCGGAAGTCCCCTTTTTTTTGGGGCTGATTCCCCTGAGAATGGGCATCACCGTATCCCGGTTCCGGGCCAGGAGCAATGAAACCTCTTCCATCTGGGCCTCTGATAATGTACCATCTGCATTGTCCAGGAACTCAAACAAATTGTCGGCAATATCAAGCATTTTGTCATGGGCGTCTGCTTCTTTTTTTGTCGCAAATGTCATTTTTTCCTCTCCGTTCCTGACAACAATGTATTTAACAATGACTGCCATACCATCTCCTTATATCACGAATAAAGACACACAGTTATTCAAATAAACCCCAAACACGAAACCAGGGCCTGGAAGCGTTCTTACCAGACCCTGGTCCCATGAAATCTATTTGTCAATATGGTTTGCCTATACTTCAGGTCTTGGGAAAAGACCGCTTCTTTCCACGATCTCAGGCACCTTTTCTTCCCATTCAATGGCCATGATGTGGAACCCGGCCACCCCTTTTATTTCCGACAGTTCCTGGATATGCTCCACACAGATATCGATGCCTTCCTGGGCCTGTTTCTTTTTTTCCACCCCGGCCAGGCGGTTGATGATCTCTTCGGGCACATCCATGCCCGGCACCTTGTTTTTCATGTATTTGGCCATACCCACCGATTTCATGGGGGTCATGCCGGCCATGATAAAAGTTTTTTCCGTCAGACCCCTGTCCACAGCCCTGCGCATCCATTCCTTGAACTTGTCAAGGTTGTAGATGCACTGGGTCTGGATGAACTCCGCACCGCAGACGATCTTTTTGGCCAGGCGCGGTATCCGGATTTCAAAAGGATCGGCAAAGGGATTGGCTGCCGCCCCCACAAAGATTTTCGGGGGCCGCTTGATGTCATCACCGCCCAGAAATTTGCCTTCATCACGCATGTGACGCACGGTCTGCACCAGCTGCATGGAATCCAAGTCATGGACGTTCTGGCCCTGGGCGCAGTCACCAAAACTCTGGTGGTCTCCGGACAGGCACAGCATGTTGGGGATATCAAAGGAAGCCGCCCCCAGGATATCGCTCTGCAGGGCCACCCGGTTTCTGTCTCTGGTCACCATCTGGAGCACCGGTTCTATGCCCAGCAGCTTCAGATGGATACAGGCGGCCAGAGAAGACATGCGGGTCATAGCGGTCTGGTTGTCCGTGACATTCACCGCATCTACATAATCCTTGATAAGCAGACCTTTCTTCTTGACCTCTTCCGCATCACTGCCCCTGGGAGGGCCGCACTCGGATGTCACCCCTAAGTGCCCTGCCTTTAACACACGCTCCAGCCTGCTGTTGCTCACATATTCGCTCATATCTTCACATCCTCCCTGGTTACGGTTCTGGGGCCGCCGGCCCGGTCGGTGGACCAGTCTTTTACAGGGGCTACTTTCTCATAATCATCCATTTTGTCAAGGGCTTTCAACCGGTCGATGATCAGCTGCCAGGCACAGTCCGTATCCTTGGAGATTTCACATTTGCCGTTGGTGGACCCGCCGCAGGGGCCGTTCAACACCCGTTTGGCACACCGGGATACCGGACAGATGCCGCCGGTACGGGCCAGCACACAGGTTCCGCAGGCCTGACACCGTTCCGTCCACAAGCCTCTGTCTTCATTGGCCCCCAGGCAGACGGTGTTGACACCGGGAAGCAATGGCATGGTCAGGTATTTTTCGGCGGCAAACTGAACCCCAACCCCGCAGGCCAGGGATACAACAGCATCATAGTCGTCAATAATATTCCTGATTTCCTCCAGGTATTCATGGTCGCACTGGCGCTCCAGGGTACGCTCGCCAATGGTTTTTTCCTGTCCCTGGGCCATGAAATACATCCTGAGAACCGATGCCAGCACCTCCACCTCTTTTTTACCCCCTGCCTCACACACGGTGACACATTCGTTGCACCCTAAAATCAGGATCCGGTCAAAATCCTTGACTTCCTGAATAATCTCTTCAATGGGTTTTTTCTCTGCTATTATCATGGTTACCTCATCTTAGGCGGTTATTTGTTGTATTTTCAGGCAGCATCGGCCTTTTTGGACATACGTTGTCTGGCCAGGCGGATGGGGCTGGGCCCCAGCTCCTTTATCTTGTTAACCATTTCAATGGAATACTGGGCAAACAAAGGACCTTCACCCGAAGACAGGTTGTACATTTTCACCCTTTCTCCGCCGACCCCTATCAGGTCCAGTACCCGGGCAGCCTGTTCGACCCGTTTTCTTGCCCGGAAATTCCCCTCGTTAAAATGGCAGTCCCCTTCCATGCATCCCACCACATAGAGCCCGTCCGCCCCTTTTTCAAAGGCTCTCAGGATATGGATGATATCAATCTTTCCTGTACAGGGAAGGCGGATAATTCTGAAATTTGTCGGGATCTTCAATCTCATGGAACCTGCCAGGTCCGCAGCTGAATACCCTCAGTAGTTACAGCAGAACGCCAGTATCACCGGTTCAAATTCTTTTGTCATATTATACCCCCTCCAGCAGGGATTCCACCTTGCTGAGCAATGAGTCATCTTCATACCAGTTAAGTTTTATGGTTTTGGCAGGACATTCAGATGCGCACACCCCGCATCCCTGGCACAGGGCCGGATCGATATAGGAAACCCCCATCTCGTTGATCACCGGCACATGATACGGACAGGACCGCACACACACCAGACAGGAAGCACAATGGGCCTGGTTGACTTCAGCGACCACGGAAGACAGGGTCAGGTATTCCTGGGACAGGTATGTGGTGGCCCGGGAAGCTGCTGCCATGGCCTGGGCCACGGTTTCTGTGATCAATTTGGGGCCGTGGGCCGTGCCGCAGATGAATACCCCTTCGGTGCCTCCGTCCACCGGCCGGAGCTTGACATGGGCTTCCATGAAAAACCCTTCCGGGTTGCGCTGGGCCTTGATGATGGTGGACAATTCTTTGGTGTCTGCAGCGGTGACGCCGGCGGAAAGCACCACAATATCGGCTGCCGCCTCTATGTGCTGCCCCAGAACATGGTCCCGGAAGGTGACGGACAGTTTGCCGTCACTGTCTTTTTCCACTCTGGGCGGGTCATCCTGGCTGAACCGGGAAAAGATCACCCCCATGTTCCTTGCCTTGGTGTAGAACTCCTCCAGCATGGAATAGGTTCTCATGTCCCGGTACAGGATGAACACATCTGTATCCGGACTGGTTTCCTTGATGGCAATGGCGTTTTTCACGGCGTTCTGGCAGCAGACCCGGGAACAGTTGGGATTGGTCTCGTTTCTGGATCCCACGCACTGGATCATGATGACCCGGTCCGTATTTCCCATCTTTTGTTCCGCCAGCATGTCGGACAGTTCCAGCTGGGTGACCACGGATTCACTTTCGCTGTACAGGTATTCCGTGGGCTGGTATTCCGTGGCACCTGTTGCCACAATCATAACCCCATGGTCGATCTTGCGCTGTTTCATGGAAGGGCCCACAAGGACTTCTGTTTTAAAATTGCCCTTATACCCACCGAACTCCACCACAAGGGCCTGTTTGAGCACCTCAATCTGTTCGTGTGTTTCCACTGATTCCACAAGCTCTTTCACAAAAGTCTGGACATCATCACCTTCAATGGTATGGTGCAGCCGCCTGCCCAGACCGCCCAGGGTATCTTCTTTTTCCAGCAGGGTCACATGGAACCCCTGGTCAGCCAGGCCTTTTGCCGCAGTCATGCCGGCGATGCCCCCGCCCAGGACCAGGGCCTTGTCAATGATGGAGATGCGCTTGTCATGCAAAGGTCCCAAAGTGCTGACCCTTGCCACAGCCATGCGGATGAGATCCTTGGCCTTGGCAGTGGCCTTTTCCGGTTCATGATAATGCATCCAGGAATCCTGGTTTCTGATATTGGCCATTTCAAACAGGTATTTGTTCAGGCCGGCCTCCTCCAGGGTATCCATGAAAATGCCCTCATGGGTTTTGGGGGTACAGGATGCCACCACCACCCGGTTGAGCTGGTGTTCGTTGATGATCTCCTTGATGGACACCTGGGTGTCCTGGGAGCAGGTGAACAGATTTTCACCGGTATACACCACATTGGGAAGGGTTTTGGTGTAGGCTTCCACCTCTCCCACATCGATGACCCCGGCAATGTTGATGCCGCACTTGCACACAAACACCCCCACCCGGGGTTCTTCTCCCAGCACATCCCGCTCTGTGGGCATGGACACGGTTTTGGTCAGGGTATGCCGGGCAGGAGACAGGTTTCTGCCTGCAGCACAGGCAGCACCCGAGGCTTCGGTCACAGATGAGGGAATATCTTTGGGTCCCTGGAAGGAGCCTGACACAAACACGCCGGGCCGACTGGTTTCCAAAGGATTGAAGGTACTGGTTTTCACAAAGTTATAGGGATTGAGGGCAACCCCGATGCGGTTGGCCAGGTCCACGCTTTCTTTGGGAATGGTCAGACCCACGGACAAAATGACCATGTCAAACACCTCCTGCTGCATGGTGCCTGCCTCATCCACATAGTTAAGGATGAGATTGTCGGTGCCGGGTTCCTCCACCACGGAATGGATCCGGGACTTGACAAACCGTACCCCTTCCTGGTCTGCGGCCCGGTTATAGTATTTTTCATAATCCTTGCCGAATGTCCGCATATCCATGTTGAAGATGGCGGCATCCAGCTCTTTTTCCGAATGCTCCTTGGCGATCATGGCATCTTTGATGGCATACATGCAGCACACCGAAGAGCAGTATCCGTTGCCGCACCGGTTGGTATCCCTGGAACCGATGCACTGGAGCCAGGCGATCTTTTCCGGTTCTTTTTCATCAGAGGGCCGCACCAGATGTCCCATGGTGGGACCGCCGGCAGACAAAATCCGCTCAAACTCCAAAGATGTCATCACATTTTTAGACCGTTTGTACATATAGGTGTCATCCAGACCGGATGGATCAAAGGTGGTGGCGCCTGTGGTCATGATCACAGAGCCCACGTTGACATTCCGGATCACCGGTACCTGGTCATGGTCCACAGCACCTGCCAGGCATACCTCCACACACTGGTAGCATTCTGAACAGATGCCGCAGGACAGACACCGGGCCGCTTCCCGGTCAATCAGTTCTTTGGCCAGGGCCTGGGTCACTTCCTTGAAATTGCCCTCTCTTTGTGCCACCGGCAGCTTTTCCGGTGTCATCCGCTCGATCTGCGGCACATTGTCTATTTCCGGTTTTTCAAAATCCCAGGATTTTTCTCTGCCTTCGGCCAGGTCCAGGCCGTTGATAAACCGGTGAATACTTTCCGCCGCAGTCTTGCCCGATGCCACGGCATCCACCACGGATTTGGGGCCGTAAAACGCGTCCCCGCCGGCAAATACCCACTCAACAGGGGTCTGCAGGGTCACAGGATCAGCCTCATACCCGCCGGGCGGGGTCAGGGCAATGCCCTGGTCTTTGGCAAATCCGGTCTCCCCCATCTGGCCGATGGCCACAATCACGGTATCTGCTTCATGGTTAATCAGCTGGCAGTCATCGTACTGGGGATTGAACCGGCCGTTTTCGTCAAACACTGCAGTGCATTCCTGGAAAGAGACTTCGGTGACCTTTCCGTCATCATTGCCGTAAAACCGCAACGGCCCCTTGCTGTTCACGATATTGACCTTTTCTTCCAAGGCCTCTTCGATCTCATAATCCCAGGCCGGCATCTCTTCTCTTTTTTCCAGGCACACCATGGTGACATCGTCGGATCCCAGTCGCCGGGCGGTGAGTGCCACGTCCACGGCCACGTTGCCGCCGCCGATGACAATGGTTTTACCGGACAGTTTGTCCGCCTTGCCCATGGCAGCATCCCGCAAAAATGTGGTGCCGCCCAGAACGCCTTTGAGGTCTTCTCCTTTGACACCCAGAGACCGCGAGCCGTGCAGGCCCGTGGCCATGAACACCGATGCAAACCCCTCTTTTTTCAGGCTGTCCAGGGTGATGTCTGTTCCAAATTCTACGCCGGTCTTGATCGTAACCCCTAAGGCTTCGATCACGGCAATCTCTTTTTCCAGTTCTGCCTTGGGCAGCCGGTATTCGGGAATGCCCACGGCCATCATGCCGCCCTTGACCGGCAGTTTTTCATATACTGTGACTCCGTATCCCTTCTGGGCCAGGTAATAGGCAGCGGTGAGACCGGCCGGGCCGGACCCGATAATGGCCACTTTTTCATCTCTTTTTTCTTCAATTTCCGGGACCCAGGCAGATTCCTGTTCAAAATCAAGGTCTGCCAGAAACCGGTGCAGATACTGGATGGCCAGCGGCTGATCTGCATCGCTTCTGGTGCACACCGCTTCACAGGGATGGTGACAGACCCGGCCGCAGGAGCCGGGAAACGGGTGTTCCTGCTTGAACAGTTTCAACGCTTCTGCATATTTTTCCTGCTGCATCAGGGCGATGAACCCCTGGATGGACACATGGGCAGGACAGGTGGCTTTGCAGGGCGCAACAGAGCGTTTGGAAATGCCGTATGCCCCGGGAATAGCCTGTTCATACTGTTTGAAAATGGCTTTGCGCTGGTTGAGCCCTTCATTGTGCTCACTGGGGGCATCCACCGGACAGACTTTGGTGCATTCCCCGCAGGAGGTACACTTGGATATATCTACAAATCGCGGTTTTTCTTTGATTCTGGCCGTGAAATTTCCCTGTTCACCATCCAATTCCAGAAGTTCGGTATTCGTCAACAACTCGATGTTCAGATGCCGGCCGACCTCGACCAGTTTGGGTGAGATCACTCACATGGTACAGTCATTGGTCGGAAATGTCTTATCCAGCCGGGCCATCATGCCGCCGATGGCGTATGATTTTTCAACCAGATAGACATAATAGCCTGAATTGGCCAGGTCAATGGCGGACTGCATACCTGCAATCCCGCCACCTAAGACCATGACAGACCCCACAGGGTCGCTGTTTGGTGTCACCTTCTGCGTCATTATCAAAACCTCCTAACCTTTATTATCGCCCCATGGGCGGTAAGCTGCGACGTCTGAGATCTTCAGATGTTTTGTCATCTGTGTGGCATACGATGTCAAAAGCCCGTGAAAAAGGACGTCACGCCATTAAATTTCCCCCGCCTTTAAGTAAAAAAAAGGCATTTTTTTGTCAACAGTTATTTAATATACACCTGGTTATCACTTTTTTAAATCCCTGTATCCGGGGTTTAAAAACATATCCAGTACAATATCCAATTCTTTAGAAACCATGGAGCCTGATTTTATTCCTACAAAAAAACCACAGTTTATCCGGCAATTTTAAGATGGCGGCTGCAATACCATACCAGTACCAGCACAGGCAGACCCATGAGAGTGGTCAATAAAAAAAAGGCCGGGTATCCCACAGCATCAACAATGGTGCCGGAATACCCGCCGAACACTTTGGGCACCAGGGTCATCAAAGAACTGAATACCGCATACTGCACCGCTGTGAACCGGATGCTGGTCAAACTGGACAAAAAAGCCACAAAGGCTGCAGATGCAAGTCCTGCTGCCAGGTTGTCCGCCGCAATCACTACATACAAAAAAAACAGATTATGCCCGGCAAATGCCAGGACCATGAACAAAAGGTTGGTGGCGGATGCCAGCAGGGCACCCAGAAACAGGATCCGGATCACCCCGTAGCGGATGGAGAGAATGCCGCCGGCAAACCCGCCCGCAAGGGTCATGAAAAGCCCGAATGTTTTCACCACACTGGCGATCTGGGTTTTGGAAAATCCCAGATCCTGATAAAAAACATTGGATATGACCCCCAGAACAATATCGGAAATCCGGTACAGACCAATGAGTGCCAGGATCAACCAGGCAAGAGAAAGCCTGTATCTGCTGAAAAAATCCAGTACAGGGGCCACGTAGCTGGCAGCCACCATTTTTTCATTTACAAGCCTGGCTGTCATACCGATTTTGCCCACCAGGGCTGCCGCCCCAAGCCCTGCTCCCAGCCGGAAGCATTCAACCAGCAGTCCTGCCAGGGTCGGGTTGTGCAGCCACTGTCCCAGCTGTGTTTTCACATCAAGGGTGATCCGGCCGGTAAAATAAAAGGTTATGACAAATGCAGCCACTGCCAGACAAAACAGGGCCAGACCGGTCAGATAATCCTTTGAACTGTATGCATCTGCCGGATTATAATCTGAGTCCGGCTCGTCAATGATAAGGGCCGTGATTATGCCCACCAGCATCAGGCCGGCCATGATGCAGTAGGTGGCCTGCCAGGCCTCAAACCGGTAATTTCCCTTTGCCGACCCGAACCACTCCGCCAGGATCAGGGCCCCTGCCCCGGCCACCAGCATGCCGATCCGGTATCCCCCGATATAGGCGGAGGCCATCATGGCCTGGAGATCAACCGGTGCAGATTCAATGCGATAGGCATCAATGGCAATATCCTGGGTTGCCGAGGAAAATCCCAGCAGGATCGCTGCCATTGCCATGAAAACCAGGGGGTGGTACCCGGATCCCGGGTCTGTGAACGCCATCCACAGGACAGCCCCCACAATCCCGCCCTGGGCTGCCAGAATCCAGCTTCTCCGCCTGCCCAGCCTCCGGGTGAGCCAGGGAATAGGCATCTGGTCCACCAGGGGGGCCCAGACAAACTTGAAAGAATACCCAAGAGCTGCCCAGGAAAAAAAGGTCACTGCAGACCGCTGGATCCCGGCTTCCCTGAGCCACAAAGAAAGAGAGGAAAAAATCAGCAGAAGGGGCAGCCCGGCACAAAACCCAAAAAACAGCATGGTAATCACCCGGGGATGGAAAAAGGCATGCATGGCTTTGCGCCATCTGTTCTGGATATGGTTCTTTTCTGCAAAAGAACCCGGCTGTTCAGAGTGTGATTTCAAAATCGCAGGAAACACCGTAACAAAAGAGCGCACTTTTCTTGGAAATCAAAATATTTTTGCAGTCCTGCACAATGGCATCCATGTCATGGTCGCTCCGGTCCTGGTTCAGATGGATGAGACCCAGCTGCCCCACCCCGGCCTGTAGAGCCAGATCCAGTGCATGGGGGACAGATGAATGGCCCCAGCCTTTGCGGTGCAGGTATTCTTCTTGGGTATATTCCGCGTCATGGAACAGGACATCTGCATTTTCGACAAACCGTTTGTACCCGTCAAATCCCTGTCCCTGGGGATGGGAAAACCCCAGTTCATTATCAGTAAGAAAAACAAAGGTTTTACCATCTTCTGTGAATTTATACCCGAGACTGCCCTGGGAGTGGCTGGTGGGAATCGAATCAATTTCTACAGAACCGATATTACATTGGTTGTTCAAAGCTGCTTCAAAACAGATGTCTGCTTTCAGGTCCTTGAGGCGGACAGGAAAAAATGGCGGGCACAGCACCCGGTTAAACACATCTTTTGTGGAAAATCCTGCAATTTTTCTGTCCTGGATGACCAGGCGGTTGCGGGTGTAAAGCAGGGGTCTGAAAAACGGAATTCCCATGATGTGGTCCCAGTGGCAATGGGTGATAAGCATGAAATACTGTGTTTTCTGCTGCTCCAGCAGAACATTTCCCAGCCGCCGGATACCGGTACCTGCATCTATGATAATTGTCTCTCCGGATCCGGCGGTTATTTCAAGGCAGGTGGTATCCCCGCCGTAAACAACATACTGCCCGCCTGATACCGGTATTGATCCTCTGGAACCCCAGCATTTAATAATCATGATTCTCCTGTATCACAACCATCCATAAATATCCAGCAGCTATAATCCCATCCGGATATTTGCTATACCATGGTATGAATCAATTGATAAATCAATATTTTTTTCGTATCATTCGTTGACAACCCATTGGTTTTTGCCTAAGGAAAGATGCAGGCAGACCAGGAAATTTTTATAAAAACCCAACATAAAAGGGATTGTAAACATATGGCACAAGTGATTGCCGACCGCAGGGATGTGGATTTTGTTCTCCATGAACAGATCGGACAGGTGGACCATGAAAGTTTTGCTGACTTCAACAAAAAAACCATTGACCTGATTGTCTCGGAAGCCAGAAACCTGGCCATAAAAGAGATCCTGCCCACGTTTAAGAAAGGGGATGAGCAGGGATGCACCCTGGAAAACGGCAAGGTACGGGTGCCTGAATCCTTTAAACGGGCCTGGCGGCTGTTATGTGAAGGAGAATGGCTGGCCATGTGTGATGACCCTGCCGCAGGGGGCCAGGGCATGCCCAGAACCGTGGGAAGTGCGGCCCTGGAATATATGGTGGGTGCCAACTCTGCTTTCATGCTGTATTACGGCATGACCCACGGGGCAGCGAAACTGGTGGAAGCCTTTGGTGATGATACCCAGAAACGCCTGTATCTGAAAAAAATGTTTTCCGGCGAATGGGGCGGTACCATGCTGCTCACAGAGCCTGAAGCAGGATCTGATGTGGGGGCTTTGACCACCACGGCACAAAAAAATGCAGACGGAACATACACCCTTTCCGGATCCAAAATTTTTATTTCAGCAGGCGAGCATGACCTGTGTGACAATATTATCCACCCGGTGCTGGCCAGAATCCCCGGAGCCCCCCCCGGCACCAAAGGCATTTCTCTGTTTCTGGTACCCAAATTCCAGGTGAATGACGACGGCTCTTTAGGAAATTTTAACAACGTGATCTGTACCGGCTTAGAAAAGAAGATGGGGATCCACGGCAATGCCACCGCATCCTTGTCCTTAGGGGGCAAAGGTCCGTGCATCGGCACCCTGCTGGGAGAAGAAAACAAAGGCATGCCGGCCATGTTCCAGATGATGAACGAGGCCAGGGCATTTGTGGGGCTCCAGGGATTTGCCGTGGCATCGGCCTCCTACATGTATGCCCTGGAATATGCCAGGACCAGAATACAGGGACGTCACCTGACAGCAGGAAAAGATGCCGGTGCCAAAAGCGTTCCCATTATCCAGCACCCGGATGTCAAACGCCAGCTGCTCAATATGAAAGCCTACACAGAAGGGATGCGGTCTCTGGTATATTATTATGCCTGGTGCAATGATGTGGTCCACACCACGGATGACAAAAATCTCAAGGCAGATACTTCCGCCATGGTGGAGGTACTCACCCCGGTGGTAAAAGGCTATATCACGGACAAGGCCCTGGAGGTGTGCTCCCACGGGATCCAGGTATACGGGGGGTACGGGTATGTCAGTGAATATCCGGTGGAGCAGCTCATGCGGGATGCCCGGATTTTCATGATCTATGAAGGCACCAACGGCATCCAGGCCATGGACCTTTTAGGCAGAAAGCTCTTCATGAACCAGGGCCGGGCATTCCAGTATTTTATCAGCTGCATGAAAAACACCATAACAGAGTTTTCCGGTGTTTTGGGGGTAAAAGACCTGTGTACCGGCGTATCCCATGCCGTATCCCGCTTAGAGGAGCTGGCAAAGGTCATGGGCACCCGGTCCAGATCAGACCAGGTATTGAATGCCTATGCATTTGCCCACCCATTTTTAGAGGTGACCGGTGATGTCTGTTTTGCCTGGATGCATCTGTGGCGGGCCGGTATTGCCGCCCCCAGACTGGCAAAAAAAGCCGGCAGCCTGGACAGGGATGCAGTGGCCGAAAAAGCAGCCAAAAACAAGGATGCAGCATTTTATGCCGGCCAGATGGCAACCGCCAGATTTTTTATCAACACGCTTTTACCGGCCACCTACGGCAGGATGGATGCCATTCTGGCAGGTGATTCCTGTGTGGAAGAGATGCTGGATGTATCATTTGGCACAAAATAAAACCCATGACCGGCATGGGTGTATGCCGACTGCACAATAACGCATGAAAGCCGGGTAAATCCGGCTGCACGTTCATAAATAACAGGAGGTCCCATGTTTGAATATGTGAAAAAAAGCCTGCTCACCGGTGTGGGCATGGCGTTACGGTCCAAAAGCGAAATCAAAGATCTGGCGGAGGAATTTGCCAAATCCACCCAGATGAGCCAGGCAGAAGCCAGAGAATTTTTGGAAGAATGCCAGCAGAGATATGAAGATGCCCGATTCAAACTGGACAAGCGCTTGGAAAATACGGTGGAAGAGATCCTCAAAAAACTGGACCTGCCCACCCGTTCGGATGTCCAGGCATTGAACAAAAGAATAGATGACCTGGTCAAACAGATAGAAAACAAAGCCTGAAGCCTGTTTCATGCTCAGCATCAAGAAAATCGGCACAGTGGGCAAACGGTACCGGCACCTGCTCCGGTACCAGCAGATCATCGGCATCATCCTCAAATATGGATTTGACAATATCCTGGATGCCATGAACATCGACCGCTATATTGAATCCGGCCTGAAACTGATTCCTTTTTCCCGGCCCCATGAACGGGTGGAAAAACTGTCCAGAAACCAGCGGATCCGCATGGCTTTGGAAGAACTTGGCCCCACTTTCGTCAAAATGGGCCAGGTGCTGTCTTCCAGACCGGATCTGGTGCCCATGGACCTGATTGCCGAACTATCAAAACTCCAGGATGAGATCCCGGCTTTTGGATTTGACCAGGTCAAAGAAACCATTGCCGCTGAATTCGGCAGGCCCCTTGGCGAGGTTTTCCTTTTCATGGATGAGATCCCTTTTGCCTCCGCCTCCATCGGCCAGGTGCACAGGGCATCTGTCACCGGTGATGAAAGGCTTGCCGTAAAAATTCAGCGCCCCGGCATCCGCAAGACCATAGAAGCCGACCTGGAAATCATCCATCATCTGGCCGGCATCATGGAAAGAAATATCCAGGAGATGGCGTTTTACCGGCCCGTGCGTATTGTGGAGGAGTTTGCAAAAACACTGGAGAAAGAACTGGACTACACCATTGAAGCCACAAACATGGAACGGATGGCTGACCAGTTTATGTATGACAGAACCATCCATATCCCCAAAGTCTATCCAGCAGAATCTTCTGAACGGGTATTGACCATGGAATTCATCGACGGCATAAAAGCCAGTAATATCGATGCAATTGACCGGGCCGGACTGGACAGAAAGCGGATCACCCGGCGGGGGGCTGACTTTATCATGAAGCAGGTGTTTGAACATGGATTCTTCCATGCAGACCCCCATCCGGGCAATATCTTTATTCTGGACAACAACCGCATCTGTCCGGTGGATTTCGGCATGACAGGCTTTCTGGACCAGACCACCCGGGAACTGTTCGTGGACATCATCCATGCGGTGGCCACAAACAATACCAAACTTGCGGCCCGGCTTTTGTGCGACTTGTGTGACTATGAAACCCAGCCGGACATGGACCGGCTGGAAAAAGAGATCTCCCTTTTCGTTTCTGTTCACCTCACCAGATCTCTGAAGGAGATCAGAACCAGCAAAATGGTGAACCAGCTTCTGGAACTGTGCGCAGCCTACGGCCTGCGCATTCCGCCGGACCTGTTCTTGATGATGAAAGCCTTTGTTTCCGTTGAAGATGTGGCCAGAAAACTGGACCCTGATTTCAACATGCTCGGCCATGCTGTTCCCTATGTGACCTCTGCAAAATACAGGCAGATGGCACCGGGAAAAATTGCCGAAAATGTCATGCATATTGCCAGGGAATCATTCAGGCTGTTTCAGCAACTGCCGTCCGACACCATGGAAATTCTGCGCCTGGTGAAACAGGGAAAACTGAAACTCGCCATTGATATCCAGGGGCTGGACAAGATGATGGTCCACCAGGACCAGACCAGTAACCGCATCTCTTTTTCCATCATCATTGCCGCCCTGATCCTGGGATCGGCCATTGTGATCAATTCTGATGTACCGCCCATGCTGTTCGGGGTGTCTGTCATCGGGATCGCAGGGTTTGTGGCTGCAGCCGTCATGGGTATATGGCTGCTGGTGGCCATCATCCAGGGAGGACGGCTGTAAGGGGCCGGCCTACCTGTCCTCTGGCAGGGATACCAGTCAGACTCCCTGAGCGGTTCCACCTTCAGGGTCAGGATCTCACAGGTGAGGGTTTTGAACCCTATTCTTCGTCCCAGCTCTCCGCCCACATCCTCTGATACGATGCGGTTTTTTTATAACCAAACAGGGTACTTGCCAATAAATAAGGGTTGTGGTATGAAGAAACCTTACATTGCAGCAAGACACCACCGGCTTATACCACAGCCATACCAGGGCACCACACAAAGGGCAGTAATGGGAAACCATTTTCCAGACATATGTATCGGGCATTTAAAAATTGTGGACCACCTGGTTCTGGGCATGGCTGCCGCACATCATCCAGAGGTGGATGAAAACCTGCCCTGGCGCCTTGTCCCGGTTCCCATGAACACCTGGGATGAGATCTGTGACAAACTGGGCAATGAGACCATTCAGGGCGCATTCATCCCCACACCACTTGCCCTGGAACTATTTGCCTCAGGCATGGACATCCGGTTTCTCATGTTTGTTCACAGATCCGGCAGCCTCATGGTCAAAAACCGAAAAGCCGGCATTCACTCTCTTGCAGATTTTAAAGAGAAACCTGTTTTGGTTCCGTCCCGTTTTTCCCTCCAGGCCATACTGCTGCATAAACTGATGGGTGCATCAGGTCTGGTTTTTGGCCCCCATGACCAGCCAGGCAGTGATGTTTTCCTGGAAACTGTTCCCCCGTATCTTATGCCGGAAATACTTGGGGCTGAAAATGATATGGATGCAGATGATCCGGCAACAGGCGGTTTTATGGCGCCGGAACCCTTTGGCAGCCTGGCAGTGACCCGGGGACAGGCTGATATTGTCTGTACTTCAGACAGCCTCTGGAAAAACCATCCCTGCTGCGGATTTGTGGTCACCCGGCATTTTTTAAAAACATATCCCCGGATTCCCAAGGCCCTGGTAAGTCTGTTTTTCACTGCTGCCCGGCTTCTCGAGAATAAAACCATTCTGGACCAGGCTGCCCTTGGTGCCGGTTTTCTTGCACAGGATCCGGTCTTTGTGCAGACAGTTCTTGCCCGCTCCAGGATAAACTTTGCCCCTGAAATGCTGGTGCCTGACACAGGTGCCATTGACATGATCCAAACCTATATGGTTGATGCCATGGGCATCATGCCAAAAAAAATTGATCAAGATATTTTTGTGGACAAAACCTGGGCACAAAATGCCCTGCCGGAAGTTTGCATTGCAGATTGATATTGAAAAAATAACCAAAACCTATGCCTATGCGGGAAAACCTGCGCATGTGGTATTAAAGGATATTTCCTTTGCCATTGCACCAGGTGATTTTGTCATTATTTTGGGGGAATCCGGGTGCGGCAAAACCACTTTGCTCAACCTTCTGGCCGGTCTTGAACACCCCACCAAGGGCTGTATCCGGGCAGATGGTGAGATCATAACCGGGATCCATCCATCCCGGTCCATGCTTTTTCAGCAGCCGGCCCTGCTGCCCTGGCTCACTGTGTGGGAAAATGTGGCCTATGGCTGCAAAATAAGAAACGACACAGACAAACTGGATTACCGGGTCAACCAGTTTCTGGAAATCATGGGCCTGACCGGATTTGCCGATTCACGCCCGGGTCTGCTGTCTTTGGGCATGGCCCAAAGGGTGTGTCTGGCAAGGGCACTGGTGGGGCACCCAAGGATCCTTTTACTGGATGAACCATTTGCCTCCCTGGATACCTTTACCCAGGCCCATATCCAGGAAGAACTGGTGAATCTGTGGCTGTCGGAAAATTTCACTGCGGTCTTTGTGACCCATGATATTGACGAAGCCATTTACCTGGGCAATAAAATCATCCTTCTGGCCGGAGAACCGGCCAATATCACCGACATTTTTACGGTTGAAGAAACCTATCCCAGGGACAGAAACCACCCCCGATTCAAAGAAATACGGAACAGTATCCTGGAACGGTTTAAAAATGCCTACCTGGCCAAAAGGACCCTGCTCTAAAATGAAAAGCCCTGCCCGCAAATGTCCGCAAACCGGCATAACCCGGCGCACATTTCTGCACACAGCTGCAGCAGCCTGTTCCAGCCTGATTGCCGGGACACGCGTGTCTGCAAAAAAGCCGCCCCTGCGCCTGGGGTATCTGCCCATTACCGATGCAACCCCGCTGCTGGTGGCCCACGGACTGGGATATTTTTCCCAGGAAGGGCTGGATGTAGAACAACCCGTCATGGTCAGGTCCTGGAACATACTCACGGAATCTTTTCTGGCCGGCAAATTTGATATCACCCATATGCTCTTTCCCATCCCGATATGGATGCGGTTCAAACAGCACATGCCTGTCCGTGTGCTGGCATGGGACCATACAAACGGCAGTGCGGTAACCGTGCGGGGGGATTCAGCCATCAGGAATTTTGCAGATCTTGGGGGAAAACAGGTGGCGGTTCCCTCCTGGTATTCCATGCACAACCTGGTGCTTCAGCTGGGGCTGAAAGCCCAGGGCCTGACCCCGGTGATCCAGCCCCAGTCAGTTTCCCTTGCCCCCCATGAAGTCAATCTGTTTATCCTGCCCCCTCCAGACATGCCCACAGCCCTTCTGGGCGGCAAGGTGGATGCCTTTATCGTGGCAGACCCTTTCAATGCCCTGGCTGAACTGCGGTTCAATGCCAGAATCATGCGGTACACCGGAGATATATGGAAAAACCACCCCTGCTGCGTCATTGTTGCAGGCCAGCGATTCATTGACCACCACCCGGTGGTGGTGCAAAAAGCCATGAATGCCATTGTCCGGGCCCAGGCCTGGTGCCGGAAAAATCCCAAAGAGACCGCCCATCTTTTAAGCCGTGACGGGGAGCGGTATCTGCCGGTTTCCCAGGAAGTCCTGCAAAGGGTTTTTGAAACCCCTGATCCGGCCCGGCTGGTACATCCTGAATGGGATGTTCCCCGCATCGATTTTCAGCCCTTTCCCTTTCCCTCTGCCACCCGGTTCATCATCGACCAGATGAAAACCACCCGGGTGGAAGGAGACACATCATTTTTATCAGCACTGGATTCCGGCCGGGCAGTCAAAGAGCTGGTGGATGACCGGTTTGTACTGAAAGCAATGGATGAGATGGGGGGAATGGCGCCCTTTTGCGACTGTCACATGACATTACCCTATACAAGGGAAGAATCTGTTGAAATCACCTGAACGCTTCACATTCCAAAACAGAAGACAGATGGGCCTTAATGTCATTTTCACGCCCCAGAAATTCGGGTTGCGCTATGAACTGATGGGGCTTGCCCTCTTTGCTGCTGCCTGGGCACTGGTGTCATATCTTGTATTCACCCGGCCCCAGTTCAACCAGTTCCAGGGATTTTTACCAGGCCCCACCTTCAGGGCTTTGATGTCCGCCTTTGCAGATGAACGGTTCTGGCTGTCGGTATTCACCAGCCTGCGGCGGATTGTAGTGGGCATATCTCTGGCTGCTTTTTTTGGTATTCCCATGGGTATTTTAGTGGGATTTTATCCCAGGATACGGGGACTGTCCTATTCCGCCATCCAGTTTGTGCGCATGATCAGCCCCTTGTCCTGGATGCCCATTGCCCTGCTTTTGTTTGCAAGCTTTGAATCAGCCGTATATTTTTTGATCGTAATGGCCACTGTTTGTCCTATAATACTGAACACTGCCATCGGGGTGCGCAACATCAGTCCCCAGTGGATAAAAATGGCCATAAACCAGGGTGCAGGCAGTTATCAGCTCCTCAAGACCATTGTCATACCATCTTCTGTACCCCATATGCTCACAAGCCTGCGGCTGGCGCTGGGGGTGGCCTGGATTGTGCTTGTCCCGGCAGAGTTTTTAGGGGTATCCAGCGGTCTGGGATACCTGATCAATGATGCACGGGATACCATGGAGTATGACAAACTCATGGCCATGATTATTGCCATCGGTATTCTGGGATTTTGTCTGGACCGGCTGTTTCAGAAACTCCAACAGACACTGCGCTGGTCATGGCATGAATACTGAAACTTAATAAATTCATATAACGATTATACCAAAAACTTTAAGGAGCTTTTCAATGGCGGTAAACCCTGATATTAAAATTGTTGTGGTGGATGATTCAGGCACCATGCGTATCATGTTCAAACAGATCCTTGCCAAAGCCGGTTATACCAACCTTGTGATGGCGGTCAACGGTGCAGATGGACTGGAAAAGGTAAAAACCGAAAAACCGGACCTTGTTATCAGTGACTGGAATATGCCCCAGATGGATGGACTGGAATTTTTACAGGCATTGCGCAAACTGGATGAATTCAGGGACCTGCCCTTTATCATGGCTACGGCCCAGTCTGACAAAGGCCAGCAGAACGCCATTATGGAAGCCGGGGGAAATGGGCATGTGCCCAAACCATTTGACGAAGAACAGATAAGCCAGGCCATTGCACGCGCATTTTCAGGTGAAACCAGGGACCCTTTTACCAGAAAAAAAACAAGAAGCATCATGGGTGACCGGGTGGAACTGAATGTGGCCCATATCCAGATCACAGACCACCTGGCCCTCGGGGCATTGAAACACAGGATAGATACCGGAGATGTGGAACCTAAACATTTTGATTTGACCACCAGCATGAAGACCGGGTGGAACCCCATACAAGAGGGGCTGGAATCCGGAGAAATCGACTGTGCGTTTGTACTTGCACCCATTGCCATGGATCTGTTTGCCTATGATTCCCCCATCCGCCTGGTGCTGTTTGCCCACAAGAACGGCAGTACATTTGTCAGATCCCGCCATTATGACCACAGGTTTGATTCTCTCCAGAGTTTCTACAAATACAAGGTAGTGGATATCCCCCATAAAATGTCCATTCACCACATGCTGGCCCATAAATTCCTCAAGGAACTGGGGCTCAAACCCGGAGTTCCCGGTAAAAAAGCCATCAATGTAAGATTTGAGGTGGTCCCCCCTGTTAAAATGCCCCAGATTATGAAGGAAAACGAGGATGTGGCCGGTTTTATGGTGGCTGAACCTGTTGCCACCAAAGCCATTGCCGCCCAGGTGGGGAATCTGGAATTTTATTCTGCCAGCCGCTGGGACAACCATCCCTGCTGTGTTGTGGCCATGCAGGAGGACTTTATCCAGCAGCACCCTGAAGCTGCCCAGGAATTTGTATCCCTGCTGGTGGAAACCGGTGAATATATTGAAGATGACAAAAACCGGGCCGCCCGCATTGCAGTGGATTTTTTAGATCCCCAGGGCACCCTGGGACTCAACCCGGAGGTGCTGAAAAATGTATTTTCCCAGCCCCAGGCCATACGGTGGGATGGGCTTTATCCCGAGGCTGACGGCCTGGACAAAATTCAGCGGTACATGCATGATGTAATGGAGATCGGCAAAATAATTGATCTGGAAAAATTCATTGAAACCCGTTTTGCCGATATTGCCTACAACATTTAGGTGCAAGGAGTCTCATCCATGAAAATCACTGATCCACAAGTCATTAAAAACGGAGAAAATGATCTGATTGCATCCGTGCGGAAAAACCTTGATCATAAGATCATCAAAAAAATCATCGCCGATCAGATGGCCCGAACAGCACTTGTCTCAAAGGGTGGACAGATAGTGGTGCATGACAATCAGGTTGCATTCCGCATGGATTTTGATCTCCAGTTGAGCGGCAGTCTTTTGTTTGACAGGCAGGGCAATTATATTTCTGGTATTCCTGACCCACAGACAGATTCCAAAGATCCTGAAAGCGGCCCGGCATCGTTGGAAACAGAAGATCAGGAACTGCAGCAGCCAGATGCAGAGGAAGATCTTGCCCGGGCAGACCTTGACCGGGAACCGGATGAAGCGTCTGATTCATCATCTCCGGAAGCCATGGAAACCGATCTGGATGACGATGACATGGATGATCTGGATAATGATGATCTGGATAACATTGATGATCTGGATGACCCGGATAATGCGGATACCGATGTAAGCCGGGATGATCTGGATGAGGACAGCCTGGAATTCGGCAGCCTGGATCTGGAAGAGGAAAAAGAAGAAAACGACGTGCTGGATGATGATATAGATGATATTCTCAAGGAAAGCCGGGAGTTCTGGGAAGAAAAAAAAGGATCATAAAAACACAGCCTCCCATCCGGACAATGCTGCCCGGATGGGAGGCTGTGTTACACATCTGAAATCAGATGTGCATTTTTACTGCCGATACTGTCTGCATGCCGCATTAGGCGCTTACCCCGCAGTTTCTGTTAAATTCTTTTAAAAAAAACAAGAAAATGAGGAGCGGCACCTGGGTTGCGGGTTTCTGATATTAGTATCTGTAGTGGTCTGGTTTAAAAGGTCCGTTTTCCGGAATCCCGAGATAGTCTGCCTGCTCTTTGGTCAGCTTGGTCATGGTTACGGACAGATTTTTCAAATGCAGCCGTGCTACCTCCTCGTCCAGTTCCTTGGGCAGGGTATAGACCTTATTTTCCAGTTTTTCCGAAGCCAGCTTGATCTGGGCCAGGGTCTGGTTGGAAAAGCTGTTGCTCATGACAAAACTGGGATGGCCGGTGGCGCATCCAAGGTTCACCAGGCGGCCTTCAGCCAGAACAATGACAGAGCGCCCTGATTCCAGCACCCATTTGTCCACCTGGGGTTTGATATTGATACGTTCGGCTTTGGGATTATCCATGAGATAGGACATTTCGATTTCATTATCAAAATGGCCGATGTTGCAGATAATGGCCTCATCTTTCATTTCGGCGATGTGTTCGCCTTTGATGACATGGTAATTGCCTGTGGCTGTCACAAAGATATCGCCCCGGGAAGCGGCCTGTTCCATGGTCACCACTTCATAGCCTTCCATGGCTGCCTGCAGTGCACAGATGGGATCGATTTCCGTGATCAAGACAATGGCGCCATATCCTTTCATGGAGGCGGCACAGCCTTTTCCCACATCCCCGTATCCGGCAATCACCACGGTTTTTCCGGCAAGCATCACATCTGTTGCCCGCTTGATGCCGTCAGCCAAAGATTCTCTGCACCCGTAAAGGTTGTCAAACTTGGACTTGGTAACCGCATCATTGACATTGATGGCCGGAAACAGGAGTTGGTTTTTCGCTGCCAGCTGGTACAGCCGGTGGACACCAGTGGTTGTCTCCTCTGAAACCCCTTTGATGGCTTTGGCAATGCGGGTCCACTTTTCCGGATCCTCTGCCTGGGATACCCGGAGCCGGTCCATAAGACAGCGTTCATCCTGGCTGTGGGTGGGCTGGGACAACAGTGAAGGATCTTTTTCCACTTTTACCCCCTGGTGGACAAACAGGGTGGCGTCTCCGCCATCATCAACGATCAGGTCCGGACCGCTGCCGTCAGGCCAGAGCAGGGCCTGTTCCGTACACCACCAGAACTCTTCCAGGGTTTCGCCTTTCCAGGCAAACACGGCGGCAGTGCCTTTTTTGGCAATGGCGGCTGCAGCATGGTCCTGGGTGGAAAAGATATTGCAGGTGGCCCACCTGATGTCAGCACCCAGTTCATACAGGGTGTCGATGAGCATGGCGGTCTGGATGGTCATGTGCAGGCTGCCCATGATTTTCATGCCTTTCAGGGGTTTTTCCGGGCCGTATTTTTCCCGGATAGCCATGAGGCCCGGCATCTCCTTTTCAGACAACTGCATGTCCTTGAGCCCTTCTTCGGCAAGATTGATGTCCTTGATTTTGTTTTTTAATGTTAAATCACGTTCTATATAAGATGGATCTTTTGTTTGCTGCAACATTGTTACACTCCTTGGGATTGCTTAAAATTTTTAAATATGTACTTAGAGTCCTGCCAATTCCCGGATCTGGTCTGCTTTGTCTGTTCTTTCCCAGGTAAAATCCGGATCATTGCGACCAAAATGGCCGTATGCAGCGGTTTTACGATAAATGGGCCGCAGCAGGTCAAGGGTTTCAATAATGGCTGCCGGTCTCAGGTCAAACACCTGTCTGACGATTTCCACCGCTTTTTTCTCAGGAATTTTACCGGTACCCATGAAATCCACCATCAAAGAAACCGGTTCTGCCACACCAATTGCATATGCCACCTGGACTTCGCATTTATCGGCAACGCCTGAAGCCACAAGGTTTTTGGCCACATACCGGCCCATGTAGGAGGCACTTCGGTCCACTTTGGAAGGATCTTTTCCGGAAAAACACCCACCCCCGTGGCTGCCCTGGCCGCCATAGGTATCCACGATAATTTTCCGCCCAGTGAGGCCACAGTCCCCCATGGGTCCGCCGATCACAAACCGGCCTGTGGGATTGACAAAGAACCGGGTATCACCGTCCATCATCTCCTTTGGAATGATTTTCCGGATCACTTCCTTGACCACCGCATCTTTGAGCTCTTCATAGGTCACATCATTGTTATGCTGGGTGGAAACCACTACAGCATCCACCCGTTCGGGCTTGCCGTTTTTGTATTCAATGGTTACCTGGGATTTGCCGTCAGGCCGCAGAAAATCCAACGCCCCGTTTTTTCTGACCTGGGTTAAGCGCTTGGTCAGCTTGTGGGCAAACAGGATGGGCATGGGCATGAGTTCTTCGGTTTCATTGGTGGCAAACCCGAACATGAGCCCCTGGTCCCCGGCACCCTGTTCCTTGTGCAGGCCGGCCCCTTCGTTGACCCCCTGGGCGATGTCAACAGACTGCTGGTCAATAGTGGTAATAACAGAGCATGTTTTCCAGTCAAACCCCATGGTGGATGAATTATACCCGATATCCCTGATGGTGTTTCTGACAACTTCAGGGATATCCACATAGCAGTCAGTGGTAATTTCTCCTGCCACCATGGCAAGTCCTGTGGTCACCAGGGTTTCGCAGGCAACGCGGCAGTGTTTGTCCTCGGCCATGATGGCATCAAGGATACTGTCTGATATGGCGTCTGCCACTTTGTCAGGATGGCCTTCGGTTACGGATTCAGATGTAAACAAAAATGATTGATTTTCTGACATTTCATGCTCCTTTTTAAGAAAGTGATAAAAAATATTATGTCATGCATTTGGTTCACTGCAATAATGTAGAATCTTTTTATACCGGCTTATTCACCATTTGTCAATAGCTATCCAGAAATATATCAAGATATGTTCATATTTTGTTAAGATTTCAGAAAAGCCTTGACAACAGCCCTGTATTTTCTATGCTGGGGTAAACAATTCAACTTTTTTGGAGACATAACATGACAAAACAATACAATAACCGCATCACCGGTGTAGGGTCCGCCCTGGTGGACATCCTCATCAATGAAACAGATGATTTTCTAAAACTGCTTGATAAAAAAAAGGGGGGCATGACCCTGGTGGAGGCTGCGGATATTGATACTATCCTGTCAAAAACCAATGAAACCCCTGTTGTCGTTCCAGGGGGTGCTGCCTGCAACACCATTATAGGGGTAGGCCGCCTGGGGGGCGCTGCCAGGTTCATCGGCAGAAGGGGACAGGACAATTTCGGCACCCTGTTTGAAGACGCCCTGCGGTCAGCCCGGGTGGAACCTGTGCTTACCTTGTCTTCTTCTCCTACAGGCAGCGTGATCTCCGTGGTCACGCCGGATGCCCAGCGGTCCATGTTTACCTATCTGGGGGCATCCACGGAACTGGATCCGGCAAGGATCGGACCGGATCTGTTTGCAGATACCGCCATATCCATCATTGAAGGCTACCTGCTGTTCAACCCTGACTTGATGATTGCATCGGTGCGGGCGGCCAAAGAGGCCGGTTCTCTGATTGCCCTGGATCTGGCCAGCTTTGAGGTGGTGAATGCCTGCCGCCCGATTCTGGAAGATGTGATCCGGGACTATGTGGACATCCTCATTGCCAATGAAGATGAGGCAGCTGCTTATACCGGTTTTAAAGAAGAAGAAAAAGCAATAAAGGCTTTGTCTCAGAATGTCACATATGCTGTGTTGAAAATGGGAAAAAGAGGCAGTTGTGTCTCATTCAAAAACACCGTCACCGAGATTGCAGCGAAAACCGGTCAGCCCCCCAAGGACACCACCGGTGCAGGCGACCTGTGGGCGGCGGGATTTCTTTTCGGCATTGCCAACGGCTTTTCCATTGAAAGAAGCGGAGCCCTGGCATCAGCCTGCGGGTACGAGGTCTGCCAGGTGGTGGGTGCCCAGATCCCCAAACAGGGCTGGGAAAGGATCCGGACATTGATATAACCGGCATGGCCGGTCCTTGGTCATAGAAGAACCTGTCACAACAAATGATGAAAGCATAAGCCAGTCAGGTATTAGCTTAAACTTAATACTTAACCCTTTCATATAACATTCATGCCCTGGCGGGCACAACAAAGCATGGAAGCGGTTAGCTGTTAGCTTTTAGCTTTTAGCTGAATACTGATGGCTGATGGCTTTCATATAACCCCCATGCCCTGGCGGGCACAACCAAAAATGAAAGTATGAGCAGGCAGATATTAACTTAACACTTAAAACTTAACACTTTCATATAAAAAAACATTGCTTGCTCCAGACGGTTCAGTACGCTTTTACTTTTTTTCAAACACCTGCTTGAAAACTTCTTTGTAGTGTTTGACAAAGGAAAAATCGATGCCATCCTTGATGTGATCAGGCAGTTTTTCAAATTCACTGATACACCCTTCCGGCAGGATGATTTCATTGATGCCGGATCTTCTGGCGGCAATGATCTTTTCCTTGATCCCCCCCACAGGCAGTACCTTGCCTGTGAGGGTGATCTCTCCGGTCATGGCCAGAGGTCTGTTGATCACCTTTTTCCGGGCAAGGGAAACAAGGGCCGTGGTAATGGTGATCCCGGCACTGGGGCCGTCTTTGGGCGTGGCACCTTCCGGCACATGCAGATGGATAAAGGCCTCGTCAAAATAGGCGGCATCAATGCCCAAGGTTTTAGAATTGGCCCGCACATGGGACAGGGCAATGGAGGCTGATTCCTGCATCACATCCCCTAATTTCCCGGTCAGCTTGATACCGGAACCTTTATCATGGACCTTCACCGCTTCAATGGGCAAGGTGACCCCGCCCATGGAGGTCCAGGCAAGACCCGTGGCAATGCCCACTCCCTGCATCTGTTTTTCTGTTTTAAACATCGGAAGACCCAGGAATTTTTCCAGGGATTTGATGGTCACCCGAACCCTTTGCTTTTCCCCTTTTAAAATAGTGACTATGCTTTTGCGGATAATCTTGTTGAGCAGTTTTTCCAGATTCCGCACCCCGGCTTCCCTGGCATATCCTTCAATCAGATGGCGGATGGTGGGATCGGTAATGGTAATGGTGGAGGCAGCAAGCTTGTTGCGTTTCAAGAGTTTGGGCCACAGGTGTTTTCTGGCGATTTCAATTTTTTCCTGGGTGATGTATCCGGACAGGTTGATCCGGTCCATGCGGTCCAGCAGCGGGCTGGGAATGGTATCCAGGGTATTGGCCGTACAGATGAACAGCACCTTGGACAGATCAATGCGCAGATCCAGGTAATGGTCTAAAAATTCGGCATTCTGCTCCGGATCCAGCACCTCGAGCAGGGCGGATGCCGGATCACCCTGATAGGAAATTCCGATCTTGTCCACCTCATCCAGCATGATCACGGGATTGGCCACTTTTGAATCTTTTAAGGCCTGGACCATTTTACCGGGCATGGCCCCCACATAGGTCCTGCGGTGCCCTTTGATTTCCGCCTCATCCCTGATACCGCCGAGGCTGAACCGGTAAAATTTGCGGCCCAGAGCTTCGGCAATGGACTTGCCAATGGAGGTTTTACCCACGCCCGGCGGGCCCACAAATAATATGATGGAACCGGATACATCTTTTTTGTATACCCCTGCGGCAAAAAACTCGATGATCCGCTCCTTGACATCGGACAGCCCGGCATGATCCCGATCCAGCACCTGTTCCGCCCGCTCAATGTCTATGTTATCCTCGGAATACACCCCCCAGGGAAAGACGGTTATCCAGTCAAGATAATTTCTGGTAACACCGTATTCAGCAGACCCTGTTTCCAGCACTGACAGCTTTTCAATCTCTTCTTCAAAGCGTTTGGCCACCTCTTCGGGCGGATCAAGCGCTTCAAATCGCTGTTTGAACCGGTCCACATCCGAGGTTTTGTCATCTTTTTGCATCCCCAGTTCTTTCTGGATGGCCTTGAGCTGTTCCTTGAGAAAAAATTTGCGCTTGTTCTCATCCACCTGGGTATTGATATCCTTGCGGATCTTGGTCTGGAGCTTGGCAATTTCAATTTCCTTTTGCAGCAGCATGAGCACCTGTTTCATGCGTTCTATAACAGATTCGGTTTCCAGGATTTCCTGGAGCACATCCCCTGATGCCGTGGTGATGCCGGCGGCAAAATCCGTCAACGGAGAGGGTTGATCCGGGCTGAACCGGCCCAAATACTGTTTGAGTTCTTCTGAATACAGCGGATTCAAAGAGAGCAGCTGTTTGATGGAACTGATGATGGAGATGGCATAGGCCTTGAGTTTGTCCTCATCCTCTTTTAGCTGCTTGAAATACTCCACCTGGACCACAAAAGGGGGTTTGTCAGATAAAAACTTCTTGATTTTGAAACGTTCCAGACCCTGGGCAATGAACTGAATATTGTCCTCCACCTCCACCATGTTGAGCATCCGCACCACACAGCCGACTTCAGGAAAATCCTCTTTATAGACATATTTTCCTTTAACTTCTGACAGATAGCTGAGCCCCAGCAGGCTGTGGGAGTCATTGGCCGCCTTTGCCAGGGTTTTTTCCCACCGCTGTTTGCTCACAACCAAAGGCTGTACCTGGGCCGGCAGATGGGGACGTCCTGTAATGGGCACTATATACAGGATATCGGGTTTATGGCTCTGCGTAATAAGCTGGCCGCCGGTGTTCTGCTGTTTTTTTTTGTTTTCTGTTTCCTCTTCACCGTCACCATTCACAATTTCAGGGGTAATGGGCCTGTTGTCATCGGTCATATAACACCTCTGCTATGCATTGGGGTTTGCAGTCAATAATTACTATACTATAATATTGTTTTTTCCCATGACAACCCAAACAGCGACAATTAGCGAAATTCCAGCAAAATTTATAACATGGACATACCATTCCGGTGAGGTGAATCGCATCTTTCCCAAATCTTTTGCAGGATAAGGCACAGGACACCTTCAGGTTTATGAACAATGGTTATGACATGATCCAGGTGGCGGTCTGGAAAAACGCGATGGACACCCCAAGGGCCAGCAGGGTGTTGAACGCCATGGAAAACGCCCCCCATTTCCATGATCCGGCTTCTTTTGCAATGCAGACCACGGCAACAAAACAAGGAGAGTAAAAAATGGTGAACAGAATCAGGCTGAAGGCGGTGATGGGCCCCCATCCAGGGGCAGACTGCAGCCGCTCGGACAAAGATCCTGCATCCTCGGGATCCACATCTCCCAGGGAATAGGCGGTTCCCAGGGTGGACACCACCACCTCTTTGGCGGCAAATCCCCCCACCAGGGCAATATTGGTCTGCCAGTCAAATCCGGCCAGACGGGTCACTGGCTCCATTGCCGTCCCCATGCGGCCGGCAATGGAATGCCGCAGGGCTGCCGAAGCCTGGTCCACTTTTTCTTCGTCTGTCTGCCGGGCCGCCGCCTGCTGGGTGCCGACCTGGGCAGGATCAGCCGTTATTGCGGTATCCAGCCGGGGAAAGGTCATCATGGCCCACAGAATAATGGAAATCCCCAGAATCACCGTACCCGCTTTTTTGATATACTGCCAGGTCCGCTCCCAGGTATGGATGGCCAGGCCCTTGAAGGTGGGCAACCTATAGGGCGGCAGTTCCATTACAAAGGGGGTGGCCGGCCCCTGTATAACCGTGGATCGCAGCAGTTTTGCCACCAGCAGGGCCCCCACCCAGGAAATCAGGGTGATGATGAACATGACCCGGGCCTGGTTTTCACTGAAAAATGCCGCCACCAACAGGGCGTACACAGGCAGTTTGGCCCCGCAGTTCATGAAAGGTACGGTGAGCAGCGTGGCCAGCCGTTCTTTGGGAGACTTGAGGGTCCTGGCTGCCATGACACCGGGCACGGCACAGCCCCCGGCGATGCCGCCGGATACAATAAAAGCCATGACTGATGCGCCATGCAGACCAAACAGCCGGAAAATCCGGTCCAGCATGAATGCCATCCGGGCCAGGTACCCGGTATCCTCCAGAAAGGATATCCCCAAAAACATGAACATTATCAACGGCACAAATCCCAAAACCCCGCCGACCCCGTCAATGA
The DNA here is from genome assembly GCA_011390335.1 of Desulfotignum sp. Classification (GTDB taxonomy): domain Bacteria; phylum Desulfobacterota; class Desulfobacteria; order Desulfobacterales; family Desulfobacteraceae; genus Desulfotignum. The sequence goes on along the minus strand of JAABSO010000012.1, from coordinate 34,168 downwards.
TACCGGAAATCACAAGGGATTTGAGCAGCCCATCTGACAGCAGGCCGTCCACCCTGCCCGCAAGCCACCCGAAAAAACCCTCACACCATCCCACGGGTACCGCACTGTAGGCAAAGGTGAACTGATACAACCCCATGAGCACGGCCACCATGAGCATGGGGCCCAGGAACCTGTGGGTGACAATTTTATCAATTTTATCAGAGGTTTCAATCCGGTTTTTGTCCCGGGTACAGGTCATCACCCCCTGTTTGAGGATGGATGTAATGAACCCGTAGCGCTGATCTGCGATCATGCCTTCCGGATGGGTGTCCAGGGTGGTATCCAGGTGATGGGTCAGTTTCCGGGTTACAGATGACAGCCAGGTATCCATCTGCGGGTTCTGTTCTTTTCCCATTTCCAGGATCTGCACATCATTTTCCAGGTATTTTAATGCCACCCACCGGGGAAGGTATCGGTCGGTCAGAAAATGTTCAGAACTGATCTTTTCCACCATCTCATCCAGGGCTTCGTCAATATCCCGGCCATAGGATATCTTCAAGGATCTGGTCCGGGTTTTGGCATGGTCTGCCACGATTTTGAGCAGATCATCTCTGCCTTTGCCGGTCCGGGCCACCATGGGCACCACCGGCAACCCCAGCAGGGAAGACAATTTTGCAATGTCAATGTCAATGCCGCGTTTTTTTGCCACATCCATCATATTCAGAGCAATGCACACACTGATACCCATTTCCATGAACTGAAGGGTCAGATACAGGTTGCGCTCCAGGTTGGATGCATCCACGATGTTGACAACCATGGCCGGCTGTTCCTTGACGATAAAATCTCTGGCCACCACCTCTTCTAAGGAATAGGCACTCAACGAATAGGTGCCCGGCAGATCCACCACATGAAATTCATCACTGCCGGATACACATCTGCCCTGTTTTTTTTCCACGGTCACCCCGGGATAATTGCCCACGTGCTGTCTGGCACCGGTGAGAACATTGAACAACGTTGTTTTGCCGGAATTGGGGTTGCCGGCCAGCGCAATGGCGATACCCATTTTAATTGACCTCCACAAGAATATGGTCTGCTTCATTGTTACGCAGGGTCAGGGTGAATCCCATGATTCGCAGCGACACCGGATCATACAGCGGGGCTTTGCCCAGGATGCGGATCTCTTTGCCCGGAACCAGACCCATGTCCCGAAGCCTTGTGCCCAGTTCGCCCCTGGCCTTGATACCGGCAATGATGCCGGTCTGGTTCACCTGCATCTGCCTCAATTGGATGTACGGCATTGGTTTTCTCCTTTGTGTGAATATATATGTAAAAACCATATTCAGTTGTTGCTTTCGAAGTTTTATATAGCTAACTTTTAATATTGTCAATAACATTATCAAATAAATATAAAAATATTTATTTGACTTACTATATCAATGGGATATAAAAAGAAAAGGAATACAAAATGGAGGAACCCCCATGGAAAAAACCATTCCCCTTTCCGAAAGCCTGGAAGATTATCTGGAAACCATACTGGAACTGCAGACCAGAAACACGGTGGCCCGATCCAAGGATATTGCTGCAAAACTCAATATCAAAAGAGGCTCTGTCACCGGGATGCTCAAAAAACTGGCTTCCCAGAACCTGATCAATTATGAGCCTTACGGGTATGTGACCCTGACCCTTGAAGGGGAAAAAATTGCAAAAAAGATTGCACACCGCCATATCGTGCTCAAGGATTTTTTGTTCAGGATACTTTGCGTGGATGAAGACCGGGCAGATGAGACCGCCTGCCGCATGGAGCATGCCATGGACACCCACACCTTTAAAAAATTTGTGGCGTTTATCGACACCCTTGATGCCTGTCCCCACAGAAAACAGAACCAGGAATAATGGACATGCACGAAAAAGAGCTGGATGTGTGTTCAGAAAAATGCATTGATGCTGCAAAGGTAAGCGCCACCCTGCTCTCTTTGCCTGCCCCGGAAGATATCATGGGGATGTCGGCCATATTCAAGGCCCTGGGTGATCCCTCCCGGCTGAAGATTGTGCTGTGTCTTCTGGACACAGAGCATTGTGTCTGTGATATTGCCGCCATCTGCAGCCAGAGCGAATCTGCCGTATCCCACCAGCTGCGCATTCTCAGGGGGCTTAAAATCGTCAAAAACCGGCGCCAGGGAAAAATTGTGTACTATTCTCTGGATGACGACCATGTGCGCTCCCTTATCATCACCAGTCTGACCCATATCCGGCACTGAGAATCTTCACCACCGGTCTTTGACCCAGACCGCCGTGGCGGTGAGCCCTTTCTGCTGTCTGCTGATGCTGCCGTCTTTTTGCATGCTTTCAAGACAGGTGCGGATGATCTGCCTGAGCTGGGGTTGGGGCCCGGGGCTCACCTTTTCAAAAAAAGCCACCTGGTTCTGCATCTCCTGGTCCAGGGTGGCTGTCTGGTCCCATACCATGGTGTCAAACCAGATATCGGGAAAAATACCCATGGAAAACAGCAGATTGATCTTGTACAGAATAGACTGAGGCCGGTCCTCCAGGGGCTTGTCCATGATCTTTTCCCACAGGGCTGCCATGACCGGATCAGGTTTTTTGGCAGCCCATCCCCGGATGGCGAACCCTTTTTTTCCGCAGGCCATCATTTTAAAAAACGCTTTGGATGTGGACAATGCCGGTGCCATAAACCCGATCACAAGATCGAACCGGCTTTCCCATCTTTGTTTTTTGATATCAATATCATGCCAGTTTTCACAGCATAGATCGATCTGATCCGACAACTGCGGCGGAATGATTTGGGCAACCCGGTCCAGCATGGCAGAAGAAAAATCCAGGGCTGTGACATGTGCCCCTTTCTTGGCCAGTCCCAGGGCCAGGTCTCCAGTACCGCAGCCGATGTCCAGTACGGTCATGCCTTTTTTGAGCAAGCCGGCTTCCTGGAACCGGTCCAGGGTTTTTAACACTTTTCTGTGCTGCCGCTCTTTTTTGCCTTTATTATAGGTGGCAGCTGCCTTGTCCCAGTATTCAGGGGTGGCATACCCTTTGTGCACCGCGCAGGTGTCATCGGATTTGGTTTTTTCCCATTCATGGATCCAGAAATTTTCAGTAAAGATATTGTCCATTTCACATCCTTTTTACGGCCTTTAACAACCGGTTTTACAGCCTTTAACAACCCGCGGTTATTCTTTTTTTTCCGGCAGGGTCCGACTTTCTTTGCTCGGGGTGAACACACCCGCCAGGTCCTGGATAATAACGTACAATGCCGGCACAAACAACAGGGTCAGGCAGGTGGCGGCGGCCAGGCCGAAGCTGATGCTCACGGCCATGGGAATGAGAAACTGGGCCTGGAAACTGGTTTCCAGAAGCAATGGAAACAGGCCTGCCACCGTGGTGATGGAGGTGAGCAGCACCGGTCTGAACCGGTTTTTCCCTGCTGTAACCACTGCCTCCACCACCTTTTTACCCTGACGGGCCCCGGCATTGGCAAAATCGATAAGGATCAAAGAATCATTGATCACAATGCCGGACAGGGCCACGATGCCGAATATGCTGATGATGGTGATATCCAGACCCATGATGTAATGGCCGGCAACCGCACCCACGAGACCGAACGGAATTGCGATCATAATGATCATCGGCTGGACATAGGACCGAAACTGGCTGGCCAGCAGCAGAAACATCACCATCAGGGCAAAGGAAAATCCCTTGGTCAGGCTGTCTATGGATTCTTCGGTGCGCCGGGCCTGGCCCTCCAGGTCATAAATCACACCGGGAAACCGGGTGGCAAGATCCGGCAGAAACCCGGTCTTGAGATCTTCCACGATTTTCTGTGCATTGGCTGTTTCTTCATCAATATCGGAAATCACCGTGATCACCCGGTGCCGGTCCACCCGCTGGATGGCCGCATATCCCTGCCTGGTCTCCAGACGGGCCACCTGGTTCAAAGGGATCTGCCGGCCGTCCGGGGTCCTTATCCGAAGCGCTTCAATACTGGCCTCTGTTTCCCGCTCTTTTTCGGCATACCGGACCATGACCTTGATATCATGCCTGCCCCGCTGGACCTTGACTGCCTCATCCCCGTAGTAGGCCTGGCGCAGCTGGGTGGCGATATCCGCCATGGTCACCCCTAATGATGCCGCTCCCTTGCGGATATGGATCTGTTTTTCCATTTTACCGGGCCTGAAATTATCGGTCACATCAAAGGTGCCCGGATATGATGCGATTTCCGTCTTCAGGGCATCGGCTGCCTTCTGGAGCCCTTCCAGGTCGGAACCGGCCAGCTGGATCTCAATGGGGTTTCCCCCGGGGCCCCCGCTGACAATGGTATAGGTGATCTGCTCCACTCCTAAGATGCCTCCAGCCAGTTCCCGCCACCGGGCCGTTACCTGTGATGCGGAGGTATGGGCACGGAATCCTGCCGGCTGTATCTCGATCCAGACCTGGCCGCAATGTCCCCCATACACCCCGGGCTTCCAGTCCCGGCGGGGGATGACACCCACCAGGGAAAATGCATTTTTCACCAGATCCCGGCGGCCTGTCACCTGGTCCCGGAATGCATCATTCAGGGCAAAGGCCCCGTTTTCAATCTGTTTGATAGAGGCTTCTGTGACTTCAAAGGGTGTGCCAAGGGGATAAACCACCTCGCAGATCATCCAGTTGGAATCGGTCTTGGGAAAAAAAACAAAAGGCACATGGCCACCGGCAATGGCGCCGATGCTGACAATCAGGCATCCTGCGCCCAGGGCCAGGGTAAAGTACCGATTTTTGACACAATAGTGCAGCAGCGGGGTGTAAAGGCGCCGGATCACCCGGTCCTGGGTTGTTTCCACCCATTGTCTGGCCTGTTTGTGCAGCGCAAGGATCTCTTTTTTGATCCATTCAAACCAGAAGAACAACATCCTGTAGACCATGGGTCTGTGGGACCGGGCCGGTTCCAGGGTATGGGCCAGGTGGGCAGGCAGAATCACAAACGCCTCCACCAGGGATATAGCCAGAATGCAGATCACAGCCTGGGGCATGACGGAAATAAATTTTCCCATGATACCGGTGATATACATCAGGGGCAAAAATGCCACAATGGTGGTGGTCACGGCCATGACCACCGGTCCTCCGATCTGGTCCATGCTGTCTAAGACCGCCTGTTTCGGTGATTTTCCCATACGAAAATGGGTGTAGATATTCTCTCCCACAATGATGGCATCATCCACCAGAATACCCAGGGTCATGATAAATGCAAACAATGTGAGCATGTTGATGGAGGCCCCGATATAATCCAGAACCAGAAACGTACCCATAAACGAGATAGGGATTCCCGCCGCCACCCAGAAAGCCAGCCCCAGGTCCAGAAAAAGGGCCAGAACAATAAACACCAGAACAATCCCCTGCCACCCGTTTTTCAGCAGCAGGTCGATGCGCTCCTGGACCATGTCTGCCATGTCAAACCAGTACCCCAGGGTGATCCCTTTGGGCATGCGGGCCTGGTTTTCCTGGAGATAGGAGATGACTGTTTCGGAAATGGCAATGGTATCCTGGTCATCGGTGCGGTTCACCACCACCATGACCGCAGGTTTTCCATTGAACCGGGCCAGAAGATCCGTGTCTTCAAACCCGTCTTTCACATCTGCCACATCCCCCACCTGCACCACGGTGCCGTCTGCCTGTGCCTTCAGGGGAATCTGGGCAAAATCTTCTTCTGTATACCGCTTGCCCTTGGCCCGCACCAGAAATTCACCCCCCGGCGCTTTGATCAGACCACCGGGGGATTCAACGCTGCCGGTTTTAACGGCCCGGGCTACCTGGTCAAAGGACAGGTTGTATTGCCTCAAATCTGTTTCAGACACTTCAATGGAGATCTCAAACTCCCGTGCCCCGATCAAAGATGCAAGGGAGATTGCCTCGGTGTCCACCAGGTCATCTCTGATTTTTTCCGCCGTATCCCGCAGCACCTGTTCTGACACATCCCCGTAAACCGCCACATAAATGGCCGGCTCATTGTTCTTGATTTCCGTGATCACCGGATCTTCTGCATCCACGGGAAAGGAGTCGATCAAATCGATCTGGGTTTTTATCTCATTGCGTTTGTCTGTGATGTCTGTGCCGGCAAACAGCTCAATGGTTACAGATCCATGGCCTTCCAGGGCTGTGGCATACATGGCCTTGATATCTTCCAGGCTCTTGAGCTGTTCTTCGATCTTGATGCAGATGCCCTCTTCCACCTCTTCCGGAGAGGCACCCGGATAGGGCACATCTATATGGATCATGTCTAAGGAGAACTGGGGAAACATCTCCCGTTTCATGTGCAGCACCGTGAACAGGCCTGCTGCAATGACAAACACCATGATCAGGTTCACCGATACCCGGTGTTCCACCGACCATTTGCCCAGAAAGCGCATGCCCTATTCCCCGTCTGCCCGGATGTCTAAGGCCATGCCCTCCACAGCCCCGGGCACCGGCGTGGTAATGACCTGGTCCCCGGGATCAAGGCCGGCATCGATGTATACCGCATCCGCCACTTTGCGCAAAACCCGGACCGGCCGTATCTCCAGGTGCCCGTCCGTGGCCAGAAACAGCTGGCCTCCCGGCTTGAGCAGGTGCCTGGGGACGGTAAACACCTGGCCCTTTTGTCGGCCAAAGATCCGGCACTTGACAAAAGATCCCGGCTTCAGGTCCATGCCGGGGGGATGGTCATTTTCCAGGGGTCCCTTAATCTCCAGGGTCAAAGGCAGGGTCCGGGTTTGTTCATCCACAGCAGCATGCTCCCGTGCCACAGCCGCCGCCCAGGCCTGATCAGCCATGGTATCCATATTGGCCAGTGTCACCCGGGCCTCTGGCTGGATTCCTCCGGCAGAATCCATTCGGATCCACTGCATCTCCTCCATGGGGATTTTCACCTCCACATCCAGGGCCCCTTTTTCATAGATAACGGCCAGGACCTGGCCCGGGGTGACATATTCTCCGACCAGGGCAGACCGAACCAGAACAAAACCGTCAAAATCCGCCCGGATCTGTGTTTTCTGCAGTGACAGATCCGCTTTTTGTACATCCACCCGCGCCATGGCCAAAACTGCCTGTTTCTGGGCCATAAGCGGCGTGGTCATTGCCAGGCGGCTTATGACGGCCTGGCGCTGGATTCTGGCAGATACAACCTGCTGTTCCGCCCTGTCCAGGGTGTTTTGGGATGCAAAATCCCGGGCGCTCAGATTTTTTACACGGCCCAGCTCTTTTTGGGCCAGGGCCAGGGCAGCCTGGTACAGGTCTTTGTCTTTTTCCAGGTTTTTTATCTCCTGTTCCAGGCTGCGGATATCTGCTTGTGCCTGGCTGATCCTTACCTGTGCCGCCTGAAGATCCAGGCGGAACGGCTCCGGATCAATCCCCACCAGCAGGTCGTTTTTTTCAAATGCCCCCCCGGCCGCAAAACCGGGGTGCAGGGTGTTGATGCGGCCGGGCACCTCCGGAGATATTCTCACCTGCCTGCGGGGTGCCACCGTTCCAAAGGCGGTCACGGTCATCACTTTGGATTCAGGGGAAAGGGGCATCACCCGGACCATGGGCACCGGGTCCTGTTTGGTTTCTTTCTCAGGTGTGGTCCGGTTCTCATAGAGCCAAAAGGCGCCGGCCCAGGCAACTGCCAGCACCAGGGCCACCCGCACCAGCCGGAACATGAAAACAGCCGCCGTTTTCATCCGGGATCCTGGGTTCATACTGTTTTATCCCTTACCCTTAAACACGCAGATGTCAAACAGGGGACACGTTTTGCACAATGGTTTTCTGGCATCACAGATCTCCCTTCCAAAATAGATAAGCTGCAAAGACAGATCACTCCAGGCGGATTCGGGGATGATCTTCATGAGATCAAATTCCACCTTCACCGGATCACGGTTTTTGGTCAGACCCAGGCGAAAGGATATGCGCAGCACATGGGTGTCCACCACAATGGCCTGACGGCCGAAGGCAGCGGACCGGACCACATTGGCTGTTTTGCGCCCCACACCGGGCAGTTTCACCAGAAGGTCCAAATCATCGGGCACCTGCCCGTTATGGCGGTCCAGCAGGGCCCGGGCACAGGCCTTGATGTTTTTGGCTTTGTTGTTGTAAAATCCTGTGGAATAGATCAGCTTTTTGATGTCTGCCAAAGAGGCTTTTGCCAATGCACGGGGATCCGGAAACCGGGCAAAGAGCTGCTGTGTGACCTGGTTGACCTGCCGGTCTGTGCACTGTGCAGACAAAATTGTTGCCGTCAGCAGCTGAAACGGGGTCTTGTGCACAAGCTGGGTCTTGACATCCGGATACCGGTCTTTTAATGTCTGGAGCAAAAATATAATATCAGCCTTGTTCATGAAAGAACTTTATATATGACGCAAAAAAAAAGTACAAGCCCTGTCAGGGCATTGGGGTTGTGTTCCGGCGGGCTGGACAGCATGCTGGCGGGACTGGTGCTCAAAAACCAGGGCATTGACGTGACATGGGTCAGTTTTGAAACCCCGTTTTTTTCTGCTGAAAAGGCAAGAAAAGCATCGGAATGCTGCGGCATCCCCCTTCTGGTCCAGGATATCACCACAGCATACATGCAGATGATGTCCGCCCCCAAAGCAGGATTCGGCAAGAACATGAACCCCTGCATGGACTGCCATGCCCTGATGTTTGAAAAAGCAGGACATATCATGAACAAACAAAGATTTGATTTTTTGTTCAGCGGAGAGGTGGTGGGGCAGCGGCCCAAATCCCAGACAAAAAATGCCCTCCAGTATGTGGAAAAAAACAGCTTTTTCAAGGGCGCTATACTCAGACCCTTAAGCGCCTTGTGCCTGGCGGAAACCCCCATGGAAACACAGGGCCTGGTGGACAGAACAAAACTGCTGGGCATCAGCGGCCGGACCAGAAAACCCCAGATGGCACTGGCCAAAAAGCTGGGTATCAGCGAATATCCGGCCCCTGCCGGCGGATGCCTGCTCACGGACAAACAGTTTTCCATCCGGCTCAAAGACCTGTTGTATGTCCAGAAAAATTGGGAAGTACGGCACCTGCACCTGCTCAAATACGGCCGGCATTTCCGGCTCACAGATGGGTGTAAACTGGTGATGGGAAGGTCCATGCATGACAACCAGCAGATCCTGGCCTGGTATGACCCGGCACATGATGTCCGCCTGGACCATGCCGATCTTCCAGGGCCTGTCTGCCTGCTCCTGGGCAGTTACGACAATGCGCAGATCACAACTGCGGCAGCCATGACCGCTGCCTACACCAAAGCCGTACCTGGTGAGATATCAGAGATAAAGATTACAGCAAAAGGGCGGCAGACCCGAATCAGGGTCACCACCCCTGCTGCGTCCGATTTCACGGACCTGATGATCTGACCGGAACCAATGGAGGATCTGTTTTTAGATCAATATTTTAGATCAATAATAGATCATTTTTTCCCAGAACTCTTTTTCATCCTTGTCCCAGTCCTTGCCGAATTTTTTTTCACAAAAAGAGGCCAGGCGCATGTACCAGCTGGTCCAGGGATTTTTGCCCTCTTTTTTTGCCTTGAGGACATCCAGCAGAAAGGTTTCAATATTGATCATTTCCTCTTTGGGGATATAGGAACATGCCCCTCCGAGATAGGATTTTTTGATATTTTCAGGGCTTAAGGCATGGGCTGTGAGCATCACGGTCACAACCTCCTTTTTATTGGCGATTTCCAGCAACTGGTAACCGTCCACCCCCATGATATCCAGTATCGCGATATCAAACTGCTGCTCGTGTAACAGCCGGTCAGCTTCTTCAAAGGACTGGGCCCGCACAACCGTACACATATCCAGCAGTTCTTCCAGAGAATCCAGCACATCCGGTTCATCATCAACAATGAGAACTTTTTTGTTTTCCAAACTGACATCAGTCATGATTTTTTCCATTCACATTTACGGGTTTGGTATATTTTTCCAGGAATGCGCCCATATGTCAATCCTGTTACAGAATATAAGGATATTTTAAAGGGTTTCAATGGCATTGGCATCCATCTGCCAGGCCCGGAGCTGACCACAGGCCGCCAGAATATCGGCACCTTTGCTTTTCCTGAGGATGGCCGTCATATGGCTGTCCAGCAGAATCTGGAGAAATGCCTGCACTGTTTTTGGATCAGGCGGTGCCATGTCACAGCCCGGATGCGGGTTGAATGCAATGAGGTTGACCTTGGCCCGGACCGGGGCAAGCAGCCTGACCAGGTGCCTGGCATGCCCGGGGGTATCATTGACCCCTTTGATCAGAATATACTCAAAGGTGATCTTGTTTCTGGGCTTCATAGTAAAATCCTCACAGGCTGCCAGCAGTTTTTCCAGCGGATAGGTGTTGTTTACCGGCATGAGCCGGGATCTGGTCCGGTTGTCCGTGGCATTGAGAGATACGGCCAGGTTGACGGAAGAGGTCTTTCCCAGGGCCAGGATTCCCGGTACAAGACCGCAGGTGGATACAGTGACCCGTCTTGCTGAAAACTTCATGCCAAAATCGGTGTCTGTGATAATTTCCAGTGCCTGGACCAGGGCATCATAATTGGCCAGAGGCTCCCCCATGCCCATGAACACGATATTGGACAATCTCAGCGGGTCCAGATGATTTTGGGCCAGAAAGATCCGCACCTCCCGGATCTGGGCAATGATTTCACCCACGGTGAGGTTTCTGACAAATCCGCCCTTTGCGGTCAGGCAGAACCGGCAGTTCATGGCACACCCCACCTGGGAGGAAACACACAGGGTAAAATGGTCTTTTTCCGGAATGAGCACAGACTCGATAAAAGAACCGTCTGTGAGCCTGAACAGATATTTTGTTGTGGTATCAGCTGACACCTGTTTGTCTGCCAGTGTCAGACAGTCAAGATAAAAATGGCTGGACAGCAGCGCACGCAGGTCTTTGCCAAGATCGGTCATCTGTTCAAAATCTTTTACCAGTTTCAAATAGAGCCACTTGAACACCTGGCCGGAACGAAAGGAACGGATACCGTTTTTTTCAAGCCACAAAGAAAGGTCTTCTCTGGTATAATTTAAAATATTTTCCATGGATTTTTGCCTGCTCACAAATATATTATTTCCTTGACTTATCACGGGTTCTGGTCTAAATTCAATGATTTGATTTGATATTTTGAGGGTGGTCTTTTTATGTTTGAAAGTTTGAGTGACAGGCTTGATTCGGTCTTTAAAAAATTAAAAGGTCATGGCACCCTGAATGAGAAAAACATTGAAGATGGTCTCAAACAGGTTAGAATGGCACTTCTTGAGGCTGATGTCAATTATAAGGTTGCAAAAAATGTCATTTCAGATATAAAGAGCCGGGCACTGGGCCAGGAGGTCATGCAGAGCCTGACCCCCGGGCAGCAGGTCATCAAGATCGTGTATGATGAGTTTACCCGGATGATGGGGTCTGAACACCAGGACCTTGATTTTGGCACCAGCTCCATGGGATCCATCATGCTGGTGGGACTGCAGGGATCCGGTAAAACCACCACCGCCGGAAAACTGGGCCTGTACCTGCGCAAACAGGGAAGAAAGCCGTTTCTGGTGCCGGTGGATGTATACCGGCCGGCAGCCATTGACCAGTTGAAAAGAATCGGCACCCAGCTGGATCTGCCGGTCTTTGACACCACAGCTGACATGAAACCCCTGGGCATCTGCCAGAATGCGCAACTGGCAGCAAGGGAACAGGGATGTGACACCCTTTTGTATGACACTGCCGGGCGCCTGCACATGGATGATACCCTGATGGCGGAGCTGGAAACCCTTAAAAAAGGGGTGAACCCATCGGAAATCCTTCTGGTGGCGGATGCCATGACCGGCCAGGATGCTGTCAATATTGCCGGATCATTTGACCAGCGCCTGAACCTGACCGGGGTCATCCTGACCAAAATGGACGGGGATGCCAGAGGCGGTGCGGCACTGTCCATCAAAGCGGTGACAGGCAAGCCGTTGAAGTTCATCGGTGTGGGAGAAAAATCCACTGCCCTGGAAGCGTTCCACCCGGACCGGATGGCATCCAAAATTCTGGGCATGGGAGATACCCTTTCCTTTATTGAACGGGCCCAGGATGCAGTGGATGAAAAGGAAGCCAAGTCCCTTGAAAAAAAGCTGCGGCAGAACGCGTTTACTTTAGAAGACTTCAAAAACCAGATGAAAACCGTCCGGAAAATGGGGTCTGTCAAGGATCTGCTGGGCATGCTGCCGGGAATGAGCAAAAAGCAGCTCAAGGGGGTGGATATCGATGACAGGGAGTTTGTAAAAATCGAGGCGATCATCAATTCCATGACCCCGGAAGAAAGAGAAAAATCCGGAATCATAAAGGCCTCCCGGAAAAAAAGAATTGCCCTTGGCAGCGGGACAAGTGTCCAGGATGTCAACAAGCTGTTGAAAAGCTACACCCAGTCCATGAAAATGATCAAGAAGTTTAATAAAGGCGGCATGCGGTCATTAAAAGGCATGCTGCCGTTTTAAGGAGAAAATAAAATATGTCCGTTAGAATCAGATTGACCCGTAAAGGCACCAAGAAAAAACCCTTTTACAGAATTGTGGCAGCTGACATTGAGGCCCCCAGAGACGGCAGATTTTTAGAAGCCCTGGGCACCTATGACCCCATGACCGAGCCGGTTGCCATCGTGTTGAAGCAGGACAGAATCGCATACTGGCTGGAGAAGGGTGCCAAACCCTCCACCACGGTGCAAAGCATTCTGAAAAAACAGGCCGCTGCACCGGAACAGGCTGCCGCAACTGAACAGGCTGCATCCGCCTGAACCTGCGCACCTGACCCTGCGCTTTTATGACACACCCGGTATTCTTCTCACCCCGCATGACTGCAAGGAGATGGAGGTATGAAAGAGCTGATAGAATACATTGCCAAGGCACTGGTGGACAACCCTGAACAGGTCCAGGTATCGGAAGTTGTCGGAGATCAGACATCTGTTCTGGAACTCAAGGTGGCAAAAGAGGATCTGGGTAAGGTGATAGGCAAACAGGGCAGATCAGCCCGGGCCATGAGAACCATTTTGAGTGCTGCTTCCACCAAGCTGAAAAAAAGAACGGTTCTGGAGATCATTGAGTAAAACAGCATCATCAGACACAGGCCCGGATGATCCGCCCAACCCGGATGACCTGGTGGTCATGGGAAAGATAACCGGTGTCCACGGACTGGACGGCAAAGTCAAGGTCAGGTCTTTTGCAGAATCTTCAGATATCTATGCCTTGAAAAGCCGGGTGTTTTTGAGAGCTGAAAACGAAAACGATGCCAGGCCCTATGTCATAGAAAAATGCATTGACCGGAAAAAAGATATGCTGGTGCTTCTGTCAGGGGTTAACACCCGGGAATCGGCAGATGATCTGGTTGGCAAAGAGCTTTTACTGGCCAGGCAGCAGCTGCCGGACCCGGAAGAAGACGTCTGGTACTGGGAAGATCTGTTCGGCCTGAAAGTCGTTGACAAAAACCGCGGAGACCTGGGGGTCATTGAGACCATCATTCCCACCGGGGCCCATGATGTGCTGGTGATCAAAAACAACGGCAAAGAGATTCTGGTGCCCATGCACCACAAGTTTGTGACAGAAGTGGATCTTGAGAACAAAACCGTCACAACCTGTCTGCCCCAGGGATATGAATAGGTTTCTGCCATGGATTTTTTTGTATTAACCCTGTTTCCCGAGATGGTACAGGCCTTTTTTGACCACGGCATGATCAGCCGTGCCATCAAACAGGGTATCATTTCGGGCCAAACCATCCAGATCCGGGATTTTTCCCGGGACCGGCACCACACCGTGGATGACAGGCCCTATGGCGGAGGCAGCGGCATGGTGATGAAGCCTGAACCCCTGGCAGCAGCCGTCAATCAGGCAAAGGCAGAATCCCCCAATGCCAGGGTGGTATTGATGACCCCCCAGGGGGAATCCTTTCACCAGCAGATGGCCCTGGATCTTGCCCGCAGTGAAACCGCACTGATTTTTGTGTGCGGCCGGTATGAAGGTATTGATGAGCGGGTTATCACCCGGCTGGTGGACAGAGAAATTTCTGTGGGTGACTATGTCATGACCGGCGGAGAACTGGCCGCCATGGTGGTCATGGATGCGGTGTCCCGCCTGATACCGGGGGTGCTGGGCAGCAGCGACTCCTATGCATCGGATTCCTTTATGGATGACCGGCTGGAACATGCCCAGTATACCCGGCCAAAAACCTTTATGGGAGATGCAGTACCGGATGTGCTTTTATCCGGGGACCATGGAAAGATTGCACAATGGCGGACCCGGTCCTCTCTTGCGCGCACCTTTATTAAACGGCCGGATCTGTTTGAAAAAAACAGCCCCAGCCCGCAGGAAAAGGTTATACTGCAGCAATGGTGCAAAAAGCTGGATTCTTTTATCCATGGATAACCTGTACCTGGCCCTGGTCCATTTTCCGGTGGTGAACAAAAAAAATGAACCCATCGGTTCTGCCCTGACCACCATTGATCTGCATGATATGGCCCGGGCATCCATGACCTTTGGTGTCAGGGGGTTTTATGTGATCACCCCCTTTCAGGACCAGGCAGATCTGGCAGACCAGGTCATCCGCCACTGGACCCATGGTGCGGGCGGCCGCCTGAATCCGTCCAGAAAACAGGCCCTGGAACTGGTCCGGGTGACACAGACTTTTGAAACAGCAGTAGAGCAGATTTATGCAGAAAGAAACCAGCCGGTGGTCACCATTGCCACCAGCGCCAAAAAACACAAAAACAGTGTCTCGACCCGAAAATTGAAGCAACGGCTTGGCAGCAATGCGTCCCATGTGCTGGTGTTCGGCACTGCATGGGGACTGGCACAGGAACTTGTGGACAATTGTGACCTGCAGCTGGACCCCATCACAGGCACAGGAGATTATAACCATCTGTCTGTCCGGTCTGCTGCTTCCATATATTTAGACAGACTGACAAATGACTGATATGCAGCCATACAGATAAGGAAACAGGAGGAAACATGACAAATGTAATTGAGAAATTGGAAAAAGAACAGATGCGCCTTGATATCCCGAGATTTGATTCCGGGGACACCATAAAGGTGCATGTCAAAATCAGGGAAGGTGAAAAGGAACGTATCCAGATCTTCCAGGGGGTTGTCATCAAAAAAACCAAAGGGCATGCAGGCGCCCGGTTCACTGTGAGAAAAATATCCGGCGGTGTCGGGGTGGAACGTATTTTTCCCCTTTACTCACCTATCATTGACAAGGTCGAAATTGTGACCAAAGGCCGGGTACGCCGCTCAAAACTTTACTACCTGCGCAACCTGCGCGGAAAAGCGGCCAGGATCAAAGAAAAACGCTTTGCGTGAATCTGATCCCATGTGGCAGATCGAAAAAGCGGTCCGTCAGAACGGATATGCACAGATTGCAGGCATTGACGAGGCCGGCAGGGGTCCCCTTGCCGGCCCTGTTGTGTCTGCAGCAGTGATACTGCCCCATGGTTTTACGTGCCCCGGAATTACCGATTCCAAAAAACTGTCTGAAAAAAAAAGAAACCTGTTTTTTCCCAGGATCATGCAGGAGGCTGTGGCTGTAGGGGTAGGCATCTGTGACCACAAAGAGATCGATGCCGCTAATATCCTTTCTGCAGCACTTTTGTCCATGAAACGGGCAGTGAAAAATCTGGATACTGCACCGGACTTTCTGCTGGTGGACGGCAAATTCACCCTTTCCATGGATATTTCACAGCAGCCGGTCATAAAAGGGGATGCAAAAAGCATATCCATTGCAGCAGCGTCCATTGTTGCCAAGGTGACCCGGGATCGGATCATGACGACCCTGCACCAGACCTATCCGGTCTACAACTTTATCCAGCACAAAGGCTACCCCACGGTGCTTCACAAAAAAGCCATTCTGGATCACGGCCCCTGCCCGGTGCACAGAAGAACTTTCAAAGGGGTTATCCGGCCATGACAAGGTACTGCAAAGATCTGGGCCGGTCCGGAGAACAACTGGCTGCACAGCACCTGGCCGCATCCGGATACACCATTGTTGAGACCAATTTTACCACCCGGTTTGCTGAAATTGACATCATAGCAGCCATTGAAGACTGCCTGGTGTTTGTGGAGGTAAAAACCCGCACCAGCGCAAAAAAAGGGCTGCCAAAAGAAGCGGTCACCCCGGCCAAACAGAAAAAAATCATTCTGGCAGCCAGGCAGTATATAAAAGCCCGGGCACTGGATGGACAAAAACATATCCGGTTTGATGTAATGGAAATTCTTTCTGAAAACGATGTCTGCCGCATCAACCATATCCCCCATGCATTCTTTTCAGGATAACCCCTCCCCTGACTGCGGCACCCTCTATATTGTTGCCACCCCTGTGGGCAATCTCGAGGATATCACCTTCAGGGCGGTGCGCATCTTAAAAGAGGTTTTTCTGATTGCAGCAGAAGATACCCGCCATTCAAAAAAACTGCTGTCCCATTACAATATTGCAACTGACACCATCTCCTGCCATGAGCACAATGAAGGACATCGGGCGGCAAAACTGATTTTTATCCTGCAGCAGGGCAGGGATGTGGCCCTGATCACGGATGCCGGCACCCCCTGCATCTCCGATCCGGGCTTCAGGCTTGTCACAGCAGTGCTGAAAAAAAACATCAGGGTGGTGCCCATCCCGGGGTGCTGTGCAGTCATTGCAGGGTTGAGCGCGGCAGGTCTGCCGACTGACCGTTTTTTCTTTGCCGGTTTTCTGCCAAAAAAACAGCAGCAGCAGACTCGGGCCATTCAAAAACTTGCATCCAGGCAGGCCACCCTGATCTTTTATGAGTCCCCGAAAAGAATCAGACTTCTGCTTGATCAGCTCATGGCAGGACTGGGAGACAGACAGGCCTGCCTGGCCCGGGAGGTCACCAAATTACATGAAGAGTTTATCAGAGGCCCCCTTTCCCATATCATGGCCCGCCTGGATGCAGCAGGCCATACCAGAGGAGAATGCACCCTGTTTGTGGCAGGTGCCCCTGAAATGGAAAAACTGTCCCAAACAGATCTGGAATCAGTAATCCTGGATCGGATGGCACAAGACGCTGTTCCCACAGCAGTGCTGGCAAAAGAAATTTCCAGCCGGTACAGGGTTTCCAAAAAACTGGTCTATGATACCATCCTGCAGATAAAATCCCGGTAAATCCCTTTGAGCCCCCCGGCAAATCCTTGATTATTTCAGCCAAAAAGTTTATGTAACGGATCATTTATTGGTATATGGTTAAAATTTGATGTCACCATATTTTTTTTGATGAAAAACCTATTGAAATGAGAGATTTATGAGCCTTGAACTCTGTTATATCATTATCGGCATTTTGCTGCTGTTTGCGTTTTTTGATTTGATGATCGGGGTAACCAATGATGCGGTCAACTTTTTAAATTCATCCATCGGATCAAAAGCAGCCCCCTTTGTTGTCATCATGATTGTGGCCAGCTTAGGGATTCTGGCAGGGGTCACCTTTTCAGGGGGCATGATGGAGGTGGCCAGAAAAGGCATCTTTCATCCCCAGTTTTTTACCATGCCGGAGCTGCTGGTGATCTTTCTTGCTGTCATGATCACCGATATCCTGCTTTTGGACATGTTCAACACCTATGGACTGCCCACCTCCACCACGGTTTCCATTGTATTTGAACTGCTGGGGGCGGCAGTGGCCATCTCTTTAATCAAAATCATGCAGTCTCCTGACAATGTCATGGCCTTATGGGATTATATCAATACCGCCAAAGCCATGGCCATTGTGGGCGGAATTCTTCTGTCCATTGTGATCTCCTTTTTTTCAGGCGCAGTGGTGCAGTTTTTCTCGCGGCTGTTATTCACCTTTGATTACCAAAAACGGCTTGCACGGTATGGCGCTGTCTGGGGCGGGATGGCCATGACCGCCATCACCTTTTTTATTCTCATCAAAGGGGCCAAAGGTGCCACCTTCATGGATGAAAACAGCCTGGCATGGATCGCCCACCATACCTTTACCATCATGGCAGGCATATTTATCATTTCCGCCACCATTTTGCAGCTGCTGATCTCCATTTTCCGGGTCAATATTCTCAAGCCCATTGTCCTGGTGGGCACCTTTGCCCTGGCAATGGCCTTTGCCGCCAATGACCTGGTCAATTTCATCGGCGTGCCCCTGGCCGGCCTCAAGGCCTTTACAACCGCCCTGGCATCCGCAGACCCCATGAACATTTCCATGGCAGCCCTGAGCAAGGCTGTCCAGACCCAGACATTTATCATGCTTCTGGCCGGATCCATAATGGTCGTCACCCTGTGGGTTTCAAAAAAAGCCAGAACCGTGACCGAAACAGAGATCAGTCTGGGAAAACAGGATGAAGGCCCGGAACGGTTCGAATCCATCTGGCTGTCCAGAAAGATTGTGACCTTTTTTTACCATATTTTTGCCTCTCTGCGCACCATTGTGCCGGAACCCGTCCGCCGGCATGTTGCCGCCAGAATCACCCCTACCACTGAACACCATGCCGGTTCCGCCGGTGAAAAACCTTCCTTTGACCTGATCCGGGCATCTGTCAACCTGATGGTGGCCAGTGCCGTGGTTTCCTTTGCCACTTCACTGAAACTGCCCCTGTCCACCACCTATGTCACCTTTATGGTGGCCATGGGATCCTCTTTTTCCGACCAGGCCTGGGGAAGAGAAAGTGCTGTTTTCCGCATCACCGGCGTGCTGGCCGTGGTGGGGGGCTGGTTTATGACCGCATTTATAGCCTTTATGGTGGCCTTTATCTTTGCCAGCATTATTTTTTATTTCAATGCATTCGGCATAACCGGTCTCATGGTATTTGCCGGATTCATGATCTGGAATAACAAGAAAAAACATGACACCCATGCAAAAGACAAGGAAGAGATGAAGATCTTCCAGTTTGAAAAAGTGGAAGATTTTCAGGCTGCCGTGTCTGACACCTTTGACCACCTGGCCCTGCAGCTTCGGGGCATCAGAGAATCCTTTGACAAAACCTTTGATGCCCTGTTTACCGAAGACATTGTCACCCTGCGCCAGGAAAGAAAACGCACCAAGCAGGTCCAGCTGAGCACCAATGTCATTGTCGCCAATATTTTCAAGGTGCTGCGCCTGCTCCAGAAGGAAGACAACCAGATATCCTATAACTATTACCAGATCATCAGGCGGCTGCAGAAACTGTCCGATGGATACAGAGATACGGTTATCCGCAGCACCATGCATGTGTCCAACCGCCACAAAGGCCTTTTGCCGGTGCAGGTAAAAGAGCTCATGGAGATCAAAAAAGTCATCCTTGATATCTTTTTAACGGTGGAGACCGCTTTGAAAAATAAACAGACCGTGGACTGCCAGGAAATGGTGGAACAGTTTCATTATCTGCGGGAACTGGTGGATGATTTCAATGCCAACCAGATTGAGCGTATCCGCAATGATTCCTCAAAGACACGGTTAAGTATATTGTTTTATGCCATCTCAGGCAATTGCGTGATGATGGCCAAACAGCTGGTCAAGCTGCTGGAAATATTCAATGAGGCATTCAAACTGGAACGGTCGGAAAAAAACAAAGCCGGGTCTGTCTGCGCAGACCGCCATCTGGATTGACCAGCAATAATTGCTGTTAGCTGTTAGCCTTTAGCTGTTAGCCGGTAGTATCCAACAGGGGAAAATTTGTAATTATCTACTGGAAGCTGATAACTGAGTACTGCGTACTGACGGCTTTCATATAACAAAGGGCCCTGTTCCATTTTCTGGAACAGGGCCCTTTTATTAATAAAACACTGAATAATTTTAAATCAGATTACATCTTGCTGCCTTCTGCATGGCTCTGCAGTTTTACCTCAACCTTGTCGGTGAGACCGGCATAGTATTCTCTCAAAAGAACCAGTACTTCATCACGGCCGAAATGGTCCACCACCTCTTCATTGTTGGAAAGGGCATGCCGCAGTTTGGTTCCGGACAGAATCACCCGGTCATCTTTTGTATGGGGGCAGGTTTTCATGGAAGCCATGCCGTCACACTTGTAGCAGTAGAAGGTCCAGTCAATCTTCA
Organism: Desulfotignum sp.; assembly: GCA_011390335.1. GTDB lineage: Bacteria > Desulfobacterota > Desulfobacteria > Desulfobacterales > Desulfobacteraceae > Desulfotignum. The sequence continues at coordinate 14,187 of JAABSO010000012.1, read as the reverse complement.
ACGGTTCGCACAGCAGTCTTTTGCCGTCTTCCTCGGGCTGGGGAATTTGCTCAAATATTTCCTGGGCCTCAAACAGGGTGTAAAAGTCACCCACACCGGCATGGTCACGGCCGATGATCATTCTATTAACCCCGTAGTTCTGGCGGAAGGTGGCATGGAGAAGGGCTTCTCTGGGACCGGCATACCGCATGTCAAGGGGATAACCGGCATTCACAACATTCTCGGGTACGAAATAGCCTTTGATCAAGGTATCAATACATTTGATTCTGACTTCCGCCGGGATGTCACCGGGTTTCAGGTTTCCGATAAGAGAATGGATCAGTACGCCGTCACAGACATCCAGGGCGATTTTGCACAGATGTTCATGGGATCTGTGCATGGGGTTTCTCAACTGCATGGCAGCCACGTTGGCCCAGCCTCTTTCATCAAAAATGGCGCGGGTTTCAGCAGGTGTCAGGTAAACCCCTTTGAATTTTTCCGGAAATTCACCCTCGGACAGCACTTTTACAGGACCGGCCAGGCAGAACTCTTTTCTGGCCATAACCATCTGAACCCCGGGATGGTCTTCCATGGCAACTTTCCAGAACACGTCGTCTGCAGATTCTTCTCCGTGGCCCTTATAAACCTTTTCACTTTCCCATTTTTTCTCGTCTTCACCCATTTCAAACTTTTCTTCCACCTTCATGGTGGCATAGATCTCACCGTTTCTTTCCAGGGCGATTTCATCCCCTTCCTTGATCTCGGCGGCATCTTCCTTGGCAACATCCAGCATCACCGGCACCGGCCAGAATGTACCATCAGCCAGCAGGTAGTCTTCACACACACTTTTCCAGTCCGCTTTGGTCATAAAACCGTTCAAGGGGCTGAAACCACCGATTCCCAGCATGACAAGGTCACCTTTTACCTGGGAAGAGATTTCGACCTTTTTCAGGCCCTGGGCTTTTTTGAGTTCCGCTTCCAGCTCAGCACCTTCAAGCTTGCAGCATACCAGACCTTTTCCACCGTGGGGGGCTACTAATTTAGACATATAACGCATTCTCCTTACAGTTTATATATTAACCCAAACCTAATAAATGTTGCTTCAACATTTATTGAAAATCTATAATAAAAATCTTGTAAGATTTAATGATGATTGGCAAATTTGTCAAGAATTTTATTTATTTATCTGTAAAACCTGTGAAATATCCTGCATGGCCCGGGCATGGATATCTGCTTCAAGGCCGGGCTTTTTAAAGGCGGCAAAAAAAGTACCTGCTGCCCGGGCAGCCTGCTGGTCATAAATGGAGTCCCCGATAAACAGTACCTGGTCCGGATGCAGAGAAAACCGGGCCATGATTTTTTCCAGCTGCTCTGGATGGGGTTTGGGGTTGTCCACGTCTGCAGCGGTGACCACCATCTCAAATTTGTCATCCAGGCTGTAATCCTCGAGCACCTTTTGCATCGTGTCGGTGCGGTTGGTGGCAACAGCCCGGATATAGCCATGGGCTGCAAGATCTGTGAGAAGCGCTGCCAGCCCGTCCTCCATTTTCATGTACGGAATGAATTTTTGGTATCCGATCTGTTTAAGACAGTGAAACACAGGAGCATGATCGGTGATATCGGCAAACAGGTATGCCACTGCATTGGCAACCGTCATCATGTGCACCTGTAAAAACTGCTCATCGGTCAGAGAGGGTCTGTCAAAACGCGCCAGCACCTCATCATAAAATTTGCGGTTGGCCAGGGCTGTATCAAACAGCACCCCGTCACAGTCAAATACAACAGCCTTGATCTTTGATATATTCATACATATCTCTTTTTTTTTGAGGAGTTTGTATACAAAAAGGGGGGAAAATCAACTCATGCCCCCAATATTCACGATCCCGGCATTTACCGTTTCATACAGTCCTTTTTCATGGCAGATCTTTTTTCCATCCACATGGTTCACCCGCACCATTCCCATGAGGGCATTGGTTAAAAAAATATTGGGAAAGGATGCCAGGTCACGGGCAGGGATAGGTTTGTATACTGCCACGTAGCCCTGGCGCTCCAAACCGGATACAGCAGCAGCCAGGGTTACACCGGGCAGTACATGGGGTGATTCCGGCACAAGGACCTTTCTGTCCTGAATGATCAGGATATTGCAGGTATTGGTTTCCGAAACAGTCTGGTCAGGATTCAAAATCAGGGCTTCATCACCATTGTTGTCTTTTGCATATCGGCCTGCCTGGTCATAAAACAGGTAATTCAGTGTCTTGTGGTCTGCCAGGGGCGTTTGTCTGGGGTACGGGTAGGTCACAAGATCCAGCCCGGTTTTGCCAAGGACAGAGAGGCGGTGGCGGTAGGGCCTGGCAAAGGCAGCCAGGAATCCGGGTTTTGCCATGATAATCTTTACTGCTGCTGTACCTTTTTGCAGGCTGTTTTCTTTCACCAGCAAGTCCACCACCCTGGACCATGTGATATCCGGCGGATCCGTGCCGACCAGGGCCTGCCAGGAGCGGTACATGCGCTGGATATGGGCGCTCAGCCGCACAGCACTGCCTTTTTCCACCCGGATAGTTTCAAAAACCCCTGCCCCGTATTGAAATCCCGGGATATCCGCCGGCACCATTGCCTGGTCCTGGTCCACGATCTTCCCGTTTACCCAGGCCCGGGGGCCTTTTTCGCAATGCCCGTCTGCACCCCGGGTCAGTGTTTCCATGATGGTCTGTCCCTTGTCCAGGGTTTCCTGAAACTCCTGAAGGGGATCAGAATCATACACAATACCGCCCCCTACTGAAAAGAAAATCCGGTTTTCTTTTATTGTGGCCGTGCGGATGGCAATGGACAGATCCATGGTGTCATGAAAGCTGATATATCCGATGGAGCCGGTATACACATGGCGCTTGACCGGTTCCAGTTCATCAATGATCTCCATGGCCCGGATCTTGGGACACCCGGTGATGGAACCTCCGGGAAAACAGGCCTTCAGCAGATCCACCCCGGTTTTTTCGGGCCCAAGCACTCCCTGGACGACAGACACCAGATGAAATACGTTGTCATAGGGTTCCAGGCGTTTGTGTTCCACAACCTGCACAGATCCATGGGTGGTGACCCTGGACAGATCATTGCGCATGAGATCCACGATCATGGTCAGTTCAGCATCATCCTTGGTGCTTTTGGAAAGCATCTCACCGTTTTTTTTATCTTCTTTTGAAGTGGTTCCCCTGGCAATGGTGCCTTTAATGGGCCGGGTTTCCACCTGGTTCCCCGTCTGCCTGATAAACCTTTCCGGTGAGGTGGAAACAATCTGGTGGTCACCTGCCTGAATAAATGAAAAAAACGGGGCTGGATTCCGCTGGAACAATGCCAGAAACAGGGCATAGGCGTTGCCGGAAAACCCGGTTTCAAACCGCTGGGACAAGTTGGCCTGGTAGATATCTCCGGCCGTAAGATACTGGATGATTTTTTTTACCGCATCCAGGTATGCATCTTTTGTAAACCCGGAAACAAGCCCCCTGGCATCAATGCAGAATCCAATGTCTAAATCAGCTGCCGGGGTGTCATCCCACAATTTTTTTTTCATGCGAAGGACATAGGCCTGCGGGGTCTCTCCTAAGCCTTTGTTTTCCAGGATGGGCACAAAAAGGGTGGTCTTTTCTGTGGTCCGGTGCTGCACCAGGATCATGGACGGGGCATACACACAGATATCAGGCAGACCGGTTCCCATACAGGTCTGGGGCAGGTCTTCGATCAGATCCTTGAGATCGTAGGCAAAATACCCCATAAGACCGGCTGCCATGGGCGGCAGATAATCAGTATTTTTCAGGTGACAGTGGTCCAGCAGGGCCTGCAGACACACAAAGGGATCATCATCCAGGACCAGGTTTTTTTCCTCACAGGCGATGGCAAGCTTTTTACCGGTCCCTTTTATGGAAAGCCAGGGCAGGATACCCAGAATATGGTATTGGGATGCATCCAGGTCTGCGCCGGACAAAAGCATCACCGTGCCCGGCATGTGACTGAACCGGGCGGCAAACTGCCCAAGGCAAACAGGCAGGACAATCTCTTCCTGCCAGACAGAGACCACCTTTGGCAGGTGTGTCACCCACTGGTTCATCTCAGGAAAGGATTCATCCTTTTTTCATTCAGCAAAGTGGTTTCCGGACCGTGTCCGGTATAAACGGTGGTATCATCCGGCAGATTCAGCAGTTTTTCCTTGATGCTGGCAATCAGGGTATCATAATCTCCGCCAGGCAGATCTGTCCTGCCGATGGACCCGGCAAACAGGGTATCGCCTGCAAACAGATGGCCCTCTGTGTAGAGGCAGATACCGCCCCTGGAATGGCCCGGGGTATGGATGACCGTAAGGGTGATGCTGCCGAAAGTTACCTTGTCCCCGTCATTGAGCAGCATGTCCGGTTCCGGGGAGTTCTCGGCAGCCAGACCGAATGACGCGGCTGATCTGGACAACTGGGACAGCATGGGCGCATCATCCGGGTGAATGGCAAGGGTGGCGCCGCTCACTTCTTTCATGCGCTTATTGGCCCCCACGTGGTCAAAATGGCCATGGGTGTTAATCAGGTACGTCACTTTGAGTTCTGCTTTGGCAAGTTCCATGAGTATCCGGTCGGCATCATCCCCCGGATCGATCACCACCGCTTCTTTGGTTTGTTCACACCCTAAGATAAAACAGTTTGCCATGATGGGACCGACTGACAGTTTTTTTATTATCAAAACACCCTCCTTATGGAATTGCATTTATTGCATTTTGTGTAGTTACTAATGATATGTATCCGGGAAATATTTACCGGTCAAGGGACAGGCGGATCTGGTCTAAAATACCATTGATAAACGGACCGGATTCCCGGGACCCGTATTTTTTTGCGATATCCACTGCCTCGTTTATGGTGACCGAAGGGGGGATGTCCAGGTGTTTGAGCAGCTCATAGGTGGCAATGCGCATGATATTGCGGTCCACCCCCGGCATTCGGGAAATTTTCCATTTTCTGGAATAGGTTTCAAGAAGCTGGTCAATCTTTTGAAAATTTTCGTGGACCCCCTGCACCAGATCCCCAAAAAACGGTTTCACCGTTGGGGTGAGCAGGGTTTCATTCTCCCGGCAGAAGGCTTCCAGATCTGCCTGAAAATCTTTGGACGGGTTCATGTCCACAAAAAAAAGGGCCTGGAGCGCCATTTCCCTGGACTGTCTGCGGTCACCCATAAATTATGCCATTTTCCCGAGTATTTCGCCCAGATTGGCCATTTCAATGGCCCCCATGGCCACTTCAAACCCTTTGTTGCCGGCCTTGGTACCGGCCCGTTCAATGGCCTGTTCAATGGTTTCCGTGGTCAAAATGCCGAACATAACCGGCACCCCGGTATCCAGGCTCACGCTGGCAATTCCCTTGGATACTTCGGCACACACATAATCATAATGGGAGGTGGCGCCCCTGATCACCGCGCCTAAGCAGATAATGGCATCATATTTTTTTTGGAAGGCCATTTTCTGGGCTGCCAGCGGTATTTCAAAAGCGCCGGGCACTTTGACAATAACAATATCCTGGTCTTTGGCACCGCTGCGGACCAGTGCATCCATGGCCCCGTCCACCAGCTTTGCCGTAATAAAATCATTGAACCGGGACACTATAATGCCGAATTTTTTTCCCTGGGCGGTCAGTTTTGCATCAATAATCTGTGGCATGAAATTTTTTCCTTCATCCTAAACGTTAGCAGTGTTTGTCCATGTTGAGCAGGTGGCCCATTTTGGCCTGTTTGCATTTCAGGTATCCCTTGTTGTGGCAGTTGGGGGTCACTTCAATGGGGATCTGTTCTTCCACATAAAGACCATACCCTTCCAGGCCCACCATTTTTTTGGGGTTGTTGGTCAAAAGCCGCATCTTTTTCACCCCCAGGTCCACCAGCATCTGGGCCCCGACCCCATAGTCCCGCATGTCTGCGGCAAACCCGAGTTTTTCATTGGCCTCCACCGTATCCAGTCCCTGGCGCTGGTATTCATAAGCCTTGAGTTTATTCACAAGGCCGATACCCCGGCCTTCCTGGCGCAGATACAAAAGTACGCCGCTGCCCTCCTCTTCCATCATGGCCATGGCACAGTGCAGCTGGTCCTGGCAGTCGCACCGCAAAGATGAAAAAATATCTCCGGTCATGCATTCGGAATGCACCCGCACCAGAATGGCTTTATCCGGGTCGATCTCCCCTTTGATCAGAGCGATGTGGGTGAGGTTGTCCAGGTCATTTTCATAGGCAATGATCTTAAATTCCCCGCCCACCTTTGTGGGAATAACGGTCTGGGCTGCCCGTTTCACAAAACTTTCCGTCTTCAGGCGGTATTTCACCAGATCTGCCACCGTGCAGATGCCGATACCGTGTTGGTTGGCAAATTTCTCCAGAGAAGGCATCCGGGCCATGGTGCCGTCTTCATCCATGATCTCGCAGATCACACCGGCAGGCTTGAGTCCGGCCAGCCTGGCAAGATCCACAGACCCTTCGGTCTGGCCCACCCGGACCATCACCCCGCCATCCCGTGCCCGCAAAGGAAAAATATGCCCTGGCCGGGCAATATCTTCCGGGGTGGTATCATCTGCCACTGCCGTTAAAATGGTGGTGGCCCGGTCTGCTGCCGATATCCCTGTGGTAACCCCTTTCTTGGCCTCAATGGATACAGTGAACCCGGTTTCAAACTGGGAGGTGTTGTTTTCCACCATCATGGGCAGGTCCAGCCGGTCTGCAATACTGGAGTCCAGGGAAAGACAGATCAGCCCCCGGCCGTATGTTGCCATGAAATTTATGGCCTCCGGGGTAACCGCCTCAGCAGCCATGGTGAGGTCCCCTTCATTTTCTCTGTCTTCATCATCCACCAGAATGACCATCCGGCCTTTTTTTATATTTTCAATTGCCTGTTCAATGCGTAAATGCGGCATATCTGATCCTAATCCTTATGGTTATAAAAATCCATTCTTTGCAAGCAGCGCCATACTGATATCTGATTTTCCCTTATCCGGATTCATGGCAGTGGTTTGCGTTAAAAATTTTCTCACATACTTTCCCAGCATGTCGGTTTCGATATTCACCTGATCCCCGATATGCTTGATACCGATGGTGGTGAGCCCGGCGGTGTGGGGAATGATACTCACACAAAAATCTGTTTCTGTACACTGGTTGATGGTCAGGCTGATCCCGTCCACTGCCACTGATCCTTTTTCAATCATCTCCCCGGCCAGGGACCTGTCCACGGCAACGGTCAAGACGACGGCATTGCTGTTTTTCTCCAGGGCAGTGATGGTACCGGTGCCGTCGATATGGCCGGAGACCAGATGGCCGTCAATGCGCGCAGACAACTGCATGGCCCGCTCTATGTTCACCCGCATGCCGGGTTTGGCGGTCTTGAAGGTGGTCCGAAAAACGGTTTCAGGGGCCATGTCCACAAAAAATTCATGTTTTCCCAGGCGGACCGCAGTCAGGCATGCCCCGTTTACAGCAATGGAATCACCGATCCTGGTATGGGAAAAATCCAGATCACACCGGATATGCAGCTCTTTTCCCTCTCCTTGTGATCTCACCTGCAAGATGGTGCCAAGGCTTTCTATGATACCGGTAAACATCTGGTTTTCTCTTCCCCGGGCAACCGGCCCGTTATCACTCTTTGATATGAAAGTTTTAAGTGTTAAGTTTTAAGTGTTAAGCTAATGCCTGAAGGCTAACAGCTAACAGCTAACAGCTTTCACCATTTATTGTGGTCTCTCAGGCCATCGGTGTTCTGTAAGATATCCCTGCACCAGAATATCTGCATCACACCGGCTCACTGTTATATTCTGCAGCACAGGGGCATCAGCCAGTCTTTTTACCCCTTTGCCTTCAAATACGGCTTTGCCATCACTTCCCCCCAGCAGTTTGGGGGCGATAAAATACACCATTTTGTTAACAATGCCTTCTGCCAGGGCATTTGCCGCCACCGTTCCCCCCCCTTCAATGAGCAGGCTGGAGATGGACATTCTTCCCAATGTAACCATGAGCTGCCGCAAATCAAGCATGTTGTTTTTCAGACCTGTTTCCAGCACAACCACACCTTTTTTTGCAAGGCGTTCTTTTTTTTGCACCGGGGCATGGAAAGCGGTCACAAGGATGGTGGGGGCATCTGATTTTTGATTGATCACCTGTGCATTTTCCGAGATGGAAAGATGGGTATCCAGGATCACCCGGGCCGGATCACGGGTCTTTTTCCCCAAAATTCTGCAGGTCAAAGATGGGTTGTCTGCATGCAGGGTGCCCGACCCCACCAGAATGGCATCCGCCTGGTGCCGCAGTTCATGGCCGAAAGCCCGGGATGCGGCACTGGTTATCCATTGGGATTCTCCGGTGGATGTGGCAATGCGCCCATCCAGAGTGGCCGCGCATTTGAGGATCACAAACGGGGTTTTTCCATGGCGGACATACCAGAGAAAATCCTCCATCAAGATCTCAGCCTGCTCCTGGAGAAGGCCGGATACCGTCTGGACACCGTTTTGGGATAAAAATGCCAGGCCCCCGGATGCCGCCGGGTTGGGATCCGGACAGGCCGCCACTACCCGGCGTATGCCTGCTGCCAGTATTTTGCGGGTGCAGGGCGGGGTTTTCCCAAAATGGTTGCAGGGCTCCAGGGTCACAAACAGATCAGCCCCCCTGGCACGGTCCCCGGCATCCTCCAGGGCCTCCACCTCTGCATGGGCCATGCCTGCTGCCTTATGCCAGCCTTTGCCCACCACCTGGCCGTCCTTGACCACCACCGCCCCCACACAGGGGTTGGGGGAGGTAAATCCTTTGCCCTTTGCAGCCAGGTGCAGCGCCAGCTGCATATGGTCATGATCGGTCATCTGGTATTTTCCGGCATCTGGTCTGATTCTTCGGCAGGGCTTTCTTTTGGAAGAAGGCCCTTGAGTTCCTGGATAAAGTCTGTAACATCCGTAAATTCCCGGTAAACCGAGGCAAACCGGACATAGGCCACATCATCCAGTTTTTTTAACGCCTGGATGATTTTTTCTCCCACCACCTTGGATGACACTTCCCGCTCATTGGTGTTCCGCAGTTCCCGCTCAATGCCATCCACCATCTCCTCGATGAGGTTCATGCTGATGGCCCGCTTTTCACAGGCTTTTTTAATGCCTTTCAACACCTTTTCCCGGTCGTACTCTTCTCTTCGGCTGTCTTTTTTGATGATCATGACCGGCACCTGCTCCACCCGTTCATAGGTGGTAAACCGCTGGGAGCAGTCCTGGCATTCCCTGCGCCGCCGCACTTCCAGCTCGATTTTTCCGGGTCTGGAATCCACCACCCGGGTGTTGGGATTTTTGCAGTACGGGCATTTCATGGCCTGGATTTCCTTACAATTTTGTCAGTACCACCCCTGCCCTGTCAAACATGTCCAGGGCCAGGGGATCATCATAACCATCCCGAAAATATACCTCTTTTATGCCGGCATTGATGAGCATCTTGGCGCATATGGAACAGGGCTGGTTGGTGCAGTAAAGGGTTGCACCGGCCACGGCCACACCATGGAAGGCTGCCTGGATAATCACATTCTGCTCCGCATGCACCCCCCGGCACAGCTCATGCTTGACCCCGGAAGGCACAGCAAGCTGCTCGCGCAGACACCCGGTTTCTCTGCAATGGGCCACGCCTGCCGGCGCACCATTGTACCCGGAGCACAGAATGCGCCGCTCCTTGACAAGCACCGCCCCTACCTTTCGCCTGATACAGGTGGCACGGCCGGCCACCAGATCTGCAATACCCATGAAATATGCGTTCCATGAGGGCCGGGGGGCGATATCAGATACCATCAACACTCCCCTGCATACAACGGATACTGGCTGCATAGGTCTGCCACCAGAGGTGCTGTCTTTTTTACGGCAGAGGCATCATCTAAGACATCACAGATATACCCAGCCATGATCTGTACGGCATCTTCTTTCATCCCCCTGGAGGTGACAAGGGAAACACCGATGCGGATGCCGCTGGTGACAAACGGCCCTTTCTTCTCATTGGGAACCGTGTTTTTGTTCACAATGATATCGGCACTGCCCAGACGTTCTTCCGCTTCTTTGCCGGAAAAATTGTTCCGGGTAAGGTCCACCAGTACCATATGGTTGTCCGTACCGTCAGACACCAGTTTATACCCCCGGTCCATGAGTGCGGCAGCCAGTACACCGGCATTTTTCACCACCTGTTTCTGGTATTGCACAAAATCCGGCTGCAGCGCCTCGTGAAAGGCCACTGCCTTGGCTGCAATCACGTGCATGAGGGGGCCTCCCTGGATTCCCGGAAAAATCTGGCTGTTGATCTTTTTGGCAAATGTGTCTGATCCCAGAATCAATCCCCCTCTGGGTCCCCGCAGGGTCTTGTGGGTGGTGGAGGTGATCACATCTGCATGTCCCACAGGCGTAGGATGCACCCCGGCTGCCACAAGCCCGGCAATGTGTGCCATGTCCACCATGAGGTGCGCACCCACGGATGCGGCGATATCTGCAAACCCTTTAAAATCGATAATCCTGGAGTAGGCACTGGCACCGGCCACAATCAGTCTGGGCTGAAAGGTTTTGGCCAGATCTGCCACCTGGTCCATGTCAATGGTCTGGGTATCGGCAGACAGCCCGTAGTGGGAAAACTGAAACAATCTGCCGGAAAAACTGGCAGCCGCACCATGGGTGAGATGCCCCCCGTGGGTCAGGTCCATGGCCAGAATCCGGTCTCCGGGTTCCAGCAGGGCAAAATACACGGCCATGTTGGCCTGGGACCCGGAATGGGGCTGCACATTCACATATTGGGCCCCGAACAGTTCTTTTGCCCTGGCAATGGCCAGATCTTCTGCCTGGTCCACAAAATCACAGCCGCCGTAATACCGCCGTGATGGATAGCCTTCCGCATATTTATTGGTGAGAATAGATCCCTGGGCTGCCAGCACAGACCGGCTGACCGTATTTTCCGAAGCAATCAGGTTGAGCGTTGATTCCTGGCGGCGGGTTTCTTTTTGAATTATCGCTGCTATCTGTGGATCATTTGTTACAAGATCTGCCATATGCCCTTCCTTTTTTGCGTCCGGCAAGGCCTGAAAAGCTGGTTTTATTCCTGAACAGGCCCGGGGGTTCAGTCCTGGCTGTCCATGGACCGGATCCGGTCCAGATGTCTGCCCCCTTCAAATGCCGTGTCAAGGAAACCGTCAACAAGGGCGCTGGCCAGGACATCTCCGATAATCCGTCCCCCCAGTACCAGGATATTGGCATCGTTGTGGCGCCGGCTCATGATGGCGGAAAAAAGATCTGAACACAGGGCAGCCCGCACCCCCGGGAACCGGTTGGCCACCATGGACATGCCAATGCCGGAACCGCATATCAGAATTCCTTTGGCAAACCTGCCCCCTGATACGGCTGCGGCAACCTTTTTGCCGTAATCCACATAATTGACCGAAGCATCACTGAAAGTGCCGGCATCCTCAACAGCAAACCCTCTGGAAGACAGATGGGTGCGAATTTTTTCCTTTAATTCAAAACCAGCATGGTCACTGCCGATAATAATGGATCTGTCCATGAAAATTTTTCCGAAGGTTCAGGATTTGGATTTGATAAAATCGATGGCATCCTGAACGGTTCTGAGGGTTTCCGCTGCATCATCATCAATTTCAATTGCAAAAATTTCTTCCATGGACATGACTAGTTCCACAATCGTCAAAGAATCCGCCCCCAGGTCATCAATCAAAGAGGCTTCCGGCACCACATCTTCAATGTCAATATCAGGAATCTTTTCCGCTATTATTTTTTTTACTTTGGTTTCAATCGTCATGGAAAAATCTGCTCCTTGCTTTTTTTGCCTGACAGCCGATGTTATACGTCATCTTCTGATTTTACATTTCTGTCCTTGTAGGCACCGCATTCAGGGCAGGCTGTATGGGGAAGTTTGGGTTCCTGGCATTCCGGGCATTTTGTCACGGTAGGGGCCTGGGTTTTGTAATGGGTCCGTCTTTTTCTGCCCCTTGACTTGGAGCTTTTCTGCTTTGGTACTGCCATTGGTCTCTCCTCAATGTACGTAAAAGTATATTATATTTCTATATGTTGCCGCATGATAATAAAACAAACCTAATTACCGCAATTTCCTGCATGTGTCAAGATCTAAACAAAATCCCTGCAGGGCAATCGCATGTAGATACAGCGTCCCATATATTGACATAGCCCCCTGAGGGTGCCGCGTGACAGGACCGTCAGATGCCAATCTCGGGCCGGTCACGCGGCACCCTCAGGGGGCGGGTATCAAGCAGCTGAACAGGATGTGGTACATGCGATGGCCTCGCAAATCCCTGCCTGCCAGGGAACAAAGATGGGACATGGTATTGCCTGTCCGACGGTTTTATGGTACCTAAAGGCGCGATTTTACAAAAAAAATGCATTTTAAGGAGATACCATGAAACCCATTGTCACCCGATTTCCCCCCTCCCCCACCGGATTTCTGCACATCGGCGGTGCCAGGACCGCCTTGTTCAACTGGCTGTATGCCAGAAAAACAGCTGGAAAATTTATTCTGCGCATTGAAGATACAGATGCGGCAAGGTCCACAGCAGATTCTGTGGATGCTATTTTTAACGCTTTGCAGTGGCTGGGGATCGACTGGGATGAAGGCCCTTATTTCCAGACCCAAAGAAAAGATATCTATGCCCGTCATATCGAAAAACTGGTGGCTTCCGGCCATGCCTATTATTGTTCCTGCACCCCGGATGAGGTCAATGCCATGCGGGAGGCTGCCAGGGCCAACGGCCTCAAACCCATGTACAACGGCAGATGCCGGGAACGCGGCCTGTCTAAATCAGACAATACCGTGGTCCGGCTGAAAACCCCGGATACCGGTGTCACCGTGGTGGAAGACATGGTCAAAGGAGACACCGCTTTTCAGAACGCTGAAATGGATGATTTTATCATCCAGCGCTCTGACGGGTCTGCCATGTACAACCTGGCTGTGGTGGTGGATGACATAACCATGGGCATCAACACCATTATCAGAGGAGATGACCATCTGATCAACACCCCCAAGCAGATCCTCATCTATAAAGCTTTGGACGCGGACCTGCCGGTGTTCGGCCATGTGCCCATGGTGCTGGGACAAGACAAAGCCCGGCTGAGCAAGCGGCACGGGGCCATGTCCGTGGAGGAATACCGGAAAATGGGGTATCTTCCGGATGCGGTGATCAACTATCTGGTACGGCTGGGATGGTCCCACGGGGACCAGGAGTTCTTTACCAGAAAAGATTTGATCGAAAAATTTGATTTGGCCCACCTGGGCCGGTCAGCTTCCATGTTTGACATGCAAAAGATGACTGCATTGAACGCCAGACATATCCAGGCAAAATCAGCACAGGAACTGGCACCGGCACTGCTGCCCCTTTTAAAGGACCAGGGCATTGCAGCAGAAGATGACACCTTTACCCACAAGGTGATTGAAACGTTGCAGCCCAGAAGCAAAACCCTTGTGGAAATGGCGGCATCTGCCCGGTTTTATTATGTTGATGCACCGGAACTGGATGAGAAAGCTGCTGCCAAGTTCCTCACCCCGGATACCGCCGGCATCCTTACCCGGGCTGCAGATGCCATTGAAAGCCTGACCGACTTTACCCAGGAAAATCTGGAAGCGGTTTTCAAAAAGATCATGGCAGACTGCGATCTTGGATTCGGTAAAATTGCCCAGCCGCTGCGGGTGGCCATCACCGGCACCACGGTGAGCCCGGGAATTTTCGAGATGCTGCTGGCCTTAGGAAAAGACAAAACAGTTTACCGCATCAGGCGGGCGCTTTCCATCATTGCATCCGGATCTTCCTAAAAAAAACCGTCAATCCTGCCCATACAGCAGGCCGGTATACCCCACAAACGAATCAGCCCGGGTTTTATCAAAACTTGTGGCGTAATCAAGGAGATGTGCCCTGGTTGCGCCCATTTTTTTTGCTGCCGCAGCCGTGGCAGCCGCAGCCCCTGGGCAGCACATGTTGTGATGGGTCAGCCCCTGCGCAACGATGGCTTTGTCATCCATCGATTTCATGGCCTCTATGGCATCGGCATCATTTTTTGTTTTCACCCATTCCACAGCATTTTTTCCGGTGCCGGCCGGGGTAAAGCCAAAATCTGCCCCGTAATGGGTCATGTCTGTGGAGCCGATCACCCGGATCTTTCGCTGCAGGGCATTGGCGGTGTCAACAGC
>JAABSO010000011.1 GCA_011390335.1 Desulfotignum sp. | reverse complement strand
CACGGGCCCTGCATGACCAGGGTTTCACCCATATGCTGGTGAATGTATCGCTGTTTAATTTCTGGGTGCAGAAATATTCGCTTCATGAACGGCAGATGCTCAAAGCGTTCTTCGATGCCCATACGGTTGTGGCATTTTCCAAAGACAAGCACAGCCTCTTGCGCATACAATAACCGTTATCCTTGACTTATGAACATCCGTCTCCCGTCACTTCCTTGTCATCCTTCTCTTTCCCCCTGCACCAAACCTTGCAGACCGGCCGCATTATCCGGTCATCCAGGGAAAACTGACAGGATAAATTTTAAGCCCGATGACAGGAGCCATGTATTCAAAATCCTTGTCATTGTGAAGAAAAAACAAATCATGTTCCAGCGCTATCTGGGCAATCAAGCAATCAATGGCACTCCGGACGGTTATCCCTTTTTTCCGGCAGGAAAAATAGATCCGGGCCGCTTTTTCATATGAAGCGACCGCATCTTCAGGATGATAAAACTGCTGGCAACTCAGGTATTCGTTGAGCAATTCGAATTCTTTTCCATTTTTTGCCCCCTGAAGAATTTCCTGAAAAATGACCGATGTTATTCCAAAAGGAATCTGTTTTTTTACAATGTCTGAAAAACACCGCATCGGTTCATTTTTCACGCCTTTGAAGAAATCAATCAATACAGATGTGTCTACCAGTATCATTTGCCTTCCCGGCAGGCTTTATAATCATAATCATCCCTGAATTCTATTTTTCCAGCCAGTTCCAGCAGATTGCGCCGTTTTCTTGTCATTACAAATTCTTTCAGGGCAAGGGAAATCAGGTCTTTCTTGGTTTTCACGCCACTTAATAAAAAGGCTTCCTTTACAAGGGAATCATCCAGCACAATATTGGTTCTCATTATACACCTCCTTATACACATTAAAATGCACCATCCTGGTCTTCCTGTCAAGTGGAGTAACTTCTGACATCATAATTTCTTGTAAACACCGGCATTCAAAGGTATATTGGTTTTATGATA
Source organism: Desulfotignum sp. (assembly GCA_011390335.1). Lineage (GTDB taxonomy): Bacteria > Desulfobacterota > Desulfobacteria > Desulfobacterales > Desulfobacteraceae > Desulfotignum. The sequence goes on along the minus strand of JAABSO010000011.1, from coordinate 100,479 downwards.
CTGGCAGACAGATTCAAACAAAAGGAGCGTTGTCATGAAAAAACTGCCCCTGGGTATCCAGAGTTTTGAAAAAATAAGAACAGACCCCTATCTGTATATCGACAAAACACAACAGGCATTTGCCATGGCTGAACAGGGGACCTATTATTTCCTTTCCCGGCCCCGGCGGTTCGGCAAATCCCTGTTTCTGGATACGTTGAAATGTTTGTTTGAAGGCAGAAAAGAGCTGTTCAAGGGCCTGTTTGTGTATGACAAATGGGACTGGGATAAAACATATCCGGTAATCAAAATCAGCTTTGGCGGAGATGTGTGCCAGTCTTCTGAGCATCTTGAGAAAACCATTGCCGGGCTGCTTCAGAAAAATGAACGAGACAACGGGGTTACTGCGGCTAACAGGGAAACCATCGGCAATTATTTCAGGGGTCTCATCGAGGCCTGCCATGAAAAATATCAGATGCCGGTGGTGGTGGTGGTGGATGAATATGACAAGCCGATTCTGGACAATATCACAGATGAAGAAACGGCATTGTCTGTCAGAGACACCTTGCGGGGATTCTATTCTGCCATCAAGGATGCGGATGAACACATCAAGTTTGCATTTCTCACCGGAGTGAGCAAGTTCAGCAAGATGAACCTGTTTTCCGGGTTGAACAATCTGCGGGACATCACCCTGTCCCCTGAATATAGCACCATCTGCGGATATACCCAGGCCGATGTGGAAACCGGATTCAAAGAACATCTGGCCCGGACCGGACCCGATGGCCCGGTGGATCTGGCGGAACTGGCAAAATGGTATAACGGCTATTCATTTTCCGGAGAGCCGGTTTACAATCCATACGACATCCTGCTGTTCTTCCAGGAAGGCGGGAAATTCAAAAATTACTGGTTCGAGACCGGCACGCCCACGTTTCTGATGGATATGATCCGGGATAAACAGTATTTTCTGCCGGATCTGGAAAACCTGGAGGTATCGGAGCAGCTTTTGAACACCTTTGATGTGGGCAATATCCCCATCGAATCCCTGATGTTCCAGACCGGATACCTGACCATCAAAAAAACCAGCACCATCTTCAACCAGGTGATCCATACCCTTTCTTATCCAAACTTTGAAGTCAAGAACGCGTTCAATCAATATTTGATCGGATACTTCACGGAACACCGGTTTCAACCAGATGCCCGTTTATACAAAACCTTGCTCGAAGATGATTTCACGGACCTCAAGTCACAGATCGAGCGCCTTTTTGCCGCCATCCCCTACACCGCCCATGGAAACCTAACCCATTATGAAGGGTTTTATGTCAGCGTGATCTATGCGTTTCTTGCCAGCCTCGGCCTGGATCTCACGGCCGAAGACATCACCAGCAGGGGGCGGGCGGATCTGACCTTGCAATTTCCCGGGCACAAAAAAATATATATCTTTGAGTTCAAGGTGATCGAAAACGATCAATCAAGCCGTAAAAACCCGCTGGCACAGATCAAGGGAAAACGCTATTTTGAAAAATACATGAAAGACGGCAGAATCATATTTCTCATCGGTATCGAATTCTCAAAGGAAAAAAGAAACATTGCATCTTTTGAGTGGGAACAAGTTTGAAACGAGCGCTTTTCCGTGGGTACTCAAAACAAAAAATCTATTTGACAGAATAAATTTTACGCCTGATGATTTCTTGTAAACAGCAGCATTTAAAGATATATTGGTTTTATGATACAGACAGATAGACATGGCAAAATAATTCAATCGGTTGCCGGCATTGTGAACCACTGCATCCAGCAGGCACTGTCGGCCAGAGAAACCATCCGGGCGGTATATCTGTTTGGTTCCGTTCTGGAGGAAGACCGGTTTAAACCGTGTTCTGATATCGACATGGCTTTTTTGCTTAATCATTCTCTTTACAAAAAGGACCCTCTGACAGCTTCTTATGATGCCTATATCATAGCGACCCGGGTAAGTGATGAAACAGACCGGCAGACAGATGTGGTAATTTTGAATGCAGCCTCTGTTGAAACCGCCTACCAGGTGATCACGACCGGAGAACTGTTATATGAAAACGATCCTGACGACCGGCTTGAATATGAAATCGCACTGAAAGGCATGTATTTTGATTTCAAACCCTTTCTGGATGAACTGCGGAACTATAAACCGGTTAAGACTAAAGAGATACCATGAAATCAATTCTAAAAAAAATCCTGATTGTGGAAGAAAGGGTAAAACGGCTGCGTCATCTGTCTCAAACCATAAATTCATTTGAATCCTATCTTTCTTCAGCCCGAGATAAAGATGTGGCTGAGAGAAATATCCAGGTAGCGATCGAATCCTGTCTGGATATCGGAAAAATTTTAATTGCAACCCATCAATTGAAAGAACCGAATGATAACAAAGGCGTTTTTATGGTATTGGCAGAATCCGGCATCATCAAAACCGCCCTTCTGAAATTCCTCATACCCATGGCCGGTACAAGGAACATTCTGGTTCATGGCTATGACCGGATAGACGATGCCTTGATATATGGCATTTTTCAAAAACATCTCCCGGATTTTGAAAGCTTCATACAGCAGATTCGTTCCTATGAATCCATGCGGGGAGAATGGCCATAAAACACTGCCCCTGGGTATTCAGAGTTCAAAATCCCCCTTCTTTTAAGTGGGAACAGGTGTGATGGTCAGGTATCAATGGCGGCTTTGTCCAGGCGGTAGCGCATGGACCTGAGGGTCAGGTTGAGATACTCTGCTGCCTTGCTTTTGTTGCCACCGGCAAGTTCCATGGCTTTTTTCAGGTAGGCTGCCTCGATGGTGGACAAAATCTCATCAAGATCCACCCCCTGCTCCACCTCGTCCAGGTCGAACCGCCGGTCTTCCACCACCTCGATCCACCGCCGTTTTTTGTGCATGGAAATGGTCAGGCTTTCGGGCAGGATGATGTTGGTGGAAGACAGTGCCACCGAGCGTTCAATCAGGTTTTCCAGCTCCCGGACATTGCCGGGAAATGAGTATTTGTTGAGAAAATCGATGGCATAGGACGAGAGCTTGACAATATCCTTGCCCATTTTTTTTGAATATTTTTCAGCAAAGTGCTGGGCCAGAATGGCCACATCCCCTTTGCGGTCCCGCAGAGGGGGCACTTTTATGGGGATGACATTGAGGCGGAAGAACAGATCTTCTCTGAACCGCCCTTCAATGACCTCTTCTTCCAGTCTCTTGTTGGTGGCGGAAATAATGCGCACATCCACTTCTATTTCACTGGTGCCGCCCACGGGTTTGAAAGCGGTTTCCTGGACCGCCCGCAGCAGTTTCACCTGAAGCAGCGGGGAAAGTTCCCCGATTTCATCCAGAAAGATCGTGCCCTGGTCGGCGGCCTCAAACAGCCCTTTTTTGTCCACCACCGCACCGGTGAAAGATCCCCTGACATGGCCGAAAAACTCACTTTCCATGAGGGTATCCGGGATGCCGCCGCAGTTGACCACCACAAAGGGTTTGTCTTTGCGGTCGGAGTTTTCATGGATGGCCCTGGCGATAAGCTCTTTGCCGGTGCCGCTCTCACCTGTAACAAGCACATTGGTCTTGGTGGGGCTGATCTGCTGGATACGCTTGAAAATGGCGGCCATGCCGGGGCTGTTGCCGATTATCCGATTGAAATGCAGCTGGTCTTTGAGTTCAAAGCTTCTGTGTTCTCTTTCCTGATCCAGGGTCTGAAGTGCCAGGGCCCGGGCGATGGTCTGGCGCAGCTCATCATTGTCAAAGGGTTTGGGAACAAAATCATAGGCCCCCTCATTCATGGCTTTTACGGCAATTTCCGTGGTGGAGTAGGCGGAAATCATGATGACCACGGTATCTGGATGCTGTTTTTTAACCTGTTTCAATACATCCAGGCCGGTGATATCCCCCAGACGGATATCTGCCAGAACCAGGTCATAGGTGTTTTTCTGGATCATGTTCACAGCCTGTTTCCCGGTTCTGGCTGTAAAAACTTGGTAATTTTCCTTGGTCAGCAGCAGTTCCAGAAAATCGCGCATGCTTTCATCATCATCCACCACCAGTATTTTGTATCCATCACCCATGCATTGCTGTCCCCAAAATAGTTAAAATCAGCCTCTTCCCTGTCATACCCCTACTGCTCAGTTCCTGTCAAAAAAAAACAAAAAGATGAGGAGGGACAACTGGGTTGCGGATTTCCCGCGTTAGTCCGTTAATGCATTGAAAACGATTTTTCCGTCCACCATGGTGCACACCGCCCTGCCCTGGACCACCATGCCGGCAAAAGGGGTGTTCCGGCTCTTTGACACAAACAGGGCCGGATCAATGATGGTTTTTTGATTCAGGTCGATAAGGGTCAGGTCTGCCCGGTTGCCGGGGATAATATCATTGTTGATGCCCAGAATCTGTGCCGGGTTTTTTGCCATTTTCCGGATCAGCTCCTCTAAGGTCAGCGCACCGCCGTGCACCAGCTGCAGCGACAGCGGCAAGGAAGTTTCAAGTCCTACGATCCCGAAGGCAGCCTGGTCGAACTCCAGATCTTTTTCCTCTTTGCTGTGGGGGGCATGGTCAGATGCAATGGCATCGATGGTGCCGTCCGCCAGGCCCTGGATGACCGCTTCCCGGTCCTCATTTGACCGCAGGGGCGGATTCATCTTGAAATTGGTATCATAGTCTTTGACATCTTCATCGATCAGGGTGAAGTAATGGGGAGCGGTTTCACAGGTCACCCGGATGCCCTGCTGTTTGGCGGACCGGATGGCTGCGATGGACTCTTTGCAGCTGATATGGCAGAAATGCACATGGGCCCCGGTCAACTGTGACAGCAGGATGTCTCTGGCCACCATAACGGTTTCAGCGGCATTTGGTATGCCTTTGATGCCCCAGAAGGTGGCGGCAGGGCCTTCATTCATGGCACCGCTGTTCACAAGGGAAAGCTCCTCGGCATGGACAAACACAGGGATGGACAGCCCGTTGCAGTATTCCAGTGCCCGGCGCATGAGCTGTGCATTTACCACGGGCAGACCGTCATCTGTCACCGCTTTGATGCCTGCCTGCTGCATATCTTGGATCTCTGCCAGATTGCTGCCGGCAGATCCCTTTGAAACGGCACCAACAGGATAGACCTTTGCCCCTTTTGCCAGCCTGGCCTTTTCCAGAATAAAGGTGGTCACCTGGGCGTTGTCATTCACAGGCATGGTATTGGGCATGGCGCAGACAGCTGTGAACCCGCCTTTGGCAGCTGCTGCAAGCCCGGAAGCTATGGTTTCCTTGTATTCATGGCCCGGTTCCCGCAGGTGCACGTGGATATCCATGAGGCCAGGCACCAGCACCAGACCTGCTGCATCGATCACCTGCATGTCGCCGGTATGTTCCGGCATCGCACCGGAGGGCACTGAATCGGACGGCAATGCATCGGACGGGTCCAGAATCGCTGCAATCTGTTCACCGTCTATCAGGACATCCTTTTTTTCATCCATGGACCCCGGATCCAGAACCCGGGCCCCTTTAATCAGTATCTGCATGTCTGCTTCCTCCTGCCACCAGATAGTACAGGGCCATGCGCAGGGCCACCCCGTTGGTCACCTGATCCAGAATCATGGAACAGTCTGCATCCGCCACATCACTGGCAATCTCAACCCCCCGGTTCATGGGACCTGGATGCATGACGGTCACATCTTTTTTTGCCAGTGCCAGACGGGCTTTGTTCAGGCCGAAACGCCCGGCATATTCGCGTTCCGAGGGAAACAGCACATCATCCTGCCGCTCTTTCTGGATTCTGAGCATCATGATGACATCCGCATCTGCCACGCATGCTTCCATGGTGGGTGCCACCGTACATCCCAAGGCTGCAATGCCTGCGGGTATCATGGTCTGGGGTGCGCACACCGATACCCGGGCCCCCATTTTGGAAAACCCGATGATGTTGGACCGGGCCACCCGTGAGTTGGCAATATCCCCGATCATGGCAAGTTTCAGGCCCTTGATCCTGCCTTTGTTCTCCCGGACGCTCATCATGTCCAGCAGCGCCTGGGAGGGATGGGCATGGATCCCGTCCCCGGCATTGATCACCGAACAGTCCACCCGGCGGGCCACCTGAACGGCTGCCCCGGATGAGGAATGGCGCATGACAATCACATCCGGCCGCATGGATTCCAGGTTTTTTACTGTATCGATAAGGGTTTCTCCTTTGGCCATGGAAGAACCGGCTTTGGCAATGGCCACGGAATCAGCGGACAACCGCTTGGCTGCTATTTCAAAGGAAAGTTTGGTTCTGGTGGATGGTTCCTGGAAAAAAAGCACAATGGTTTTTCCGCGCAACGTGGGCACCTTTTTCACGGGGCGCTGGGAAATCTCCTTCATTCCCATGGCAGTATCCAGAATAAAAGAGATCTCCTCCGGATCAAGGGAATGGATATCCAGAATATCCTTTTTAGTGAATCGCATTGCGCATCCTTTACCTCGATGATCAAATCTAATAGTTTCTGGAAAACGGGGGGTCAGGCTTGTGTTATTGGCGTTATCTACCACAGCCGTTGTGACCCATGACGCTACAGATAATGCCAATAACGCAAGCCTGACCCCTCACACTAAAAGCTAAAAGCTAACCACTTTCATATCAACAAATCACCAATCCGGCCCCACCGCACCCCGAAATCATCCCTGTCCCACGACCAGTAGATCATAAAAGCCTTGCCCTTGACTGCAGACAGGTCCACAAATCCCCAGAACCGGCTGTCATGGCTGTTGTCCCTGTTGTCTCCCATAACAAACAGCTTATCTTCCGGCACAACGATCTGTTTCATGTTATCGGCATGGGTGGGCAGGGTGGAATATTGGGCATAGGGTTCTTCAGCCACCGGCTTGCCGTTCACATACAACTGCTTATCAACAATGGACACGGTATCTCCTTCCACAGCCACCACCCGCTTGATGAAATCCTTGGACGGGTCTTCCGGATACTTGAACACCACGATATCCCCTTTTTCGGGCTCCTTGAAGGGAATCAGCGTCTTGCCGTTGGTAAAGGGAATCTTGACCCCGTAAATAAATTTGTTCACCAGAATCTGGTCCCCGATTTGCAGGGTCTCCAGCATGGAACCGGAAGGAATCTTGAATGCCTGCACAATAAAGGTTCTGATGAACAGGGCAATTACAATGGCAATGAGAATAGCTTCAATATTCTCCCGCCAGGCGTTTTTCTTTTTGGCCATTTTCTACCTCTATTGCTGCCCAAACAGGTGCTGGGGTTGTCCTAAAAGGAATTTGGACCGCCTTATGGCGGACTTGAGAAGTTCTGCAATCTTTCTGGCTTTTACCATACTGGACAATGGGTGGGTGGAGACTTTTTGCCCCTTGACCATGATGGTGCCGCTTTTGAGTTCTGCGTAGCTCACCTGGCCGTATGATCTGGCTGTCCCTTCCGGATAATCATACCCGTAATCCACAATCTGGGTAAAAATATCTTCATCGGAAACAGCCGTGTATTTAAGCATCTCCTCGTTGAGAATGGGGATGGGAATGCCCAGCCCCACAGACAGAGAACAGCCGTATCCCCTTATGCTCTGGCCCACCAGCCACTCAGGGGACATCTCTTTTAGATCCCCGATAACAGACAGGGTGCCGGCAGGGCCCAGCGGCACCCCGTTCAGTCCCCGGTCCACAGCAGTTTTGTGCTGGGTACCGGTCCAGGTCACATACCCCTGTGCTCCGCCCAGAAAGATCCGGGTGCCAAGGCCGATGGTCTTCAGGTACGGGTCATTGAACAACGGGCTCAAGGCGCCTGATGTGGAATAGTTGGCATTGGCCATGCCGGGTTTTAAAGTGCCCATGTAGGTGTATTTGATGCGGTCCGACCGGTTCACGGCACAATTGTAGTTCTGGTAAGCGTTTCTGGGGTTCACCAGCATGGCATTGGGAAGGTCTTTGAGGGCCACAATTTTTTCAATGCGCCGATTGGGATAGCAGTCTGTGCCATAGCTTTCCGCCCGGATCTCAACGGTTTTTCCTGCCACAAGGTCCTGGATCACATGGCCGCCGCCGTAATTGAAATCACCGGGATGGCGCTTGTTCAGGGGGTCATCATCACAGGGCTGGGTGGCACCGAGGTAGCAGTCCACCGCAGCAATGCCGGAATAGGCAGGCACATTGTTGAACCAGGTTTTTGACGTTCTCACCAGGGGCTTTGACTGGCCGATGTTGATGAATGCCCCGGAAGAGCACATGGGAGCGAAGGTACCGGTGGTCACCACATCCACCTGGCTGGCTGCCTCCACAATGCCGTTTTCTTTTGCAATGCCGATGATCTCCTCGGCTGTCACCACCACAGCCTCTCCCCGGGCAATTTTCTGGTTTATCTGTTCATAGGTTTTGGAAATTTTATGATCGTTCATGGTTTCCCTGTTTTTTTGTCACCTGGTTTTTTGTCAATTGAAAGGCAGTTTTTTCACCGCTTCAATTTTGGATGTGATATTGTTTTTTATCCAGCTCGGATCCCACCATTCCAGGGGATTGACAAACACATTGTGCACGATCATGGAATAGTGCAGATGGTCCCCGCCGGCAAGACCTGTAAGCCCGGTGTTGCCGATGATATCACCCTTGTTCACCATATCCCCTGAAGACACAACCATGTTGCTCAGATGGGAATACAGACTGGCCAGGCCGAATCCATGGTCAATGATAATGGAATTGCCGAAGATGCCGACAGATTCGGCCATGATCACCCGGCCGCTGTTGGCTGCCCCTACCCGGGCATGGGCAGTGGAGGCAAGGTCGATTCCCATGTGAATGGAGTTGCCGATTTCTTTGCCCTTGTGCTTGTAGGTGCGGCGGTCGCCGAATTGCGCCCTTGTGGCAGATCCGGGCAGGCGGTCAAATTTTCCCTGCCACAGGACCTGGTTCATTGTGTCAGCCGGCACCTGCAGCACCTTTTCCACATTGGCTTTTCTGAGTGCGGTATTGATTACCAGAAATTTTTCCAGCAAAGGGTTTGCTGCAGCGGCAAAACCGGCTTCTTTTTCCCCGAGATTGAAATCCGGCATTTTGAATTCCAGGAACTGATCGGAAATATTGAGCACATCAGACTTGAAATCATGGTCCCGGATATAATGGTGAAATCCTCGCCTGGCGGTGTTTCCAGCCGTATCTTCCGCAGTTACCCACATGCGGGTTCCCGGTCCCTGGGTATGGTCCAGGGCAAAAAAGGCGGCAAAGATATCCTTTTGGTCAAACATGCCTGAATGGCCTGGAAAAAAGCGGTCTCCCACCATTATCCCGCTTTTGAGATCTGGTTCAAACAACCGGTAGATGACCAGACCCGACCCCCCCCGCTCCACATTATGACTCTGGGTCAAAACCTGAATTTTCGGGGGCTCGGTGTCGATGATCACCTTTTTTTCCGTATAGAAAACATTGCCTTTGTTCCATCCCCACCAGGCCTGGTCTGATACCTGGAAACGGATTATTGCCTCTCCGTCGTTCATTCCGTATTTACGGACTTCCACAGGAACAGTAAACTGGTCCGCCTGACTTGTTTCACTGGAAAACATGTTGAGAAACGACTGCACAGGATAGGTTTTTTCCAGCAGGATTTTTTCCCGGTCCTTCTGTGCAATGGCTATCCTTACGTGACGCAGCCCGGTTTTTGCGTCCTTGACGTCTACAGACAGTTCATAGCCTTCCTTCAGATACAAAGAAGGCATCTTGATATCCACTTCAGGGGCTGTGCCTTCGAACTTATAAATCAATACCCATATCAGCGGCACCAGGATCACTGCACATACCACCAGTAAAAACACCTTTTTCATCAATAATACCTATTTTTTTCAAGAGGTTAGCATTACACAACAGAAACGCCCATAAAAATATCAGCTATACCCCAACTTATCAAGGAATTTTCCATTCTTGACTTTTTGCAGGCCAGATTATACCGTGGCACAGATGAATTCAAGATAAGGACAGTTCCATGAACAATTTTTTTTTTGACATGCTTGATACCCCCTCTCCCTGCTTCTTTCTGGTGGCAGGACCCTGTGTAATTGAAGATGTTGACACCACCTTTGAAATTGCCCGGACACTCAAAACAATCACCCAAGATCTGGGGCTACCTTTTATTTTCAAGGCATCCTTTGACAAAGCCAACCGGACATCTGTCCAGTCCTTTCGGGGACCGGGATTTGCGGACGGCCTGGCCATCCTGGGCAAGATAAAATCTGAACTGCACCTGCCTGTCATTTCAGATATCCATCTGCCGGATCAGGCAGCACCTGCTGCCCGGGTCCTGGATGTGATTCAGATTCCCGCTTTTTTATGCCGCCAGACCGACCTTATTCTGGCGGCATGCCGGACAGGCAAACCCGTGAGCATAAAAAAAGGGCAGTTCCTGGCCCCCCATGACTGCAAGAATATTATTGACAAGGCTGCAACCACAAACAATCCCCACATCGCCATCACGGAAAGGGGCACCAGTTTTGGATACAACAACCTGGTGGTGGATTTTAGATCCATCCACATTTTAAAGCAGATGGGGGTTTCGGTGATATTTGATGCCACCCACAGTGTACAGCTGCCGGGCGGCAGTGCCACAGCCTCTGCCGGGGACCGGCAGTTTATTCCCACCCTGGCAAAGGCCGCCATTGCAGCCGGTGCCCACGGCCTGTTCATGGAAACCCACCCCCGGCCGGAAAAAGCCCTGTGTGACGGGCCCAATTCCATGCCCCTGCATGATATGGCAGATCTGCTCAAAACCCTTCTGGCCATTAAAAAGGTTTCCGGATAAGCCTATGTCACCTCTTCTCAAACAGGTAAAAATGCTGGTACTGGACGTGGATGGTGTACTCACCGACGGCCGCATCACCTACACCGATGCAGGAGAACAGGTAAAAAGCTTTTTATCCAGGGATGGCCTTGGTATCCGTCTGCTCATGGACAACCGGATCCAGGTGGGGATCATCACCGGCAGAACATCAGGCGCCCTTGCCCACCGATGCAGGAACCTGGGCATTGACCTGGTTTTTGACGGTATTTCTGACAAGGGAGCTGCCATGGACCAGATAGCGGCCCGCACCGGCATCCCCCTTTCTGCCATGGCCTTTATGGGGGATGATCTCATAGATCTGCCGGCAATGAAACGTGCCGGGGTGGCCGTGGCAGTGGCTGATGCTGCAGATGAAGTAAAAAGCAAGGCTGACATCATTACCCGGGCCAACGGGGGCCAGGGTGCTGTCCGGGAAATATGTGAAGCCATTCTCAAGGCTTCAGGACTTTGGGAAACGGCCCTGAAACCCTTTTTATCATGAACCGCCAGGGCAGAAAAAAACTCATCCTTGCTCTGGTGCTGGTGCCTGTTGTCTTGGTTATCGGGTTTGGCATCTTTTTTTTCTCCAACCGGATCATAGACTCTCCCCATACATTTACCGACATCCATATTGATTCTGAGGCAGCCCTGAAACTCAATCTGATGAAGCAGGTTTCCAAAAAAAACGGCATCACTGAATGGGAGCTTGAGGCAGCCACCGCAACCCTGATGAAGGAACAGGACCAGGCGGTCTTGACCGATGTGGATGTGATTTTTCATACCAGAGACAACCAAAAGGTCTTTTTGACATCTGACAAAGGGATACTGGACACCCGGTCCCATGACATGAGTTTTCTTGGAAACGTGGAAGTCCGGCACCTGACATATCTCCTGAAAACTGATAAGTTGCATTATAAAAAAAAACCACATATAATATATTCAGATGTGCGTGTCAGGCTTGAAGACACTTATTCCGTTCTTGAAGCAGACACCATGGAAATTGCATTAAACCAAAACACCATTGTTTTACAAGGACATGTAAAAGGAAACTTCAGTGAAAATTCCATGCTGCCCTGACCGGTTGTTAAAAACCCTTGTTTTTGTTCTTCTGGTCCTGAACTGCTCAGGCATATCAGCAGCACAGCAAACCGACAGGTCAGATATCGACCGGCTTGCCGGCAAACCTCTGCAGGTCACCTCCGATAAAATGATCGCCCACCAGTCAGAGAACATGGTGGAATTCATCGGCAATGTCAAAGCTGTCCAGGAGGAAAGCACACTCCTGGCCGAATCCGTCAAGGTGTATTTTTATTCGTCAGACGAAAAAACACAGGACAAACAGGACCGGGTCAAAAAAATTGTGGCTGTTGAAAATGTAGAATACAAAGCCGGAGAACGAAAAGCCTTTGCAGACAAGGCTGTTTATACCACAGAAGATCAAATTCTGGTGCTGACAGGCAAATCAGCCAGGCTTCTCACAGGAGCCAGCTGGGTCAGTGGCCAGAAAATCACCCTGTTCAGAAAGGACAACAGGGCCATGGTGGAAAGTGACGGCAACTCCCGTGTACAAGCCCTTTTTAACCCTGAAGACAAACCTGCTGACCAATAACCAAATGACTGCGCTTTCACTCAAAAATCTGGTCAAGATCTACAACGGCAAAACCGTTGTAAACAATGCCGACATCACGGTAAACCAGGGCCGGGTTGCAGGCCTTCTGGGGCCCAATGGTGCCGGAAAAACCACCACGTTTTATATGGCAGTGGGCATGATCCGGCCCGACAGCGGCAGCGTGCATCTGGACAAAGAAGATATCACCCACTACCCCATGTACATACGGGCCAGAAAAGGGATCGGATACCTGCCCCAGGAAAGCTCTATTTTCAAAAAACTCACGGTAAAAGAAAACATCACTGCAATCCTGGAGGTGCTGCCAAAAAACGGACAAGATATCCAGACAAAAGCAGCTGATCTGATGCAGGAACTGGGGATCAGCCACCTGTCCCGCCAGAAAGCCGCCTCCCTGTCCGGCGGTGAACGGCGGCGCCTGGAAATTTCCAGGGTCCTTGCCACGGAACCGTTGTTCATCCTGCTGGATGAACCATTTGCCGGCATCGATCCCCTTGCTGTAATAGATATCCAAAAGATCATCACCCATCTGACAGATAGAAGCATCGGAGTGCTCATATCAGACCACAATGTCAGAGAGACGTTAGGGGTGTGTGATCATGCCTATATCATGAACCAGGGTATGGTAATCGAATCAGGCCCGCCTGATAAAATCATTGCCAGCGACATTGCAAAAAAAATCTATCTGGGAGAAAATTTCAGACTCTAACATGGAAATCGGATTACAACAAAGCCTCACATTGACCCAGCAGCTGGTGATGACCCCCCAGCTCCAGCAGGCTATCAAACTGTTGCAATTGTCCCGGATTGAACTGGCTGAAATGATCCAGCAGGAAATGGAACAAAATCCGGCACTGGAAGAACAGGGCCCGGAAGACTCGGCGGAAAAAGCCCTTTCAACCCCGGAAAGTGACGTACAGCTGTCTGAACGGGAAACCCCTGTCAAGGAAGTCACCATTGATGAAAAAGTCCGGCCGGACACGGACTGGGAAAATTATATCAATGAATACAATTCCACAGGCCGGGTCTATACGGAAACAGAGCATACCGAAGCCCCCAATTTTGAGGCATTCACCTCTGAAAAAACCACTTTGGAAGCCCACTTGAAATGGCAGCTCATGCTCCATGGCCTGGATGAAAAAAATGAAAAAATCGGCCATATGATCATCGACAACCTCAACCAGGATGGATATCTGTGTTCAGATGTGGCGGAGATCGCCCAGACAGCCCAAGTAGAACCCGATCAGGTGGAAAAGGTGCTGTCCGTACTCCAAACCCTGGACCCACCGGGTGTGTGTGCACGGGATCTTTGTGAGACCCTTCTCATACAAATCAGACAACTGGGAATAGAGAACCCTGTGCTCACAAAAATCATCAAACACCATTTAAAGAACCTGGAAAACAGAAACAGTAAAAAGATTGCCAAGGCTTTGCATATCTCTGTGGAGGATGTCCGGGCTGCCGTAAAGATTCTCCAGTACCTGGAGCCCAAACCGGGCAGAAAGTTTTCCAATGAAGAACCCACCTACATCATTCCCGATATTTATGTATACAAGGTCAAAGACGGGTTCAAGATTGTCATGAATGATGACGGGCTTCCCAAGCTGCGGATAAACCGGTTCTACAAAAACGCCATTGCTGACGGCAAAAAAATATCCCGGGAAACAAAGACTTATCTCAATGAAAAAATGCAGTCTGCCTCCTGGCTGATAAAGAGCATTCACCAGCGGCAGAAAACCATTTATCTGGTCATGGAAAGCATTATCAAATTCCAGTATGAATTTTTTGAAAAAGGCATTGCCTATCTGCGCCCCCTGATCCTCAAGGATATTGCCGAAGACATCCAGATGCACGAATCCACCATCAGCCGGGTCACCACCAACAAATACGCCTATACCCCCCAGGGGCTGTTTGAACTCAAATATTTTTTCAACTCCTCCATTGAACGCACCGGCGGTGCCTCCATGGCCTCTGCCAGTGTCAAGGAAAGAATACGCCTGCTCATTGAGAGTGAAGACCCCGGCGCCCCCTTGAGTGATGACAAGATTGCAGGCATCCTCCAGGACTCCAACATACAGATCGCCAGAAGAACCGTTGCCAAATACCGGAAGGTGCTCAATATTCTTCCTTCCAATAAACGCAAACAACTGTAGGGAGGTATTTTTATGCAAACAATAGTTACATTTAAAAAAATTGATCCCTCTGAACCGCTGAAGTCTTACGTTGGAAAAAAACTGGACAAATTTGATAAAATGCTGGACAGTCCTGCAGAAGCCCATGTGGTATTGTCTGTGGAAAAAATTCGGCACATTGCTGAAATTACCCTGATCTGTGACAAACTCAATATCCATGCCAAAGAGGAATCTGAAAGCATGTATTCCTCCATTGACGCTCTTATGGACAAAATCCGGGTGCAGATCAAAAAGCACAAGGAAAAAATCAAGCGACACATGTCCGGAAAGAAAAAAAGCCTTTTGGACACGGCGGAATTTAACCTTACCAGAGGGGCTGCTGTCCCGGAAGTGCCGGTTTTTGACGACCTTGTCATGGAAACCATTGACACCAAGCCCATGGACATAGAAGATGCCGTTGTTGAATTCAACACCGGCAGGCATGCATTTTTTGTTTTCAACAATGCCCGCACCGAAGAATTGAATGTCCTTTACAAACACAATAACGGAAAGCTGGGTTTGATCCAGCCCCGGGGATAACAGAACCCAATGAATCTCAGCAAAATCCTCAAAAAAGAATCCATTGTGCCCGACCTGGTATCAACTACCAAACATGGGATTATCCGGGAACTGGCCCAGGCTGTGGCTGTCACTGCCAATGCACCTGCTGAAGATATTGCCGCCGTGCTGATGGAAAGAGAATCTTTGGGCAGCACCGGCATCGGTGGGGGCATTGCCATTCCCCACGGAAAACTTGCTGCAGTGACTGATGTCATTTTGGGGTTCGGCCGCAGCCGGGCCGGGGTGGAATACGATTCCCTGGACAGCAGACCGGTGCATATTTTTTTCCTTTTGCTGACCCCGGAAAATTCCACCGGCGGCCATTTAAAGGTACTGGCCCAGATTTCCAAGCTCTTGAAAATGGACCATTTCAAGCAGGGGCTCAAAACGGCAGATACCCTTGACGATATTTATGATGTGATCCTGGAACAGGATGAGGATTTTTAGACATTAAAGGCATGGGTATGGGAAAAGAAACGGTCTATATAATTACCGGATTGTCCGGTTCCGGAAAAACAACAGCCATCCAGGCCTTTGAAGATGCTTCTTTTTACTGTGTGGATAATATGCCCATGGAGCTTGTGCCCAAGTTTCTGGAACTGCCTTTCAAGGAAAGCCAGCAGATAAAAGGCATTGCCTTTGTCATGGACATGCGCTCCAAGACCTTTGTCACCAATTATGCAGGCGGCATATCCGCCATAGAAGAGCTGGGCATATTCCCTGAAATCATCTTTCTGGAAGCGAATGTGGATACTCTGGTGAAAAGATTCAGCCAGACCCGGCGGCACCACCCTGTGACCGGCACAAAAAGCCTGCTGGAAAGCATCCACTCGGAAATCAGCCTGATGCAGCCCGTCAAATCAACCGCCCACCACATTATTGATACCAGTGCCTGCAATGTGCACCAGCTGAAATCCAAAATTCTGGACCTGATCCACAAAGGCAAAGAAAATTTCGCCCTGATGAAAATCAACGTATTGTCCTTTGGGTACAAATACGGGATTCCCGCTGATGCTGATCTGATAATCGACATGCGGTTTCTTGCCAATCCCTATTTTGTACCGGAATTGAAAAACCAGGACGGCGAATCAGAGGCTGTGAAAAAATTTGTTCTCTCAAACCCGGAAGCCAAAATTTTTCTGGAAAAATATATCAATCTGCTTGACTATTTGATACCATTGTATAAAAGAGAAAACAAGGCATACCTGACCATTGCCGTCGGCTGCACCGGCGGCCGCCACAGAAGCGTCGCCATCGCCCGCAGTATCTTTGAACACCTTAACCAGAAAGGCCGCAATCCCGGTCTTATTCACCGGGACCTTGACCGGGATATAAAAGAAACATGATCGGAATAGTTGTAGTTACCCATGCAAACCTTGGTGCAAGCCTGATTGAAACAGTGGATTTCATATTGGGAGAAAAACAGGAAAAGATCGTCTCCATCTCCATTGATATTCAGCAGAACCCTGAACATTTGAGAAAAAAAATCAAGCAGGGTATTGCAAAAGTCAGGTGTGACAACGGGGTGATTATTCTTACAGACATGTTCGGGGGCACCCCTTCCAATTTAAGCTACTCCTTTCTGGAGGAAGGCATTGTGGAGGTTATTTCCGGGGTCAATCTTCCCATCCTCCTCAAGGCCGTCACTGCCAGACAAAAGATGGATATGGAGAAATTGACCGCCACCCTCGTGGAACACGGCAAGCGGAGTATCTCCCTTGCCAGCAGTATCCTGAAGGGAACCGGACGAAACTGACCCACATTTTTTACCTGCAAACCGATTTCAAACGGCAACATTATTTTCACAGGAGAAAAACCATGGCTATAAAAATTGGTATTAACGGTTTTGGCCGCATCGGCAGAATGGTATTCCGGGCTGCCATGACCCAGCCGGAACTGGAAATCGCAGCCATCAACGACCTTACCGATACCCGCACCGCCGCCCACCTGCTTGCCTATGATTCCGTTCACGGGCCGCTGAACAAACCGGTTACCGCCCTTTCCGACAGCATAGAGGTGGATGGCAAAAAGATCGCAGTTACCGCATCCAAAGATCCGGCCCAGATCCCCTGGGGAGACATGGGTGTGGATATTGTCATGGAATGCACAGGGATTTTCAGGGACAGGGACGGCGCATCCAAACACCTGGAAGCAGGGGCAAAAAAAGTGTTGATATCCGCTCCTGCCAGCGACCCTGACATCACCATTGTGATGGGTGTCAACAATGACATGTATGACCCTGCTTCCCACCATATCATCTCCAATGCCTCCTGCACCACCAACTGTCTGGCACCGGTGGCTAAGGTTATTCTGGAAAATTTCGGATTTGTGTCCGGTATGATGACCACCATCCATGCCTATACCGGGGATCAGCGGCTTCTGGACTTCCCCCACAAAGACCTGCGCCGTGCCAGGGCAGCCGGCCTGTCCATGATTCCCACCACCACAGGGGCGGCAAAGGCTGTGGCGCTTGTGCTGCCTGAACTCAAAGGAAAACTCAACGGCATGTCCGTGCGGGTACCCACCCCCAATGTATCCATGGTGGACCTGGTGGTGCTCACACAAAAAAAGGATCTGACAATAGAAACAGTGAATAATGCCCTTGAAACAGCAGCAGGGCAGAGCCTGAAGGGTATCATGGGATACAGCGACCTGCCCCTGGTGTCCATTGATTATAATTCCAATCCCCTGTCTTCCATTGTGGATGCCGGGTGTACGGATGTAATAAACGGCAGCATGGTGAAAATCTATGCCTGGTATGACAACGAGGCCGGGTATTCACACCGGATGATTGATCTGGCACTGATGATCAAAAAATCCCTGTGAAAAACGGGTGAAAAATGGGGTCAGGCTTGCGTTATTGTCGTTATTGGGTTGGGGAAAAATACAAATTTTTGGTCCAGGTAAACAATAACGACAATAACGCAAGCCTGACCCCTCACATGAACCCTCACACAAGTGTAAAAAAATGGAGGCTTCCATGAAACGCATGCCAATGATAGCAGGCAACTGGAAAATGTTCAAAACAGGTCCCCAGGCAGTTGATACCGCCGCACAGGTGGCTGCAGCCTGCAGGGATGCCACAGATGTACAGATCATGATCGCCCCTGCTTTTGTGTCACTGCCCCTTGTGGCTGCCGCAGTAAAAGACACCCCTGTGTGTGTGGGGGCACAGAACCTGCACTTTGAAATCCAGGGGGCGTATACCGGTGAAATATCTGCAGATATGCTCATTGCCGCAGGTGCGGAATATGTGATCATCGGCCATTCTGAACGGCGCCAGTATTTTTATGAAACCGATGAGATGGTGTGCAGAAAAATCAACGCAGCCCACTCAAGCGGCCTTAAACCCATTCTGTGCATCGGGGAAACAGAAACCCAGCGGGATCGGGGGGAAACCTTTTTAACCCTTGACAAGCAAGTATCAGATGGGTTAAAAGGCTTTGATCCAAAACAATTACAGGATCTGGTCCTGGCCTATGAGCCGGTCTGGGCCATCGGTACGGGCAAAAGCGCAAGCGGGGAACAGGTGGAAGAGGTACACCAGTACCTGCGGTCCCTGCTGGAAAAAAAGTTTTCTTCCAACCTTGCCCAAACCATCCGCATATTGTACGGCGGGTCGGTGAAACCGGAAAACATAAACGAACTGATGCGCATCACCGATGTTGACGGTGCCCTTGTGGGCGGAGCAAGCCTTGATGCGGACACGTTCACCAAAATTATAAAGTTTGACAACACATTATGACAACACTTATCACTACATTACATGTTACCGTCTGCATTCTGCTTATCCTGATTGTGCTGCTCCAGAGCGGCAAGGGGGCGGAAATGGGAGTTTCCATCGGCGGCGGCGGCAGCCAGACCCTGTTCGGGGCATCCGGTCCGGCCACGCTGTTGACCAAAATTACAACCGGCGTGGCAATTGTGTTCATGGTAACCTCACTGACCCTGGCTTATTTTTCCGGTCACAGAACAGAAAAGAGCATTATTACGTCAAATCCGGCACCAATACAGCAGTCAGCTGACCAGGCAGCCGAGTAACAAAGAGACAAATGTACGCCGAAGTGGTGGAATAGGTAGACACGCACGCTTGAGGGGCGTGTGGGGCGACCCGTGGGAGTTCAAATCTCCCCTTCGGCACCATTTATATACAGCCATGGACAGCAATGTTCATGGCTTTTTTATTTTTTCAGGTATGGTATGCCGGAAGATTTTCGAAGAAACTGCTTCAGGTGCAAATATTTCTATGTGACCTGGGATCCGCACCATCCCAATGGATGCAGGGCCATGGGCTTCAAAACCCGGCAGCTGCCTTCCATGGTTGTGTTCCAGTCCTCGGGCGAACCCTGCCGCATGTTTGAAAAAAAAAACAAACCATCATAGGTTTTGCCTCTGTCTTGCATATTATTAAAATCAGCTTATAGTATTGTATTATGAAAACTGACAACACAATCCATGCCCAGGATCCCAAAGCCCAGGATCCAAAAAAAATAGAAAAAGAGCTCGGGGAATTTCTCAATAAAAAATTCGGCGGCAGTGTCCGGATAATTTCCCCGTCAATGCAGCCCCAAAAAAAAGCGATTTCAGGCAAACCACCTGAAAAAGACAAAAAAAGGCTGATAGATTTCAATATCAAACCGGCAGAACTTATCGCCTTTCTGGACCAGTATGTGGTGCGCCAGCAAAGGGCAAAATCTGTTCTGGCCACCAAGATCTGCACCCATTTCAACCGTATCCGTTATGAAGAAACCCGGGAGGGAAAAGGGGCTAAAATCACCGGGAACATCAAATCCAACATCCTGATGCTGGGTCCCACAGGTATCGGCAAAACCTATCTGATACGGCTTATTGCAAACAAAATCGGTGTGCCCTTTGTCAAGGCAGATGCCACCAAATTCTCGGAAACCGGATATGTGGGCGGGGATGTGGAAGACCTGATCCGTGATCTGGTCAAGGAGGCTGATGATGATATTTCTTTGGCAGAATGCGGCATCGTGTATGTGGATGAAATTGACAAGATTGCAGCCAGCCCCAACGTGATAGGTGCCCAGGTTTCCAGAACCGGTGTGCAGCGGGCTTTGCTCAAACCCATGGAAGAAACCGAGGTTGACCTGAAAGTCCCCCATGACCCGGTGTCCATGATGCAGGAACTTGAAGCTTTCCAGAGAACCGGAAAGCGCGCCAGCCGGAAGGTCAACACCGCCAATATTCTGTTTATCCTCAGCGGTGCCTTTACCGGTCTGACCGACCTTATCCGGCAGCGGTTGACAAAACAGACCATTGGGTTCAATTCCCAGGTCACGGCCCCGGGAAATGACCAGGAACTTTTACAGCAAACCCGTGCGGAAGACCTTGTAAAATTCGGATTTGAGTCTGAATTCATTGGCCGGGTGCCGGTGCGGTGCATCCTGAACACTTTGGAAGAAGCGGATCTGTATACCATTCTCAAGATGCCCAACAACCCGGTCATTCTCAGCAAGCGCCTGGATTTTGCCGCCTACGGCATTGACATTGCCTTTGAAGACGCAGCCTTAAAAATCCTTGCCCACAGGGCATTTAAAGAAAATACCGGCGCCAGGGGGCTGGTCTCTGTGGTGGAGGATGCCCTGCTGCCGTTTGAAGAAAAACTGCCGTCCAGAGAAATTTCCCGCCTTGTGGTAACCCCAAAAGTGCTGGCAGAACCTGCAGCCATGCTGGCGGATATGCTGGCGGAACAACCGGTTCATGACTGGGAATCTGATCATCAAAAAGCCCGCAAAAAAGAGATCCTGCACATCACCGCCCATATCAGAGAAAACTGGAAACCCTTGTCCATTACCCATGGACTGACCCTTTCCCAGATCCGGTGTGACCTGGCAGCCAGATATTTTTGCACCCATGTCATGGAAATAGACGATACCATAAAGCAGATAAAAAAATTTCATGATGCTGTCAAGGAGATCGAACTGGAGGTGTCCAAAAGTGCTGATCTGAATATTGTATTTGAAGAGGATGCCATTGATTTTCTCATTGCCCAGTTTATAGACCACAAAGCATCTTCTGAAGAAATATTGTCCAAACTCTACAACGAATATTATGACGGGCTGAACCTGATCAAGGAAAAAACCGGAAAAAACCGTTTTTTCCTGTCAAAAGCAGATCTGATGGACAGTGAAGCCTTTCTTAACGACCTTATCAGGAAAGAGATAACATGATTGGAATTTCAAAACTGTATTGTGCCACGGTTGAACCTTCGGACACCCTGCGCTATTCCCGGCATTCAGGGCAGCTTCCCTCCCATCTGCTCCAGTTTTCCATTGACAAGAAACCGGTGGTGGTCTGGAACATGACCCAGCGGTGCAATTTAAAATGTGTGCACTGCTATGCCAGGTCTGAAGATATATCCTATGACAATGAGCTGACCCATGAACAGGCCCTGGCCATGATCGATGATCTGGCTGACTTCGGGGTGCCGGTGCTGCTGTTTTCCGGCGGAGAACCCCTGGTGCACCCGAAACTTACGGACTATGCCAGGTACGCCGTTGAAAAAGGCATGCGGGCGGTCATCTCCACCAACGGCACCCTGATCACCCGGGAAAAAGCAAAGGTGCTCAAAGAGATCGGATTGTCCTATGTGGGAATCAGCCTGGACGGCTTAGAAGAAACCCATGACAAATTTCGAGGGGTCAAAGGGTCTTTCAAAAAAGCCATGCAAGCCATTGAAAACTGCCAGGACGCCGGCATTAAGGTGGGCCTGCGGTTTACCATCAACAAGCGCAATGTCCAGGACATCCCTGGTATTTTTGACCTGCTGGAACAAAAAAATATCCCCCGGGCCTGTTTTTACCATCTGGTGTATTCGGGCAGGGGCTCTGAAATTGCCAAAGAAGACCTCTCCCATGAAGAAACCCGGAAAGTGCTGGACCTGATCATGGACAGAACCCGCGATCTCCATGACAGGAACATGCCCAAGGAGATCCTCACCGTGGACAACCATGCGGACGGCCCGTATATCTACCAGCGGCTTCTGGATGAAGACCCGGAACGGGCCGCCGAAGTGCTGGAGCTTCTGGAGATGAATGAAGGCAACAATTCCGGCCGGGGCATCGGGTGTATTTCCTGGGACGGGGAGGTATATCCGGACCAGTTCTGGCGGGAAAAATCATTGGGCAACATCAAGGACCAGCCCTTTTCCAAAATCTGGACCGATGAATCCAATGCATTTTTAATGAAACTCAAAGAAAAAAAGAAACATGTCAAGGGCCGGTGTGCCCGGTGCCGGTGGCTGGATATCTGTGCGGGTAACTTTCGGGCCAGAGCGGAATCCGTGGCCAATGATCCCTGGGATGCCGACCCGGCCTGTTACCTCACAGACCAGGAAATCAATAAGGAGAATTAAGATGCTGTTTCCCGATTACAGAGCCAGGCGGATGCGGGCCACTCCCAACTTCAGAAGAATGATCCGCGAGACAAGTCTTTCCCGGGATGATCTGATCCTGCCGCTGTTTGCCGTGGAAGGCAGGGCAGTGAAAAAACCCATTGAATCCATGCCCGGCCATTTCCAGCTCTCAAAAGATTACCTGGTTGACATGGCAAAACAGGCAAAAGATGCCGGTATTCCCGCCATTATCCTGTTCGGCGTACCTGATAAAAAAGACCCGCTGGCCACCCGGGCCTATGCTGCTGACGGCATTGTCCAGAAAACGGTTGCCTGTGTCAAGGACGCGGTGCCTGATCTTGCCGTGATAACCGATGTCTGTCTGTGTGGGTATACCGACCACGGCCACTGCGGGGTGGTGGAAAAAGGCATTATCGACAATGATGCGTCCCTGGACCTGCTGGCCAAAACCGCTCTATCCCATGTCCGGGCCGGGGCTGACATGGTGGCCCCGTCGGATATGATGGACGGCCGGGTGACCGAAATCCGCCAGGTCCTGGATGAGGATGGATTTTCCCATATTCCCATCATGTCCTATGCTGTCAAGTATGCATCCGCCTTTTACGGTCCTTTCCGCCAGGCAGCTGCATCTGCCCCGCAGTTCGGGGACAGAAAAACATACCAGATGGATCCGGCCAATGCTGTGGAAGCCATCAGGGAAGCCACCATGGACATTGAAGAAGGGGCGGATATCATCATGGTAAAACCGGCCCTGGCCTATCTGGACATCATCCTGCGGCTCAAACAGGAAATTGATCTGCCCATTGCCGCCTACAATGTATCAGGGGAATACAGCATCATGAAAGCAGGAGAAATGATGGGGTGGGTGGATGCAAGGCAGATGGTAATGGAAACCCTGATTGCCATCAAGCGTGCCGGAGCAGACATGATTCTGACCTACTCCGCCATTGAAGCGGCAAAATATATGGAGGACAGATGAATCATACCCTGCGCCTGGTGGCATGGGAAACGACCCGGCGCTGCAACCTGGCCTGCAAACACTGCCGGGCCGTGGCGGAAGACCACCCTTATGAGAATGAACTGGACACCAAAGAGGCATTTGCTCTTCTGGACCAGATTAGGGAGGTGGGCACCCCTATCATCATCCTCACCGGGGGAGAGCCTTTGCTGCGGGAGGATATTTTCGATATTGCCGCCTACGGCACAAAAATAGGGCTGCGCATGGTCATGGCCCCCAACGGCACCCTGCTCACAAAAGAAAATGTCTTGAAACTCAAACACAGCGGCATCAAGCGCATCAGTGTCAGTCTGGACGGCGCCGACGCCGGCACCCATGACAGTTTCAGGGGCCTTGCCAACGCCTTTGATGATGCCCTCCGCGGCATTGCAATCGCAAGGGAGGCCGGCCTGGAATTTCAGATCAACACCACCATCACCAAGACCAATCTGGATGAAATTCCCAAAATTCTGACCCTGGCCGAAGAGCTAGGGGCGGTGGCCCTGCATATTTTTTTGCTGGTTCCCACCGGGCGGGGTAAATACATTGTGGATTCAGCCATTGATGCAGAAGAATATGAACAGACCCTGAACTGGTTCTATGACCAGCAGGACAAAACCCCACTGCAGCTCAAGGCCACCTGTGCGCCCCACTACTACCGGATTCTGCGCCAGCGGGCCCATGCAGAGGGGAAAAAAGTCAGCTTTGCATCCCATGGCCTGGACGCCGTCACCAGGGGATGTCTTGCCGGCACCGGTTTCTGCTTTATCTCCCATGTGGGCCGGGTGCAGACCTGCGGGTTTCTGGATGTAACCTGCGGGGATATCCGGCAGCAGTCGTTTACCGATGTCTGGGAAAACTCCCCTGTATTCAACGACCTGCGGGATTTTTCAAAACTGGAAGACAAGTGCGGGGTCTGTGAATACAAACAGGTGTGCGGCGGATGCCGGGCCAGGGCATATGAAGCCACCGGCAGTTATCTGGCGGAAGAACCGCTGTGCTCCTATCAGCCCCGTAAAAAAAGCGGTTAGCTGTTAGCTGTTAGCTGTTAGCTGTTAGCTTTTAGCTTTTAGCGGTTAGCTAAAAATTTGACTCATATTTTCGACAGAAAACTGAAAATACATATAATTACAGCCTGTTAGATTTTCAAAATCATTGTTATGGCTATAGTTTGACCAATCAAAAAATCAAATCTATGGCACATTTATTTTATTTTTAAAAAATTTTATAGTACCCGAAAATATATCACAAAATCAACGGTTGTTCATTCTTTTCGAAAAAAGAAGGGCTAAAAGCTAATAGCTAAAAGCTAACAGCTAATAGCATTCAACACCAGGGTGATGGGCCGGTCCTCTTCTGTTCTGCCCTTGCACCGCACCGGCCCCGGTTTTCGAAAATGGTCCTCTCCTGCATCTGCTGCCAGCCATTTATTCCGACAGGCTTTATAGACCTGGAAGGCATTGGAAGAAAGATCCACCATGCTCTTTTCCATGACCAGCTCCAGCCTGCCTTTGCGTTCTTCCAGGTGCATGAGCCTGGCAATGGGAATACCCAAGGCTTCCCAGTTTTCAAATGGCTGCTCCAGATTTTTGATGGCCGCCATCTGGCCTGTGGCCCCGTTGGCAATAAGATGATAGGCTGTCAATCCCAGGTTATAGGTATAATGGCAGTCAAAGGCGGTGGGGTCCCCTCCCCGGCCGTCATATCCGAAAAAATGGGTCTGGGTCTTGAACCCGGGCTCAGACCGACGGAATATTTCTGTAACCGGCCCGGGCATCTCATCTTCCGGTGCCAGAAGCCCCCCACTTACCAGCGCCTGTTTCAACGTTTTTAGAGAAATGATTTTGGGCTTTACCAGCAGGAACGGGGCAGCCGGGTCTGTGAACAAGGCAGGGGCATACCTGTCGGGATCCATATCCCTGGAGGCCATGAACGACTGGTAATAGGACTGTTCAATGCCTACCTTGTACACCCCCTGCTCTTTTAACACCCCCAGGTAGTCTGTGACCATGTCCATGATGATTTTTTCGGTTCTCACCTGGGAAAACTGGAAATTGCCGTGAAAATCACGTTCTTTCAGCAGTCCCTCCTGGAAAAACCCGGGGAGCTGGTTGAACAGTTCATCATCCCGCAGGTTCCATATGGGAAACCCGTTCCTGTCCAGCATGCCTTTGCTGGTGCGTCCCAGGTAATCCAGCTTTTCGTTCAAAGAGGGAAAAGACCGGTGAAAATCCAGATCATGGATAGCGTTATAATCTGCAATGATCTTATTGAGCTTGATGATGAATATCTGGATTTCATTTATGGATTCCAGAATGCCCTCCGGAATGATCATCACCCCGTAATTTTTCCCGAATGCGGCCCTGCGCACGATTGCATCACAGATAATCCGGGACAGATGCCGCAGGGTTATGCCGTAGGCGGTATAATCTATTTCCCCTTTTTCCCCGGCTTTTTTAAGGCGCTCCGTATCCACATATTCAGCCAGTTCTTCTCCGATGAACGCCAGGTTGGCATGGGTCTGGAGTGCTGCTTCCAGGGTCAGGTGGCTGGCCACCCGTCCCATGACCTTGCACACATGCCAGTATTTTACATCTGATGACGCATCCGAGGCCAGGTTGCTGATATTCTGGGAAAAAGCCCGGGCAGCCGAGTGGAACCCGAAAGATATGGCCAGCAGTTTGGTGCCGTCATCACTTGAGACCTGGATATCACCGTCAATGGTCTTGGGAACCCCGATGACGCTGATGCCGGCAGATGAAAAATGCTGGGCCAGAAATGCGGCATTGGTGTTGGAATCATCACCGCCGATGACCACCAGGCCCTCCAGGCCCAGAGATTTACAGGTTTTCAGGGCCTGGTCCATTTTCTGCCTGGTATCGATCTTGGTTCTCCCGGTTTTAATCATGGAAAACCCGCCCAAATTTCTGTGGGCATCCACCATCTGCTGCGTTATCTTAACATACTGCGATTCCAGCAGTCCGTCTGATCCCAGGACAAAGCCGAACAAACAAGAGTCTTGATTGCAGGCCTTGAGCTCGTCAAACAACCCGGCAATGACATTGTGGCCCCCCGGGGCTGGTCCTCCGGAAAAAACCACCCCCAGATTGCGTTTTTTATGGTATTGTTTTTGGTTGGCTGCGGAAATATCTGTATGCTTTATCACCTTTTGCACCGGATTGTTGATGATGTCAGGCAGCAGTTTTCCGGCTTCCTTGTTTGCGGCAAATCTGTAATGTGCCTGGTCAGACAATCGGGTATATACTGAATCAAAAATTTTGATGCGCTTTGGAACAAAATTGCGCCTTTCTTTGGTTTCCGGATTGATATTTGCTGTCATCCTGCCTGTGACCGGATGCTGCAGTATCTGTCTGCGCACATCTTCAGCGCCCATGCACACTCCTTTGTTTTTTTATGGTTTCATGCCGGTGTCAGGAAAGGATCAATATACCTGCACCTGGTTCCGGCCTTTCTCCTTGGCCTTGAACACGGCCAAATCTGCTCTTTCAAACAGGTCCTGATGGGTCTTTTCCCCCTGTTTTACCTGGGAAACCCCGATACTCACGGTAATGCGCACGGTTTCCTGCTTGTATAAGAACTCAATTTTTTCAATGGTCTGCCGGATTTTTTCCGCAACATTTCTGGCACCTGTTTCATCGGTTTCAGGCATGACCACAGTGAACTCTTCACCGCCGTAGCGGGCCAGCATATCATTTGTACGCAGCAAAGGCAGGGTCCGCTTGATGATCTCCTTCAGGCAGCGGTCCCCGATGGCATGGCCGAAC
The DNA here is from genome assembly GCA_011390335.1 of Desulfotignum sp. Lineage (GTDB taxonomy): Bacteria > Desulfobacterota > Desulfobacteria > Desulfobacterales > Desulfobacteraceae > Desulfotignum. The sequence goes on along the minus strand of JAABSO010000011.1, from coordinate 73,192 downwards.
CGGTCATTGATGATTTTAAAGCTGTCCGCATCAATGACCAGAAGGGAAAACATGGTGCCGTACCGCTTGAACCGTTCCATTTCTTCATGGATTTTCTTGTCATAGGCCCGGCGGTTATACGCCCCTGTCAACTGGTCCTGGTGCAGTTTTTTCTCCAGCTCTTCAGCGTAGCGGGTGGCTTCATCCAGTTCCAGGCGCAGTTTTACAAATCCGGTCTTGAAAATACGCTGATTTTTCTCTACTTTTTGGCGGATGGCCTGGTCTGTCATCTGCTTTCTGGAAAGGGCATTTTCAATGGATGCCAGGCGCAGGGTGACCTGGCGCTTTAAATCCTCCAGGCTGTCTGTCACATCGGCTTCGGTCTGCAATTGGTGCATTTCGTTTTGCAGCACGGTTTCAAACCCTTTGTTGGAAACATCCATGGAATGGGTATGTTCAAATGAATCAGCCAGTTTGGTTTCAATTTCCAGAATTTTTTCCACGATTTCCCGGATAAAGACCGTGACTTTTTCACGGTCTTTACTGGTATCGGAAATATACAGAAAAATCAGGTTGAAAATGCTTTCACGGATATCGGAAATATCACTGGTATCATCTGCTTTTCCCAGCATCTCCAGAATATTGTCCAGCCGGGGAACATATTTTTTTTCCAGAGTGGATCTCAGTTTGTTGAGCACATCATGGTAGTCTTCTTTGAATTTTTCAAAAAAATTGTCTGTAGATGGCTGTAAAAAGGAAGCCAGGATTCCTTTTTTCTTTTTCACCGGCACAGGCCCGATATCATCCTGGATCATTGCGGTTTTCAACTGCTCAAACACATAGGCCATCTTCTCCGGGGATGCCTCTTTCTTAAAGGCCTGGCCCAGGCTCTGACAGGCTTTTGAAAAAACGGTATCCCCGGTTCCCACCACATCCAGGACGATGGGCATATATCTGCGGTACAACCGCTGGGTTTTTTCAAACCGCTCTTCAATGGCATCCAGTTCCTTGATCAACCCATCCTTCTGGGACTGAAGCTTTTCGATCTGCTCCTGCATCCGGTAATTGATTTCATCCGCTGGTTTTTTCATTGCGTATTCCTGGTTCCTGGTTTATGGGTGTGGATGATCTATAATTTAGCGGTCTGTTCATGGAAAGTAAAGTATTTATGATTTCACGATCTGTAGTTACCGGTTTCTTGGCTTGATTTGACCTTGGGAAAAATGTAAAACAACCTTTACACCAACTGGACCAAAGGAGATACAAGCGTGGCTTTCAGCATATTCAAAAAAAAGGACAAAGAAATAAAAACTTCTGAAACCGGTATTTTCAACCGGTTGAAGTCCGGCCTGAGCAAGACCAGGCAGGTATTGAACACCGATATCAATGAACTTTTCACATCAGCCCGGAAAATCGACGAGGCTTTATTTGAGGAACTGGAAGAACTGCTGATCACTTCGGATCTGGGCATGGACATCACCATGGAGATGATGGCGCGGATCAAAAAGCGGGCCGGCCGCCTGTCCAGTGCAGACCAGTTAAAGTCTGTACTCAAAGAGGAACTGGTGGCCCTGTTTCCTGAAATGCCGGATCCAAAAACAGCTTCTGCCGTAACCAGACCCCATGTGATCATGGTGGTAGGGGTCAACGGCACCGGCAAAACCACCACCTTAGGAAAGCTTGCCACCCGTTTCACCCGCGAGAAAAAAAAGGTGCTCATTGCCGCCGCCGACACCTTCCGGGCCGCAGCCATAGAACAGGTGGGAATCTGGGCAGAGCGGGCCGGGGCCTCCATTGTCAAACACAAGCAGGGCGCAGATCCTGCGGCAGTGGCCTATGATGCAGTGGAAGCAGCCATAGCAAGGAATATGGATATCCTGCTCATTGACACGGCCGGCCGGTTGCATACCCAGAAAAATCTCATGGAGGAACTGAAAAAAATAACGCGCACCGTGGCCAGGAAAATGCCCGGGGCACCCCATGAGGTGCTCATGGTGCTGGATGCCACCACCGGGCAGAACGCCATATCCCAGGCAAAGATATTTCATGAGGCTGTCCCTCTGACGCAACTGGCTTTGACCAAACTGGACGGTACAGCCAAGGGCGGCATTGTGGCTGCGGTTGCCTCCACCATGCATCTGCCCATAAGGTATATCGGTGTGGGGGAAAGCCTGGATGACCTTCAGGAATTTGAAGCGGTGCGATTTGTCAATGCATTGTTTGACTGACCACAGGGCCATCGCATGTAACCACAGCCTGTTAAGCTGATTGATACCCGCCTCCTGAGGGTGCTGTGTGACCGGCCCGAGATTAGCATCTGATGGTCCTGTCACACAGCACCCTCAGGAGGCTATGGCAACATATGGGAACCAGCATCTACATGCGATTACCCTGTGACATTTTACCTGCTGAAAAGGAACCATTATGTTTGGCATTGAAAATTATGCAGGATTTGTGGCAGCAGCCGTTATTCTCAATCTGACCCCGGGGGCGGACACCATGTATATTCTTACCCGGAGCATTGCCCAGGGAAGCCGTGCCGGCCTTGTGTCAGTGGCCGGCATCATGTCCGGATGTGTGGTCCATGTCCTGGCAGCCGCCTTTGGCCTGTCTTTGATCCTGTCCACCTCTGCGGTCGCTTTTTTTCTGGTGAAATGGGCCGGTGCCCTTTACCTGATTTTTCTGGGGATAAGGGCGTTGACATCAAAAACCCCTGGATTTGAAACCCAAAACAGCCGGTTTTCCGACAAAGACCTGGTCACCATTTACAAACAGGGGGTGATCACCAATGTGCTCAATCCCAAGGTTGCCCTGTTTTTTTTATCCTTTCTGCCCCAGTTCATCAACCCGGCAAATGCCAGAGGACCGCTGCCTTTTCTGGCCCTGGGGGGCACATTTTTGTTCACCGGCACCATCTGGTGCCTGATTCTGACTAAGGCCGCATCCCGCATGACACAAACCCTCCGGGAAAATGCCCGTATCGGCAGCTGGATGCAGAAACTATCAGGAATCGTTTTTATTGCATTCGGTTTAAAACTGGCACTGGATACCAGGTAGATATGATCTTGCCGGAAAAAGGACAGGGTGTCAGCCCGCCCTGCAAGGGTTTCTAAAGTGCGCTGTTGAAAAATTTCTGGCGCAGCCGCTCAAAATGCTTATTGATCCTGTCTCTTCTCACCTCACCAAGCTGTCCGGTTTTTTTTGACACTATCAGATCCGACAGCTCATCAATCTCTTCTGCCATGCTTTTGACCTCCTCGTTCCAGTCCCCTTTGTCCATGACCACATACCACAACCGGAAGGTCTGGGTGTACAACCGCTCGTTCACCTCTTTCAATACAGGATTGCCTGCTGCATCATGGATCATCTCCCTGATGGCAAAATCCACTTCTGCCAGGGCTTTGCGGTTTTTATTGTCAAACAGGGCATCACAGGTGATTTTCAGGTTCCCGAGAATATCCAGATGGATCTTATCCAGCTGATCACCGGCCAGCTGGTTTTCAAAGGGTTCGCTTACAAACCGCACCTGAAACACATTCATAATTTTACTGAATTCAATTTCCGTTACCATGCTGCCGGTCCTGGGAATGATTCTGACAAGCTGCTCCCATTCCAGGCGGTTGAGCACATCCCGCACCGGTGACCGGCTGATGCCGAACTCCTCTCCCAACACTTTTTCGTTGAGAATCTGGCCGGGCTGATAGTCCATGTACAGAATCCGGTTCCGCATAATTTCGTAGATGGTGCTTTTCATAATTTTCTGCCTTTTGCAACGCTGCTGTAAGACGGTTTGCCGCTATTTTTGTGCTGTAATTAAAAAATTTTTACCGGAAACACAATAAAAAAAAGCTTGACATGAAAATTCCCCCACTGGTATACCATTAACAGGGTTTATAATATAAATAAAGGTATTTCTATAGAATCATATCTTTTTTTACAAGCGCTGGCAGGCGCATTACAACTGATTTGATGGAGGACAATGACTGTTTATCACATCAATAAAAAAACCCAGGCCTGGTATGGCGAATCCATCGGCATTCTGATCCTGGATGCTGCCTATCCCTGCATACCCGGTAATGTCGGAAATGCCAGCACCTTTCCGTTTCCGGTCCGGTATGAAAAAGTGGCCGGCGCATCCATTGACAGGCTGTTGAACCAGCAGGATCCAAAACTGGCAGAACCTTTTATCCAGGCTGCCGTGAGGCTCCAGGAAAGTGGTGTCCGGGCAATCACCGGTGCCTGCGGATTCATGGCACTTTTTCAGCAGGAAGTCGCCAAAAGCGTTGATATCCCGGTTTTTCTTTCCAGCCTCTTGCAGATTCCGCTTATCCATCAGATAACCAATAAAAGAATCGGCATCATTACCGCCAATGCCGCCTGCCTTAAGTCAGGACATTTCACGTCAGTGGGTGTCTCACAAAATCTGCCCATGGCCATTGCAGGCATGGAAAATCAGGTGGAATTCAGGGATGCGATCCTCAAAGAAAAAGGCAGCCTGGACTCTGAAAAAATCCAGAATGAAGTGGTAAAAGTAACAAAAGAGCTGATACAAAAACACCCAGATACCGGCAGCATCCTTCTTGAATGCAGCGATCTTCCCCCCTATGCCCATGCTGTCCAGTCTGCTGTAAACCTGCCGGTTTTTGATTTTTTTACCTTGATCAACTATGTGCATACCGCACTTGTGCGCAGTCCTTTTTCAGGATTCATGTAGAAGTGTTCTATCAGAATGTATAATTCAGGTTTCAAGCGCAGCATATATATGTTACACATATTCTATGCTGATAATTTCATATTTAAGGAGGAAACATGCTGAAAAAAAGACTGTTTATTCGAGGACTGGCAATTTCACTGATCTGCGGGTTGATGCTGGTTACATCCCCCCCGCAGGCACAATCCAAAGACGAAGTATTTAAATGGCAGCCCTCATCCTGGCTGCCGTCAGGCGTATCCTGGGACACCATCGGTTACGTGTCAAAAAAAGTAGAAAAGATGTCCAACGGACGTCTGCAGATGACCCCAAGTTCACCCGGGGCCATTGTGCCGGTTGCCGAGCAGCTCAGTGCCGTCGGCATGGGCATCATGAAAGCCACATTCATCTGGCCGGGATATTTCCCGGGTGAGCTGCCTGTAGCATTCATGCATGGCGACTGTTTTGCCGCTCCCCAAACCATCGGCGAGCTGCGCTATCTTTATGAAACCTATGAAGACGGCAGAATAATGGAGCTTCTGCGGGAAGAATATGCCAAACACGGGGTACACCTGGTGGGCAACATGTACTGGACACTGGATAACCTCATGATTTCCAAAAAACCCATTAACGGGGTCGATGATATCAATGGGATGAAATTCAGGACATCTGAATTGATCGCTCTGCAGCTGGCTGACCTGGGCGCCGGCACCATCTGGGTTCCCGGAGATGAGATCTATACCATGCTGTCCACAGGCGCTGTGGATGCCATTACCTTTTCCCATGCAGCAGATATGGTAGATATGGGATTTCATGAAGTCACCAAATACTGGATCAAATATCCCAAAGCTGTAGGACCTGCAGCAGATGCCCTTATTGTGAACCTCAAAGAATGGAACAAACTGCCGGATGACCTGAAAGCCATTTTGGAAACAGCGGTTGAAGCCGGTACAGCAAGAAACGATTATGAAGCTGAACGCAAAATAGCTGAAGCATGGGAGTACGTTGAAGGAAAAGGCATTGAAATCATCGAATGGTCGGAAAAAGATGCCAAAATCCTTGCAGGCAAGGCCAGAGAAGTAGTGCCGGAAAAATACCTGGAAGATCCTGCATTTGCTGAAATTTTCAGCATTGTTGACAAATGGGCTGTTGAAATGGGTTACTGGGAAAAAAAATAAACATCCTTAATGAAAAAGACCTTTCTGCTAAGCCGGAAAGGTCTTTTTCACATCTAACTACTCATCCCGGATAGAAAAAGAGAGGATTACGGATGAAAAAAATCCTGGCCGTCATTGACGGTATCAGCGAATGGAGCGGTAAAATAGTCAGTTTTCTGATTGTTTTCATCACGGCGATTCTGCTGTATGAGGTTGCTATGAGATTTGTGTTTAACGCCCCTACCAACTGGGCCCACGAGTTGACGATGCACATGTTCGGGTTTTTGTCGGTGCTGGCCGGGGCATATGTGCTGCGTTATGATGAGCATGTGAAAATCGATATCATTTACAATCTTTTTTCTCCAAGAGCCAGGGCCATGATTGACTCTTTTACCTATCTGGTTTTCTTTTTGTTTGTCGGTTTGCTGCTCTGGCATAGCACAGCCATTGCCATGTGGGCCATAAAAATTGGACAAACTGTTTCACCTTCCCCCTGGGGATCTCCTTTGTGGCCCACCAAGACTGCTGTGCCGGTGGCTGCCCTGCTCCTTCTTTTGCAGGGAATCGCCCAGTTCATCAGGGTTCTCACCTTCGCAATTACTGGAAAGGAATTAAAATGACTGAATGGATTCCGATGGCGGTTTTGATCGCAGGGCTGATGATGGGACTCATCTCCGGTTTTCCCATGGCGTTCACCCTGGCAGGTACATCGGTTATCGCCGCCGTAATATTTTTAGGTCCGGACAGCCTGGGTTTTGTTGCCACCAACATCTTTGGTATGATGTCCAACATGATTTTGATCGCCATGCCCCTGTTCATTTTCATGGCATGTGTCCTGGAAAAATCGGACGTCGCCCATGACATGTATGCGTTTATTCACCAGATACTGGGCCCCTTGCGGGGCGGCCTGGCCATGGGAACCGTGTTTATCTGTGCCATTATTGCAGCCATGTCAGGTGTCAGCACCACAGGGGTTGTCACCATGGGCATCATTGCCCTGCCCATCATGCTCAAGCAGCGGTATAACAAAAGCATTGCGATCGGTCCGATTCTGGCAGGGGGGGCATTAGGTCTTCTGATTCCCCCCAGCGTATCTCTGATTATCTATGCCATGATCGCACGGGTTTCCATCGGCAGGCTGTTTGCAGGCGCCATTGTTCCGGGGCTGGTGCTGGTTTTCGGCTATGTTCTCTATATCGGCATCAGAAGCTTTCTCCAGCCGAATATGGCACCGGCACTGCCGCCTGAAGACCGGCTGCCCTGGCGCCAGAAACTGGCTCTGGGAAAAAGCCTGATCCTGCCGGTGCTGATCATTATTGCGGTGCTGGGCTCCATTTTCAAGGGTATTGCCTCTCCCACAGAAGCTGCTGCTGTCGGCGCCGGCGGCGCATTGATCAGTGCGGCGTTAAACGGCAAACTCAACTGGCAGATGCTCAAGGAATCGTGTTACCGGACCATGGCCATCAACGGCATGATCATGTGGATTCTTTTTGGTGCCACCTGTTTCACCAGTGTGTTTTTCCGAACAGGCGGGCAGACAATTATCAGTGATATGATGCTGGGCATTGACAACCCGGTATATATTTTCGGCATCATATTGCTGACCATGATTGTGCTGGGATTTTTCTTGGATGAAATCACCCAGATCATGATCACGGTGCCGGTTTTTCTGCCCATCATTGTACAGCTGGGCTATGACCCGGTGTGGTTCGGTGTTCTTTTCATGACCCAGGTACAGATGGACTATCTGACACCGCCCTTTGGATTCTGTTTGTTCTACTTAAAGGGGGTGGCCCCCCCTGAGGTCAGCATGGGGGACATCTACCGTTCTATTCTCCCGTTTTTGTGCATCCAGGCATTTGTTGTGCTGCTGATTTTGTTTTTCCCGCAGATCGTTCTGTGGCTGCCTGACAACGTTTTCGGCATACGGTAAAAAAAATGCAATTTACAAACAGCATCACCACCGTCGACACCCATACCATGGGAGAACCCACCCGGGTAGTTACCTCCGGCATCGCCCATATCCCGGGCAACCAGATGATGGCCAAAAAAAACTGGCTGTCCGCCAACCTGGACCACATCCGGCGCATGCTCATGCTGGAACCCAGGGGGCACCAGGACATGTTCGGGGCCATTCTCACGGAACCGGTATCTGACACAGCCTGTGCCGGGGTGATTTTCATGGATGGGGGCGGATATCTGGATATGTGCGGCCACGGCAGCATGGGGGTGGTGACGGTGCTGCTGGAAACCGGTATGCTGGGCCTGGACAGCCCGGATAAAAATGAAGAGCTGACCCTGTATCTGGATACCCCGGCCGGCCTGATCCATGCCCGGGCAGTCATGGATAACGGCCGGGTATCACGGGTGACCATCCGCAACCGGGAATCGTTTTTCTGCGCATCACTGGAAGTATCCATACCTCCCATAGGCACCATCCCGGTGGATGTTGCCTACGGAGGCAACTATTTTGCCCTGGTGGATGCGGCCCACCTGAAACTGGCGGTGACACCGGCCAATATAGATGCCTTGAAAAAACTGGGCCTTGCCATCAGGGCAGCGGTAAACCAGCAGTTTTCCCAAAATCATCCAGGCACAGACATCCCTGCAAGGGTAGCGCTGACTGAAATCTATGAACATACCCCTGTGCAGCGCAATATAGTCATATTCGGGACCGGGCAGATCGACCGCTCCCCCTGCGGTACCGGCACCAGTGCCAAAATGGCGTTTCTGCACCATAAAGGCTTGCTGAAGCCCGGCGAACCCTATGTATACCGCAGTGTTTTCGGTACCGAGTTTACCGGTAAAATCATTGAACAAACACAGGTGGAAAACCGGCCCGCCATCATACCTGAAATCACCGGAAAAGCCTTTATAATCGGATTCCACCAATTTGTTGTGGATGATACCGACCCCTATAAACACGGGTTAAATATTTATGAATAACCTGGTTTGCTGATTATTTTCCCAGGGCCCCCTCCGGCTCTGACGGTCCGTTCACAGGACACCACCAGGGGCTCCCCATAGAAGTTCACGCTACTATGGCAAACATCCAGACATACAAAAAAAATTATTGACGCATGTCACCTGTTGGTGATATAAGCAAAGAATTACCGGATATAGCTTTTAAGGACGAAAGATATGACAGAAAAAAAACAGCTTCCCCTTCGGGACAGGCAGATCACCAGCCGTATACTGATTTCTGCTGTGGGCAGCCTGCTGGCAAAAAAAGGATTCAAAGGACTGGGGGTGAATGCCGTAGCCAGAGAAGCCGGTGTGGACAAGGTGCTTATCTACCGGTATTTTGACGGCCTGCCCGGCCTGATAGCCGCATTTGCACAGCAGGAGGATTTCTGGCCCTCCACCCGGGAAATGGCCGGCGGCGATCTTGAACAGTTCTCTGGCCTGCCTTTGGATGAAAAGCTGTCCATGTTTACGGCCAGTTTCATCCAGGCGTTGAAAAAAAGGCCCCTGACCCGGGCGATCATGGCCTGGGAGATGATAGAACCCAATGAACTGACCGAGGAACTCGAACGGGTCAGAGAAGAGAGCATCATGACCTTTTTTCAGATGTTTTTTGCAAAAGACAAGACCGGTATTGACCTTCAGGCCCTGGTTATGCTGGTGGGCGCTGCTTTGAGCTATCTGGTCATCCGTTCAGACAACATCGATGTTTACGGCGGCCTTGATCTGGCCACAGACCAGGGGTGGGACAGAATTTCATCTGTCGTAAACATGGTTATCCAACGGGTCATACCCCAGGAATAATATTTTTTTACCCAAAAAAGTCACCTTATAGTGACATAATATCAAGGAGAAAACAATGAACCGCAGATATTTTTTAAAAACTGGTGCAGTTGCAGCAGCTGTTTTGGCAGGTATCCCGATACTGACCACAGGATGCCGAACCAACTTACGAACCCGGTTGATGGAAAAACAGCCATCTCCGGAGATCCCGGGATTGTCCCCAGAGGGACACCGCATCCTGCATTACGCATCCCTGGCCCCCAGCGGCCATAACTCCCAGCCCTGGTTTGTGAGGATCAATGCGCCGGAAGACTGGACCATCGGCCTGGACACTGACCGCCGCCTGCCGGTGGTGGACAAAAACAATACAGAAGCGCTTTTGTCCATTGGCGCATTTCTTGAAAACATGGTGCAGGCAGCAGCCGCCCATGGATATCGGGTCCATACCACAATAATTGCAAAAGACCGGTTTGATCCGGATTTTAATCCGGATCTGGTGTCCATCAGACTGGAGAAAACCCATCCGGAGAATATGGATCTGCGCCGGTTGACCTCACGCAGAACCGTAAAAACCCATCTGTCAGACCGACAGCTGACACCAAAGGATGTGAACGCATTTTCGCACCTTGCGGACGGACACCTGTTTTATTTTGCAAAAGGTACCACCCATGCTGATCACATGACAGAACAGGCAGTGGCCAACTATATCAGCCAGATGAAAAACAGGAAAGCTGTCCGGGAAATGGCAAAGTGGACCCGGCTCAAAGACAGCACCATCAAAGAACACAGAGACGGCCTGACACCTGCCGGAATGGAGATCCAGGGGCTTGCCGGCTGGTATGTCCGGCATGTGATGAACCCGGCCGATGTGACAAGACAGACCTTTATTGACAAAGGCATTGAAAAAACACGGTACCAGGCCAAAGAAGGGGCCGGATGGCTGGTGATCACCGGGGATGGAAACACGGTTGCAGATCTGATTGCCAGCGGCCGCAGATTTCAGCGCATGGCCCTTGAAGCAAAAAACAAGATGATAGCCATTCATCCCATGTCACAGACCCTGGAAGAAACCCGGGGCCAGAAACATATCACGGAAAATCACTCCCCCGGCACCATCCCCCATTTCATGCTTCGGGTGGGATATCTGGATAAATATCCAGATCCCGTATCTATCAGAAGGCCGGTTACATGGTTTGTAAGAATATAAATAATGCGCCGGAACTGAACCTGTGACCATACCACAAGTCCGGCATCCGGCAACGCAATTACTAAGCCGAGCCCCGGGTGGTACCCTGTGAACGGACCGTCAGAGCCGGAGGGGCCAAGCCGGCATATCGGGATATCAGGTCCCTGAACCCCTGATGTGTACCTGCATGCTATACGTTTCATGACCGCCGGCCCCGCAGGATCTCGGGCCGGGCACAGGGCACCACCCGGGGCGGGTTCATGGGACATCCGTGGCGGGTTCACGGCTTCATGCAGCATTCCGAATCAAAAAATCAATGGGCCTTTTTCTGCTGCAGCGCCCTGTCAACAATTTCATCGATGGCTGCGCCCTGTTTGTCCGTCACAAGGATCTGCGGTTCTTTTTCCAGCATGGCCAGGGTCTTTTCCAATGCCTTGTCCCGGATAGTTCCGGCCCCTTTGGTTTCCCATTTTTCCCAGTTGTCATGATCAAACAGATCGGAATGCCACAATTCGGTCTTGAAATGCGCAAAGGTGTGCTGTGAAGCCAGCAGGTTGCCGCCGGGACCTGCCTGGGCAACAGCATCCAGAGCAAGGGTGTCGGCATCGATAGAAAGGTCTCTCATGGCATGGCGGATAAAGGCCATGCATTCGTTGCAAAACACCATGTCGGCATAATCCACCACCATGTCCGTGTCCAGCTGCATCCCATCCATGAGATCCGCCTTCAGGGAGGTCAGGGTCCCCACCATCCCGGTCTCGAACCCGGCCTGGGCATCCAGGATTTTGGCATCCCGCAGCATGGACGGCATGCGCACCGGCAGGTCCAGATACTGGCCCATCTGGGCCATGGCCACCTTTAATACAGCAAACTCCGGCCCTGCCATGGAAATATTGGAGGTCTGCATGTTCATACCCCTTGCAAAACTGGTGTACACAATGGGCGCACCCGGTGAGACCAGCTGGGACAAGGTGATACAGGCCAGTATTTCCGCATGGGCCTGGGCCACCATGCCGGGAATGGTCACAGGCCCTGTGTTGCCCAGAATCGGCCCGGAACTGAGCATGATGGGAATATGGTGCTGGTTCATGGCCATCATGGCTTCCAAAGATTCTAAGTCCATACCCAGGGGCGGCAGGGTCAGCACCCACCCGGAAATAAAGGGCCGTTTTAAAAATGCTTCTCTGGAGCCGGCCACCACCGCGCCCATGTCAATGGCGTCCAATACCCCCTGCTCTCCTAAGACCCCGCCGGTGATATGCTTGGTGGTGTGCTTTAGGCATCCGGCCCAGGTGTACCAGTCACACACCCGGTGGTCCACATCCTGGGGGGTGACAGGCCCGCCGGACACCCGGATATGTTCCAGTTTATCCGACAGGTTTACCAGCCGGGCCAGATCCGCCATGGAAGCCGGCCGCTTATCCCCTGACCAGGGATCGATCACGCTGGTGGCCATGGTCATGCAGGCGAGTCCCGGATCATGGTTCTCAAAGGTCACATCCCGTTCCGGATCCCTGGCATACAGGCGCATATCCCGGCGTTTGCAGGTGGTCTCCAGTGCTTTTTGCACCAGATCCTCTCCTATGGACACAATATCCTTGTCCCGGATTTGTGCCCCTGCCCTGTCAAATATTTCCAGGGCTTTTGGGGAAGGAAACCGCATGCCCACATCCCGTAAAATTTTCAAGGCGGCTTCATGGAGGGTGTCAATTTCTTTTACCGACAGATAATCTATGGACAGTTTCATTTCAGGGCCTCCCTGCAGGCAAATATGGACCGTTTCACCAGGGTCTGGGCCACATCTTTTCTGTATTCTTTTGAGCTGCGCAAATCGGAAATCGGGGATATGGCATGGGCTGCCATTCGGGCGCACTCAGTGATCACCTGGTCATCCAAAGGTTTTCCTTCCAGAAACTGTTCCGCCGCAGCCACCCGCACCGGGGTGGGGGCTACAGAGCCCAAAGCGATTCTGGCGGTTTCAAAAATACCGTTGCTTACACTGACCCGCACAGCCGCCGATACAACGGAAATAATCACTGCGGTCCGGGTACCGATTTTCTGGAACCAGGCCGATTCATTGTTTTTTTTCACCGGAATACAGATATGGGTCAGGACCTGACCCTGGGTCAGCACTGACCGGCCCGGTCCTGTGAAAAAATCGGTGAGCAGCACCTTGTGTTCTCCTCCGGCATCCCGGATAATCACCCAGGCATCAGACACCAGCAGCGGCGGCACTGTGTCTGCGGCCGGAGAGGCCATACAGATATTGCCGCCCATGGTGGCGGTATTGCGCACCTGCAAAGAAGCCATCTGTTCCACTGCCTGTGCCAGGACCGGACAATGGACTTTCACCTCCGGCGATGCAAGGATCCGGGTTAAACTGACACCGGCCCCGATTTTCAGCACATCATCTGTTTTTTCTATCTGATTGAGTGCCGGCATTTTTGATATATCAATGAGATTGAGTTCCTGGTCAAAGCACCACCGGCCGGTTCTGATGGACGGAATAAAATCGGTGCACCCGGCCACCACCCTGGCACTGCTCCCGTGGGTGTCAACCAGGGCCAGAAGATCTTTCATCTCTTTTGGAGAATGGTACACCAGATCAGGCATGGCCCGGGACCCGATAAAATTTTTCATGACACTGTTTTTCATGGCATTGTTTCCTGCGCTGTTGTCCGGCATTTTTCCCCCCTTTGTGAAACGCGCTGTTTCCTTTTTTCTACCACCATTCTCCGGCAAGTTTTGCCTTCTGGGCGGTCTGCACCGATTTGATGATGTTGACATACCCGGTGCACCGGCACAGATTTCCCTCCAGGGTTTTGCGGATCACCTGGTCGGTAAGCAAATTGTCCCCTGCCCGGTTGATGAGGGCATAGGCGTTCATGAGCATCCCCGGGGTGCAGAAACCGCACTGGATACCCAGCTCGTCTGTAAACGCTTTCATCAGGGGATGGGGTTTTCCGTTTTTCACAAGGCCTTCTGAGGTCAAAACGGATGCCCCCTGTACCGAAGCAGCCAGCACCAGACAGGCGTTCACCGGTTCCTCATTGAGCAAAACGGTGCAGGCCCCGCATTCCCCTTCTTCACAGCTGCGGTGGACACTGGTCATGCCCCCCTGATTTCTCAGCACCTCCAGAAGGGTCTGGCGGGCATCTACCTCAAGGGTTGTCTGCTGATTATTTAACATAAATGTCAATGGCATTTTCATGGGTTTGTTATCTCCATATACAGGGGGTGTTTTTTTACTACAATCTTTTTTGACAGGTGGTTTTTCATGAATTGTCTCACTTATGATTTCAAGATATCACCGGTTTTTTTTCTGTGGCCTGCCTGATCCATTTTCTCACCTTTTCCGGGGTGGCAGGTGCATCATTGACCCGGATGCTAAAATCCGACAACGCATCTTCGATGGCATCCAGGATCACGGCCTTGGCGCCGATAATGGGGGCTTCGCCCATGCCTTTGCTGCCTGTTTCAGAAAACGGAGACGGGGTTTCCAGGTGGGCGATTTCGATGTCCGGGGCCTCCACGGCCGTGGGAATCAAATAATTGGAAAACGAGGTGTTCATCAACTGCCCGTTTTCATCATAATTGAGACTTTCGTACAGGGCTTCCCCAATGCCCTGGACAATCCCGCCCTGGATCTGCCCGTCCACCACCTGGGCATTGATAATGGTACCGGCATCATGCACATGCACATATTTGACAATCTGTGTCACACCGGTGTCGATGTCCACCTCCACCACGGCAATATCCGCAGATACACAAAAAGAGGTATAGGATGACCCGCTTTCCGGGGTGGTGGGGCTGTACCAGGTGGTGGTCACATCCAGCAGGTGGTCATGGGCCTTTAAAATCTCAGGGTCCAGGCCCCTGGGACCGGGAAAGAAAAACATCTTGTCTGCAAACTGTGCATAGGAGATCTTTTTTTCCGGTGCATTGGCCGGATAGATATATCCTTTTTCCAGCACCACCTGGTCTGCAGGAATCTTCATTAAAGAACCCGCACACTGCACCACCTTTTTTCTCAGCAGTTTGGCAGCCTTGGCCACGGCACTGGCCGGATACACCGCCCCTCTGCTGGAGAGGGGTCCCTGGCCGATAAAGTCGGATGTCACCCGTTTCACATGGATATGGGCCATATCCATGCCTAAAATATCCGCCACAATGGTGGCATGGGAGATTTCCGCACCCTGCCCGATCTCGGTGCGGTCAGAGTGCACCTCCACACTGCCGTCCGGCGTGATCAGGACCCGGGCTTCGGTGATGCCCCCCATCTGGCAGTTGGGCACGGCCACCCCGGCCGGTTCGATGGCGGTGACCAGGCCGATGCCCAGGTACCGGTCCTGGCCGGTCAGTTCTTTTTTGCGTTTCCGGTAAAAATCCAGATCCGCCATTTCCATGGCCTTGTTGAGCACGGCCGGGTAATCTCCGCTGTCCAGGACATAATTGTTGATCTGGTGATAGGGAAATTCATCCGGTTGAATAAAATTTTTCATCCGAATCGCTTCCGGTGTCATGTTCAATTTTTTTGCCACCTGGTTGATGGCCGCCTCGATGAACTTGATGCCCTTGTCCTTGCCATAGCCCCGGTAGGCGCAGTAAAAAGATTTGTTGGTCACCGTGCCGATGCCTTCCACATGCATGCCCACCCATTTGTACATGTTGGTAGGAGAGGAGCAGGCCGGGAAAATGCTTAGGGCGGCAATGCCTTTGTTTGTGCTTTCCACTCCCAGATCATGGAACACAGTGGCCTTGAGTCCCAGCAGGGTGCCGTCGTTCTTGAACGCAATCGTTCCATCCCAGAACACATCCCGCTGGTGGGGGCCGGTGGCCATGAAATCCCGGTGGGGCTCCATCCATTTCACAGCCCGGCCCGTGAGCTTTGATGCCAGGGCCACCACATTTTCCTTCCACGCATGGATCTTCAGGCCGAATGCACCGCCGATATCCACGGCATTGATTTTCACCTTTGCCTCGGGCACCCCCAGGGTGGCGGCAATGTTGTGCCGGGACAAAAACGGGGTCTGGAATGATCCCCACATCTCCAGGGTATCATTTTTTGTGTCATACATCCCCACACACCCCCGGGGCTCAATGGGCACACCCGTGACCCGGCCTTCCCGGTTGGTGACCTGCAGCACCTGGTCTGCCATGGCAAACGCCTTTTCCGAATCCCCGAAATCAAACACCAGGTGCACCTGCTTGTTGTCTTCCCAGTCATCATAGACCTTGGGGGCACCGGGTGCCAGGGCGGTGCGCAGATCTCCTGCCAGGGGCAGGATTTCATATGCAACATCAACCAGGTCCGCAGCTTTCCGGGCGGTTTCTTCATCTTCAGCCACCACTGCCGCCACCGGCTCCCCGTGCCACCGCACCTTGTCGGCAGGAATGGCATACACATCTGCCAGGCGCCAGGTCCATCCTTTGGAGGTGAAATTGGCCTGCACCGGCAGGGGCCTGGTGTGGGCCGCCACCTCTTTTCCCGTGATCACCGTGATCACCCCGGGCAGGGCAAGTGCCTTTTTTGTGTCAATGGACACAATCCTGGCATGGGCATGGGGACTTCCCACAAACACCAGGTGGGCCATGTTGAAAAATGCCAGATCATCTGCATACTGACCTTTTCCCAGGATGAGGCGTTCTTCTCTTTTTTTCATGATCTCATCTCCTTGGACAGGCGCCTGCCGCCCGGCCGGGTCTATTTTTTAAATTGCTCTGTGTACAGCATTTTTGCCATCTGCGGTCCGCCCCACAGGGTGGGCAGCATGATAAACCCGACGGGCACGGCCGTAATCACAATAAATGACTGCAGGGCCCCGATGCCGCCGGCCCCCATTTTGATGAGAATGGCAGCAACCGCCCCCATGGTGATGGCCCAGAACACCCGCATCTCTTTGGGAGGATCATCCTCTCCGGTGACACAGATGGCAATGGACAGGGACATGGAATCCCCTGTGGTGGCCAGAAAGATGAAAATCAGCACCAGAAATACCGGAATGAGCAGGCCTGCCATGGGCAGCTGCCCCACCACCGCCAGAAGGGCGGCTGGAAGCCCGGCATCATTGAGCGGTCCGGAAATCACGCCGGGGTTGTTCATTTCAAAGAAAATCCCGGTTCCCCCCAGGATGGTAAACCAGAAATGGGTGGCCAGCGGTGCGATTACCCCCACTGACAGCATGATCTGGCGGATGGTTCTGCCCCGGGAGATCCTTGCCACAAGCACGGCCATCAGCGGGCCGTAACCCAGAAACCAGCCCCAGAAAAAAACGGTCCACCAGGACAGCCACCCGGTATCTCCCCGGAAAAGGCTGAGCAGGGTGAAATCTTTGATATAAGCCCCCATGGACTGGGTAAAGGTATCGATGATGAATCCGCCCGGGCCGATGAGCAGAATCAATGCCACCAGGGCCACGGTAAGCAGAACATTGACCCGGCTTAAGAACTGAATTCCCCGGTGCAGACCGGTAACAGCTGAAATCGTATATACGATCACCAGGGCGATGATGATGGCCAGCTGGGTGATATAGGCATCCGGAAGCCCGAAAATCTGGTTCAGGGCGTAACTGATCTGCAGGCCCAGAAAACCGATGGGACCGATGGTGCCGGCAGCCACCGCCAGAATGGAGCATCCTTCCGCCACCTGTCCCAGCCGATTCTTCATTATTTTTTCACCAAACACTGGATACAAAAGTGCCCGGGCCTGGAGGGGATGGCCTTTGTGGTAATGGACATACATGAGTACCACCGCCCCCAGGGTGCCTAAAATAGACCAGGCAAGAAACCCCCAGTGCAGAAAACTCTGCTCCATGGCCGGCACCACCGCCGCTTTGGTGGCCGATTCCACCCCGTCAAACACCGGCGGGGTACTTAAAAAATAATACATGGGTTCCGCTGCCGACCAGAAAACCCCGCCCCCTGCCAAAAGGGTGCACATGATGATGGAGATCCAGCGAAAGGTGCTCATCTCCGGGGTGTCGATGTTTCCCAGCTTGACACGCCCGTACCTGGAGACCGCAAGCCCCATGGCAATGAGAAAATTCAGCAGCAGCAGCCACTGCCAGTAAGCCCCGAAATAGGTGCAGGCCAGACCGAAAAATTTGGTGACCTGGCCGGATACAAATTCACTGTTGATAAGGGAGGCAATCACAAACAGGAGTAAAAACCCTCCACTGATCAGAAAAACAAGCCACTCCATGTTTTTCCACTGAAAACTGGTTTCTGTGCTGGCGCTTTCATTCACCGTCATGTTCCGGTCCATTTTTTACTCCTTATAAATGTTTGGTGTTTATGGTGGTATCATCCCTTATGGTGGTATATTTAACTTAATTAAACCTGCTTCATTTCAATGCTTCCCCTGGCCGGGCATACGGAAAGACACCCGCCGCATCCCACGCAGTTTTCTTCTTTCACATACACGGTCTCATCCCCCTGCTGCATGGCATCGGAAAAACACACCTTCAGACACATGCCGCAGTTGATACATTTTTCTTTGTCCACACCGGCTTTTTCATGGGGCATATCCCCATATTCCATGCACGCATCCGTGGCAATGCCCAGCATCTGGTCAATCGTGGCATACCCTTTATCATCCATGAAGGTTTCCAGCCCCGACACCTGCTTTGTCAGCCACTCATACCCGTAACACATGACAGCTGAACACATCTGCACGATATGGGCCCCGCTCATGATGAACATGACCACATCCCGCCAGTCATAGGCCCCATTGGTGCCGGTGATGTCCAGTTTGTCCCCCAGAGCGCACCTGACCTCATTGATCCACCGCAGGGTCAACGGTTTGGTCCAGGGACCGCCTACCCCTGCCTTGCCGTAAATCAACGGCTTGCCGGTCTCGATATCCGGTACAAACCCGATGAAGCGGTTGGTGAGGGTGACAGCCCGGGCCCCGGCTTTGTGAAGCATGTCTGAAAACAGTACCAGGTCGGTCACCTGGGGAGTGACCTTGATGATGATGGGCACATTCACCGCCTCAGCCACCTTTTGGGTGATTTCACACCCATAATCAAAATCCTGTCCCACGTTCATGCCGGTTCTCACCCCGGGCATCAGCTTGGGATGGGGGCACCCGAAATTCAGCTCGATCAGCGGGACACCGCCGTCCTCCATCTGTTTTCCCAGGTCCACCCAGCCGTCCAGGGTGGTGGAAGCGATGGAACCTATGACCTGGGCATCGTGCTGACGGGCATAAGCCACGGTTTCAGTAATCTCCTTCATGAAATCCTCGGGTGGTTCCAGGGCTAAGCCTGAGCGGCTGTAAAGGCTGAAGCTTCTGGGGACCTTGCCGTGACAGACCTCATGTCTGGCATTGAGAAACCGCCATTTGGCCCGCTGGGTCAGCTCCCGCATGGCAGGCGAGTCGGTCATGGTTTTGGCGATCACTGCGCCGGCCCCGGCATCGATGCATTTTTTCATGTTGGCGGCATTGAGGGTGGGTTCTGCCGATGCAGCTGCCAGGGGATTTTTGAATGTTACGCCGCAAAAGGTTACACGTGTATCAGCCATAGTGTTTGTCCTTATTTTTTTTATGAAAGTGTTACGTTTTAAGCTAATACCTGACGGCTGACAGCTAATGACTAACAGCTAAAAGCCAACAGCTTTCAGTTACGGGGCATGCCCGGGTTTAAAAACGGTTTTCTGCCGGCAAGTCCCGGAAAGGTTTTCCGGGCTGCATCGGTTTTGTCAGGGTCGATAACCGTTTGAACAATTGCTTCCTCATCCCCGGCCCCGGCCAGAACCGTGCCCCAGGGATCCACCACCATGCTGTGACCGACAAATTGGCTGCCGTTGTTCATACCGCAGCTGTTGGCACAGACCAGGTAGCATTGATTTTCCAGGGCCCGGACCCGGTTGAGCATGGTCCAGGCCGGCAGCCGGGGATAGGGCCAGGCAGAACATACCAGAAACATGTTGGCCCCCTGGTCCACCATGGCCCGGAACAGTTCCGGAAACCGCAGATCAAAGCAGGTGGCCATGCCCATATTGCCAAAAGGGGTCTCCACCACCACCGGGGTGTCCCCGGGGGTCAGAATCTGTGTTTCCTTTGAATTGTAACCGAACAGATGAATTTTCCGGTACGTGGCCAAAACAGCCCCATCCGGGGAAAACAGCACACTGGTGTTATAGTAATTGTCCCCCTCTTTTTCCACAAAACTGCCGGTGTGAAGATAGATCTGATATTTTTTGACCAGTTTTCCCAAATTCTGTACAAACGGGCCGTCAATGGTCTGGGCATCAGGCACATACCGGTCAAAACGCATGAAACCGGTCTGCCATATTTCCGGCAACATCACCAGGTCTGCCTCTTGGCATTGCCCAATGGCATGCTGAGCCTTGTCAAAGGTGGCTGCTGGATCGTTTTCAATCGCGCTAAGCTGGATTGCGGCAATTTTCATGAAAAATATCTCCTTGTCATTATCTTTGTCAGACCGCACGCACCCATCAGACCATATAGTCCATGGGATGGATGCTATAGGCAAAAGACAGTTTTCTGTCCAGAACCGGGTCGGTCAGGCTGCCGGCAAACCGGTCGGCAAACACAAATTCCGGGGTTTGCATTTTCACGGTACCTGAAAAAATGACGATGTCTGTCAAAGGCCCGGTCACTTTTTTTCCGACAAATGCCAGCAGTTCAGCAGGGGACATCAACAGACCGACAGAGCCTTTCTGGTAAACGATATCTTCTCTCCCTTTTTCCACCCTGCATGCCATGACCAGATCGTCCCAGTGGTCTGACACATCTTTTAAATCCCATACAACCGGTGAAACAATATTGGGGCAGACCTGTTTGGCCCGGGGAATGTCGGTTTCCTCCAGTTTTCTGTCTGTGTGGTCACTGCCGATGCCCACGTAGATCTCATCCGCATTTTTCACAAACAAAACAAACTCGATCTCTCCGGATGTCTGCTGCCCGTACACAACAATTTTTTCATCACAGGTCAGGGTGGCGGGTATGACAGGATAGATCAGCGGGGTTTCATCAGGCACACCAATGCCTTTAGCAGACAGCTCATCCAGATGATGCCGTACCTCTGCCTGGTCCCTGCCGGTGAACCCGGCATTGACCATGCGGTCCACATGGAAATTCAGCGGGGTCTGTTTTTTATCCTTTTCAAGAAATAACTGTATATCCACATTGCACCCCTGTTTATTTTTTGTGATATCTGATTTCAAACGTGACACATCCCTGGGGGATACTGTAGGGGCCATGGGTCATTCCCGGCGGGCGGCAGGCATAATACCCCGGCAGGTATGTTTCTTTTTTGGCGATATCGTGAAGAGATCCTTCCACCAGCAGCACCTCTTCCCAGAAATCATGCACCAGGGTGTCAGCGGTCTCAATGCCCGGGGGAAACTTGAGCATACGGGTGTAGTCCCCGGTATCCGGGTCAAAACTCAATATTTTCTCCTTGATGCCCAGGGTATCGCCTTCCACATCTTTCCATTCATAGGCAGTATCATAGTCTGTAAATTCAATTTCCGGTTTTGCCATTTGTGTTTTCCTCCTGTTTGCTTTGTTTGACAGCCATTTTGCTGTATTCCAGATGGGTTTCCATCAACTGCATGGCATCTGTCACCTGTCCTTTTGTTACTGCAGCCAGTATGGCATCATGTTCTGAGACAACCGTCTGCATCCGCCCGGCGATCCCTAACGCCTTGAACCCCATCAGGTGCATGATATCTCTGATATCCTGCATCATCTCCATGAGATATGCATTTTTTGTCAGCCGGGTAAACGTGATATGAAAATTGCGGTCCGCTTCCATGAATGCCACTGCATTTTTTTTCTGTGCCGCATCTTTCTGGGCCTGTAAGAAGTTGTTCAGGCCGGAGATATCCAGGGTTTTATGGTTGATGCAGGCTTTTTTAATGGAAAATACCTCCAGCGCTGTCCGGATCTCAAACACATCCTCTATCTCCTTGTCAGAAAAGGTGTTGATGACCACCCCTTTCTGGGGAAGAAATTTAATCAGACGTTTGGAGGAGAGTTCCAGCAGGGCTTCTCTCACCGGGGTACGTGAAATCCCCAGATCTTTTGCCAGGCTTTTTTCATTGTACACCACATCTGTGGTGAGTTCATTGGTGAGAATGGAACGGCGCAATACCTTGAGGGCGGTTTTTGCCAGTGGTTCAGATTTTCGGATTTTGGTCAGCCCCATGCACATATGCTCCGGTTAATGGTCAAAATTGCATGATATGTATAATTGCGTATTGTGTATGTGATATATTACATAAAACATGATGTCAAGACCAAAAATCATTTTTTTCGCGGGGTGAGTAGGCCCCTGTGTCAAAATACTTGGCGCATGCGCTAAAAACCATTATTTTAACGGTACAGGAACCGGTTTTGTGTGGAAATATAAAAGGATTTTATAGTAAAAAACTGAATATTACACCGAATATGGGGGCTTGTGTTATTGGCATTATCTATCACAGCCTTTGTGACCCCATGACGGCACAGATAATGCCATTAACGTAAGTCCCACACCCTACATAAAGGATGTTATATATTTCAAAACTTCTTTGATTGAAATGACGTCGCTTTCTTCAATGAGGTCATTTTTATGCATATGATTCGGAAATGTTTTCAAATGTTTATGATGGGGTGCATTATCCCATCGCAACAAAAATGCACCCTGGGAATCCTGCCAGTGAAAAGAATAATTTCGTTCGAATTCATCATTATATTCGCGAACATGCAATATGCTGTTATCTATGAGCACTATTTGCATTTTGACATACGAGCCGGTTTCCCAAAACTTGAAATCGATAATTTTGTATGTCAGAACGATGGGAGAAGAATCAAGTAAACTGAATACTTCCATTTTTAAGGTCTTTGATCCGCAGTTCTATACTGTCTAAGTAACGTTTATAGGCTTTCCACTCCATATAATCATCATAATGGGTGTAATTTTCTTCATTGGCGTGCATCATTTTTTCAAACTCATCAAAATTTTTATTATATTTTTTATAAAAAAATGCCACTTTTTCTTCTGTCTTATGCTTTTCCGAGTATGCTTCTACAAGCAACAACGTAGAAACATGTTTTTTATCAACGGTCACCATCTTATCACCTCACCAGCTCTTTTTCACAAATCCATAATAAAAGAATACCGCCAACAAAAACTTTTAGCAACCCCAATACCCACAATAAGCCGGATATAACTTTCCAGCTTTTTTTTGCGGTTCAGAGGGTACCGGGAATTGTCACGGAAGCCACCCTCCGGGTCGTGCCGATTGATGAATCCCACCGGACCATGCTTGCCGCTTATGGCGGATAATTTGTTTTTCGGGTCAGGGGATGGCCGCTATTAGAAAAAATCAGAAAAATGATCAAGGGATCAGACAGGAATCTGTGCCCATTCATAGACTGTCTTAACCGCATCCCGGCTATTTTCCAGATGCACCTGCATCTGGTCCATTGCCAGTGACACATTTTTCTGCTGCACAGCAGCCAGAATTTTTTCGTGTTCTTTGACCACCGCCTCCATTCTGCCGGTGATGCCCAAAGCTTTAAACCCCATCAGATGCATGATATCCCGGATGTCCTCCATCATGTCGATCAGGTAATTGTTTTTTGTCAGCCGGGTGAATCCGATATGAAAATTTCTGTCTGATTCCATGAATTTTATTTCATCTTTTGATGCTACGGCATTTTTCTGATCTGTCAGACATCTTTCCAGCAGGGTGGTGTCAAGA
Organism: Desulfotignum sp.; assembly: GCA_011390335.1. Lineage (GTDB taxonomy): Bacteria > Desulfobacterota > Desulfobacteria > Desulfobacterales > Desulfobacteraceae > Desulfotignum. The sequence continues at coordinate 49,713 of JAABSO010000011.1, read as the reverse complement.
TCATTGGCATTCAGGCATAGTTTCTGGACGGAAAACACCTCCAGTGCTGTTCGTATCTCAAATGCATCATCAATGTCCTGAATGGTAAAGGTGTTGATGACCACCCCTTTCTGGGGCAGAAATTTCACCAGACGCTTGGCAGACAACTCCAGCAGAGCCTCTCTGACCGGAGTCCGGGAGATTCCCAGATCCTGTGCAATGGTTTTTTCATTGTAGATAACATTGGGAATCAGCTCATTGTTTAAAATCGATTGCCGCAATGATTTCTGCACCTGTTTTGCCAAAGACTCAGGTTTGATGATTTTATTGAGGCCCATATGTCTGCCATTCTCCATAATTGGTGTTCACTGCTGTTAATAGCATTTTTCACCTGATTCTATCAATTATAATTTACAGCAGGGCAATTGCATGTATAGCGGCCCGGATTTCATCCCCGCTTACCGCTGCCATCAGCGGCCAGTGCCGGGGGGTTCCTGTGGGTTGAATCCCATTCTGACGCGGTTGCTACAGGGTGTTGGGCATGCGAAGCGGTAAAAACGACAAACTGTCTGAGGACATACCTGCCCGCAGTTTTTGGCGTTCAGCGCAGCATGCCCTACACCCTGTCAAACACGGCAGACGGGTGAGACCCACAGGACCCCCCGGCACGGGTCTTTTAATACGCCTGTACCGGCCGGCAAGGAATTTTTGACCAGGCCTGCCTCCCGGCAATTGTAATTTACAGGTACAGGTGTTAACATTCTATTAAAATACTGCTGCTTATAAGAAAGACCTTTGATAAAAAAATATTTCCAGAATAATGGAGAGGAGGTGGCCATGAAGCTGACCAGAAAAGAGATAAAACAGCAGCTGGCAGACTGGTACAAGGCCTGGGACAGGCATGATCTGGACCGGGTCATGACATTTTTCCACGAGGACATATTTTTTGAAAACTGGACCGGGGCATATGTCAAGGGAAAAGAAAACCTGCGCGCTGCCTGGGAGTCATGGTTTGACAACCATGGCGATTTCCGGTTTCTAGAGGCGGAAACCTTTGTGGATGAAGCAATGCAGAAAGCCTGTTACCGCTGGCTTCTGGAATGGCCCTCCATGGAACCGGGATATGAAAACAAAATGGAGCTGCGCAAAGGGGTGGATGTGCTGCACTTCAAAGACGGTAAAATCATCTCAAAGCTGACCTTTTCCAAAACCTTTGTTGAAATTGACAACCACCGCCATACCCTGCACCTTTGACATCCTGTCTGAAGAAAGAAGATTCCTGCGCACTCCCTGAGTCCCAACAGGGATGGCCGCTAAGGCCTCGGGAGTGGGGCACAGTGCCAGGTTACCCGGTCCTGCAGGTTCATGTTTCATCAGTCGGTATTTTCATCAGCCGGCATCAGGGGATCCCAGCATCTCCAGGAACCGGTCCTCATCCAGCACGGGTACATTCAAAGTCCTGGCTTTTGCCAGCTTGGATCCGGCCTCTTTGCCCGCAACCAGAAAATCGGTTCTGGCAGACACACTGCCTGTCACCTTTGCCCCGGCCTCAAGAAGATTTTTTTTGGCTTCAGACCGTGTCATAGCTGTTAATGTGCCGGTGAGCACCAGGGTTTTGCCTGCAAACACATGGTTTTTTTCTTTGGGGGTGCCTGCCATGGTATTGGTGATGACCACCTTGCTGTCCCTGATTTTTTTGATAAGGACCTGGTTTTCCGGGCTGGCAAAAAAAGCGGCAATGGCTTTTGCAGTGATGGTGCCCATGCCGTGAATCTGCTCTATCTCCGCTTCTTTGGCTGCCATGAGATCATCTAATGTATCAAAGGTTTTTGCCAGCAGGCGGGCTGCATTTTCTCCTGTATGGTCAATGCCCAGGGCAAAGATGAACCGGTGCAGCGGAATCTGTCTTGCCTTGTCAATGGCAGTGATAAGATTTTGTGCAGATTTGTCCGCCATCCGGTCCAAAGGAGTCAACTGCTCTTTTTTTAAAAAAAACAGGTCTGCAAAAGAGGTGAGCAGCCCTTCATTCACCAGCTGGTCCACCAGTTTTTTTCCCAGGCCCTCAATGTCAAAGCCTTTTTTGGACACAAAATGGCGGATCCGCTCCTTGCGCTGGGCCTGGCAGGCGGCATTGATACATTTTACCGCTGCCTCATCTTCCAGGCGCTGGACCTGCGATCCGCACACCGGGCAATGGGATGGCATCTCAAAAATCTGCTCCTGGCCTGTACGCTCAGGTACCATGACCTTTATCACCTTGGGGATCACATCACCGGCCCGGGTGATCAGGGCTTTGTCGCCAATGCGGATATCCTTTCTTTGAATCTCATCCATATTGTGCAGTGTGGCCCGGGAAACCGTTACCCCGCCCACCTGCACCGGTTCCAGCACCGCCACGGGTGTCAGGGTGCCGGTGCGGCCCACCTGCACCAGGATCTCATTTATCCGGGTGACCTCCTGGATGGCGGCAAATTTATAGGCAATGGCCCACCTGGGGCTTTTGATTTTTTCCCCCAGGGCCTGCTGCAGTGCCACCTGGTCCACCTTGATGACCATGCCGTCTATCTCATAGGGCAGATCCGGCCGCAGCTCCCCCAGGTGCCTGTAAAATGCCAGGGCATCTGTAATGAATATCTTTTTTTTCACCAGGGGATTGACCCGGAACCCCCAGTCAGCCAGGGCATCCAGAAACCCGGACTGGGTGTCAAACCCCATGCCGTCCACCTGTCCCCGGCCGTAAACAAACATATCCAGGGGCCGGGAAGCGGTGACAGAGGAATCCAGCTGGCGCAGGGACCCGGCAGCAGCATTTCTGGGATTGGCAAACAAGGATTCGTTTTTTTCCAGGCGCCGGCGGTTTAATTCCATGAACCCTTTCTGAAAGATAAACACCTCTCCTCTGACCTCCAGCACCTGTGGGACAGAAAGTGCATCTGTTCTCACGTGCAGGGGCACAGACCGGATGGTGCGGACATTTCTTGTCACCACCTCTCCCACAAACCCGTCTCCCCGGGTGGTGGCCCTGACCAGGACTCCATTTTCATACCGCAGCTCCACTGCTACCCCGTCCAGCTTGGGCTCAACCGTGTACCAGATGGCATCTTTGCCGGTATTTTTGCGGATCCGGGCATCAAAATCCAGGATATCCTGGTCTGAAAACGCATTGTCCAGGCTGAGCATGGGAATGGTGTGTTCAGCCTGTTCAAAGGCGGACAAAGGGGAGGCTCCGATCCGCCGGGTGGGAGAATCCGGGGTCACAAGTTCCGGATATTTTTCTTCAAGCCCTTTGAGTTCCTGGAGCAGGCGGTCAAATTCTGTGTCGGAAATTTTAGGGTCATCCAGCACGTGGTAGTAATAATTGTGTTCATTCAACTCCTTTTGGAGCTGCCTGACACGGTTTTTGCTTTTCTCATCCATAGCCTTTTTCCCTCCGGGGTTATACCAGTGTCCGGGCAAAGGACAAAACCGCCCGGCAGGCATCCTGGCGGGCGGTTTTAAACCGCTGTTTTTTAAAGCCCGGATCCCAGTTTCCGGAAGCCAGGCTGTCAGATACCACCAGCAGGGATGTCACCTGGATATTTTGAAATGCGGCCACGGAAAACAAAGCAGAACATTCCATTTCCACGGCAATGGCGCCCTGGCTTTTGAACCAGACCACTTTTCGGGGAGTTTCCCGGTAAATGGCATCTGTGGTCCACACCGGCCCCCTTGTGCAGGAAAGTCCCCGGTCCTTGAGATGGCCTGCCAGCAAAAAGGAAAGATCTTCATCAGGAGCGCTTTTGGGCACATCCGGGTCCAGGGCTGCATAATGCCGGGAAGTGCCCTCATCCACCAGGGCCAGATCCGGCAGAACCAGGTCCCCGGTTTCCAGGCTGCCTGTCAGCGCCCCGCACCAGCCCAGTATGATTATCCGGCTCACACCCTTGGCTTTCAACGATTCCATCAGCATGGCCCCATAGGGTGATCCCACAAACGGACCGGCTGCACTGACCCCATTTTGTTCTGTGATAAGGCTGCTTAAAAAAAACGGCACTGTCCGGTCCGGGGCCATGGCTGACACAAAAAGTTTGAAATCCGCTGCAGTGGACACCATGACGGCTGCCGGACCAAGATCCGGGGCCTGTCTGGCACCTAAGGGCGGCACAAGGGATGGCTCATTCAGGTCCAACCATGCCGGATAATTCATCCTTTACCTCATCAATAATATCATAAAACCACATGACATCTTCCACAGACAGGCGGCCTGCCTTGGAGGGAGCCCGGTCGGTGCCGTCTTTTTTCTTCAGTATTCTGGGGCCGATCTGCAGTTTCGGCTCACCATCACCATACTGCTGAATGGACACCAGCAGCCCGGTTTCTTCGTTCTTCCACTCTTTGATTTTTTTGTCTTTTTCAGGATCATAACCTGCCATATATGTTCTCCTTTATCTCTTTTATATGAAAGCCGTCAGCCATCAGTACTCAGCTAACAGCTAACAACTTCCATGCTTTGTTGTGCCCGCCGCCAGGGCAGGGTGTTATCGGGTAATGAATATTCTCAAAATTTATTTGTATTACTACTGGCCTGCAGTATTGCAGGGGATCATTCAATCATGATCCCCCGGACATCAATCTGTGTATCCAGCAAAGCAGCATTGGGGGTTGACTGCAGCAGGTCCTGCCATGATTGTTTCAGGGCGCATATGTCATCTGCATTGCCCACAGCCCATAGGCATCCGCCCCCGCCTGCCCCTGTAAACCTGGCACCGCACTGGTGCTGTCCTGCCTTTTCAAACAAAAATTTTCCGGTTCTGTCAAGGACATCCGGTGTCATGGCAAGGCGCAACCGGGTTTCTTTGTTCATGAGATCAGCAGCCAGGGGATAATCTTTATTCTGGAGGGCCTGGAAAAACTGCCTGGTGATGTGGATTATCTGTGCAAAAATTGATCTGGTTTTTCCCTGTACAAAGGACCGTACCCACCGGCTGTTGATATCTTTGGACACATGGGGAATACCGCAATAGGCCACCAGCATGTGGGGGGCAAACTTTCGGATTTCTGCATCTGATGCAAACACAGGAAACCGTTCAAATACAGGCCCTTTTTTCCCCATCTTCCACTCCCACAGATGGGCCCCGCCGAATGCGGCGGCTGCCTGGTCCTGGACCCCGCAGGGAACCCCTGCCACGCTGGATTCTATATAATGGGCCAGCCATGCCAGTTGCGCAGGGTCGGTTTTTTTATCCATGGCCGCATAAAAGGCTGCCAGAACAGCCACGGCTGCTGAAGAAGATCCGCCCAAAGCACTTTTCGGCGGGGAAGTGGATGCAATATGGATATGCACGCCATGGGCATTGAAATACTGGGCACAGGCAAACATCAGCCCCATGGGATGGTCAAAAGGTGCTTCTCCCTGTGCAAACTCAGCCGAGTCAAACCCTTTGGATGAAATTTTAATTTTTCCCCGGGAATGGGGAGATAGTGTAACAAATGTCCGCAGATCAATGGCCATATTAACCCCTGCAGGATTGAGATGTGCCAGGGGCAGATAAAAGGTGGAAATATCGAGGGTCCCGCCGAAATCCAGCCGGCAGGGAACCGAGGAATGCACCTGTTTTTTTTCCAGAATCTTGCTTATATCCATTTTTCCTGCCGCAACCGCCTTAAAAAGGTTAAACTTTTAAACTCCCTTCCTATGTGAAAAGGAATGAAAGATTCCAGCAGCACCTGGCCCTCCTGGATGGCCTGACTGGAAAACCGGATACGGTCGGTGCGCTGTATATCTGTATTGTTCATCCAGAACAACTGCTTCAAGGTGCCCTTGGATACATCCATGCCGTATCCGGATCCGTTGACCCGGCATCTGGGGCAGACAATTTTTCCTTCCTGAAAATCAAACCGCAGGTTTTTTACGGGAATATTGTCCACAAGGGTGTTGCAGCCTTCACACCGGTGCATATTGGGGGTGAACCCGGAAATGCTCATGAACCGGATCTGAAACAGCAGGCTCAGCACCTCTTTAGGCATATCCGACCGGTTCAGCATGTCAAGGGCAAACACCAGCAGGTCATACAGCCGGGGCTGGGCCCTGCCCTCTTCCAGCCACAAATGGGTCATTTCCACCCAGTAACTGGCATAGGCGGTTTTAAATATATCATACCGAATATTGGCAAACCCGTTTTCCAGATCTGTCTGGGCCAGGGTCACCAGAGCATCTTTGTTTTTTTTGGGAAAGGTGCACTGGATATGGTTAAGGGAAAACAGATCCAGAGCACCGGAAAACCGTTTCACACTTTTTTTGGCATTTTTTGCCATTACCGTGGTTTTTCCCCTGTCCTGGGTCATAAAGGTGATGATCAGGTCATGGTCCCCATATTCAACCTTGCGCAATAAAACAGCATCTGTCCTGAAATCAGACATGGTCATTTCCAATGGTTGTTTCCAATATTGTTTCCAGAGGTGAAATTTTGCCTGGTATCTGTTATCAGCCTTCCATGCGCCATCTTAGGTTTACAGCATTATTTTTACGTGGGCGTTTTCTTTCAAGGATGCAATCCAGTCGGCAAATTTTTGTTCCACCTGCTCTCTGTACAGAATATCCTGGATCTCATCTTTTGCCTGGTCCAGGGTTTTACCGCCGGTCTCCAGGATGTCTTCCACATAGATGATCTGATACCCCTGACCTGCCTGAATTATGTCGGAATATTGCTTTTCTTTCAACGGCAGGACCGCATCTCTGATGGCTTCATTGAAATTATCCATATCAAAGACCCCCAGATCCCCGTCTTCATCTGCATTTGAGGCCATGGAATACTGCCGGGCAGCTTCCTGGAAGGACAACCCTTTTTCAAGCCTGGATACAACCTCCTGGATACCCTGCTTAGTATCCATGAGAATATTGCGCAGTTTGTATTTTTTTTCCCCTTGAAATGCATCTGCATGATTTTCATAATAGGCTGCAATATCTGCCTGGGTGATAATCACTTTAGACCGGACCGCCCGGTTGATCAGCATGGACTGCATAATATCTTCTCTGATGCGGTCCCGGTATTCCGCAAAAGTGATGCCTTGCGCTTCCAGGCCTTTTTCCAGTCCTTTTTGATCCAGATTGTTCTGTTTTTTGAAATTTTCAATGGCTGACTGGATATCAGCATCAGAAACTATTATGTTATGTTTGGCAGCCTCCTGTCTGGTCAGGGTGCGGTCGACCATTTGATCCAGGATATCGCGTTCAAGAGACCGGATCATCTCCTTTTTATCAGCCTCGGATTGATTCGATGCAGCAATCCGTTCCTTATATGGCCGGGTGGCGTCGTTGAGCTCTGACAGAGTGATAATATCATTATTGACTACGGCAACGATCCGGTCAATGACCTCTTCTTTTGCAAACAAAAAAGAAGAGGTCACAAAAAGACAGACAACCGCCGGCACCACAAGCATCTTTTTCATCATTGAGAGTTCCTTTATTGGGGATTCCTTTATTGAAGGTTCCTTTTTTTCTCATTGCCGATTAACAATCTTGTAATCCGCGGTTTGTTGATATCCACAAAAATATCCTGCTTTAAAGATTGTATCCATTCCTGGTAAAGCATCTCACTTTTTTCCCGGCGCAGCTGTGCCACCAGTTCGGTTTCATCGGCAAATCCTGTTTTTCCCGGCAAGGCTGATGCATCGGCTGTATGTTTTTCAAAAAAAGCTTTTACATCATCAGCAGTGATCTCAACTTTATCCACCAGTTCCTGCTGGACAAGTTTTTCAATCTGCAAAGATTTTTGTAATTTTAGTTCCCACACCACCGGAGAAACGGCATTTTCCAGCAGCATCTGTTCAAAGCTGTCGCCAGGGTAGGATGCTTTTACATCCTGTTTTGCAGCATCCAGCTCCTGCCGGGTCACCGTGATCCCTTTTTGTACAGCAGAAGCCAGCAGCAGGGTTTCTTCAGACAGGGTGGCCACAAGGTCCACCACCACTTCATTATACTGATCCGGGGAATTTTTGATATCATAGGGATAGGCTGACAGCTTCAGATCCAGTTCTTCCAGAAACTGGGTCCTGGTCACAAGCACCGGCCCTGCCCTGATGATATATTCAGGCCCAGTTGTTTTGGGGGCAGGGTCACACCCCATCCCCAGCAACCCTGTCAAAAAAAACAATACCCACTTTACCCAATGCCCCGGCATCTGCATCCTTTATTATTGTCTGGTTCACGATTGTCGGCTGCCTGTAAATGAATCCAAAACTGTATCATTGCAGAACCGATTGCGCAAGGGGTTCAGAAAAAATGGCAGGCACGCACATGGCCGGGATCTTTTTCAGTGGGCAGAAGCGCCGGCTCAGACTTTTGGCAGATGGTGTCCGCATGGGGGCACCGGGTATGAAAGTGACATCCAGGGGGTGGATTTTCCACAGACGGCACTTCACCTGTCAAAATAATGCGCTGTTTTCCGGCATCCGGATCAGGCAGGGGAACCGCGGAAAGCAAAGCCTTGGTATAGGGGTGGCGGGCATGGTCACTGATGATATGGGCATCTGCCATTTCCACGATCCTGCCCAGGTACATCACACCGATCCTGTCAGACATGTGCCGCACCACAGACAGATCATGGGAGATGAATACATAGGTAAGTCCCATAGTTTTCTGCAGTTCCAGCAGCAGATTCAATATTTTTGACTGCACAGATACATCCAGCGCAGATACCGGTTCATCACAGATGATGATTTCAGGGTGCATGCTCACGGCCCGGGCAATGCCGATGCGCTGGCGCTGCCCCCCTGAAAACTCATGGGGATATCTGGAAAGACTGTCCTGTGAAAGTCCGACATTTTCCAGCAGCTGCCGGATTTCCATGGACAGATCCCCATGGGTTTTGCGGTGAATCCTGTATTTTTCTTCCAGGATCTGCCGGACAGTCTGTCTGGAATCCAAAGATTCGTAAGGGTCCTGGAATATCATCTGCAGATGGGAGGACAACGTTTTTTTCTGGCCTGATGTCAGTTTTGATATGGATCTGCCCTGGACCCTTACTGATCCGCCTGTCATGTCATACAACCCCATGATGCAGCGTCCCAGAGTGGTCTTTCCGCAGCCGGATTCCCCCACAAGGCCGAAGGTCTCCCCTTTTTTCACGGAAAAGGAAACATCATCCACCGCATATACCCATCCTGTGCGCTTCAGAAATACCCCGCCCAGGACCGGAAAATATTTTTTAAGCCGGCTCACTTCCAGAATCGGCATGATTTATCCCCAGCAAAGTTGCAGACCAGGCCGTTATATACCATATCCTTTGTGCAAACAAAACATTGAAATTATCGGCACGCCCGGCACATAAAAAAAACAGGCAGGTGATGAATTTTCAGATGATCCATGAATATTTTGAAACAAAAGACAAAAAGGTTCTGCACAATCGCAGACTGCGCAGAACCCCTTTAACCTCGGTGATCAAGTTTTCGTCTATGAAAAATGGGGTCAGGCTTGTGTTATTGGCGTTATCTACCACAGCCTTTGTGATCCCATGACGGCACAGATAACGCCATTAACACAAGCCTGACCCCTCACTTGCGAGGTTAAAGTGAAATTTACTGAACGACTACATTGACTGCTGCAGGTCCTTTTTGACCGTCTTCCACGTCAAAGGTAACCCGGTCACCCTCGTTCAGGGATCTGAAACCGGTAGAACTAATGCCGGTATGATGCACAAATACGTCAGGCCCGTCCTCCTGTTCGATGAATCCAAACCCTTTTGCATCGTTGAACCATTTTACAATCCCATTTGCCATTGCAACTTTCTCCTTGCTTTAGGTAAAAATTTGGGTAGTTTCACACTGAAGGTCGCGCCACTGGAATAAACGGGTCTTGCCTTTAGAACGAAACTGCAAAGCCTTTACCATTCAGGCTTTGGATGTATATTATTCGGATTTTTTCAAAAATCAAGGTTTTTTTTGCCCTGGCATGATTTTTATACGGATACTTCAGGAACAAGATGGCAGGCTGCTGTACGGCCCTTCCCCACAGGCTTTTCCAAAGGAAGTACCTGCCTGCAGAAATCTTCTGCCAAAGGACAGCGGCCGGCAAAACGGCACCCGTCCGGCATATCAGACAGGGAGGGAACACTGCCTTCAATGGTGGGCAGAAGTGCTTTCGCTGTTTTCGCACGGGATGGAATAGAGGTGAGCAGCCCCTTGGTGTATGGATGCAAAGGATGGCTGAAAAGGGATCTGACATCCGCTGTTTCAGCAATGCGGCCGGCATACATGACCACCACATGGTCACAGTTTTCCGCAATCACCCCCAGATCATGGGTGATCAGAATGATGGACATCCCTGATTTTTCCCTGAGATCTTTGATCAATTCCAGTATCTGGGCCTGGATAGTCACATCCAGGGCAGTGGTGGGCTCATCAGCAATAAGGATATCCGGCTCACAGCTTAAGGCCATGGCGATCATCACCCGCTGGCGGATACCGCCGGAAAGCTGGTGGGGATATTTTTTAAACACCTGACCGGGATCCGGGATACCCACCCGGTCCAGCATTTTCACCGCCCCTGCATGCATGGAAGATACTGTCATGCCAGGAAAATGCAGGGCAAACACCTCTGTCATCTGCCGGCCCACACTGTGCACCGGATTCAATGCGGTCATGGGTTCCTGGAATATCATGGCGATTTTTCTGCCCCTGATTTTTTGCATCTGCCGGATGGGTATTGCCAGCAGGTCCTGGCCTTCAAACAGAATTTTTCCTGCGACAATGGATGACATTGGTTTGGGCAGCAGCCGGATAATGCTCAGGGCAGTCACGCTTTTGCCGCAGCCGGATTCTCCGGCAATACCCAGTATACCGCCCTTTTCCAGGGAAAATCCAACACCGTCAACCGCATGAATCCGTCCCTGTTCCGTATCAAATGCCACCTTCAGATCCGTTATTGTCAAAAGCGCAGAAGTTTTCATGGCGCATCCCCCACAACTTTGAACCGGGTATCCCGGATGGTTTCGGGAGGCAGCAGGGTATCTTGTTCCATGGCGGAAAGTGTCTGGTGAAAAACATCCTGATCCAGCCAGAAGAGTCCCCCCACAGTGGCGGAAAACGGATCAAACAGATCTTGAGACATTCTGGTGCCGTGCCAATCAGGCAGCCGGAGCCACCGCCAGTATGCAATGCGCACATAGGGCACCATAAAAGTGGGCACAAAGGCGCAGATATCATGAATTTTGTTCTGGATGGCATGTGACAGGCTGACCCGTTCCTGTTCATCCAGACTTTCCCTGTACCGGTCTATGAGTGCGTCCAGCTTTGGATCATCGGTATTGGTGATATTATTGGTCTGGGGCTTGTGGGCGTTGTCCGAGTGCCACCCCTGCCAGAAAGAGGGCCGCAGGCTGGTGCTCCATCCCATCCAGGCCACATCATGCTGTTTTTCTAAAAATTTTTTAAACATGGCAGAGGGGTCCAGCTGCTCCAGGCTCAGTTCGATGCCGGCCCTGCGGGCCTCTTCCTTGAGCACTGCCAGTCTGGGCATATGGTCTGCATATCCATAGGTGACCGTAACCGAAAACCTGCGCCCCTCCTTCTCCCAGATGCCGTCATCCCCCCGTTTCCATCCCTGGTCCGTCATCAAAGATTCAACCTTTTTGATATCATATTGTCTGGGGGAAATGGTGTAATCCGTATATTCTCCATACCCGAAAAACGGCTGGGCCAGCCGGAAATAATCTCCCCGGAGTACCTTTTCAATGACCTTTTCAATGTTCATGGCATGGGCAAAGGCAAGCCGCATGTACTTTTCGGAAAAAATCTTTTTGTCCTGGTTCAGCCACATGCCTAAGCTGGAGCGGGGCATGTCATTGAAAAACCAGATTCTGTGGACATACCCGTTTTCAACTACCCGGGTTCTGGATTTGTCATACCAGTATTTGGGCTGGACTAACCCGAAGGTTTCCAGCCGTCCTTTTTTAAAATACTCCCACTGGAGGTTGAAATCCCGGATCACCGAATACTGAACAGTATCCACATTGAACCGGTTTTTAAAATAATGCCTGTCTTTTGCCCACCAGTTGTGTTTGCGGGCAAACCGCACATACCGGCCTTTTTTGAATTCTGAAATCTGGTATGCCCCGGTATTGGGTACCACAGCCCAGTTATATTCAGAAGTGAAATCTTTTTGCAAAGGATGAAAAAAATGCGCCGGAATCGGGCTGATACCAAGTTTGAGGTGAAGGTCCGGCACGGCCTTGGTGCTTTTCACCCCGATGGTGTAATCATCATATACCATCACCTTTTCAATTTCCCGGGAATAATAGTCATTGTACCAGGGGGCAATGATATGTTCAGACCGCATGAATGTCAGGGTATAGGCAAAATCCCAGCCTGTCACCGGCCGGCCGTCAGACCATCTGGCATCTGGATCCAGTTTGAAATACATGGTTTTTTTATCCGGGTCAAATGCCCAGTGGGTGGCCAGTTCCGGAATGATTTTTTTTGTATTGGGGTGGATATTGATCAACGACAGCTGGTTGTCCAGTATGGCGGACCGGAAGCTGCCGTTGGAATCAGGCCCCACCACCCGGAAAGTCATGGGAAAACTGGACAGGGCAGCCCGGAAAAGTCCGCCTTTTTCAGCTTCAGGTGATGAAAACACAGGGTCTGTGGTGTTGGTCTCCCACTGGATATTCTCCGGCAGCACCTCAAATGTGCGCTCCGCCGGAAAAGGTGCATGAACAGTTATTTTATCAGATTTGCGAAAATTTTCTTCCGCCCCGGTTTTTGTATCCTGTGAATCACTGCATCCAGGGCAGGTGATCAGTATCACCACACACAGCACCATGATGCCCAAAATATTATGGCACAGCATGGTTCTTCCGGTATTCCATGACCGAGATGCGCAGTTCATAAGTTTTTTACTTTTATATGTATTGCCAGATTTACCATAAAATCAAATCATATCAGATTCCAATCCCTTGTTACAATAATTCTTTTTGGGTCTGGATATTCCCACATGAGCTTTGTCTTGACACATGGGGGCTTGCCGTCCTATTTTATGAAAACATATTTTGGGTGCACCTGACCCGCAAAACCAAGGAACCGGACGTTTTATGGACATCGCCTCATTCATCGGTATAGTTTCAGGTTTTTCTCTGATCATTTCAGCCATTTTTCTCGGGGGAGAACTGCACAATTTTGTCAACATCCCGGGACTGATGATCGTTTTCGGCGGCACCGTTGCCACCACGCTCATCACCTTTCAGTTCAGGGATGTGGTTGCCGCATTCAAGGCAGCCTATTTCGTGTTTTCCAAGGGCAAGGAAGACCCCAATGATGCCGTGGCCACCATGATTCAGCTCAGCCATATCAGCCGCCGCCAGGGACTGATGCATCTGGGCAAAATCAATACCAGTTCCGCTTTTTTGAAAAAAGCCTGCGGCCTGCTGGCGGATGGCTCGTCTGAAGATATTATACGGGCGGCGTTGACAACGGAGATCCAGTCTTTGCAGATGCGCCATTTCATCGTCCAGGATGTGTTCCGCAAAATGGGCATATATGCTCCCGCCTTCGGGATGCTGGGAACCCTCATCGGCCTGGTCCAGATGTTGAGCCGGCTCCAGGACCCTTCCAATATCGGACCTGCCATGGCAACCGCCCTGTTGACCACCTTTTACGGGTCTTTGCTGTCCACCCTGTTTTTTTTACCCATTGCAGGCAAGCTCCGGTCCAGAACCGTCATTGAAATCATCAACCTGGAAATCATGCGGGAAGGTGCCATTTCCATTATCAACAACAACAACCCGGTGATCATTTATGAAAAACTGTCCAGCTTCATATCCACCAGGCTGCGCAAACCCATGGAAAAGATAAACAAAAAAGCATGAGAGACACCCAGTACCATAACAGTTTCATCACCTATGATGATGATGCCACATGGCTTGTCACCTATGCAGACATGATGACCCTGCTGCTGGTGTTTTTTGTCCTGCTCTACACGCTTTCCGCCTTTGAAAAACAACAAGTTGAAGCGGTCATGGAAACGGTAAAAAATGAGATCCAGCAGGAAAAGGACCCTGAAGATATCATGGCATTGCTGGAATTTTCACAGGTGCCGGACCAGAAAATCAGCATCGAGGATGTCACAGGACTCACTCTGCGCAAAAAATCCCTTTTCAAGGATATGAGCCGCCTTGCCAAAAATTTCGACCAGGCCGGCCACCTGGAAACCTATGCCCTTGGCGGAAAAATTATCTTCAGGGTGTCGGGAGAGGTGTTGTTCTCATCCGGTTCAGCCGCACTCAACGCCGGGGCCCTGCCCCTTTTTGACCGCATGATCGCTGTTTTTGAGGACTATCCGGACTTTACCATCAACATCAAGGGGCATACAGACAATGTTCCCATTTCCACACAGGCATTTCCCTCCAACTGGGAACTGTCCGCCATACGGGCCACCACTGTCCTGAAATATCTGGTGGCCAAAGGAATTGCACCCCAGCGGCTGACCGCCACCGGGTACGGGGAAATCATGCCCCTGCTGCCCAACACCACCGATGCCGGCAGGACTGCTAACAGGAGGGTTGAATTTGTTCTGGAAAAAAGTCAAACCCGGTTCTGAACAGCTGTTTAATCCGGACACCCTGGACACCCATGACCGTCAGAACCTGCGGGAAACCTTCCGGTATGTATTTGAAGAACACGAACGCATAACTGTCCGGTTTCTGGGCAAAACAGTTCCGATTGTGGATATCAGCGCAGGCGGCATGGCGTTTATCAACAAAGGGTTCTCACAATATGATGCAGATCATATCCAGTTGGATCTGAATATTCCCGGTTTCCTGAAAAGCAACATTTTTTCCGCCCGGGTGCGCATCCTTTTCATCAGCCGTATACAGGTCTGCCACTGCATATTTGAAAACTGCACCATAGAACAGTATGAGATGCTGCACAAATATGTGCTGGAACTGCAGAAAAAAAGATTGAGCAACAGGCCCCATGATCCTGCACATTGATATGGACGCGTTTTTTGCTTCTGTTGAACAGCGGGACAAACCGGAGCTGAAAAATCAGCCTGTGGTGATATGCGGCGATTCCCAGCGGGCAGTGGTATCCACGGCAAGCTATGAAGCCAGGCAATTCGGCATCCATTCTGCCATGCCGCTGTTCCAGGCCAGGCAGCGCTGCAGACACCTGGTGGTGGTACCGGTGGACATGGAAAAATATGCCAGGGTTTCCCGGCAGGTCATGGCCGTGATATCACAGTTTTCCCCATTGGTGGAACCGGTATCCATTGATGAGGCATATGCAGACGTTACCGGGTGCAGGACCCTGTTCGGCCCGCCTGAAGCCATTGCCATGCAGATAAAGCAAAAAATCCTGACAGACCTGTCTTTGACCTGCTCAATCGGTATTGCACCGGTGAAGTTTCTGGCCAAAATCGCTTCCGACATGCACAAACCCGACGGACTGACCCATATTTCCAGAGAACAGATGCCGGCCGTGCTCAAGAATCTGCCCATAGAAAAAATCCCCGGAGTTGGCACCCGGGCCATGAAACAGATGGGTATTTTAAACATCCGCACCCTGGGGGATGTCCAGCGGTTTGATACAGATTTTTTGTCTAAAAAACTGGGAAAATTCGGTGTACGGCTGTTTCAGCTTTCCTGCGGCATTGATGAATCCAGGGTACAGACCCGGGCCCTGCGCAAATCCATTTCCAGTGAAACCACCCTGGCAGCGGATATTTCTGACTTCCATGAAGCCAAAGATATCCTGCTTGCCCATTCCAGAAGGGTGGGAAGGGATCTGAGAAAAAAAGGTCTGGTCTGCTGCAGTGTGTCCATTAAGATCAAATTCTCTGATTTCACCCTCATCACCAGATCCCGGAAAATTGATGAACCCATCTGCTCTGGTGAGGCAATTTTTCACCTGGCATTGTCCCTGTTTGAACAGGTGCCCCTGAAAAAGAGAATCCGGCTGCTCGGGGTGGGTGTCTCCCATCTGCAATCCGCAGATGTACCGGTCCAAATGGCGCTGATCCCCCCGGCCGGACACAGGCTCAAAAAACAATGGGAATCTGTGGACCGGGCTGTGGACAGGATTTTTGAAAAATTCGGCAGGGACATGGTGGCACCGGCTGTTTTAAAACCAATGACCGCAAAACCCTTGCCAAAAGGAGGAAAAATGACACAATCCATGAAAGTCTTGATTTCCGGAAAGGTCCAGAGGGTGTTCTTCCGCATGGAGACCCTTAAAGCCGCACAGAAAACCGGGGTCACCGGGTATGTCAAAAACCGGGCTGACGGATCTGTGGAAGCTGTGTTTCAGGGAACACCCGACCAGGTGGCACAGATGGAAAAATGGTGTCACACAGGCGCCCCGGCCTCCCGGGTGGACCAGGTTGTCACTGAAGACATGCCGTCAGCGCCTGATTTCAGCACCTTTGAAATACGGTATTGAGGGCACCGGCAGGGGCGACAGACTTTTTTTGGCAACCTGTGACTTACCCCAAATGGTTACAGGCTATCCTCCCGGGAACAGGCGTGATGGGCCTGCTTTTTCAGGCAGGTTTTCAATGCGGCGGAGTGGATGTCCGCTGCCACATGCACAGGACTCTTGCCGTAGAGGGGATCCCATCCGGCCGGGTTGGCGGAACAGAAAAACTGGACCTCCAGACCGAACCGGGTCATGGCCTCTTTCAGGGGCAGGCCTGCAACTTTTTTTGCCGCCAGCCAGGTGGCGCCGCAGGGCGCACCCCGCAGTACCCGGATTTCGGCAATGCAGTCATCGGCAACATCCACCGCAATTTTCGGGGCGCCGAATATTTTTCCGTAATCCCCGAGGGCTGTGTGGTCTGCCAGGGTGCAGCAGGTGGGCGGGCAGAGGGCATTGCCGCATTGGATTTTTTTGCCTGAAGCCACCAGGGGAATCCCCAGTTTTTCGCACAGCAGGCTTAAATCTTCAGACAGGTCATGGTGTTTGAGATAATCCAGAACCAGATCCGCATGAATAACCTTTGGCAGGTATGGGGACGTGTCATCCAAAACCTCCGGCAGGTTTGGTTCAATGTCAAAAATCTGTATACGAAATTGCTGGTCCCCGAACTGGTTGATACCCGCAATCTTTGTATTTCCGGATCCGTTCTGTTGAAAAACTGCAATGGTCTGCATGACTTAAAATCCCATATCTTCATTAACCAGAATAATCTTGATCCGTTTTTTAACAAATGATTTTTCTATGATTGTCCAGTAGTTGCAGATCCGGTCCGGACTGGCGCATTCCTGGCAGATGCCGGTGGCGGCACACGGGGTTTTCTTGTCCAGATTCATGGTGTTCACTGGTGCGGCATAATTTTTTATCCGGAACATGGCATCTTCCATATCCTGGCACAGCTTGTTTCTGCCGATGATGAGCAGCACATGCACAGGTCCCCACATCATGGCCCCCACCCGGTTGCCGATCATGTCCAGGTTCACCAGCTGGCCCGCTTCGGTCAGGGCATTGGTACCGGTGATGAACAGATCCACCAGCAGGGACCGGCGCCGGGTTTCCATCATATCCTCAAAAGAAAGGCTTTTGTCAAAGGTGTTGATGATCTCAAGGTCCTTGTTTTCCATGAGCGCATGAAAAAGGCCGGTGGCCACAAAGGACATGGACCCGCCCCAGGAAACGCTTTTCACATCCAGGGCCGGTATGATTTGGTCCAGGGCAAGATCTTTGGCAGCTGCTGCGGAATCCGCAATATACACCTCAAAATTGTTTTTTTCCAGATTGTCCTTGACTGCCTGAAGCTTGAGATTCCAGTAGTTGTCAATGGGATGTTTCATGGGTGAATCCTTTCTTGTGTCTGCATTTTTTTATATGAAAGTGTTACGTTTTAAGTTTTACGTTTTAAGTGTTAAGTTAATATCTGCCTGCTCATACTTTCATTTTTGGTTGTGCCCGCCAGGGCATGGGGGTTATATGAAAGCCATCAGTACACAGCTAAAAGCTATCAGCTAACAGCTAACAGCTTTCATATTTGGTTACTTCTTTCCAGACTATACCCTGGCAAACCATTGCCTGGCAATGATTTTTTGTTTTTAGCTGTAAAAGGATTTCCAGGCAGAAAGACCCTGCATGCAAAAATATTTTACAGCAATCACATTTTTTTTATTGACTTAACCGGATATTCTTAATATGTGATGGAAAAGTAAAATAAATCAAATTCAGCTAATAATGCAGATTTTGGATCTCCTTCTGGACGTTGCCGCCTTCTCGCCCGGCTGTTGAAAATACGTGTTGCTGGCCTTCAGCAATTGCAGGATATACCGACACAACGCCGTAAGTACAAAATAGTTACTATATCGCTACAAACTAGACAAAACCAGATAAATAATGGTCTATCCAATGAAAAAGGAGGTGATAGCATTCTCTGTGTTTATTAAAATTATTTATTATTTCAAATAATTACACCATAACAAAGGAGATGCCGCATGAGCAGAAAAGAAGTTGTCGAAACCACGGAAGCCCAAATTGCTGTCCACTGGAAAGAAGAAGATTACTATTATCCTTCCCCCAAGTTCATCGGCCAGGCCAACCTGACTGATCCAGCCATCTTTGACCGGTTCAGTCTGGACAATTTCCCGGATTATTATACTGATTTTGCACAAATGCTCACCTGGTATAAATACTGGGACGAGGTCCTGGACACCAGTGACGCACCCTGTTTCAAATGGTTTAAAGGCGGCCTGATCAATGCCAGCTACAACTGCATCGACCGTCACCTCAAAGACAACAAGAACAAGACCGCCATCCATTTTGTTCCGGAACTCGAAGAAGAGCGCATCGACCATATCACTTACCAGGAACTGTATGTCCGGGTCAATGAATTCGCCTCCCTGCTGCGGGATTTTGCAGGACTTAAGCGCGGCGACCGGGTCACCATCCACATGCCCATGTCCGCCGAACTGCCCATCACCATGCTGGCCTGTGCCAGACTCGGGGTAATCCATTCCGTCGTCTTCGGCGGGTTCTCCGCATCCGCCTGTGCCGACCGGATCGTGGACTCCAACTCCCGGGTCCTCATCACCATGGATGCCTACTACCGGGCCGGCAAGCTGCTCAACCACAAGCAATATGCTGACGAGGCCGTCAAAATTTCTGAAAAACAGGGCCAGGTGGTGGACAAGGTGCTGGTGTGGCAGCGGTATCCGGGCAAATATTCTTCAGATACCCCCATGGCCGACGGCAGGGATGTGTTTGTGAACGAAGAGTTGAAAAACCACTATGGCAAACGCATTGAACCGGAAAAGATGCTGTCTGAAGATCCTCTGTTTCTCATGTACACCAGCGGCACCACCGGCAAACCCAAGGGATGTCAGCACGGCACCGGCGGATACCTGGCCTATGTCACGGCCATGTCCAAATATATCCAGGATATCCATCCGGAAGATGTGTACTGGTGCATGGCGGACATCGGGTGGATCACGGGGCATTCCTTTATCGTATACGGCCCCCTGGCCCTGTGCGCCTCCTCCGTCATCTACGAAGGGGTGCCCACCTATCCGGATGCCGGCAGGTCCTGGCGCATTGCCCAGGAACTGGATGTCAACATCTTCCATACAGCCCCCACCGCCATCCGTGCCCTGCGCAAACTGGGACCTGAAGAACCGGCCAAATACACCTATCACTTCAAACACATGACCACCGTGGGCGAACCCATCGAGCCGGAAGTGTGGAAATGGTATGAAAGTGCCGTGGGCAAGGGAGAGGCCATTATCGTGGACACCTGGTGGCAAACCGAGACGGGCGGGTTTTTATGTTCCACCGTGCCGGGCATCAAGCCCATGAAACCGGGCAGCGCCGGCCCCGGGGTTCCGGGCATCCACCCCTTCATCCTGGATGACGAAGGCAATGAGATCAACGAAACCGGGATTGCCGGCAATATCTGCATCCGCAACCCCTGGCCGGGACAGTTCCAGACCATCTGGGGAGACCGCCAGCGGTTTGTGGACACCTATTTTGCACCGGTGTGCAGAAATCCGGAGAGCAAGGACTGGAAAGACTGGCCCTATCTGGCAGGAGACGCCGCCATGATGGCCGAAGACGGCTATTTCAGAATCCTGGGACGGATCGATGATGTTATCAATGTATCCGGCCACCGCCTGGGAACCAAAGAGATCGAATCAGCAGCCATGGTGGTGGATGAGGTGGCGGAAGCCGCGGTTGTGCCGGTATCCCATGAGATCAAAGGCAAGGAACCGGATCTGTACATTGCCCTGAAAACAGGGGTCCAGCCGTCAGACGAACTGGCAAAGAAAATCTCCGATGCCATATGTGACCAGATCGGCAAGATTGCCAAACCCAGAAGAGTCTGGCTGGTGCCGGACATGCCCAAAACCCGGTCCGGAAAAATCATGCGCCGGGTTCTGGGCGCAATCTCCAACAAAGGCGATGTAGGGGATGTCATGACCCTGGCCAACCCGGAAGTTGTGGAAGAGATCAAGAACATGGTTCAAAAATAATGCTGCGCTGTTAATGTGAGGAGGAAACACAATGTCCAATCTGTATGACCAGGCCCATGAACAATCCATCAAAGACCCGGAAGGATTCTGGGGGCCCATTGCCGAAGAGTGCCACTGGTATAAAAAATGGGACAAGGTGCTGGATGATACCAATGCCCCCTTTTTCCGGTGGTTTGTGGGCGGGGAAACCAACACCTGCTACAACGCGGTGGACCTGCATGTGGATCAAGGAAAGGGAGACCAGGCTGCCGTCATTTATGACAGCCCGGTCACCGATACCATCACAACCTATACCTATAATGACCTGAAAGACCAGGTGTCGCGCTTTGCCGGGGTCCTGAGGGAAAGGGGCGTGACCAAAGGAGACCGGGTCATCATCTACATGCCCATGATTCCCCAGGCCCTGTTTGCCATGCTGGCCTGTGCCAGAATCGGGGCGATCCATTCCGTGGTGTTCGGCGGGTTTGCCGCCAATGAACTGGCCACCCGGATAGACGATGCCAAACCCAAGGTCATTGTGTCAGCATCCTGCGGCATTGAAGTCAAACGGGTGATCCCATACAAGCCGCTGCTGGACAAGGCCATTGACCTGTCCGACACCAAACCGGAAGCCTGCATCATATTTGCGCGGCCCCAGGCAGATGCCGACATGCAAAAAGGAAGGGATTTTGACTGGGATGATGCCATGGAAAAGGCAGCCCCGGCAGACTGCGTGCCTGTGGCTGCCACAGATCCGCTGTATATCCTGTACACCTCGGGCACCACCGGCCAGCCAAAAGGGATCGTCCGGGACAACGGCGGCCACATGGTGGCCCTCAAGTGGACAATGAATGCCATTTACAACGTCAACCAGGGGGATGTGTACTGGGCCGCCTCGGACATCGGCTGGGTGGTAGGGCATTCCTATATCGTGTATGCCCCCTTGTTCAAGGGGTGCACCACCATCGTCTATGAAGGCAAGCCTGTGGGAACACCGGATGCCTCCGCGTTCTGGCGGGTGATCTCCCAGCATAAGGTAAAAACCATGTTCACCGCGCCCACGGCATTCCGGGCCATCAAGCAGCAGGATCCGGCAGCCAAATTGATGGCCGGCTTTGACCTGTCGCATTTCAAATACCTTTTTCTGGCCGGGGAAAGGACCGATCCAGATACCCTTTCCTGGGCCGAAAACAGCCTCAAAATCCCGGTGATAGACCACTGGTGGCAGACAGAGACCGGCTGGGCCATTGCTGCCAACTGTGTGGGACTCCACCAGTTCCCGGTCAAACCCGGCTCCCCCACCAAGGCGGCCCCGGGCTGGGACCTGGCTGTACTGGATGAAACAGGAGATCCCGTAGGACCTGGGGGAATCGGTGCCATTGTTGCCAGACTGCCCCTGCCACCGGGCACCCTGCCCACCTTGTGGCAGAATGATGACCGGTATATTTCCGCCTACCTGGCAACATTCCCGGGATACTATGAAACCGCGGATGCCGGGTATATTGATGCGGACGGATATGTGTTTGTCATGGCCAGAACCGATGACATCATCAATGTGGCAGGCCACCGCCTGTCCACCGGCGCCATGGAAGAGGTGATCGCCGGCCATCCGGATGTGGCGGAATGCGCTGTCATGGGGGTGGAAGATGCACTCAAGGGCCAGGTGCCTTTGGGGATGCTGGTGCTCAATGCCGGGGTGGACCGGGACCATGAAGAACTGATCAAAGAGGTGGTGCAGCGGGTCAGGGACACCATCGGTCCGGTGGCAGCCTTTAAAAAAGCTGTGGTGGTCCAGCGCCTGCCCAAGACCCGTTCCGGCAAAATCCTGCGGGGCACCATGCGCTCCATTGCAGACAAAAAAGAGTATAAGGTACCTGCGACCATAGATGATGACACCATCCTGGATGAAATTACAACATCTTTAGGAAAGATCGGATACGGAAAACAGGCATGAAACAAAAACATATTGGTATCCACAAATGGGAAGGAGGTGATATGCATGCCCTGATGATTCCCCCATGATTCATACAAGCCGACCATGATCCGATCAATTCTCAATAACGGCCTTGCCTTGACGGGCACAAGCATGAAAGAACAGTCCGGCAGAGTGTTCTTTCGTATAAATGAGACAACAGGAGGAAACAAATTATGGATCCAAAAATATGGGTATGGATTTTTCTGATACTATACATCATTTACTGCTTCTATATGGGCCTGAAGGGGTTTTTCTCTGAAAAAAAAGCCTCGGGCTACGCCATTGCAGGCCGGTCCATTCCGTTCATCGCGTTTTTGATGGCGGCCACTGCCGCCTCTTTTTCCGGGTGGACCTTTATCGGGCATCCCGGTCTGATCTGGGCAGCCGGGCTGGTATATGCTTATGCATCCTTTTACGTACTCACCATTCCCATCACCGGGGCGTTTTTTGCCAAACGCAACTGGTTGATGGGCAAACGCTACGGTTTTATCACACCGGGTGACATGTTCGCCTATTACTACAACAATGAAGCGGTCCGCTGGCTCACGGTTCTGGCCGCGTTTCTCTACTCCATTTTCTACTCCGGACTCCAGCTCATTGCTGCTGCCAAACTGTTCTACTGGACAGCCGGCGTGCCCGAGACCGCGGGGTTGATTTTCATGGCCTTTATCGTCTGGTTCTATGTGGTCACCGGTGGCCTCAAAGCCTCCACCTGGGTGGGCGTGCTCCAGTTCTGTCTGCTGATTGGCGGTATTGTCCTTTTGGGATTTTACACCATCACCAGCCCCCTGTTCGGCGGCTGGTCCGGATTTGTGGCCTCCATGGGCGGTCTTGAAGACAAATACATGAAAGTACCGGGCCTGATTCACTTCGGTCTGGGCACCGGCGGGTGGACCGCGGTCATGATCCTCACCTATATGTTCGCCCTCATGGGGATCCAGTCATCCCCGGCCTTTATTTTATGGAACTTCGGAATTCTGTCTCCCAAACCCCTGGCCTGGCAGCAGGTGTTCATGTCCACATTTATTGTGGGTCTGGCCCTGTTCTTTTTCACCGCGTTCCAGGGTATCGGCGCAAGGATACTGATGATGGCCGGAAACCTGGCACCCCAGGTGGACGGTGATGTGGTACCCATGCTCATGACCAAGTTCCTGCCCGGCCCGGTGCTGGGTCTGGTGTTCATGGGCGCCATTGCCGCTATCCATTCCACGGCAGCGCCCTACATCGGCACCGGCGGCACCATTATCCAGCGGGATGTGTGGTGGCGGTATGTGAAAAAACAGGGCGGTTCCCACTCCGAGCAGATCTGGACCAACCGGATCTTTGCCACCATACTGGCGGCTGCCGCGGTTGTGGTGTCCCTGACCTCCACCGATGCCATCGTCATGATCGGCGGATTTGCCACGGCATTCGGCACCATCATGTACCTGTGCCTTCTGGGGGTCCACTGGGGTTTCAAATTTCCCAGCATCGGCGTGGTCCTGGGGCTGATATGCGCCATTATCGCCTGCTTTCTCACCTATTATGTCTGGAAATATCCCTTGTCCATCCATACGGCAGGCTGGGGGATTTTCGTCGGGCTGGCAGTGGCCTACCTGTGCCGGGGTCTTGGCATCAAAGACAATGAAGAAACCATTGCCCGGCAAAAAGAGGTCAGAGAATGGCTCAACTCCATTGACGGCCCGTCTGAAAAAGGCAAACGCTGGCGCGGATACATGAAGATCGTCGTTCCCATATGGTTTTTCATGGCCATCGGCCCGGGGGTTCTCATCGGCAACGATGCCATATCCTTTGCCGGGTTCCCGCCCATCTGGTCCTGGCAGATCATCTGGTGGATCCTGGGTATCATCATGATGTGGGGGCTGTGCTTTAAAGCGGAAATGTCCACCACCTCCGCCGAACAGATCCGGCGGGCGGATGAGGAAACCATGGATGTCACCAAGGAAGCCGATGATATGTGATAATCTGGGCGATTAATTTGACAACCTGAAAAACAAAGGAGAAATACCATGGCGTTGGAAGACAAATATCTCATTGCAACCATCATCTTCTGCATATTGTTCACAGCCTCATTCAGCTGGGGCTGGTGGGGATAATTTTCATCATTATCCATAATCTCTAATGCATCGGAAGCATTTTGGACAAAACCCTTTGTCCGGAATGCTTCCGTAATTTTGCGCCCATGACCTTAAGCCACCGTTTCTGGATATTCGCCCTGGCAGGTGCCGGCATCATACTGTTTGTTTTTGCAGGCACGGCAGCCTATATCTGGTTTGGCCTGACCCCTGACCAGGCAGCTGTGGTAGCATCCATCTGTCAAGACCATGCCATTGTCCTGCTGTGTGTGTTTCTTGTTCTGTGTCTGATATTCTGGGCTGCATCAGATCTGGTGTACAGCAATTACATCAAACCGGTGAAAAAAATATCCGGTGAAGTGGCCATGATTTACGCATCCAATCCGTCTTTGCGTATTCCTGTTAATGGAAACCACGACATCCAGGCTCTGGCCAGATCCATCAACACCTTTGCCGATACGTTTGAAACCTTGAACAACACTATTGCCCGGCAGGTGGTGGACGCCCGGAAAGAAACCGAACAGGAAAGAAACCTGCTGGCCGCCATCATGGGAGAACTGCCCCAGGGGATCATCATCTGCAATACCAGCGGCCGGATTCTGCTGTACAATTCTCTGGCAAAAAAAATATTTACCCGGACCATGGATCTGAAAAAAACGGACCTGAAAAAAACCGAACAATTTATGGGGCTTGGCCGGTCTATTTTTCACCTGCTGGACAAGGATCTCATCGCCCATGCCATGGAAGAGATCCAGGAGCAACTGACCACCGGACAAAACAGTGCCGGATCTTTTT
This sequence comes from Desulfotignum sp., assembly GCA_011390335.1. GTDB lineage: Bacteria > Desulfobacterota > Desulfobacteria > Desulfobacterales > Desulfobacteraceae > Desulfotignum. Next base: position 24,451 of record JAABSO010000011.1, on the reverse strand, counting down.
TCATCACCACAGTGTTCACCCATTGTCTGATCAGTGTGGAAACCATCCCCGTACTGGACAGAAACAACCGGATGACCGGATTCATTCTGGCATTCCAGGACATATCCCAAGACATCGGCAAATATGAAACCATTCAAAAACATCTGGCCCGGTTTCACCAGTCTTTGGACGACAAAACCATCGGGGAAGAAAATTTTCACACCCTGTCAGACGCAATCCTGGACAGTTTTCTGTCCCGCCTGCCTTTGACCCGGCTGGATCCGGCACAATTTTTTTTCCGGGTCCAGAAGCTTACCGGCCATCTTCATGATATCCGGATCAATGTATACAACAGTGCACACAATGAACTGATCCTGGCAGACACCTATTCTCTGACCCGGGCATTCGTGTTTTTGTTTCAAACCCTGGCCGGTCTCACACACCGCACAGAGTTTGATCTGGCCGCATCAAAGATCCATGAGCGGATCAGGTGTGACATCACCTGGGAAGATGCCCCTTTGGAAATGGCGCAACTTGAGGCCCTCCGGCAGATGCGTATCAACGCCCTGCCGGAATTTGAATCGGTTCTCACCCTCAACAACGCCCGGTTCGACATCCTGGCTTCCCATGAAACCAAAAGTGCCCATATCACGGTGTCCATCAGGACGACCACTGCACCGGCCCTGCCGGAAAAACACCGGACACCTGTCATGGCCGGGTCCCGGCCGGAATTTTATGATTTTGACCTGTTCCAGACAAGAGCGCAAAATACAAATCTGCTGGACACCCGGTTAACCGACATCACCTATACCGTCTTTGACACGGAAACGACGGGTTTGAACCCGGATGGCGGAGATGAGATCATTTCCATGGGCGCTGTGAGGATCGTCAACAACCGCATCTTGTTCGAGGATGTCTTTGAGGAACTGGTGGATCCCCGGCGGGATATTCCCATGGCATCCTACAGGATTCACGGGATCAACCATGAAATGGTAGCAGAAAAAGACCCCATTGAAAAAGTGTTGCCCAGGTTCCAGCAGTTTGTGGCTGACACCGTTCTGGTGGGCCACAATATCGCCTTTGACATGAAGATGATCGCACGCAAGGAAAAAACAACCCGGATCCGGTTCGCCAATCCCATACTGGACACCCTTTTGCTGTCGGCGGTTCTGCACCCGGTCCATGAACAGCATGACCTGGAAAATATTGCCAGACGTCTGGGCATCAATATCATCGGACGTCATACCGCTTTGGGGGATGCCATCTCCACGGCCCAGATTTTTATAAAATTGATCCCCATCTTGAACAGCAACGGAATTCTGACCCTGGGGGATGCCATTGCTGTATCAAAAAAATCCTACTATGCCCGATTAAAATATTGATTAACCAGGGCAACAAATGGTAGGGCTGTGTACATGAGAAAACAACCGTCTACCCCCAAATTGGAGAGATGTTGATGAAAAAACCATGGCTGACCTTTGCAGGCCTGTGTTGTGTTGTTCTGGCCATTGTGCTTATATCTGTGATTTTCGGCAGCTACACCAGCATGCTGCGGTCCAAAAACCGCATCAATACCGGCAAAAACCTAATGGTTACCGCCTGCATGGAACAGCTGCACCTTGTCCCTCAACTGGTTTCCCGGGCACCGGAGACCATACCCGGCCAGGAAATTTCTCGAATCAAGGAGAACACAAAGCAGATCCAGGCCATCCTGACCCGGTTCCAGGCATCTGATGCCCCCCTTGAACCGGATCTGGTAACCGCCTTTGAAGATACCCAGGCCCGTCTGGCAAGGGACATGGACAGCCTGACAGCCGCAATCGGGAAAAACCACCCCCTTTCCACACAGATGGCAGACCTTTACCTGAAAACCATCTATGCTGCCAAACGCTACAACAAAGAGGCAGCATATTTTAAAAAGAGAAAAAGCATTTTTCCCGGCTTTCTCACTGCCAGATGGTTCAACCTGGATCATCTGGATTTCCCCTTGATTGATGTGACCTGTTTTGCACCATGGGGGTTGCAATGAAAGAGGAGCTCTCCCAAACAGAATTTTTCAACCAGCCGGTATCTGCCATATTCCGACCCAATATCGCCACCTGTCCCTTGGACACACCCGTGAAAACAGCGGCCCAAAAAATGAGCCGGAACAATGGTGCCATCCTGGTTAAAGGCGCGGACCGGCAGATCTCAGGTATTGTCACGGATGCAGATCTCAGGGCAAGGGTGCTGGCACAGGACCTGGCCTCTGACACCCCGGTATCTGCAGTGATGTCATCGCCGGTGATCACCATTTCAGCGGACTGTCAGGTATTTGAAGCGTTTCTGACCATGATTGACAAAGACAAGCGCCATTTGGCCGTATGCGGAAAATCCGGAGATATTTCCGGCATCATCTCTGAAAAAGACCTGATCGCAGCCCAGACCCGGGCCACATTTTTGCTGTTAAAGTCCGTGACATCCGCAAAAAAAATGGCTGATCTTGAAAATTTTCATGCAAGACTGTGCGCCATGCTTCTGGATCCCATCAGCAACGGGGTGAACCCGGAACAGATCACCCGGCTGATCACCACCTTTTCAGATGCCATCCTGGAAAAGATCATGGCCCTGTCTCTGGCGGAAACAGGGCCCCCGCCCTGTGCATTTGTGTTTCTGACCATGGGATCGGAAGGCAGGGAGGAACAGACCCTGGTATCTGACCAGGACAATGCCATTGTATATGCAGATCCGGTATCAGAAACAGAAGCACAAAAAGCACAAGTCTATTTCTCCGGTTTGGCGAAACTGGTGTGCTCCCGGCTGGACATGGCTGGTTACCGGTTCTGCGACGGGAACAACATGGCCCAGAACCCGAAATGGTGCCAGCCCCTGTCTGTCTGGAAACAGTATTTTCACACCTGGATCCGCAAAGCAAAGCCCGAAGACCTGCTGTATTCCAGTATTTTTTTTGATTTTAAAGGCACCTATGGCGATCTGGCTCTGTCTGAACAGCTCAAGGATTCCCTGTTTGCATCCCTTCGGGGCTGGTCCGGTTTTCTGCGGAACATGACGGAAAACGCCCTGTATTTCAGGCCCCCCATCGGGTTGTTCGGCAAGCTGCGGGTGGAATCAGAAGGCAAACACAAGGATTCTTTTGACATCAAATACGCCATGCTGCCCATCACGGACGTCACCCGGGTCTATGCCCTGAAAAACAACATTTATCAGACCAACACCCTGGCCCGGCTGTTCCGGCTGTACACCAAACATGCCATCACCGGCAAAGAATACCACAACATCGTCCAGTCCTATAATTTTCTCATGAAACTGCGGTTTCGCCGCCAGATAACCAATATCATGGATGAAGGGACCCCGCCGGACAATTACATCAACCCGGACAACCTGTCCCACCTGGACCGGCACATGCTCAAGGAAATTTTCAAGACCATTGAAAGTTTCCAGCAGAAACTGAACATGGAGTTCACCGGGGTGGTGTGATATTTTTTACAGTCTGAACTCTTTTTTACACAGATCACAGGAAATGGTGGCCAGCATCTGCCGGCAGTGAACACATTTTTCCATCAGATACCGCTCTTTGCCCTGTTTTTTACTGCAATGGGGGCAAGTCCAGTCTTTTTTGGTGGGAAGTACCCTGGCACAATGGGGGCATTTGATAGGAAATTTTCTGAATACCAGAAACATCAGTCCCGAGATGACGAAAAACGGCCCCATCAGCTTGAACTGAAGCGTTTCGGAAAACCGGCTGAAATCCGATGAACTGGACAAAATGACAAACAGAAGAAATGCAATGGATGAAACAGCCAGAAACTTGAACCGGTAATGAAAAAATGCGCAAGGCAATTGTTTTTCTTCCATGGGATCACTCCTTGTCTTTATCAAAATGATACAATCTGGGCAAAAGCAGGTTTTCCAGATCCCGGCGCTGCTGCTCAAACCCTTCCGAAGTATCAACCGGGTCCACCACAACCGCAGGGCCAAAGGTGATACATACCCGGGAAAAGGGTTTGGGCAGCATGAACCGGTCCCAGGAATGAAAGAACCAGGCCTTGTCCGCCGTCACCGTAAACGGCACCACCCTGGCTCCGGCTGCATGGGCCATGCGGATGACACCGGGCTTGATTTTTCCCATGGGGCCGCGGGGTCCGTCCAGGATATGGGCCCCGAACCTGTATTCTTTCAAATGGGTGATCATGGCCTGCATGGCCTGCCTGCCTCCCCGGGAGGAAGACCCCCTGGGTGTATGCCACCCAACCCGGTTTGCCACCCCGGATATGAGGTCTCCGTCATGGCTCCGGGAAATCATGAGCCCGGGATTATAGCCGGCATAAGTTTTGAAATGCCTGATGGCGGAAAAAAACTGCTGGTGCCAGGTGCACAAAAGCACAGGAAAACCCTGGTCCAGAAGATTTTTCCAGCAGTCTTCATTTTCAACCCGCAGCCGCAAAGTTCTGCTGTACCATTGCACCAGGTAAAAAGCAAACCAGATAAACGGCCGGGTATAAATCACAAATTTCAATCGCTTGAGCATCAGGCCCTTCTCCTGCAGTATCCACAAAACCGCACTGTACCAGATACACGGGACAATTCCAATCAATAATTGGCTGACCTGGATATTTGCTATAAGCATCCCTGGTTTTCGACCTTTTGCTGCAGCACTCTGTCACCGGTCCCGCCCCTGGTGGTATCCCGGCGAGAGTATCCGGTCATAGTATCTTGTATAACGGACCGCCTTTGCAGGCCATCTGCTCCACCCGCCGGGAAACCTCAGGATCCGGAACCAGCGGTGCTGCATGAAAGGGTTTGGCCCTGGCATCAATGACCAGGGGCCCTGCACATCCCCAATGTTTGCACACGGTTCTTTCCTTTACACCGTATATATCATGGGAGGGATTGGACCGCAAAAAGGTCACCCATAAAAAATTGGCAAAGGTGTCTGCACAAAACCGTGCATCATCCACCACCACCACCAGGGCCAGACCGGACAGGTCATCTGTTTTCTGCAGACAGGTTTTGATCTGGTTGATCTGCTGTCTGGCCCGGGGATAGGAAACAAAGGCCGGACCCTGAACCACGGCCATGCCAGGGGCAGCCATCAGGGCCCGGGAAAATCCCTCCGGCAGCGACAATTGTCCGGGCAGCTGTGTGCACAGCCGCCTTTTCACAGGTCCGGCCGCCGCCATCACCAGTTTGGATCCCTGGTTGATATGCCGGCCGGAATAGTCCAGGGTATCCATGGTGGTCCGGGTGTAAAAATGCAGGTCCCGGGAAAAATCCAGCCGCTCCAGCACATGGACAAAAAAGGCTTTTTCATCGTTCACATCCAGGTCCGGACAGTCCTCATGGGCAGCCACCAGCAGATACTTGGCAAGAGAAAGCTGGCCGGTACCCAAAATAGCATTGGCATGGGTGAGCAGTTCCCTGGGCATGGATGCCTCATAGGGCAGATAGCCTTCTCTGGCCTTGGCCAGCAGCAGGGGATGCACCCCGGCTGCATCCACGGCATTGACAGCCGTGACCCCGGGGATAGTTTTGGCAACGGCATTCCGGGTGATCTCATGGATAAGCCGGCCGAAATGGCTGTCCTCCTGGGGCGGGCGGCCCACCACGGTAAACGGAAAAATCGCACCGGGTCTGTGCCAGACAGAGGCCACACGGATATAGGGAAATGGATGCATCTGGGAATAATACCCCAGATGGTCCCCGAAGGGTCCCTCGGGTCTGGTCTGATGGGGTACCACCCAGCCGGTGATGCAGAAATCCGCATCTGATGAAAGGACAAATCCATTGTGTCTGGTATACCTGAAGTTCCGCCCCCCAAGTGCGCCGGCAAACGCGATTTCCGGCACCCCTTCCGGCAGGGGCATGACCGCGGCCAGGGCATGGGCCGGGGGCCCGCCGATGAAAATGGTCACCTTAAGCGGCCTGTTTTCCGCCAGTGCTTTCTGGTGGTGGATGCTGATCCCCCGGTGCAGCTGATAATGCAGCCCCACCTCCTCATTGGGTCGGTACTGGTTGCCGGAAAGCTGAATTCTGTACATGCCCAGATTGGACCGCAATACAGAATCTGTGTCCGGATCCTGGGAAAACACCTGGGGCAGCAGCACAAATGCCCCCCCATCCTCCGGCCAGCATGTGATCTGCGGCAGTTTGTCGATAGTGGTGGTATGGCCCAGTATCCGTGATTTTCGGCACGGCACAGGCAGTGAATGGGCCAGGGCCAGGCCTGCCTTGATCAGCCGGCCCGGGGATCTTACGGTCTGCCGGGGGGCAAATTTCATGTCCACAAGGGCCCTGACCTGCGCCAGTTCCGGTTCAAATATCTTCAGGGTCCTCTCCCAGGTACCGTACAGATTGGACAAAGCCGGGAAGGGGGTATTTTTGACATTTTCAAACAAAATGGCCGGACCGCCGGCATCAAACACCCGCCGGGTGATTTCCGCCATTTCCAGGTGGGGGTCCACCTGTTGTTTTATGCGGACCAGTTCCCCCTGCTGTTCCAGAAACCCCACACACTGATCCAGGCCGGCAAATTTCATAAATCGATGCACTCCCGGAACCCGAACCCCCGGCGGTTGTCCATATGATAGACCAGGTCCGGCACAAATTTATACAGGCGGGCATGAAACGCATTTTTGAAAAACCCCAGAATGTCTGATCCGGCAAAGGAGATGTTAAATTGCCGGGCATAAGCACCTGCCACAGCCACCGCCTTTGTGCCGGCGCCCTGTTCCAGAACCTGACCGCTCATCTGCAGGCCCTCAAGATGTTCAATAGAGTCATGGATGCGGAAAATGGATGCAGCACATTGCCTGTCTTTTCCGTCACAGATATGCCGGGCATCCGGGCTGGAAAAAAAGTAAAATGCCCTGTCCCTGTAAAAATAATACACCGGTGCGGTCCAGGGATGGTTGTCTGCACCGGTTGCAAGCGTCATGACCCGGGCCTGTGAGATCAGTTCCAGGCAGCGGTCCGGCACAAGTTTACTGTGCATATCCCCATTCTTTCAACCGCTTGTAGGCATACTGGGAATACTGGTTGGACTGGTAATTGATCATTTTCAGATAGGCCGCATAATCTGCTGCCGCTGCCTGCTGCCGGCCCAGTTTGTCCCGGGAATACCCCTTGTAAAAGGTCAGCTGGGGATTACCCGGCAGCAGCCTGTCACAACTTGCAAAATTGTCATACGCCTGTGAAAACTGTTTGGCCCCCACATGGGCCAGTCCGGCCACATAATGGCCCTGGGGTTCGGTGGGGTACAGATCAATGGCCGCATTTGCATAGGGAACCGCCTGCACAGGTTTTTTCTGGATGAGCAGGCATTTGGCCATGAGCACATGGGCGGTATAATCCTCTTTTGCCTGATCCAGGGCAGCTGCAAACGCGGTCCGGGCATTGTCGAACTTTTCCTGGGCCAGGTATTTTTCCCCCTCCTGCATGGAAAAAATAGCATCTTTATGGCGCCTGAGTCCGGCTGTCCGGTCCATGTACCGTTCCCTGGACAACGGGGCATCTGCGGTATAGGCATAGGGTCCCTGGTCCCGCTGGACAGCGGCTGCCAGGCGTTCGTCACTCATGGGATGGGTGGAAAACAGTATCTGGGTGGAGGTGGGTTTCTGTTTGTTCAGGGCATTGAGCATCTCCATAAGCCCCACAAACCCCTTAGACCCATAACCGGTCTTGACCATGTATTCATGCCCCAGAAAATCCGCTTCCCGCTCATTTTCCCGGCTGTATTTGGCCAGGAACAGGCCCTGTCCCAGGGCCCCCAGCTGCTGGGTCAGATTGCCCAGCCCGCTGGACTGGGTATTTGCCAGAATCGATAATCCGCCCACCACCAGAGACGACAACTGGCTTTTGGAAACCTGCTCAGCAGTATGCCGTGCATTGACATGGCCCAGTTCATGGCCCAGCAGGGCTGCCAGTTCCGCCTCATTGTCCAGAGACAGCAGAATCCCCCTGGTCACGGCAATGGTTCCGCCGGGAAAGGCATAGGCATTGATATAGGTGGCATTGACGCACTGGAAATTATAGGGCATGTCCGGCCGGTGCACATGGGGTACAAGATCTGTGCCCACCTGGTTGATATACCGGTTCAGGCCCTGGTCCTGAATAACCCCGTAATCTGATGAGAACTGAAACGGAGACTGCTGCCGGTCAATGGCGATCTCCTGGTCCGGGGATACCATCATCAGCTGGCGTTCGCCGGTAACAGGATCCAATGCACAGCCGTATAATTGAAACAGGCCGGCTGCGGACAGTGTTCCGGCCAGGTGCAGAAACTGCCGCCGGGTCAACACCGGGGTTTGGGACACCTGAAATTTTTCATCATCCATTTTGTTTTCCTTTGCAGACTGTCCAAAAATATTCACGTCTTTGCTTTTAAGAACATGCCGATGACAAGAAACAGGGTTCCCAATCCAAGAATAAATCCATACAGGGGCAGCTCAAAAACCAGAAAATACAACATATTTTCCACCACTGCCAGCGGTATAAACCCAACCACGGATTCGGCATAATCTCCCAGCACCCGGGAAAGGGTCAACCCCACCCAGAAATTATCTACCTGCATAAAGTTGGAAATCCCGCTGAACAGCCACACGAAAAATGCCCCAAGCAGGCACCATATCCCCATTCTGGTCCACATATTTATCTTTCCTGTCTTTTATGTGTCCTGGCAATCCGGAATTTTGCCGCATCAATTTTCCAGATCATCAAGACGTTGGTTTCGGTTGTTTTCACGCCAAGTATATTCGCCCCCTGATGCTGCGTCAAGTATTTGGGCCACAAACCACTCTTTTCTTTGGAAGATGGTTGTGGTACATCCTTTACCGTGACCATATCCGCTTTTTATAATATTTATAGATTTAAATTTGATAGCAAAGTGATAGCAACTGCCATTCTATAGTAGGTGACAGAACATGACAGAATAAAAATTTGATATCACCTGCCTGGAACCGAGACGTTCCGTGGCCGAAAGGATAGGATTCGACCCCAATTCTATACAGAGTTATAGAATCAAAAAAGCCAGTCAGTCTGGCTGTGCCGAAAAACTGCACGAAAGGGTATCAGCATGGCAAAACAAAATTCCAGGTCGTCAGCTGTTGAAACCACGGCCAAAGCGCAGATTATCGCCCAAAAAATCTGTGAGGCCCAAAAAGTTATCGTATTTACAGGCGCCGGTATTTCCACGGAAAGCGGTGTCCCTGATTACAGAAGCCAGGGGGGTCTGTGGGACAGATTCACCCCGGTGTATTTTGATGAATTCATGTCCAGTGAGGCCGCCCGGCTCCGGTACTGGGAACAGCGCGTGGAGATGGAAAAAGGATTGAAACATGCACAGCCCAACACCGGACATATGGCCATTGCCCGCCTGCATGACATGGGGCACCTGACCGCCGTCATCACCCAGAACATCGACGGTTTGCACCAGGCATCGGGCATACCCGATGACAGGATCATTGAACTGCACGGCAACACCCGGCGGGTCAGGTGCATGACCTGCCGGGTCCTCATCTCCTGGGAAACGGCGGAAAACATGATTCTGGCAGGGAACAAAGCCCCCCGATGTGACTGCGGCGGATACTATAAACCGGATACCATCTCATTCGGCCAGGCCATGCCCCACAAAGAAACACAGCGGGCTGCCCGGCTGTCCTCCCAATGTGACCTGTTCCTTGTGGTGGGCTCCACACTCCTGGTCCAGCCCGCGGCCCTGATGCCGGGATATGCCAGGGACAGCGGGGCATTTCTGGCCATCATCAACCTGTCATCCACCCCCTATGATGGCCTGTGCCAGGTGCTGATCCGGGAAAAGGCCGGACCGGTGCTGTCTGACATCGCAGACCAGTTACAGCACCAATTATCACCCGGTTGAAAAAATCCCCGGGATATACGATAATACCACCTGGATCCAAAATTTTATCACAGGAGGCCCCTTGGCCAATATTTCCATCACCCTGGAGGGCATTCACCAGACAGCTGCCCACCTGAACTACCGGCCAGGCTCTGTCAAGCAGAAAGCGCTTGCAGCCATCCTTTCCTTTTATACCACCGAAGATGCCATCCATTCTCTGCATCGCATTGATACAGACACCCTGGTGAAAGCTGTCTGGGAAGTGGAAGGAAACAGCGCAAAAATAAAATCCAAAAGAAGGAATTTTTTCAGTCTAAAATCGGCCATAAATGCCGACCTCAGGCGCTTGTCCAGCAAAGACAAAAACCCTGAAAACATCATCCTCACGGATGCCAATATCTTTGATATGACAGAGGATGCCAAAAACAACCTGCTGTCATCCTTCAGTGATGCCATCAAAACCGGGGATGTGGATCTGCAGCAGGCAACAGATATTCTCAAAACCCTTACCGATTTTCTGGATGAATTCCAGGCAGATGAAAAACCCGAAGCATCCCAGGATATCATTGAACAGATCAAAAACCTGCTTACCCGCATCTCCCGGGACGTGCCGCCAGATGGCACCAAGATGCAGGACAGTGAGGGCGGTACCGAAGAAAGCATGGCAGAAGCGGATGAGCTGTATGAAGAAGTTGATGAGATAGAAGAAGATGAGGAACTGGAAGCGGTTGACGAACTGGACGAAAATACTGAAATTGCTGAACAGGATGAAGAGGAGGAACTGGTCGCACTGGACCCGGATGAAGAGCTGGTGGAACTGGAAGAAGACCAGGATCTTGAAGAAACGACAGCTGATGCACAGGACACCGAACCTGAAGAAACCGATACCCTGGATGAAGATGAGGACATCACCGTTCTTGATGAGGATACGGAAGAAATCGCTCTGGAAGAAGATGAAGAGCTGGTGGAACTGGAGGATGACCAGGATCTTGCAGAAACGGCAGCAGATGCACAGGACACCGGGCGTCAAGAAACCGATATCCTGGATGAGAATGACGACATCACCGTCCTTGATGAAGACGAGGAGCTGGTGGAACTGGATGAGGAAGAAGCGCTTGAGGAAGATGGTGAAGAAGAGGTTGAGGAAATTGTTCTGGATGAGGACGAAGAACTGGAAGAGGTTGACGAGCTCAGTGATGAAGAACTTCAGGCCCTGGAAGAATTCAGACAAAAGCAGGCCCTGGCTGAAGAATTTGATGACGCTTTGGGGGAAAGGGAAAAAAGATTCAATGCCTATGTCAAGGTTCCCGGCGGCATCTATACCGTGGGTACAAAAAAAGATGGTGCTTCATTCAACCTGAAACTGCAGCAGTTTGATATGCCTGAAGTCTATATCGGCCGGTATCCGGTCACCAATGCCCTGTTTGAAATTTTCATAGACAACACCGGGTACCAGACCACAGCGGAAAAAACCGGGTTCGGCACGGTGTTTTCTTCACGGTACAAACGCAACGGCAGCCAGGCATCATGGCACAAGAGCGGGGGCTCAAAACAGGTAAAGGGTGCCTGCTGGTACCAGCCCCACGGCCCTGGGTCTTCTCTGCACAAAAAACGGAACCATCCTGTGGTACAGGTCAGTGTCGAAGATGCGTTTGCATATGCATCATGGATCGGCCGCCGGCTTCCCACCCAGGCCGAGTGGGAAGCAGCGGCACGGACCGATCTGGGCTGCAGATACCCCTGGGGAAATGATTTTGCCGTCCAGACCCTTAATATTGAAGACAGCGGTCTGGCAGATACCAGCCCTGTGGATGCCTATGAAATGCATGCCAACACCTTTACCATCGTGGATATGCTGGGCAATGTCATGGAATGGACCTCAGATGTAGAAATGCCTCCGGCCGCAGCCCACGGCAGCAGCCCTTTATGCGTTGCAAAGGGCGGGGCCTGGAACAGCGGTACCCATGTAACCATCAGTTCCAGGGCACTATATAAAAATGGGTTTACCGCCAATACCATCGGATTTCGATGCATTTCCGAACTTTTTCTATAAGGATCTGACATGGACCGGTTCATCCAGGAATACCTTGATTTTCTCATTGTGGAAAAAGGGCTGTCCCCCAACAGCATTGCATCCTATGCAGATGATCTGTCCCAGTATGTAAATTTTCTCGGGGAAAACAAACTCCAGCGCCTGGATCAGGCGGATACCACCGTGGTTCTGGCATGGCTGGTCCACCTGGCCCGCAAAGGCCTGGTCCCGAAATCCCGGGCCAGGCACCTGATCACCATCAGGGGGCTATACAGATTCCTGGTAAACCAGGGCCATGTCACGACCAGTCCGGTCACGGATGTGGATATTCCAAGAACCGGCCAGGCCCTTCCCGAGATCATGTCCATACCGGAAGTGGAAGCGCTGCTGGCAGTCATCGACACCACCCGGCCCAAAGAGCTGCGCAATGCCGCCATGCTGGAAATCATGTACGGCGCAGGTCTGCGCGTGTCGGAACTGATCCATCTCAAACTATCCGACATCAACCTGGATGCCAACCTGGTGCGGGTGATGGGCAAAGGGGCCAGAGAACGCATGGTGCCCTTCGGATCACAGGCCGGCAGGGTTGCCAGGCAGTGGAAAGACCTGGCCCGGCCCCTGGTGCTCAAACATCTCACCAGCCAGTATCTTTTTGTTGCCAGGGGAACAAAACCCATGACCAGGCAGGGTTTCTGGAAAATCATCAAAAAATATGCGGCAAAAGCCGGCATTTCCCGGAACATCACCCCCCATACCCTGCGCCACTCTTTTGCCACCCACCTGCTGGAAGGGGGTGCTGACCTGCGGTCTGTCCAGACCATGCTGGGCCATGCAGATATCTCCACCACCCAGATCTATACCCATATCTCCAGGGACTACCTGCTGCGCATGCACGAAAAATACCATCCCAGACGGTAGCTTTTGGAACAGTCTGCACAAACACCAGGGCAATCGCATGAAGATGCAGCGTCACATATACTGACATAGCCTCCTGATGGTGCCGTGTGACAGGACCGTCAGATGCCAATATCGGGCCGGTCACACCGCTACCCACAGGGGGCGGGGTATCAAGCAGCTGAACAGGATGTGGTAACATGCGATGGCCCTGCACAAACACTTGATAGCTACACCCCTTTTATGGTAATATATATGCTTGTCAATAACACCCATGCCCTGCCGGGCACAACAAAGGAGAAAAGCTTTTAGCTGTTAGCTGTTAGCTTTTAGCCGGTAGTAACCAGCGGGGTAAAATTTGTAATTGTTTACTGAAGCTGATAACTGAGTACTGACGGCTTTCATATAAACCTTTTTACACGGGAAAATACCGCCCATGAACACCCTGGAAGCTGCCAGATCCGCCCTTTTTCAGATAACAAAACCCGTGTTTGTCACCACTAAAGCCGGCAGCCATCTGTCTTTTTCGCATCACCACCCTGGAGGATCTCAAAAAACAGCCCAGGATATCCCATTTACAGCATATGCACCGGCAGTCCCGCTGCATGCCCTGGGAGACAAGTCCTTTATGCACCGCCACGGGCTTGCCTACCCTTATGTGGCCGGGGCCATGGCCAACGGCATCTCCTCGGTTCAGATGGTTGAAACCATGGCTGAAAACGGCATGGTGGGATTTTTCGGGGCCGGCGGGCTGTCTCTGGAAAAGATCCGGGACGCTGTGCTGCATCTGACTTCCTGTCTCAAAGACAAGCCCTTCGGGTGCAACTTGATTCATTCTCTGACCGATCCGGACCATGAAATGGCAACCGTGCAAATGTATCTGGACCATGGTGTCCGCCTGGTCAGTGCAGCCGCATTCATGCGCATGACCCCTGCCCTGGTCTATTACCGGATAAAAGGGATCCACCAGACTCCTGACGGCGGAATCTGTGCCCCCAACCAGGTCATTGCCAAGGTATCCAGGATCGAGATAGCCCGGCAGTTTTTTTCGCCGCCCCCAGAAAAAATTGTGAACCAGCTTATGGAAAAAAACCTGATCACCCGAAAGGAAGCTGAACTGTCCCGGTATATCCCCATGGCCCAGGACCTGACAGCAGAAGCCGACTCAGGCGGACACACGGACAACCGGCCGGCCCTGGCGCTTTTGCCCACCATGCTCTCCCTGAAAGACCAGTTCATGGCGCAGTTTAGCTATTCTTTGCCTTTGTGCGTGGGACTGGCCGGCGGCATTGCCACCCCGGAGTCGGCAGCAGCCGCATTCGGCATGGGAGCAGCCTATATTCTGACCGGCTCCATCAACCAGTCCTGTGTGGAAGCAGGCATCAGCAGTCAGGTCAAAGAGATGCTGTGCCAGGCGGAACAGGCGGATGTGGCCATGGCCCCTGCAGCGGACATGTTTGAAATAGGGGCCCGGGTACAGGTGTTGAAACGGGGCACCCTGTTTGCCTTGCGGGCGGAAAAACTGTATCAGCTGTACCGGACATATGATAGTTTTGACCAGATCCCGGAACCAGCCCGGCAGGAGATTGAAACCAAATTCCTTCTGACAGATTTTGAAACCGCCTGGAAGTCCACCAGAGATTTCTTTGCCGCCAGGAACATGCACGCCCAGATCGACAAAGCCCAATCCGATGCCAAACACAAGATGGCCCTGGTGTTCCGGTCCTATCTGGGCCAAAGCTCCCGGTGGGCCATCCAGGGAACCCCCGAGCGCAAAATGGATTACCAGATCTGGTGCGGCCCGGCCATGGGGGCATTCAACCAGTGGGCACAAAACAGTTTCCTTGCCGGACCTGAAAACCGCAAAACCGCAGACCTGGCCTTCAACTTATTGTTCGGGGCCTGTGTCATCACCCGGGCCATGTTTTTAAAGACCCAGGGCATTGTCCTGCCCATGGGCGCGGCATCAGTGGTGCCCATGAAAAAAAATGAAATCCTGGCCCTGACCTGCCCCGGCTCCCATCCGGAATCTTCGGGTACGGGTATGTAAAAGTTTTGTCAAAAACCCTTGCCAGCAGGTGATTTACAAGATCCAGACCTGTATATTCAGTGGCAACCTCTTTATTATATAACACCCATGCCCTGCCGGGCACAACAAAGAACGAAAGCCTTCAACCATAAGGTATTAGCTTAAACTTAAAACTTAAAACTTAAAACGTTCAAAAGATTGATTCATGAGACAGGACACCCCCCAGACCACCGACATCGCCATCATCGGCATGGGATGCATTTTTCCCGGATCCTTTCATCTCAAAGATTTCTGGCACCTGCTGTTCAACGGCACAGATGCCATTGAAGATATCCCGGAGGACACCCACTGGCAGATCAAAGATTATTTTGATCCGGATCCCTCCCGGTCGGACCACACCTATTGCCGCCGGGGCGGATTTATCCCGAAAATCAGTTTTGATCCGGCTGCTTTCGGCATCCCCCCCAACAACATCACCGCCACTGACACGGCCCAGCTGCTAAGCCTTGAGGTGGCAAAAATGGCCTTAGAAGATGCCGGGTACCCAAAGGAGCATCCCTTTCTCTCCCAGGCCAGGGTCAATGTTATTTTAGGGGTGACCGGCACCCAGGAACTGGTGATTCCCCTGGGGGCACGGCTTGGCCATCCCATCTGGAAAAACGCCCTGGATGCGGCCGGCATTGCGCCTGAACAAAAAAAACAGATCCTGGACACCATCCAGTCATCCTATGCCCAGTGGCAGGAGAACTCATTTCCCGGCCTGCTGGGAAATGTGGTTGCCGGCAGAATCGCCAACCGGTTCAATCTGTCCGGCACCAACAGTGTCAATGATGCTGCCTGCGCCAGCTCCCTTTCCGCCCTGCATACGGCAGTGATGGAGCTGACTGCACACAAATGCGACATGTCCATCACAGGCGGGGTGGACTGCCTGAACGATATTTTCATGCACATGTGTTTTGCCAGGACCGGTGTGCTCTCCCATACCTCTGATGCACGCCCCTTTTCCAAAGATGCGGACGGCACTGTGCTGGGTGAGGGCATCGGTATGCTGGTACTCAAGCGCCTTGCAGATGCACAAAAAAACAAAGACCGGATCTATGCCGTCATTAAGGGGATGGGCACATCCAGTGACGGAAAGACCTCTGCCATTTATGCCCCGGATGCAAAAGGCCAGCATAAGGCATTGCAGGATGCCTATAGCCAGGCCGGTATCGACCCTGCCAGCGTGGCCATGATCGAAGCCCACGGCACCGGCACCCGGGTGGGAGACAAGGTGGAATTTGACGCTTTGACATCCTGTTTTGGTGCACAAAAAACAAAAAACAGCATTGCCATCGGGTCGGTAAAATCCATGATCGGTCATACCAAGGCAGCCGCCGGAGCCGCCGGCATCATTAAAGCGGCCCTGGCCCTGCACCACAAGGTGATCCTGCCGACCCTGAAGGCTGACATGCCGGACCCTGCGCTGGATATCAACAACTCCACCTTTTACCTGAACAACCGGTCCAAACCCTGGGTGCCGGGATCAGGAGACGCAAGCCCCAGACGGGCAGGCATCTCCGCATTCGGCTTCGGGGGCAGCAATTTTCATGCAGTCCTGGAGGAGCATGATGCCAAAAAATCCCACGTCTCCTGGGATGGTTCCGTGCAGATTGCCGCATTTTCAGCCCCTGACACGCCCGGTCTTCTGGAAAAACTGAACGCTTTTGAAACACAGATTACCCCGGATCAGGGCATGGACGGCGGAGAGAAATCCCGGCGCATCGCCTGGCAGGCGGCAGCATCCAGAAAGTCCTTTACACCTGACCAGGAGATGCGCCTGCTCATGGTGCTGCACAAGGATGCAGATCCTGGTGCCCTGATAGATCAGGCCCGGACCGTGGTGAAAAAACAGGGTCCCTCCCGGGATCCCATCTATTATGGTGTTGGTCCTGCCAAAGGAAAACTGGGATTTTTATTCCCCGGCCAGGGCAGCCAGTATCCTGATATGGGAAAAGACCTGTTTGCCGTATTTCCGGAAGCCATGGAAGCACTGGCACTTGCCCAGAAAATTTTCAAAGAACACACCAGTGATACCCTGGCCCGAAAGGAAGCGCACCAGGAGCTGACCGATTTTATGTTTGCATTGCCCGGTCATCTCCAGGATAGATCTGTGTCCGAATCAAAACTGCGGCACACACGGGTGGCCCAGGTGGCCATTGGTGCGGTCTCTCTTGCCATGACCCTTGTGCTGCGCCGGTTCGGCATCCTGCCCCACATGACCTGCGGCCACAGTTTCGGGGAGCTTTGTGCCATGCAAGCAGCCGGATGGCTGGACAGCAGCACCCTGCTGACCATGGCAGCTGTCCGGGGAAAACATATGACAGCCGCCGGCCGAACCGGGTCTGACAGCGGCAGCATGCTGGCTGTCCAGGCCGAGATCCCGGCCATTGAAGCCCTGCTTTCAGATCTGGGCCTGGACCTGGTGCTGGCCAACCGCAACAGCCCAAACCAGGGGGTTGTATCAGGTCCCACCCCGGATATTGAAAAAGCGGCCCAAGCATGCAGAAAACAAAAAATCCGGGCGGTGAAACTGCCGGTGGCAGCCGCCTTCCACAGCCATCTGGTGGCAGATGCAGCCAGGCCCTTTCACGCGTTTGTGGCAGACCAGGCCATTGTGCCCACAGATATCCAGGTGCTGTCCAACACCACGGGCAACCCCTATGAGACCGATCCGGAAAAGATCAGGTCTGTTCTGGGCCACCAGCTCATGCATCCGGTGTGTTTCATGGAAAACATTGAAACCATGCACAAAAACGGGGTGTCTTTGTTTGTGGAAGCCGGCCCCAAAACCGTATTGACCGGGCTGGTGAACCGGATTCTGGCTTCAGATGCAACCACTGCAGTGAGTATGGATGCCTCCTGCGGCAGAAAATCCGGACTGGAAGACCTGGCCGGGGTGTTGTGCACCATTGCTGCCAAAGGATTTTGCGTGGACCTCACCCAGTGGGAAGATCCGGTAAAACAACCGGAACCCAAACGCATGCGGGTCCTGCTGTCCGGGGCCAATCCCAGACCCACCCCCATAAAAGCCCCTGCACCTGTAAACGCGACAGCACGTATAAACGCAACAGCATCTGCAAAAACACCTGCACATATAAAGGCGAAAATGCCTGCATCCGAAAACCCACCGGATGCCACAAAATCGCCGAAAACCCCGACCCCACTGGAAAGTGCAAAACCATCTGAAACCGGAAAACCATTGGAAGATGCAAAATCACCTGCACCCGGAAAAATGCCGACACCGGAAAAAGAACAGGCTTCCACAAATAAAAACTATAACAATCCTGCCCCGGTGTCACAGCAAGCCCGACCAGAGCTACCCGGAGCAATGCAACAAGGATATAATATGCACACCCCTTCTGATATGCACCCTTCTGCCCCCCAAAATGCCATGCACCTGGTGCTAAAAGGGCTGGAAACCATGCAGGCCCTGCAGGCCCAGACAGCCAGAACCCATGAAAAATTTCTTGAAACCCAGGCCCAGGCCAGCCACACCCTGGCCGCCATCATGGAACAGACACGCCAGTTCATGGCTGCCCCGGGCACACCTTCTGCAGGCCCGGCCCCGGGTTCTTTGCCGGATTTCCAATCCCCATCCCGGGCGCCCCAGCAGACATCTTTTTCCCCCACCCCACCCGGCAGGGTCAACGGGGAAACACCGCAGCAGATGCCCCAGACATCACAGGATTTGACACCAACCGCACAAGCTGAACCGCATGATGTTGTAGCGCCTGATGCGGCCCCTGCCCATGCAGCAGATCCAAAATCCAGTATGTCAGACATCCAGGCGGTTCTGTTTGATACCGTAAGCCGGCTCACCGGATTTCCTGAAGAGATGCTGGAACTGTCCATGGATATTGAATCCGACCTGGGCATTGACTCCATCAAAAAGGTGGAAATCATCTCTGAGCTGGAAAAGCATCTGCCCGACACCAGCGGGCTTACCACGGAAAGCATCGGATCTGTCCGGACCCTCACAGACATCTGCCAGGCCATTGCAGCACAGGCACCGGTTCCGGATGACGGCAAAAAAATACTTTCTAGCACTGACAAGGCTTTTGAAGCACAAGCCGACAGCAGCACACAGACACTCTCCCATGCGCGACAACATGCTGACTGCAGCACACAGGCGCTCACCCATACTCAAACACCTGCTGACACAAAAACACACCTTGACGCTGCACCAAGGGGTGATACGCTTTTTGCTTCAAAAACTGCAGCAGATCCCGGTCCGGATGCAGCCCCGGTAGCGGGTGCCCCCCAAACCGCAGAAATCACAAAGATCCTGGTGGATACCATCAGTGAACTTACCGGATTCCCCGAAGAGATGCTGGAACCCGGTATGAACCTTGAATCCGACCTGGGCATTGATTCCATCAAACGGGTGGAGATTTTATCCAGACTGGAGCAGGCCCTTGGGGACGGGGCCGGGGGCCTGTCCGGAGAGGCCATGGCAAAACTCAAAACCATACAGGATATCGTCAATTTTCTGGAACAAACCGAACCTGAAACACAGGCTCCGGTAAAAAAAAACCCTTTTTTACCCGAAAAACAGCCAGAACAAACAAACGAACCACCTGATCTGATCCGCCGGGAAATTGTCCTGACACCATATCCCATCCAGCAGATCCGGTTTTTTAACGGGTCCCGGATCCAGGTACCTGAAAACAAAAAAATATATATCACCCGGGACCAGCCCGGCGTTGCCCGGCTTCTTGAAAAAGAGTTTACAAACCAGGGCCTTGCTGCTCAAATCATTGACATCGGTTCTGACAATATCCCGGAACTGCCGGATGCTGCCGGCATCGTCATTGTTCAGGACAAATGGAACAGCGCCCAGGAAAAATGGGACAGCAAAGATGCACAGGACGCTACAGATTTTATAAAGTCCGCTTTTGCACTGGTCCACAAAAATGCAGCCCACCTCATGGCATCTGCCCGGCAGAAAGGGGCATTTTTAACAACCATATCTTTTTCAGGGGGCAGTTTTGGATTTGGCGACACAGCATTTGCCACCCACCCGGTGTACGGGGGACTGGCAGGGCTTGCAAAAACCGCCCGCCTGGAATGGCAGGATGTTCTGTGCCACGCCCTGGACATGCCCTGTGACATGAAGGCCTGCAAAACCCTTGCAGAACCGGCTGCTGCTTTGATGATGACCAACGGTGCCGTGGAAATGGGACTTTTCGGTGACAACTGCATGATCCCGGCCCTGAAGGTGTCCCCTGTCAAAAAGGGGAAACCAGGCCTGACTGCCAAAGATGTGGTGGTGATCTCCGGCGGCGCAAAAGGGGTGACAGCTGCCTGTGCCGTTGCCCTGGCAAAAGCCTGTGCACCTGCCATTGCCCTTTTGGGGCGCTCTCCGGCTCCTGTTGAAGAACCACAATGGGCACAGGACATCACGGACCAGGCCCTGCTGAAAAAAGCGATTCTCACCCATGCATTTGCCGGGCAGAAGCCCAGACCCGCAGATATTGAAAAACTATACCAGGGCATCTGCGCCGGCCGGCAGATCCGCCGCACCCTGGACCTGATCCGGTCCCATGGGGCACAGGCTGCCTACTGGTCCACAGATATCCGGGACACCAGCGCCCTGCACAGGACCATGGATGACATCAGGCAGAAGTTCGGGCCGGTGACTGCTGTTATTCACGGGGCCGGGGTGCTGGAGGACAAGCTGATCGCTGAAAAGAAACCGGGACAGTTCAACCGGGTATTTGACACCAAAGTGGCGGGACTGCATGCCCTTGTTGATGCCACGGCAAAAGATCCACTCAAATATATGATACTGTTTTCATCCATTGCAGCCAGAACCGGAAACCCGGGCCAGTGCGATTATGCCATGGCCAATGAGGTGCTCAACAAAACCGCAGGGCACCTTGCCCAAAAAAATCCCGGCTGCAGATACCTGGCCATCAACTGGGGCCCCTGGGACGGAGGCATGGTGCATGACGGTCTGAAACGCGAATTTACAAAAAAAGGGGTGGGCCTGATTCCACTGGAGGACGGGTGCCGCCAGCTGCTCCTGGAAATGGAAAATCCAGACCCGTACCCTGTGGAAATCGTGATCACGGCCCCAGGCCGGGACCAGAAAAAAAAAAAGACGCCGGTGCTGTCACAGGTGACGGAACTGGCCGTCAGCAGGGACAATCTGCCTGTTCTTGACAGCCACAGGATCAACCATGAACCAGTGGTTCCTTTTGCCCTGCTGGCAGAGGTGATGGCCCATGCAGCGGAAAAAAACAATCCCGGTCTGGTGTTTGCCGGCATCGATGACATGCGGCTGCTCAAGGGGATCAGGCCCAAAGACAGCCGGATAGATGTGGCCGTCAACCTGGGAAAATGCACCCCTGCTGATGCCGGATTCACGGCTCTGGCCAGCCTGACATCGGCCGGTGACGGCAGACAGAGACACATCCATGCCACAGCCACGGTGATATTGAAAGACAAGCTGCCGGAACCGCCGGTGTTATCCCCCTGGGGCCGAATGGAGCTGGCACCTGCAAAAATATCTGCCAAAAAAGCCTATGAAACCATATTATTCCACGGCAAAGCTCTCCAGGCAATTGATGCTGTCACCGGCATCTCCGGCAAAGGCATTGCCGTAACCGCATTCCCTGGCCCTTCACCAGACCTTTGGTTTACAACACCTTTACAAACAAACTGGATCACAGACCCCCTGCTGCTGGATGCAGCCTTCCAGGCCGCCATCATCTGGACCTGGGAAACCCGGGACCAGGTCTGCCTGCCGGCCTTTTTTGCCAATCTGCGCATATATGCATCCTTTCACCGCACACAAGACGGTGGGAACAATGGAAACAAGAATGCCCGCAACAGCCGCAGCCAAGACAGTCACGCCGATGATAAGCGCATCCATATCCTGTTCACGGTGAATGAAAACACAGAGCACAGCATCAAAGGATATTTTACCTTTCTGGATGCAAACAACACGGTTGTGGCCAGCATCACCGGATTTGAAGCGGTTGTGGACAGCACGCTGCACGATAAATTCAAACCCAGGCCCCTGTTTGACAGATCAGCCATTTTGCAGTTTGCCCAAGGCAGCCCCTCTGCGGCGTTCGGTGAAAAATACAAGGTGTTTGACAATGACCGGCAGATTGCCAGGCTGCCCAGGCCCCCCTATTTTTTCATGGACCGGGTCCTGACAGCCGACCATGCCCAATGGGTCATGCAGCCCGGCGGGTGGATCGAAACCCAGTATGATATCCCTGAAGATGCCTGGTATTTTACGGCCAACCGCACCGACACCATGCCTTTTTGCATCCTGCTTGAGATCGCGCTGCAGCCCTGCGGGTGGCTGGCAGCCTATGCCGGATCTGCTCTGCACAGTGATGCACGCCTGCATTTCCGCAACCTGGGAGGAAAGGCTGTGTTACAGGCCAACCTCACAAAAGATGTCGGCACCCTGACCATCCGCACCCGAATGACGGATGTCTCCACAGCCGGGGGCATGATCATCCAGAATTATTCCCTTCAGGTTCTCAACAAAGGACAGATCATTTACCAGGGCACCACCAGTTTCGGATTTTTTTCCGCCCAGGCCCTGGCCGAACAAAAAGGTATCCGCAAAAGCCTGCTGGTACCGGACAATATCTCTTACCTGCAGGACAAATCTGCTTCTTTGAAAAGCAACACGTCTTCCCGGCAGAAGGATAATTTTACAAGACACAGCCACAAGGAAAACAACTTTCCGGACCCGGAAACAACTGCCCCCTGCCCAGACCTGAAAAAGACTGCAGAGCACTGCCCTGAACCGGTCATGGTATTTGCAGACGATGCCCCCCTGACACCGGATGACCCGGACACCAACCCTGATACCGGCATGCCGTCCAAAGCCCTGCGCATGATCGATACCATCGATGTGATGGACCTGGACGGGGGCAGATTCGGAAGCGGATATGTCCGTGCAGCCAGAAAAAACAATCCTGAAGAATGGTTTTATGATGCCCACTTTTACCAGGATCCGGTATGCCCGGGATCTCTTGGGATTGAATCATTTCTGCAGACCATGCGCTGTTTTCTGGTAAAAAAATATGACATTGATTTCCAGTCATTTACCCCCCGGCTGATTTCAGGGCAGAACCATGAATGGATCTACAGGGGCCAGATCATTCCCGGCAACCAGCTGATCCAGGTGCATACCCATATCCGGGAGACTGCTGCCGTTACTGACAGGTATGAAGTTGTAGCGGACGGGGCCCTTACCGTGGACGGCATCTGTATATATGAAATGAAGCAGTTTGGTGTGGCGTTTGTTCCTGTCCCATAATTTACATACACGACTCGCCAAAAGGAACCCCACGCAAACAAATCCCTGAGGGGTGATTTATGCCCGCTTCCTTCTGCGCATTCCTTAAAAGTGCAGTGACTGAACTCAGCCTCAGAATGATCATGGATATAAGATTCAATCTGAGCCCACTATCGTTTGTCGAAAGCTTCGGCTACTCGCTGCTGCCAGCGCGTCGGGTCACGCTTGAGATGCATGATGGCTCCTACCAAAATGCAGTCGCTGCGAACTTGGTATAGCACACCGAAGGGGAATCGGTCGGTGAGACATCTCAGGCTCGGCATGAAAACACCGGCCAAGCTTCTGGATGGT
Source organism: Desulfotignum sp. (assembly GCA_011390335.1). GTDB lineage: Bacteria > Desulfobacterota > Desulfobacteria > Desulfobacterales > Desulfobacteraceae > Desulfotignum. Next base: position 1,002 of record JAABSO010000011.1, on the reverse strand, counting down.
GTCGGATCCGCTCGAATGTACGTTGTACCTCCCCGGCAAACTCAAAACCCAGGCCAGGGCGCTGTTCATTTTTGTCAAAAATTCCCTTGTTCCCAAAATCACAAATCCATGTGACATTCCGCATTGCGCAAACTTTTCAGGGCCTGAAAATTCGTCAATTGTTCAAGATACTCGAAAAAGATGCAGTGGATGAAATCATTTTCAGGACCAGTCGTCATAAGGCCCGTTTTTTCAAGATTCAGACCGGCACAACATATGGGGATGAAAAAGTCTGGCAATGGTTACACCGCTTCCAAAAAACAAAAAAGCCCTGACTGCTTATGATAAACAATCAGGGCTTTTGATAAATAATCTGGCGGTGTCCTACTCTCCCACACAGTCTCCCATGCAGTACCATCGGCGCTAAAGAGCTTAACTTCCGTGTTCGAGATGGGTACGGGTGTGACCTCTTTGCCATTACCACCAGATTAAGATGGATTGGACCTGGAACGGCTGATTGTTCAATGCATTTTGAAAATGCCACATGTCCCTTATGGTCCAAAAATCTGCTGTAATAAATATCTTGTCATATGTTCACATTAAAGCGTTTAAACCTGTAAGTGAAAAAAAGTGGCTAAGCCTCACGACCTATTAGTACCGGTTAGCTCAACATGTTGCCATGCTTACACACCCGGCCTATCAACCTTGTAGTCTTCAAGGGGTCTTCAGTCACGTATGTGATGGGATATCTTATCTTGGAGTTGGCTTCCCGCTTAGATGCTTTCAGCGGTTATCCTTGCCCAACTTGGCTACCCAGCAATGCCCCTGGCGGAACAACTGGAACACCATTGGTTGGTCCATTCCGGTCCTCTCGTACTAGGAAAAGATCTCCTCAAATATCCTGCGCCCACGAAAGATAGGGACCAAACTGTCTCACGACGTTTTAAACCCAGCTCACGTACCACTTTAATCGGCGAACAGCCGAACCCTTGGGACCTGCTCCAGCCCCAGGATGTGATGAGC
>JAABSO010000010.1 GCA_011390335.1 Desulfotignum sp. | reverse complement strand
TGTGGACCTGCCCTTTTTAAACCCGATGGTATTCAGGTTGGCGATATTGTTACCCACCACCTGGAGGCCGTTTCCCATGTTTTTCAACCCGCTGGTACCGGTGAACAATGAGCTTGATAAAGACATATTTTTTCTCCTGTGTATGTAATCCCGACACTGTCATACCCTTTGCTGGCGGCATGTTGTCGTGTTGATCCTGCTATATTAGTTGATGCCGGTTACGGCTGAGGGAGAAACCAGTCTCCCGGTATTTTCCAGTACAAGGTACTGGATATTATTGACATTTCTAATGCCGGACACTTCTCCGGAAACTGTTGCAGATGCGGTTTTTGAAGCGGTGTCAACCCCATAGTAGTACAACCCGTCAGGCACTGGATCACCGGCATCTGACAGGCCGTCCCATTGAACAATATTGTCACCGGTCCGGGCATCTTCGGCATCAATGGTGATCGTACGCACAATCTGTCCATATCCATCCATGATATTTAGGGTGGCAGGTTCCTGTGTTTCAAGCACAAACCCGAGTCCTGCTCCTGAAACTGTATTGTTTTCCACCTGCACCACCGGCGTATCTGAAGTGACGGTCTGGCCCAGATACCCGAGAATAGATCCGTTGGCGGTGTTACTGCCGCCTGTATCACTGTCACTGCCGGCAACAGCGGTGATTGAGTCAGGAGAAAGCATGGCCCCCTGGACCAGAAGGTAGGGTTTGCCGTTCTTATAGGCAACCGCCTCAACAACCCCTGATACCTCGGCCGGGATATTGGTGAACCCATACCCGGAATTTGCAGCCACTGAATATTTATAGGATCCATCTGCCACCTGTTTTCCCTGGCTGTCTTTCCCATCCCAGGAAATGGAATGGGTACCGGCTTCCTGCTGGCCCTGGGCAATGGTCTTTATGGTTTTCCCCTGGGCATTGGTTATGGTGATTATCACATCAGAAGTTTCGGACAGATTGTACACCCCGCCGCTGGCAAATCCCTGGTCCAGTTCAATCACGTCCACATTACCGGAAACCTGCCTGCCGATATAATCCACAGCATTGCCGCTGGATGAATCGGAATAAGACGCTGCCAGTGTATCCATTGATTTGTTCAGATATATCAACTGCTCCAGCTGGGAAAACTGTGCCAGCTGGGCGGAAAAATCAGTTCCTTCCATGGGATTCAAAGGATCCTGATTCTCAAGCTGTGCCACCAGCATGGTCAGAAACGCTTCCTGTCCAAGGGCATCTTCTTTTTCCGTTTTTGTCTTTTCATGGGGGATATAGGTGTTGGACAAATTTTCCAGTACAGCATTGCCTTTAGATGATATGGCCATGATAATTCCTCCTTTATTCAGTGCACCGGCTTAAGCAACATAATGTAAAGATCCATTTTGCATGGATGATACAGTATCCTGGTCAAACCCTACCAGTTCACTGTCTGATAATGGTGCATGCACCAGATTTTCCTTGCTCTTTTTTTTATCGCCGGAACTGTTGGACTGGTTTTTTGCATCTGCCATGGACTGCCTGAAATTGCTGTTCATATCCACATCAAAGCTTTCCAGACTGATCCCGGCATGGGACAAAACCGTCCGCAGTTCATTTACATTGGCGGTCAGCATCTCTCTGGCTGCAGGGTTTTCCGTCATAATGCTGACCTTCATGGTATTACCGGTATTATCAATATGTATCACCAGACGGCCCAGTTCAGGGGGTTTGAGCTGGAGTTTCAAGCTGTTTTCCCCATGGTTGATTGCCCGTACCAGACTTTTCCCCACCTGGTGGGTCACATATGTGGGCAGGTTTTTAAAGCTGTTTTTTGTCTTTAATAATGCAAGGTCCCCCAGAGAATCCCGGGTTTTCACATCAGCGCCGGATACCTGGTTCTGATCATTTGACTGGGATGAAAATGATTTTGCAAGCCTGGTGGTTTCTTTTTGCAACAAAGCACGGCTGGCAGGGCTATCACCGGATTTTCCCGATAAGAGTGCCTGAATTTCCTTTAATGTCTGTTCCGATTTCATATCCGGATCAAGAGATGCCGTTTCCAGAAAAGACTTGGCAAGACCGGCCTGCTTTTGATGGGTCCCTGGTTCACCAGCAAAATGATTCTTCATAAACTCGTGGACGAATTCTGCCTGGGCAACACCTGTCTGGGTCATACCTGCCTGGGGAATACCTGACATGGAAGATTTTGATTCCTGTACCTGGACCTCCAGATGGTCGAACAATGATGTCAACAGGTTATGCGGGGTGGCTTTACCCCATTGGGCTGAATCCTGGGTCAGATTTTTGTTGAAATCGCCGGGGGCTTGATGTTTTTTTTCATTTTGCCTGTCTGAGTATTCCTGAAAAGCGGCTGTCAAATCTTTCAAAAAAATGGTGGAAGTATCATTGGTATTGGTTTGGGGCAACTTCATTCCCAAAGAATCAAGTAATGAAACAATGTGGCTATCTGCTGTCTTTACTGGAAAGGGTGTCTGGGTATATACTGATTTTTTTTCAAGCGCTTTAAGATTTTCAATTACCTGATCCAGGCTGATACCGATTCCGGGCCGCTCCGCTTCTGACATGATGGTGCTGATGGTGTCTTCCGGGATGGCAAATGACTGGAGCAAAGAAATTATAAAAGGCTGTGCAGATGTATCCAGCAGAATTTCTTCTTTTGTATCTTCCAGAGAATCTGCCGGCAGGTCGAACAGATGTTTCATTATATCGTCCATGGAAATTTTTTTGGTTTCCATCTGGGATAGATCTGCCATAAGATCTGTCAGATCCTGCTTTTTGAACCCTGCCTTTTCCAGCAATTCAGCCAGGATGCCAAGACCTTCAGAATCCAGGGACATGTTCTTTAAATTGCCGTTGGACAATTGTAAAAACATCTGGTGCAGTTTATCAATAAAAGCCTGACCGGTTTCTCCGGTCATATAATCAGAAAAGATCTTCTCCATTTCAACCGGATTCATGCCTTGATACGCTGAATTTTCCTTTTTGCCGGGGATATCTTCTGAAAGCGTTGCATTTTGCAGATAGGTTGAAAATTCGAATTGTCTTTGGGTATTTTCTTCTGAAACCGTTTTTGATAAAAAATGTATTTTTTTGCCTTCAAAGGGGGTAGCCATTTGTAAAAATATCTGGTTTGTATCGGCAAAATTCATGTCCATCAGGCACCTGTATAATAAAATTGTTTAAAGGACTATTCAGCAAGGTTCATGCCAGTTTTGAATTGTTTGTCTAAAACCTATAATATCAGATATTTATAATATTCATGCCTTGATTTTCAACAAAGATGGAACGGATTCCGGCATTTCTTTCCCGACCTGTTTTCTACATGATGGGAAAATATTGCCCACAGGATCTGCAGCAGGGAGGGGATACCGGCCATCAGAAGACAGCCCGCAATTTTTTCAAACCTTCAGAAAATTCTCAGGTGTGGAAAGAGGAGTGACGGCAGGGGAAAAGGGGGAAATTTTAAGTTTTTGAAATAAGATCGGTTGTCATGAAAATGTACCTAGAACGGGAAACATTCAGCTATTATTTTCGCCTGAAGGCAAGGCGCTCACTTATTTTTGCAGCTTTCTGGGAATCCACAAAACTCAAAATCTGGGATGCAGATGTTTCCCGCATTCGGAAAAATATTTCCTGGGCCACCTCCAGTGTCATCTCATCCACAATCTGGGCAGCGTCCTTGGGTTTCATGCCGGCATACATTTTCACCAGGCGGTTCATTTTGGCCTCATAGGCTGCTTCTTTTTCCAGTTCCTTTTCGCTCTTTTTTTCATCCAGCAGGGCCAGGTCTTTCTGAATCTGTTGTTTCATGGCTTCAAGAGAAGTCAGTTTTTCGTCTATCTGTTCCTCATATCTTTGCAGCTCTTTTTTTTCCTGGTCCAGGGCGTTACGCAACTCTTCTATTGCCTGTTTTTTTTCCTCAAGGCCCCGGAGCACCACTTCGGCCGGATCCGGGCATGGGGACTGCCCGTCAGAAGCAGCGTCTTCATTATTTTGTTCAGGGACATCTGCAGTATTTTCCTCCTGGGAAAACGCCACTGAAACACCGCCTGTCTCAGATAGATACCCCATAAAGAAAGGGGCCGGTCTCTGGGGCATGCCGGCAACTATGGAGAACAGCACCATCACACCGGCAAGCAGGAGTATTTTTTTATTCTGCATCATGGTTGATCCCCCTTGCTGTCTTCAACGTACTGATTTCATCCAGTTCTTTTTGTTCTGATTTCAGCATCTTCTGATCATGTGCCCGGGCCTGTTTTTCCCGCAGATGCTCCATGGATTTTTTTTCAACGCTTCTTTTTTTCAAAAGGGCCTGTTTTTCCTGCCAGATTTTCTCCAGAAGTTTTTTCCGATTTTTCTCATCTTCAATGCCTGTTTCCACGGCCGTAAGAAAGGTCTGGTGCTGTTTGAATTCTCTGGCACATATGCCGTCGCGCACTTTGCCGTCCATCTGTTTTGCAGACTGAATCAACTGCTTTTTTAGTGCATCTATCTGTCTGTCGCAATCAACAATCTCCAGGTGGGCCTTTGCCGTTTCCTGCCGGGAAAGGCGCTCCAGATATCCTTTATAGTTGAGCAGCTGCTGCAGTCTGAATGCAAACCGTTTCATTTACAGTCTTTATTTTTTTTGGTTTTCCAATGCATGTTTCAATGCCGTTACACTGGCAGGCAGATCCTTTTTTTCACCCATGTCCTGGCGCAGCACATTGTTGATTTCAGGCATTATGCGTATAGCCTGGTCCACATCCGGATCTGATCCCTTTACATAGGCACCGATGGTGATCATGTCTTCAGCGTTCTTATAGGCGGCCATGAGGTTTACCGCCTGTCTGGAGACAGCCAGGTGTTCTTTTCCACACACATCCTGCATTACCCTGGACACACTGGCCATGACATCAATGGCCGGATAATGGCCCTTGTCGGCAAGGTCCCTGGACAGCACGATGTGTCCGTCCACAATAGACCGGACCGTATCTCCCACAGGATCATTCAGATCATCTCCTTCCACCAGCACCGTGTAGACACCTGTGATGGAGCCGCTGTTTTCCACATTGCCCGCCCGTTCCAGCAGTACCGGAATCTTGACAAAAAAAGAAGGGGTATATCCCCTTGTGGTGGGGGGTTCGCCTGCAGCAAGGCCCACATCCCGGGATGACATGGCAAACCGGGTTATGGAATCCACCATGAGCAGCACATTTTTGCCCTGGTCCCTGAAATATTCTGCAATAGTTGTGGCCAGATACGCCCCCCGCATTCTGACCAGAGGCGGCATATCTGATGTAGCAGCCACCACCACAGCCCGTTTCAACCCTTCTGCCTTCAGGGTTTCTTCCACAAAATCCTTGACTTCGCGCCCCCGTTCACCGATAAGGCCTATCACCACCACATCAGCAGCTGTATGCTGGGTCATCATGCCCATGAGCACGCTTTTTCCCACCCCGGAGCCGGCCATGATGGCCACCCGCTGGCCTTTGCCAAGGGTGATCATGCTGTTGATGGCAGCCACCCCCACATCCAGCGGTTCTTTGATGGATTGGCGCTGCAGGGGGCTGATGGGTTTCCCGTAAAGATAATACCGGGCAGTCGAGTCGATGCTGCCTTTGCCGTCCAGAGGATTTCCCATCCCGTCTATCACCCGCCCCAGCAGCTGGTCAGACACCCCCACCATGGGAGACGCTGATACCGGAATAATCCGGCTGCCCATGCGCACCCCCCTGATATCCCCGTAGGGCATGAGCAGGGCTTTTTGTTTTTTGAACCCCACCACCTCAGCCTTGATCTCCTCGCCCTGGTCCGTCAAAATGCTGCACAAACTGCCGATTCCCAGCCCCAGGCTGTCTCCCTGGGCGATCAGTCCCACCACCTGGGATACACGGCCTTCAGGACGGACCGTTGTCACCTGGTCCACTATGCGGGTGTATTTTGTAAAATCAATACGGGACAAATGGTGCATTTTCACATCCTGGCTCCGGCTTTTACTGCTTCATACACAGCAGCCAGTTTGGTTTCAGGGTCTGTGGATACGGAAGCAGTATCGGTTTCAATACGGCAGCCCCCCCTGCGAATCATGGGATCCGATTGTACTGCTACATGCTGGAGTGATGCCGCAACCTCAAAGAAGCTGTCCTTGACCATTTCAATGTATTCATAATCTTCCGGAGCAATACTCAACTTAATTTCTCTGGGCTGGGCAAGGGTTTTCAAGGCATCCAGGACAGCATGGTGCACCATGTCATCTCTGGTATCCAGACTGGCGTGAACCGCTTTTTCGGCGATCTTGAAAACCAGTTCCAGAAGCTCCTGTTCATGGGCATCCACCACATCGTTCAGGACACTGTCCACGGCTGCCAGAGATTTCTGCAGGCTTTTCAAGATATCTGCCGCCTCTTCCCGGGACTCCTTTTCCCCTTTTTCACGGCCCTGTGTCTCACCTTTGGCAAACCCATCGGGCTCACCTTTGGCAAATCCGTCTGCCTGCCCTTTGGCAAGTCCCTCTGTTCTGCCTTTTTCAAACCCTTTTTCATAGCCTTCAGAATGCCCCTTTTTTTCCCCCTGTTCATATCCTTTGGCAAACCCCTTTTCCTTTGCCTGGTCTTCTAGAGAAGGTGAAATGATCTGTTCCGGATCAGGTACAGATTTTTCAGATCCACGATTTTTTTTGATCTCTTCGGGTTTCTGTGATGGCGCAGATTTTTGCTTTATGTCAAATAACGGCTTGAAAGAATCTGCTTTTTTTTCTTTTTTGCCTGAATAAAAAGCTGTGAACTCTTCCGGTTCACCGGTTTCAAATTTTGACGGATCAAACAGCAGGGTAAACCGGTCAAAGTCCGGATCTGTTTTATCGGTTTTTTTTGATATTTCCCCATCAAAATTGTCAAGGGTCCCGATATCAATGGGCGTGAATTCACCATTTTCTGCATCAGACAAGGACATCATCTTTTCCTTTACCCAGGGTTATGGTACCGTCAGCTTCCAACTCCTTGGCAGCCCGGACAACGGCCTGCTGGGCCTCTTCAACCTCTGTCAGCCGCACCGGCCCCATGGCTTCCAGATCATCCTTGAGCATCTCACCGGCCCGCTGGGACAGATTTGAAAAGATCTTGTCCTTCATTTCTTCGGTGGCGGTTTTCAATGCATAGGTCAGCTGCTGACCTTCCACTTTCTTGAGGACCTCCCGCATGGCAGTATCATCAACATTTGTGAGATCTTCAAATACAAACATCAGATTTCTGATCTCATTGGCCATTTCCGCATCATCTTCTTCCACATATTCCATTATGGTATCTTCTGTTGATTTGTCCACCCCATTGATGATATCCACCAGGACCTGGAGTCCTCCGGCCTTGCCGCCGGGGCCCACTGCCCCGCTCATTTCCATTTTCAATGCCCGGTCCACATCCCGGACCACATCTTCGGAAATCTGTCCCAGTCTGGCTATCCGCAGGCAGATATCTCCTTTTTTCTCCTCAGGCATGCTCATAAGGATTTCCGAAGAGATCTCGGCAGGCATATGGGCCAGGATCATGGCAACAGTCTGGGGATGTTCTCCCTCCACATATGCGGCAAGGGTTCCCACATTGACATTCCGGCTCCAGATAAAGGGTTTGTCCTGTTTCTTTTTTTCAAGATCCTCCAGGATCGCCTTGGCCTGCTTGTCTTTCATGGTGCGGGATACCACACTCTTGATAAAGGAATCCCCCTCCACAATCATTTTTGTATCCCCTTCAAACTGTTCCACAAAATCGATGGAAACCGCCTTGAGCATTTCAGGGGTGATGTGCTTGATTTTGGACATCTCAAAAACCACATCTGAAATCTCCTGGTCATTCATTTTTTCAAACACACCGGAGGTATAATCCTCACCCATTGCCAACAGGAAAACAGCTGCTTTCTGGCATCCGGATATGCTTGCAGGGTCTAATACATCTGCCATGGTAGCTTACTCCTCTTCTGTGTCAACTTCACCGACCCAGGCCTTGATGATATTGATGGTTTTGGCCGGATCTTTTTCAGCATAATACCTGGCTTTGTCAACAACCGGCATGTTGGCAAGGTAGGCAGCCCGTTCCGCAGGCGTCATTTTACCGAAAAAATCTTTTTTCTGATCATCGGTCATGAGCTGGAGAAATTCTTTCTGCTGGGAACCGTCCATTTCACGGAAATCAGGTTCTTTATCTGCTTCTGTAATCCGGTCCATCTCTTCAGGCTCCGGCAGCATGTCCTGATCAACAGTGTCTTTGATGTCCCGCACGGTTTTGATAATAGGACGGATGACAAACAAGAAGAGTACCAGAACCAGCAGCATGTTGGCAATGAGGCGGCCGTATTCTTCCTGGACAATGCGCCAGCCCGTGGGGGTGGGTGATTCCTGGTCCAGATCCGCAATGGAAGCAAAGGGAAACGATTCCATGGAAACCTGGTCGTTTCTGTCTTCATTATATCCCATGGCCCGGATCACGATATTTTCAAACTGCTGCATCTCCGCATCAGACCTGGGAACGTACACCCGCGCCCGGTTGCCCTGTTCATCGGTCTGGAATTCATATTTGCCGTCAATGACAGCGGCCACGGAAAGCCGGTTGAGTACTGCCATGGGCTTTCTGCTTTCCTCTATGCGCCGGCTGATTTCATAATTAACCGTGTCATCACTTTTATTTATCCGTTCAATAACAGCTTCGCCGGGCGGGTTTTCTTCCACAATGGGGTTGACACTGGAGGGGATGCCGATGTCATCGGTGAGCTGCACCACCTGCTCTGCCTTGTTTTTTCTGCTTCGTATAAATTCCCCGCCCCGTTCAAATGGGTCATAAATCTCCTCATTGATGCTGTTTTTTGAAAAATCCATTTCCGAAATCACCCGGACAATGGCCCGATCTTTGCCCACGATTCGCTCCAGCATGGTCTGGATTCTGCGGGTCAGGTTTTCCTCAAACCGCACCTTGTACTGGTACTGGGCATCTGCCAGGTTTTCCGCATCAATTTTGGCCTGTTCCTCTTCGGATTTGCCTTCAAACAGAATGCGGCCGGCAGTATCCACAATGGTTACCAGTTTGGGGGTCAGATCCTGTACTGAGCTTGCCACCAGATGGGCAATGGCTGTAACCTCTTCTTTTCCAAGATCTGTGTTGAGTTCCAGCAGAACAGAAGCAGATGGCTGTTTGGTTTCTTCAACAAATACAGACTCTTTTGGCAAAACAATCATGACCCTGGCGGTCTTCACTTCATTAAAGGCTGCAATTGTCCGGGCCAGCTCCCCCTGGAGCGCCCTTTTTTTGTTGATTTTCTGCACAAATTCCGTGGTGCCGAACTCGGTTTTGTCAAAAATCTCATACCCCACACCGCTGCCTTTGGGTATCCCGTCCTTTGCCATGGTGAGCCGCACATCATATACAGTATCTTCAGGCACCATGATGGTGGTTCCGTCCCCGGTCAGACGGTACGGGGTATTGGTTTCCTTGAGTTTGTCTACCACAAGAGCCGCGTCTTCTTTGGTCATTCCGCTGTAGGCTGTCTTAAACTGGGTTTTATTGGCCCAGATAAACATGGTGGTAAATCCGGCAACCACTGCCATAGCCAGAACACCCAGGGCAATTTTCCGGGCAACAGACATCGCCTTGAATGTGGTGATTATTTTTTCAATAACAGGATTCATATCCCCTCTTTTCGCGCCTATACCTGCATGCGCATGATTTCATTGTATGCAGTCATGGCTTTGTTGCGCACCTGGGCCAGCAGCTTAAGGGAGGTACTGGCCCTGCCCAGGGCCAGCATGCCCTCATGAATCCCCATCTCTCCCTTGATGACGGCCTGAACCGCATCATCTGCGGTATGCTGCCTGTCATTTACATCTGATACCGCAGCCTGCAGCCTTTGTGCAAATGCCGGATCCCTTCTGTGCACCCGGCTGCTGACCGGTTCGGTATGCAGACTGATTTTGTTGTCAATGCCGTTGATATCTGCCACAATGCCTCCTTTGGTTACCCTTTGATATGCTGCACTACCTGCCTATTTCAAGGGCTTTTGTAATCATGTCCTTTGTGGCGGACAGCGCTGTAACACTTGCCTCATAACTTCTTTTGGCCACCAGCATGTCTGCGATCTCCGTCAGATGGTCCACATTGGGCATCCGCACATAACCTGTTTGGGGGTCTGCATCCGGATGTGCCGGATTATAGACCAGTCTGAAATCCTCCTGGGATTTGACAATTTCATCCACCCGGACCCCGTTCCCATTTTCCTGTTTGTTTTCATCATCAAAGGTGATGGGTTCCAGCACAATCTCCCCCACCCTTTTGCGGGCCTGTTTTTTTTCCAGAACACTCTGGAAGGAATCGATATCATCTCCTTTGAACACCACCATTTTCCGCTGATACGGGCCGCCTTCTTCTGTTCGCGTGGTGTCGACATTGGCCAGATTTTCAGCAATGACATTCAATTTGGTGCGGTGGGCAGCCAGGGCGGTGCCGCTGATCCGTGATGCATTTAACAGATCCATAAGCTAGTTTCCTCCTTGGTCAATGGCATGGGTGAACAAAACCATTTTCTGCAGCAACCTCTCAGTGGTGCTGCGGTATGCCATATTGTTTTGCATCAGATGCACAAGTTCCCTGTCGATATCCAGCGCATCTGAATAAAATTCATCTGTTCTGTCATCATTTTTGCCTGTTCGGGAAAAATAGGGACCGCTGCAAAAATCCGTGTGTGTTTCACAAACATCAGCCGGGCAGGCAGTTTCAAATCTGCCCAGGGCCTGGTTCAGGGTTCCGGCGAAATCCTGGTTCTGAAAACCGTGTGCAGAAACATTTGCATCTGTCATTTTTTTCTCCATACATATACGTGTCATAAAAACAGCTTTGTGGTGTACACATGTTCTGGAAATTACATCATGCAAATTGGATGCCGAAATCTGATACTGCGGGTATTTTGTATCAATCAGCCTGTTTGTATTCCTTGAGTTTGTTGCGCAGGGTCCGGACGGATACACCCAGAATTTTTGCGGCATGGGTCCTGTTTCCCTCGGTATGGTCAAGGGTTTTAAAGATCATTTTCTGCTCCATCTCCTTGAGGGACCCGGACCCGGTATCAGCGCTCTGATTTTCTTCCTGCCGGGGCACGGCACTTTCTTCATTCGGGCCGGCATCATCCATCATAAGGTCCAGGGGCCTGATGCGGTCTGAAGTGGTGAGCAGTACAGCCCGGTGAATAATATTTTCAAGTTCTCTGACATTGCCGTAAAAAGGATGCCGAATCAGAATGGACAGGGCCGAATCTGTCATCCCTTTGACATTGCGTCTGTCAAGTTTGCAATATTTTTTTATTAAAAAATCACACAAGATTTTCATATCATTGATCCGGTCCCGCAGGGGCGGAATCAGGATGGGAATGGTATTGAGGCGGTAAAACAGATCCTGTCTGAAATCATTATTTTCCACAGCCTGTCTGGCATTGCGGTTGGTTGTGGCGATGATCCTTACATCCACCGCTACGGGCTGGGTGCCCCCCACACGGTCCACGGTTCTTTCCTGAAGTACCCGCAGCAGTTTTGACTGGAGATGGAACTGCATTTCCGTAATCTCATCCAGAAAAAGGGTGCCTTTGTGGGCCAGTTCAAATTTTCCGATTTTTCGAAAAACAGCGCCGGTAAACGCCCCTTTTTCATGGCCGAACAGTTCGCTTTCCAGAAGATTTTCCGGCAGGGCTGCACAATTAACCGCCACAAAAGGCTGGGAAGACCGGTTGCTTTTTTCATGAATAAATCTTGCAAACAACTCCTTGCCTGTACCGCTTTCCCCCTGAATCAGAACCGATGCACTGGAATCCGCCACCCGCTCGGCCATTTTCAACATATCCTGCATTGCCTGGTCCCGGGTAATTATGGTCACCGGTTTTTTTTGGGGGCACAGGTTTTCTCCATTTTTTGACTCTCCCTGGTGCAGGCACAATCCCCGTCGGACGCAAAGCTCCAACTGCCGCATGTCCAAAGGTTTGATCAGATAATCCAGCGCACCGTTCTTCATCAGGTTCACGGCATTATCCACGACCGGTTCCGGGGTTATGATAATGGTTTTGCACCGGCTGTGGATATGGCGCTGTTTTTCTAAAAAATCGCAGGCGTCAAATCCCGGAGTGGTCTCGTCGGCAATAACAATATCGGGTTTTTTTTCAGACAGATATGCCACGGCATCCGATCCGTCAGGCACAGCATCCACCAGAAACCCCAGGCCTTCAAAAAAAGCCGTATACGCCATCCGGTCCTTGGGTTGTTCCACAATAATAAAGACCCGATTTCCTGGCACGATGAAGGTTTACCCCTTATGAATTGGAAACGGTTTGGGCCAGATCCAGGGTGGTCAGGCGCTGCTGTGCCATCCTGGCCCAGACGGAATCATCTGTGTCTGCCACCTGTTCAAACGCCTCCCTGGCTTTTGGCAGAATATTTCCCTTTTGATAGGCATCTCCCAGCAAAAAGCCCAGATTGGCCTTTAACCTGTCACCTTCACTGAAATTCAAGGCTTTTGAAAACGCATCTGCTGCCTGGACATATGATGTAAGACCGATATAGGTATTGCCCAGGGTCTTGTAGGCATGTGTAAGAATTTCATAATTTTTCCCGGGTGCTGCTGCAAAGTCCTTTACAGCAGCTGCCAGGATCCCGGCGGCTGCTTTCAGGTCATTCTGCTGCGCAAACACCTCTGCATGCCGCAGCAGGATATGCCCTTTTTTCAAATGATTTTTTGACCCGGCATAGGCTTGCTTGAAACTGGCATCTGCCCTTGCATACTGTTTTTTCGCAAGATGGATATCCCCTGCGCGGACCATGGCATCCACAAAGCTTTCATGTGTTTTAAACTGTTTTGAAAATGCCTCCAGTAATTTGAGCGCGTCATCATCCCTGCCGGTTTCATCCATGGCAACCCCTAAAGAAAACAGCAGTTCAGCAGTCCTTTCCGCTCTTTTATACTGTTTATAGGCAATCAGCAGATGGTTGAAGGATTCTTCAAAAAGCTTGCCTTGCAAGTAGGCAGTGCCAACACTGAAGGCAATCCTGCGGCTGTCCATCTTGTCTATCCTGTTGGACTCTGATTCATACCGGTGTAATACCGACGTATAATCGTTTTGTTCAAGATGCCGCTCAAACAGGGCTTCATAGGCTTTTTGCATGAGCTTGACCGCCTCATACTGCAACCCCCTGGGATGGGTGGACAAAAGCGCTTCGATTTCCTTTATGCATTTGTTGTATTCCCCATTTTTCTGGTATATTTCCGCCAGCCGCATCATGGCAATGCGGGCATAGGAATTATCCGGAAACCGGTTTTTGATCATCTCATAGATCTCAATTTTTTCAGCATCGGTTTCCAGATACCGGGCAAGCCCCATGGATGCGTTTACATATCCCTGGGTATCGGGAAATCTCTCCCGGACCAGTTCATACATTTTCATTGCTTTTTTTTCACGGTTTTCCATCCCATAGGTGTCCCCCACCCGGGCCAGGAGAATGTCTTTGTCCAAAATTTCTTCAAACAGATTCATCAGCCGCATATAATTTTTTCTGGCAGGCTTGGCCAAAGAGAGTTCAAAATTGGCGTCACCCATATACCGCAAAAGATCCGGCGCGTCATACACCTTTTTTTCGTCCAGTTGGACCACATGGTTAAACACCGACAATGCGGCATAATACTGCCGTTTTTTAAACAATGCCCTGCCATAACCGATGCCGGCATCCACTATATAGGAATTTTCTAAAGAGGCTTCAAACACCTGCTGAAAAAAGCCCAGGGCCTGGTCTATATGCCCTTTTTCTTCAAAAATTTCTGCAAGATGAAACAACACCTCCGGCCGGCCGGGATACGCTTCATATCCCTGCCTGACGATGTTGAAATATCCTTCAGCAGCAGATATGTTATTCAAATCCATATGAATCAGGCCGATGGCTGTATAGGCAAAGGGCACGTAAGCTGACTGGTGATAGAGCACCAGGGCATCCTGGAACATGCGTTCTGCTTTGATCAGCTGTGCGAAATCATCTTTTGCAATGGTTTTGTAAAACGCATAGGCCCGCAGATAATACACCTGTTCCAGACACGCAGTGTTGTGCCCATCTATATATGATTCCAGCAGGTCAAACCCGTCGGTGTACATGGCATTTTCAATCAGCCGGACAGCTTTGCCCAGCTGAGGATCCGGGCAACCACTGGATGCGATGCGCCGGTACAAATCAGAGATATCCCCCTGATACGGGCTTTTCTCTCTTTGGGGCGGGACATAAACTGGGGGTGTCTGGATTTTGACGGTTTTCTGTGTATCTGAAACACTTTCTTCTCTTTCTTCAGGCAGATCTGTTAATGCACTGTCTATTTTTGGAAAAATCTTTTCCGGGGCGGCTGGTTCAGGCGGCTCTTTTTCATCTGCCAGGGCTTTTTCAGGTTTTTTGGCAGCCAGGACCGCAGGGGTGATTTTTTTTACAGCTGCCTGCTTCAGGGGCGCCATGGTTACAACAAATCGGGACCCGGACGTGGTAAAGCCTGACTTTACAGATCCATGAGGAGACCGGCTGACCACCACCACAGCCACAACATCTCCCTGCAAAGACTCAACATTGACCTCTTTAATATCCGGCAGCTGCCTGCCTGCAATTTTCAAATCCCTGGACAGCGTTGCGTTCTTCAGCGCTATCAACACCTCTTTGCTTCCGATTTGAATCACCTTGGCGGGCACTTTTCCTGTTAAGTCAAACTGCACAGACAAGGGATTTTCCTGGATGGTAATATTTTGAATAACCGCATTTCCGGCCAGGCAGGTGCCGGAGAAAAAGACCAGAAACACCCATGGCAGAACCATCTTATGCATCTGCCCCGCATGGCTGTTAAGTAACTTTTTCATCATTAATATATATCCCAAGGATTAATGCCATTTTGAGATCTGGCGGCAATTTCTCACAGTGATACTCACAGCACAACACCGGCAATCTCTATAGCATTTTAAAGCAAGCAAATTTTGTACCATAAAACAGAATATTAAAATTCAGGCATTTCCGACTCAGGTTCGAGGTGCATTTTCTTAATTTTCTCCACCAGGGTGGTGCGGTTCATTTTCAAAAGTTCCGCAGCCCTGGCCTTGATCCAGCCGGTTTCTGCAAGGGCGTGGGTAATCAATGCCCGCTGGTACTGATCAACTGCTTCGGTAAATCCCATGCCGTTATTGAAAACAGAAGAAACACAGGGGGAATGGTGACAGGTAACCGTCCGGGTAATACATCCCGGCAGGTCATGAACCTGCACATCATCATCTTCCACCAGAACGGCAACACGTTCAATCATATTTTCAAGTTCCCTGATATTGCCGGGCCAGTCATAATCGATAAGGGCCTGGATGGCCTCTTTGGAAAATTTTTTGGGCACAAAATCTGCTGAGCGCTTAACAAGGTTGTGCTGGAAATGGTCCACAAGGGGCATCACATCTTCTCTGCGCTCCCGCAGAGGAAGTATGTGAATGGGAATCACATTCAGCCGGTAATACAGATCTTCCCTGAACCGCCCGTTTTCCATGGCAACGTCAAGATCCTTGTTAGTTGCGGAAATCACCCGGATATCCACTGCAATGGTCTGGGAGCCGCCCACTCTTTCAAATCTGCGCTCCTGCAGTGCCCGCAAAAGTTTTACCTGCAGGTCGGCGCTCATATCCCCGATTTCATCCAGGAATATCGTACCCTGGTCAGCGATTTCAAATCGCCCGGTCCGGGAACGGTGAGCGCCTGTGAATGCCCCCTTTTCATGTCCGAAAAGCTCGCTTTCAAGCAGTTCACTGGGAATGGCACCGCAATTGATGACCACCATGGGCCCATTGCGCCGGGCACTGTTATGGTGAATTGCCCGGGCAATCAACTCCTTGCCCGTACCGCTCTCTCCGGTTATCAGAACGGATGCATCGGATTTTGCCACCTTCCGGGCTGTCTCCAGGACCTTTTCCAGCCCCCTGCTGACGCCGGCGATCCCCCTTCTGTGAAATTCCGGGGCGGCACCATCCACATTCTGGCCGGCAATAAGTGTCTGACTGGTTTCTATCATGGGAGAACCCATTATTTTAAAATCTTTTCAAGCTTGTCTGAAATGGCTTCAGCAGTAAAGGGTTTTACCACATAATTGGAAACCCCGGCCTGGACAGCTTCGATAACATTCTGTTTCTGTGCTTCTGCAGTTACCATCAAAAAGGGGGTTTTTGCATACCGGGAATCGGCCCGAACTTTTTTTAACAGTTCCAATCCGGTCATTTTCGGCATATTCCAGTCGGAAATTATCAGATCAATGGTCTGGTTTTCCAGCACTTCCCAGGCAGTTGTTCCATCATCAGCTTCAACCAGATTCCGAAACCCCAGCTGCTTCAAGATATTTTTCAAAATACGGCGCATGGTAGCAAAATCGTCAACAATCAGAACCTTGATGGATGTTTCCATTGCCACATTTCCCTCCTTCTACGGATTAAAACCCCTTTGCTGTCTTCCGAAACAGATGCCGACTGTAAATTCTCCATCTTTGGTTTTAAACAGAGTGCTATGCCGGGTACCTTTTCAGTCAATATCCTCAACCTGGTTATATTGCACAATATTTTTCAGATGGGAATAGGTCTCCACATCCATGGAATCAAAAACGATCCCGATACCTTTGCGGGTCTGCCGGACCACCGTAGCCTTCATGACCAGTTCAATCTTCTCAACCGTGCCGGTGAGGCAGATCTTCACAACACACCTTGTCCCGGGGGAAAACCGTTTATCTGTAATGGCAAATATTCCCTTAAGGCTCAGGTCTTTTGAATGGCCCTCCAGTTCTTCCTGCTGCCCATCCATGTCCAGCAGCACCTGGATACGGGTGACAAAATCGACCCTGGAATGCCTTCGCCTGTCATCATGATATGAAACGGTCATGGCTGCATCAGTATCCTTGTCATCTGGTTGTCTGTGCCAAATTAACACATTTTAAATCGCTGCTCAACCCATTAAAAATCATCGGGAAACTCCTGTTCAGAAACCCGCAGAAAAGCCTCCACCACCTGTGGATCAAACTGGGTGCCGGAATTTTTCCGTATAATTTTGAGTACAAGGCTTTTTTCCATTTTTTTGCGGTATGCCCGGTCAGATGCCATGGCATCATAGCAATCCGCAACTGACATGATTCTGGCCAGTTTGGGAATATCCCCGCCCTTGAGGCCGTCAGGATATCCTTTGCCGTCAAAGCGTTCGTGATGGTGCCGGATTATCTCCATCTCCCTGTCCCACAGTCCCAGTTTGCTTATGATATCAGCCCCTATGACCGGATGTTCTTTGATTTTCTCATATTCTTCATCTGTCAGCCTGCCCGGTTTCAGGAGAATGTCGTCCCGGATGCCGATCTTGCCGATATCATGGAGACTGCCGGCAAAATTTATCACATCCAGCTCTTCTTCGGAACAGCCCATCTCTTCGGCTATCATATGGGCGTATCTGGCCACCCGGGTGGAATGTCTGCGTGTGTACAGGTCCCTGACTTCAAGGGCGGTAACAAAGGCAAACAGGGTGGAAAACAAATTGTCATAAATATTTTCATACAGGGCGATATTCTCTATGGCAGACGCAGCTTTCTGGGTGATAAAACTCATGTAGTAAATATCTTTTTCACTGAAAGACCGGCCCTCTTGAAAAATAAAGGCAGAGGCCACCCCGAAAATTTTGTCCCGGATTTTCAACGGAACCACCATTAACGAATTCACCGGTTCATTCAGGGAACTGACCTGTTTTGATTCTGATACCAGACAGGGATTTTCATCAGTCATGAGACATTCTATGACATAGGCTTTTGTTTTTTCAGGAATGTCTTTTCCAAACCGGTGTAAATCAGTGTCACTGACCAAACCGGAAGCGGAATCAGCCACCAGAACCAGGGAGTTGTCCTGTTCTGAAAAAATATGAAAAAAGACCCTGTCGGCTTTGAGTTCTTCCACCCCTAAATCTACCACTTTGTTAAAGATCCCGTAGCTGGAATCAGTGGTGGAAAAGTCCTCCATCACCCGGTTCAGGGTATTGACCTCTTCCACCCGTTTGAGCAGCTGGTCATTGAGTTCCTGGAGTCTGGCTTTACGGGCCACCTCTTCTTTAAGGATCAGGTTCTCAATAAAGAGCTCCCGTTCCCGTAAAATCCGCTTCAGGGTCAACTCCATCTGTTCAAGGTTCACCGGTTTTATGAGATAGTCCACAACCCCGTTTTTCAGGGTCTGAATGGAATTTTCCAAAGACGGATATCCGGTCATCACCACCACCGGAAGCGTATTTTCAATCTGTCGAATTTTTTCTGCCAGCTCAAGTCCATCCATCACCGGCATGTTGATGTCTGTAAAGATACAGGAAATGTTTATCTGGTTGATAATTTCAAGGGCCTGTACCCCGTTTTCAGCTGTGTATACCTCATATCCTTTTTTCTGGAAATATCCTTCTGTGACATCCCGGATGCCTTCTTCATCATCCACCACCAGGATCTTAATGGTATCGTCAATCATTGTATTTTATTATCAATCCGTTTATGAATACCTGTTTGTTTTCCTGTAAATGTATATGAAAGCAATGGTTTTATCAATAAAAATTAAAATACAGCCCTGTTCGGAAGTGAGGAGAACATAATTCTAAAAAATACATCTTTACAATATTTTTATTCTTGACATTACAAAAAAATATGAATATTATACACAAAATACCCCCAAAAACCCTGTGAATGGATCATATCTCCATGGACAAAACAGATTTACAAATTTTGCAGATCCTGCAGAAAAAAGCAAGAATCCCCAATGTTGAAGTGGCCAGGGCTATCGGCATGGCACCGTCTGCAGTACTGGAACGTATTAAGAAACTGGAAGCAGCAGGTGTCATCCAGGGCTATGAAGTCCGGCTTAACCCGGAGATGTTCAAATGCGCCATGGTGGCCTTTGTCCATGTCATGGTATCCGATCCCGCCGGTTTTACCCGGACCGGGCGCGCCCTGGCTGCCATTGACCAGGTCCAGGAGGTGCATTATCTGGCAGGCGAAGACTGCCTGATGGCCAAACTCCGGGTGGCGGACAACAAAGAGCTTGAAACTGTTCTGAACAAACAGATAAACAGCCTGGACACGGTTGTATCCACCCGTACCCACATCGTACTTTCCACCTTTAAAGAAAGTGCCAAAATCATGCTGGCCATGACCATATGATATCTTTGCACATTTTCGTATAATTCACCTATTCAAGGAAATTTCCCATGCCCATGTCAGATTCTTTCAGAAAAAGGCTCTCCGCTATTTTACCGCAGATCGTCAACACCTTTGGCACCCCGTTTCATATCTATGATGAAACCGGCATCTGCGATACCTGCGACATCCTTAATGCCGTATTCAGGCCCGTTGACGGGTTCAAAGAATACTTTGCCGTCAAGGCCCTGCCAAATCCTTCCATCATGGAGATACTGCACAAAAAAGGGTTTGGATTTGACTGCAGCTCTGTTCCTGAACTGGTATTGGCCAGAAAAATCGGGGCCAAAGGAGAAGAGCTCATGTTCACCTCCAACAATACCAGCGCTGAACAGTTCCGGCAGGCCATGGACCATGGCGGGTGCATCCTGAACCTGGATGATATCTCTTTGGTGCAAAAACTGCCCGGGGTCCCGGAACTGATCTGCTTCAGGTACAATCCCGGCCCGAAACGGTCAGGCAACCACATTATAGGCAATCCTGTGGAAGCCAAATACGGGGTCAGCCATGACCAGATCCAGGCAGCCTATGAAAAAGCCATCCAGATGGGGGTTAAGCGGTTCGGCATCCACACCATGCTGGCATCCAATGAGCGCAATTTTACCTATATGGTTGAAACTGCGGACATGCTGCTTTCCATCATCACAGAAATTCACAAAAAACTGGGTATCACCTTTGAGTTCATAAACATCGGCGGGGGGTTAGGCATTCCCTATGCCCCCGAAGACACCCCTTTTGATCTGGCAGCCATGGCCGGGGGCATCATTGGGTCCCTGGCAGAATTCAAAGAAAAACACAGCTGGGTTCCCAGGCTGTATATGGAAAGCGGCCGCTACATTACAGGCCCACACGGGGTCCTGGTCACCAGCGTCATCAACCACAAACAGATCTACAGAGATTATGTGGGGGTGGATGCCTCCATGTCCGCCCTCATGCGGCCGGGCATATATGATGCCTACCACCATGTGCATGTCCATGGAAAAGACCATCTGCCTGTATCAGGACCAGTGGACGTGGTGGGATCGTTATGCGAAAACAATGACAAATTTGCCATCCAGCGGCTTTTGCCTAAAACCTGTGAAGGCGATATTCTGGTCATCCATGACACCGGTGCCCACGGCCATTCCATGGGGTTCAACTACAATGGCCATTTACGCCCCAAGGAACTTGTGTTAAAAAAAGACGGCAGCGTTGCACTCATCCGGCGGGCGGAAACCACGTCAGATTATTTCGCCACCCTGGCGTTTGCACCGCAGACAATGCCGGCACCATAAAACCGGTCTGTGAAACGCGCCATGGAAATCTTATGCCGGAATCCCATGGCCGGATTCTTGTGAAAGGAGGTATCATGTCCCATTGCATGGTTCTTGTCACCTGCGGCAGTGAAACAGAAGCCAGAGATCTGGCATCCAAAATTGTTAACAAAAAACTGGCTGCCTGTGTGCAGATGAACCCGGTGGTCAGCATCTATACCTGGGATGGCCGGGTGCAGACAGAAACAGAAACCCGGCTGGTCATCAAGACCCGGACATCCCTGTACCCTGATCTGGAAGCCTTTATTCTGGTGCACCATACCTACGAGGTGCCCCAGATCCTTCAGGTGCCGTTGACAAACGGACTGCCTGCTTTTCTTGACTGGATTGACCAGACCACCGGGAAATAAAGAGCACCGGGGAAAAAGCCTCTGCCGGACCCGGAAATGGCCCTTCGCATTTTTCCTGTACTTTGCATAAAAAGTATTTCATAATGGATTAAAATTCATATGAAAGAATGGTCTGTGGATCTGTTCTTTCATGTTTTGATGTGTCCGGCAGGGCAGGAAAGACTTCAGCTGTTAGCTCTTAGCTGTTAGCAGGTAGTAACCAGCAGGGAAAAATTTGTAATTGTTTACTGGAAGCTGATAACTGAGTATTAACGGCTGACGGCTTTCATATAAAGGAGACCGACATTGATGAATCTCAGGGATGTATGTCCGGAAAAACTGCTTACCCCGGAACAGAGCGTCAAAAAGATCAAAAACGGCAGCCGGGTGTTCATCGGGACCGGATGCGGGGAACCCCAGCGCCTGATAAAGGCCATGGTGGAGAATATAAGTACCCAGGACATCATAGTGTATCAGATGCTGTCATCCTCTCTGTCCAAATATATCAATGATGAAAAATTTTTGTCCCGGTTTTCCATCAAGCTGTTTTTTATTTCCGTTCTCATGCGCCAGTCCGCATTTGAAGGAAAAATTGACTATATCCCGGTCTACCTATCCCAGATTCCCAAAATTTTTGAACACCGGGAAATAGGCCTGGATGTTGCCCTGATCCAGGTCTGCCCCCCGGACAAGCATGGTTACTGCTCTTTGGGCATCTCCGTGGATATCACCTTGTCAGGCATGAAAAATGCCGACCTGGTAATCGCCCAGGTCAACCCCCGGATGCCCAGAACCTGGGGAGATTCAGTGGTGCATGTGGATGAAATCGACTATCTGGTGGAGTATGAGGAACCCTTGCTGGAATCTCTGCCCAGCCAGAAAAACAAAAAAGTGATAGAGCGTATCGGCCACTATGTCAACATGCTGGTGGATGACGGCGCCACCCTCCAGATCGGATTCGGCCATTTGCCTGATGCGGTGATGCCTTATCTGGCCGACAAAAAGGACCTGGGGATACACACCCAGGTCATCACCGATGGACTGCTGCCGTTGTTTAAAAAAAAAGTGATCACCAACAGAAAGAAAAACTACCTGCCGGACCGGGTGGTGGCATCTTTGTGCATGGGGTCAAAAGCCCTGTATGACTATGTGGACAACAACCCCATGTTTTATTTCAAATCATCGGAATTTGTCAATGATCCCAATGTGATCGCCAAAAACGACCGGCTGATCTCCATCAGTTCCGCTCTGGAGGTGGATCTGACCGGCCAGGTGTGTACGGATTCCAAGGGATACCTGTTTTACAGCGGCATCGGGGACCAGGTGGATTTCATCCGGGGATCTGCCATGTCGGAAGGGGGGTTTTCCATTATCATCATCCCTTCCACAGCCCAGAATGATGAGGTATCCCGCATTGTGCCCCACTTAAGTGAAGGGGCCGGCGTGGCCACCACCAGAGGAGACATCGATATCATTGTGACCGAATACGGGATTGCAGAAATGCGGCGCAAAAGCATCTACCAGCGGGTCATGGAACTGGCCCAGATCGCCCATCCCAAATTCAGAAAAGAGTTGATATCCGAAGCCAAAAAGCGCCACTATATTTTTCCGGACCAATTGCCCCCCACCAGCCAGGACCTCATGTTTCTGGATTCCTATCATTACACGTTGAAGCTTGAAAACGGAAAGGACATCAACTTCCGGCCCCTGCTGCCTTCAGATGAGTTTGAGTCCCGGCATTTCTTTTATTCTCTGCAGGAGGATTCCATATATTACCGGTTTTTCAACAAGCGCAAGGTGTTTTCCAGAGAGATGCTGCAGCAGCAGTGGGCTGAGGTGGACTACCGCCGGAACATGACCCTGATCGGCTTGATGCAGGTGGGCCAGCGCAAACAGATCGTGGCCATCGGCTCCTATGCCGAGGCTGCGGATGATGCCGCAGAAGTGGCATTTCTGGTAAAAGAAAACCTGCACGGCATGGGCATAGGTTCTTTTTTACTGGAAACCCTGGAGGGCATTGCCAAAGAAAACAATTACACAAGTTTTCTTGCCACAGTTCTTGCGGAAAACCGCAAAATGCTCAAGGTCTTCCAGAAACGGTACCCGGATGCCAAATTCATGCGCACCGGCAGCGGGGAGATCGAAGTGGAAATGCCCTTTGCATGACCGGGACTGCCAGTCCCCTGACAAGTCTGCCTATTGCCTTTTTTTGGAACTTAACTCCGGAAAATCCCAGTAAAAATATTCTGTCATCTGTCCTTGGCCGTGGGGTTCTGATGGTGACGCCGACATTTCCCGCAGCTCGATACGCCGTATTTTACCGGAAATGGTCTTGGGGACTTCTGTGACAAACTCGATGATTCTGGGAATCTTGAATTTTGCCAGAATATTGGTGGTGTGTCTGAACAAATCCAGGGCCAGGTCCCGGTTCGGTTCAACCCCCTGGTTCAGGATAACATAGGCCTTTACCAGCTGGTAACGCTGGGGGTCAGGCGCACCCACAACAGCGGCTTCTGCCACAGCCGGATGCTCCACCAGAGCGCTTTCCACCTCAAAAGGCCCGATGCGGAAATCCGATGATTTGATCACATCATCAGCCCTGCCCACAAACCACCAGAATCCATCTGTATCAAAAGAGGCCCGGTCGCCGGTATAGTAAAAATTATCCACAAACACGGCACTCATTTTTTCCGGATTGCCGATGTATTCACAAAACAACCCGATACCCCGCCATCTGTCCAGCCTGACCACAATATGGCCCACCGTATCAGGGGTTTTGATCTCATTTCCTTCATCATCTGCCAGTGCCACATCATACATGGGAATGGGTTTGCCGAATGAACCGGACCGCATGGTTTTGGCCATCCACGGGGCATTGCCGATCATGGCAGTGGATTCGGTCTGCCCGTAAAAATCCCGGATCCGGGTACTGGTATGTTTTTTCCACCGGGTGATCACATCCGGATTCAAGGGTTCTCCGGCTGAGATGGACTGGCGCAGGCAGGACAGATCAAACCCGGACAGATCCGTATTCACAAACATCCGCCAGGCAGTGGGAGGGGCGCAAAAAGTGGTGACCCGGTGCCGCTCCAAAGCTTTTAGGTAAAGTACAGGATCCAGTGTGGTAAAGGCAAACGCGGTCACGGTGGCCCCCACATTAAAGGGGACAAAAAAAGAGGACCAGGACCATTTGGCCCAGCCGGGGGCACTCAGATTATGGTGGATATCATTGGGCTGTGTGCCGATGACAACAGTGGTGGACAGATGGCCTACCGGATAAGACAATGCCGTGTGCCCCACCCGTTTGGGAAGTCCTGTGGTACCGGAGGTAAAAAAACAGAACAAAACATCATCGGACCGGGTCTCGGCAGCCCGGGCTTTTGTGCTCTGGGTATTGATCTCATCAAAACAGGTCCATCCCTCTCTTATGCCCAACACCAGTTTCACTTTGGGATGGATACCGGTCTGCTGTGCTGCCTGGTCAATGAGCTCGGCACTGGCTTCATCAGCCAGCACCACATCCGGTTTATAGGTCTCAAACCGGTATTCCAGCTCCCTGGGCGTCATGGTGGTGGCAGTGGGAACCGCCACGATACCGGCTTTTATGCAGGCAATGCCGGCAATCCAGATTTCTGGAAGCACTGGTGCCATCATATACATATTGTGTGTGTTGCCCACCTTGTTTTGTGCAAGGAAATTCACCAGCTGATTGGCTTTCTCGGACAGGTCCAGATAGGAAAAGGTTTTTTTCCCACCAGTATGGATATCATGCCAGACCAGGGCTGTCTTGTCAGGGGTGTCTTTCACATGCAGATCTTCAAAAATCTGACTTGCCCAGTTAAAATGGGTGGGCATTGCCATGTTGTTCAACTTTGCAAAAAAAGATTCAGCCCTTTTTTCTTTCTCCGCGTTGTCCGCCATCTGGTTAATCTGGATAACCTCTTGATAAAGCGCTTTCATACCGTTCAAACACTCCTTGCAATCTGATTTAATGTTCTGTATAGCATCACAAACCCGGTCCATCCCGTATGGCCATGACAGATGTCATGGCTGCGGCACAAAATAAAACCCGGCAAAACAGGCAGCCATGGACAAAAAAGATCCCATCCTGATACTGGCCCCTTTACAGGGATTTACTGATGTAACATTTAGAAATGTGTATGCCAAGCATTTTTGCGGCCTTGATACCGCACTGGCTCCCTTTATTTCCACCATGGGACAGCAGCGGCTCAAACCATCACGGCTCCGGGATGTGGATCCGTGTCTCAACCAGCTTCTGCCGGTGACACCCCAGATCCTGGGGAATGCGGCAGAAGACTTTATCTTTCTGGCCAGGCGCCTGGCTGATATGGGGCATGATCTTGTCAACTGGAATCTGGGATGCCCCCATTCCAAGATCGCCAAAAAAGGGCGTGGTTCAGGCCTGCTTTTGTTTCCGGAAAAGATCGATACCCTGCTGGACAAAATAATCCCCGATATTCCCATGGCATTGTCCGTCAAAATCCGCCTGGGCCGCAAAAGCAAGGATGAGATCCATGACCTCATAAAAGTGTTCGACCGCCATGATCTGGACCATATCATCCTGCATCCGCGCACCGGCACCCAGATGTACCAGGGCACTGCCGACCATGATGCGTTCGGGGTGGCCATGGCACAAAGCCGCCATACCTTTATATATAACGGGGATATTACGGATAAACAGTCCTTTTTGACGATAAAAAACCGGTTTCCCGGCATCAAAGTATTCATGATCGGCAGGGGCATCCTTGCCAACCCGTTTCTGCCCGAAGAGATCAAGGCTGTTCCCCGAAACCCGGACGAACGGCTGGCAAGGCTGCAGGCTTTTCATAATGATCTTCTGACTGCTTATAGCGGCATAATCTCAGGCCCCGGGCATTTGACCGACCGCATGAAAGGATTCTGGAATTATCTGGGTCCTTCCTTTAAAAACCATAAAAAGCCTGTGAAAAACATATTAAAATCCACGTCCATGTCCGCCTATACCGAAAATGTGGCACAATTTTTTGCAACGCAGCCTGTGTTTTGTCCCTGACCCTGCAGTATTTGACATCGGCGCTGCATGCAGCGATCACTGCCTGGACCTTGGGGTTTTGTCGGCCTCAGATACGGTTTGCCGCGGCAAATCCCTGGTGAACTGCGTCAAAAGCCGTGCCCACCCTGGCAGCATCTCCTGCTGTTTCACAGGCAATGCCCATGCTGCGCACCAGGTCCTCAAGGGGGTTGTGGGAGATGGATCCTGCCGCCACCACCACGGTATCCACAGCCAGTGCTTCAGATTTTTTACCCCGGTTAAAGGTTACGCCCGTATCGGAAATGCCGGTCACCGTTGCCGATGTCATGGTTTCAATGCCGCACCTGCCAAGATCCTGCAGCATTCCCCATTTGGTAGATTTGCCGATATCCTTTCCGATTTTGTCCATCATCTCAAAAACAAAGATACGGGTATTGCCTGCCACCGCCATTTTATAAAGGGTCTGGGGGTCTTCAGCCTGGTTGACCAAAAGAAATTTCACCACATCTGCAGGCATCGATCCTTTTTCAGCCAGAAACAGCGCGGTTTCCACCCCCACGGCATTGCCGCCGATGACGGCCACCCGGCTTCCGACAGCCACCCGGTTTTCAAGCACATCCCAGGCCTGGACCACATGGGGCAGGTCTATGCCGGGAACGGATGGTTTGACCGGCACGGCACCAGTGGCCAGGATCACGGCATCAGGGGCATTTTCCCTGAGCACTGCCTGGTCCACCTTAGAATTGAGAACCACCGGTATTTTTTCCAGGGTCAGCTGGTTTGCCAGGTCGCTAGAAAAACCGGCAAACTCTTCTCTGCCCGGCGGGGCTGCAGCCAGATGCAGCTGTCCTCCCAGGCGGCCGCTTTTTTCATGCAGCACCACCCGGTGCCCCCGGCGGTGTGCTGTCAAGGCAGCCATCATGCCGGCAGGACCGCCGCCAACCACCAGTATGTTTTTGGGAAAAGATGTCTTTTCCACAACCCGGGTGCTTTCATGCCCGGCCAGCGGGTTGCACAGGCATTCCACCTGTTTGAGCTTGAACAGATTGTCAAAACATCCCTGGGCGCAGGCTATGCAGTGTATAATTTCATTTTCCCGGCCCTGTTTTGCCTTTTGGGGCAGCATGGGGTCGGCAATCAGGCTTCTGCCCATGGCCACCATGTCACAATGGCCTTTTGCCAGAAGGTTTCTTGCGGTATCAGGGTCATTGATCCTGTGGGAGGCAATCACCGGCACATCCACCTGTTCTTTGATGCCGGCAGCCAGATAAGAAAAGGCCCCCCTGGGTACCTGGGCCACGATCTGGGGCACCCTGGCCTCATGCCATCCCACATTGATGCACAAGGCATCCACAGATCCTTTCGCCAAAATTTTGGCATAGGTTTTCAGCTCTTCTCTGGTATTGCCGCCGGGCATGAAATCATTGCCGTTCATGCGCACAATAAGCGGAAAATCTTTGCCCACCGCATCCCGCACCGCATCCATCACCTGGAGGCCGAACCGCATCCGGTTTTCCAGGCTCCCGCCGTATGCATCTGTGCGAAGGTTGGTCAACGGCGATAAAAACTCACTGATGAGATAGCCGGTGCCGCTGAGGATCTCCACAGCATCAAATCCGGCTTGTTTCACCCGCAAAGCTGCCCGGGCAAACCGGTCAACGGTCTGTTCAATTTCCTGGACAGTCATTTCCTTTGGCACTTCTTTGGTCAGACGGGAGGCAATGGCGGACGGCGCCACCGGTTGTTTTCCTGCAAGAAAGAAGGAAAAATTATAACGGCCTGCATGGTTGAGCTGCACCGCCCCTTTAGAGCCGTTATCTTTGATGGCGGATGCCAGGCGGGACAGACCCGGTATAAACCGGTCATCATGGGCCCCGATATTCTGGGTGTTGCCGGAAAGTTCATCCACCGTGGCAAATCCCACACAGATCAGGCCGGCACCGCCTCTGGCACGCAATGCGTAAAATTCTACAATCGGGTCGGTCACCGCATAATCCACCCCCATGCCCAGATGCATGGCAGGCAGGTAAATCCGGTTATCCAGGGTCAGGGTATTTATGGTAATGGGCTCAAACAACGGATCTTTCATATCTGTCTCCATTCATTCGGTTAATCAGGATCAGCATGTACAGCATTCGTCCCATTAAAACACCCTTTATCAGGGTTGTCACTCTTTTTTGTCAGACAATGAAGGCGGCTGGTCTTCCGGTGAAGCAGATTTTTCTTCCGTGATGGTATTTTTGCCTGTCACCTGACAGGCATCCCGCATTCAAGTGGAAATTCCCATTTTAGGCAGCACATAAATCTGCAGCAGCAGATAAATTCCAACAAACCCTATGATCAAAAGCATTTCTTTCATTTTCATCTCCTTGAAAAATATTATTAAACTATAATAATCACAAATCACGGACTATTCAACCTTCGGACCAATTGTCATAAACAAAGCTGTTCAAAATAAAATCATACAATCACAATTCATATTAAAATGGTTTATTCTCACGCGATTGTCCTGCCGGCAGACACTGAATATTTGCTATAGTAGCGTGCGCTTCTATGGGGAGCCCCTGGTGGTGTCCTGTGAACGGACCGTCAGAGCCTTAAGGGGGCCTGGTAAAATATGCCGGGAAAAAACCAGAGCCTTGCGCTAAAAAAGACAGCCTGTTATAATATTTGGTATATATAAAATGCTTACATGCATGCTTTAACAATTTTTTCATCAACAAGGAGGCTGCGATGCCGATTTTTGAATACCAGTGCAGAACCTGCAGACATGAATTTGAGAAACTTGTGTTTGCAGGAGATGTACCTGATATCACCTGTCCGGAATGCGAAAGCCAAGATGTCACAAAAAAAATGAGTGCTGCAAGCTTTATGGGCAAAAGTATTGGCACCTGCGCTGCTGATGCCCCAAAAGGGTTTTCATGAGCCAGTTAGCCTTAGGACGGCCGTGTGCCGTCCATACCCGGCAAAAGGACCAGATGAAAACACGCTTGCATAACATGGATTTGTGTTTATTATAGAACCAGTTTTAATGCATTTGCGTCATACTGTTTTTTTAGCATACCTTATAATATAAATGGAGATACCCTGTCATGATTACAAAACCCGGTAATATTTTGTTTGCCTCTGACCTGTCTGTGGACATGAAAAAAATCTTTGAACATGCTGTTGCCATGGCCACCTATGCCGACGCCAACCTGATCGTTCTCCATGTCATGGAAGAAGCCAGCCCGTCAGCGGAAAGACAGGTAAAAATGGCCTTTGGAGAAAACCTGTACCAGGAGATTAAAGCCAAACACAAATCCGGTGCCCGGGACCTGCTCATAGGAAAAAATGTAGATGCACTGCGGATCCGCCAGGCCATTGCCGGATTTTTCGAAGACCGGGATAATGCCCCGTCCCATGCCGACTCCCCCATCAAGAAAATCCTGGTGGCAGAAGGCCGCTCCATTGCTGATGAAATTGTATCCACTGCAGTGGAAGAGGACTGTGCTTTTATTGTCATGGGATGCAGGCAGCAGGGCCTGATGGCACAGGCCATGGGAGACAAGCTGGTGCGCAAGGTATTGAAACGGTCATCTGTTCCCGTATTTGTGGTCCCCAGGGACAACGCATAACGCATAGGATCATGCCGGGGCAGAACCCTTTATCGCTTCTTTGCCCCTGAAATAAGTGACGGCAACACCGATAACAGCCAGGCCGGTGCCGGCGGTCATGACATGTTTGAATCCTGCCATGAATGCCGGTGCCATGTCAGGCCCGTATCCGGTTGGCCCGTGCCCCTGAAGGCTGATAAAGCTGGAAAAAACCGCACCTGCCAGTGCCACTCCAAAAACCATGCCCAGGTTCCGGGCCGTGGCTATGGCACCGGAAGCAATGCCCCGCTGGTGTATGGGCACAGCGCCCATGATGGCGGTATTATTGGGAGAAACAAACAGAGCCGTGCCGATGCCGGCCAGGGCAATGCGCCAGACAATGGACGAAACCCCCGTATCCGGACGTAAAAACACAAGAAAAAACAAAGACAGGCCCATGAGAAACATGCCTGTGGTGCACAAAAGCCTGGACCCCAGCCGGTCGGCCAGCATGCCGGAAACAGGGGAGATCACCAGTAAAAACAAAAACGGCACAATCATGATCAAGCCGGTTTTAGAAGCGGAAAACCCACACGGATATGTCAGAAAAAAAGGCATCATGAAAACCAGCACAAACAGGCAGGCAAAAAGAATAGCCGCAGCAGTCAAAGGAAGCGTGAACAAACGGATTTTCATCAAATCCAGATCAAAAAGGGGATAAGCTGCACGTTTTTCATTGTACACAAATCCCACCGCACTCATCATGCCCGCCAAAAAACACAAGCCTGCTTTCACAGAGACAAGGCCCCAATCGGAAGAGCGCACCAGGGTTACGATCAGACAGCTGAGCATGACCACCAGCAGCAGACTGCCGGTCCTGTCCAGAGGTTCACGGCTCCCGCTGCCGCCGGGCAGGCCTTTGAGAACAACTATGCCTGCTGCCACCGCAAGCATGCCGATGGGCACATTGATATAGAAAATAACCCGCCAGGAAAAATATGAAAGGATCATCCCCCCTGCCAGGGGCCCCAGCGTGAGGCCGGCAGCCACCACCGCCCCCATAAGGCCCAGGGCCCTGCCCCTTTCTTTTGGGGCAAAGGCATCCACCACCAGGGCCGGGGAACAGGCCATGAGCATGGATGCCCCGATCCCCTGAACCATTCTGGCACCCACCAGAAAATGCGCTGTCATGGCATTTGCACACAGCAAAGACCCGAAGGTAAACACCAGAAATCCGGCCACATATACCAACCGCCGACCCCGGGTATCAGACAGCCTGCCAAAGGTGAGCAAAAGAGAGGACACGGTGAGCAGATAGACCACCACCACCCATTGCACGGTTTTCACATCCGAGGACAGATCTTCCATAATATAGGGCAATGCCACATTGACAATGCTGGAATCCAGGGTGGACATGAAGATCGACACCCCCACCAGTGAAAACACCTGCCATTTTTTGTCCCGGACACCCATGTGCACCCCATTCCCTTCTTTTGATACCTCCAAGAATATGTTATATTGGAGCGGCAAACAAGAAAAATCCCAAAGGAGCGGCATGGCAACCATCAATGATGTGGTATTAATTTATCTGGAAGACAGCCCTGTGTCTTTTGCCAGGGTTGAAAGCATTCAGCCTGACCATAAAAAAGACTGGTTTCAGATCACCCTTCTTTTGCTCCAGATTCCCTTGCAGGAGGCTACCTGGATACTCAAAGACAATTATATCAACGGCGAAGAATTCCATATGAACGGCAAAAAAATGCGTATGGAAACGGTGAAAAACCCGAAGAACACACATGATATTTCGTCTGACATGAAACCTGTTCCCCAAAAACAGGAGCAGGCTCCTTCTGAAACAAAAAAACAGGCATCCGGCCGGATCATATCCTTTGCTGACCTGAAGAAAAAAAGCCATGACCAGGACCCGGGATAAGATCATTTCCGCTTCCAGGCGGACAGATATTCCGGCATGGTACACCCCATGGTTTCTTAAGCAGATCCGGCAGAAACATTTTATTACAGTCAATCCCTTTACCCGTAAGCCCAAGCAGGTGGATGTCTGCCCGGAAAACACCCACAGCATTGTGTTCTGGTCCAAAAATTATGGACCGTTTCTGGCGCTTGATGCCCATGGGATTCTGAAGGATTTGGGATTTAACCTGTTTTTCAACTTCACCGTTAATTCGAGATCCCCTCTGCTGGAACCGGGCCTGCCGGACCTGGACACCCGGATAGCCCAGGTAAAAGTGCTTGCAGACCGGTTCGGGCCGAATGCCGTTGCCTGGCGGTTTGATCCCATCTGCTTTTACACCCATGGCACCCAATGTGTTGAAAACAATCTGTCTGATTTTCTTTACATTGCAGATGCCATGGCTGACATGGGCATTACGGTTTGTGTCACCAGCTTTTATGATGCGTACCGCAAAGTTGATTTCCGTACCCGGCATCTTGCCAAAACAGGCGGACCTTACATCTGTTTCACAGACCCGGATCCTGCAGAAAAAAAACAGCTCATCTGCAGCATGGCAGCGCAGCTTGAGAAAAAACAGATCCGGCTGCACCTGTGCTGTGAAACAAAACTGTATGACACTGTAAAACCCGGGTGCACAAACATCTTTGAAAATGCCTGTATCAATGGTTTTTTGCTGGAAGAACTGTACGGCGGCACCCCTGAAACCCGGCGGGATTACGGGCAGCGGGCCAAAAAAGGATGCAGATGTACAAGTTCCATTGATATCGGATCCTACCAGGATCATCCCTGCTATCACAACTGCCTGTTCTGCTATGCAAATACACAAATGGACACCAGAATAAAACAAGGTGGGTTGCAATGAAGATCGGTTCTCTGGTCATTCCCGGCAACACCTTTCTGGCACCCTTGGCAGGCATAACCAACCTGCCGTTCCGGCGGCTTGTAAAAGCATGCGGCTGTGCCGTGGTCTGCTCGGAAATGATCAGCGCCAAAGGCCTTTTTTACAACTCAGAAAAAACCCTGGCCCTGCTGCAGACACACAAGGATGAAAAACCGTTGTCTGTCCAGATTTTCGGAGCAGAACCGGAAATAATGGCCAGGGCCGCGGCCGCCATAGAAACAATGGGGGTGGCGGATATTGTGGACATCAACTTCGGGTGCAGTGTAAAAAAGGTGATAAAGCAGGGGGCCGGGGTTGCCTTGATGCAGGACCTGGAAAACAGCAAAGCTGTTCTACACGCGGTGCGAAAGGCCACCTGCCTGCCGTTTACCATCAAAATCAGATCCGGCTGGGACCGGTCCGGTTCCCAGGCCCTGCACCTGGCCCGGATCGCCCAGGACCAGGGTGTGGATGCCGTCATTCTGCATCCGCGAACTGCAACCCAGGGATTTACAGGGACTGCAGACTGGCGCCTTATCAGGCAGCTCAAAAAACAGATTTCCATACCGGTTATCGGCAATGGTGATATTCTTTGTGCGCAGGATGCCGCTGACATGATGGAGCTGACCGGATGCGATGGTGTCATGATCGGCAGGGCAGCCATGGCCAACCCCTTTATTCTCAGCCAGGTGGAATCTTATCTGACACATGGAACCTGCCAACAAGTGTCTGCGCCCGACATCTTCCGGAAAATGGAAGCGCTTATCCACCTGTATGTGGAGCATTTCGGGGAAGAAACTGCCTGCAAAATGCTCAGGGGCAGGCTTGCCTGGTTTGTAAAAGGCATGCCCGGATGTTCCGGTTTTCGAAGAGAATTGTCCCGGATACCTGCAACCACAACCGCTCTGGAAATTATCAAAGACTATGAATATCGCCTCAACACACAGGGTTTAGATTGACACGGCGAAAACATGCATTACATTATGCACTATCAAAGGGAAAAATCGCAAAAACACCTTGACAAAGGCGGCAAAAAACAGGATAAATACCCAGTTTTTGCACCAATGCCGATATTCGGAAATTATTCCGAGGCCGATGTAGTTATACATAAAACAAAAAAAAATTAAAATCTTACGAATGTCAGGCCATCGCCATGGCCAAGACATTAAAATTTCCAAGGAGCGTATGAGTTAAATGAACGATTTTTTACAAAGCCTGCGCAATGGACAGGCTGACAAACCACGGGCCCCAAAAACCCGCAAAAATTATGACAATTCCTATCAATACAACAGCAACCCCAGATTTCATTCCTATGGCAACGGGTACCAGAACCCCAGAAACCCCAACATGAAACGCCCCCCTATGCCGGCAGGTCCCATGGGGAACCAGCTGCCACCGGAAGATCCCGGCATGACCCTGCTGGCTGATGCCATTGAAAACCTCACCAACCATGTTGAAATCCTGGTGAAAAACCAGGAATATCTGACAACGGTTCAGGAACGGACAGCTGATATGATGGAACGTCAGGCATATGCCATTGAACGGATTGTTGCCCATCTGAGCATGGAATCACCGCTCCAGAGCAATGCGGCCCCGGCTTATGAAGCCCGTGATGAAACCATGCAAAAGAGACAAGATCCCCTGGATACTCCTGAAGCATCCAGAGAAGAAGCCTGCATGGATCAGCCTGCACCCGTGCAAGCCAGGCAGACGGATGACAATGATTTTTTCCCGGAAAACATCCTGACCCCTGCTGATCCGGAAAAGAAAGCCAAACGCCGGGTTATCAGAAAACGCAAAAAACCCGCAGTCGCCCAAAAAATGGATGAAAAACCATCTTCCGGCGTTACCCTGCTTCCCAGGGAGGAAGTAATGGGTATTATCCATACCATGCGAAAACAGGGTGCCACCTATGACCAGGTTGCCAAACATCTGGTGGAACTGGGCCAGCCCACATTCTCCGGGCGCGGAGAATGGCATGCACAAACCATTCACAGGCTCTGCAGCAAAAAATAGATACCTGCGGCACACCTGTTTTGCAGTGACAGGCATCGAAAAAAGGCATTGTCTTTTTTCGATGCCTCAGGGCCTGCGCTTTTCCATATAGACGTCCCATTCGCAAGGCAGAAGCTGCTGCTTTTTGGTATTACAGGATTTGCAGCAGGGCACCAGATTGAATTTTTCAGACCTGCCCCCGCGTACCAGGGGAATGATGTGATCCATGGTCAGTTCAGAAGGTGCAAAGGTTTTGCTGCAATAATGACAGATACCGGTGGACCGTCTGCGTTTCCACCACTGGGTGTTGCGCAGTTTTCTGGCCTTTGCCCGCTCTTTTTTAAGAAATATGTCATCCATGCATAAAAAAGAATTGTCCATCATCTTTTAATACCCGAACTCATCCAGAATCCGCTGGTTGCTCACCCAGTCTTTGGTCACCCTTACAAACAGTTTGAGCAGAACTTTTTTCCCCAGCATTTTTTCCATGTCCATTCTGGCCCGGGAGCCGATGTTAGACAGCATGGCCCCTTTTTTGCCGATAATAATCCCTTTTTGCGAACTGCGCACCACATGGATGCTGGCATGGATGACGATCAGTTTTTGTTCCACATCAAAGGCATCCACGGTCACAGCAGAAGAATAGGGAATTTCCATGCCGGTGAGGCGAAATACCTTTTCTCTGATAATTTCCTTGACCAGAAATTTTTCGGAAACATCGGTAAACGTGTCTTCAGGGTAAAGCCGCGGGCCTGCGGGCAGATGTTTTTCCACCTCATCCATAAGCTGTGCCACCTGGATGTTCTGCCGTGCTGATATGGGTATCACTGCCTTGAAATCGAAAACAGGGGTAAATTTTTCCACAAGCGTGAAAAGATCTGCTTTTTTCGCGGCATCCACCTTGTTCAATGCCAGAATAACCGGCTTTTCCGCCTTGTGCAGCTGTGCAATAATCTGTTTTTCTGCTGAAAAATTGCGGGAAACAGCATCCACCATGAACAGGATAAGGTCCACATCCGCCACTGCCTGCAGGGCCTGGTCCACTATCCGCTTGTTGAGCAGGCTGGTGCTCTTGTGTATCCCGGGGGTATCCACAAAAATGATCTGGGAGCCGGGCCGGTTCACGATGCCCAGAATCCGGTCCCGGGTGGTCTGGGGTTTTTTGGAAGTGATGGAAATTTTCTGGCCCAGCACCTGGTTCAACAGGGTTGACTTGCCGGCATTGGGTGCGCCGATGATGGCCACAAACCCGGATCGCATATCTTTTTCCATGGTCATCCTTTTTGGTCGTACCATGCCATCAGGTTATCGATTTCATCCAGCACGGTTTCCCGTCCCAACCGGGTTTTGGCTGAGAACAGTATCACCGCATTTTTGTCTCTGTGCAGCCGGGAGCAGATGGCGGCACACCGCTTTTGCTGCTGTGTTTTTGATAATTTGTCTGCCTTGGTCAGCACCACCAGATAAGGAATTTTGCGGGATTCCAGCCAGTCAGCCAGAGCAGATTCTTCCTGCCCCGGATCTCTGCGGATGTCTATAATGAGCACCAGGCCCAGAAGATTGCTCCTGCCTGCCAGGTAGGTTTCCACCATGGGCTGCCATGTGGCCCGGATCTTTTTGGATACTTTTGCATACCCGTATCCGGGCAGATCCACTAAAGACAGGGTCTCATTGACCAGAAAAAAATTAATCAGCTGGGTGCATCCGGGTTTGGAACTGGTTTTCACCATATCCTTGCGCTGGATCAATGTATTGATCAATGAACTTTTCCCCACATTGGACCGTCCGGCAAAGGCAATTTCGGCAAAATCGTAATCCGGATACTGGTCCGGTTTGACCGCGCTTTTTATAAACTGCACATCCTGGATCTTCATGATCTTGTCTTTACATAATTTTCCATGCGGTCCAGGCCCCGGGTCAGATTTTCCAGGGAATTGGCATAGGAAAACCGCAGGTATCCTTCGCCGTTGGCACCGAAATCAATGCCCGGTGTCACCCCGATATGGGCTTTTTCCAGAATATCAAACGCCAGGGAATAGGAATCTGTTGAAATATGTTTTACATTGGCAAACACGTAAAACGCCCCTGTGGGCGGCACTGCAATTTTTAAGCCCATATCCTGTAACCGCTGTATCATATACAACCGGCGCTTGTTATACACCTTTCGCATATGCTGTGTTTCTTTTCCGGCATGTTTGAGTGCGGCGGTTCCGGCCATCTGGGCTACGGAGTTTGCACAGATGAAAAAATTCTGCTGCAGAATCTGCAGGGCCCTGACAAAGGCAAAGGGGGCGATAAGATATCCCAGGCGCAGACCGGTCATGGCAAAGAGCTTGGAAAACCCGTTGAGCACAAAAGCTTTGGAAGTAAATTCCAGGATGGAATGTTCTTTACCCTCATAGACCAGGCCATGGTAAATCTCATCGGAAATGATATACAGGTCATGTTTTTTTGCAAGTGCCACAATTTCCTGCATCCGGTCCTCCGGAATCACGTTTCCGGTGGGATTGGACGGGGAATTGATTAAAATAGCCCGGGTTTTCGGGGTGATTTTCGCCTCTATGGCATCCGGGGTAAAAACAAAGCCTTCTCCTTCAAACACGGGCACAGTGACCGGTACCCCGTGGACATAATTAATGAAATTGGCATAACAGGCATAGTGGGGATCGGAAATGATGACCTCATCCCCCGGATTTACCAGGACGGAAAACAGCAGCAGCATGGCAGGGGAGGTGCCCGAAGTCACCAGGATCTGTCCGGGATCAACATTGGTGCCGTATGTATCTGCATGGTACCGGGCAATGGCCTGACGCAGCCGGATATCCCCGAGGCTGTGGGTATAGCAGGTGGCATTGCAGTCCAAAGCCTCCCGGGTGGCCTGGTTGACACATTCAGGCACATCAAAGTCAGGCTCACCGATTTCCATATGGATCACATCAATGCCAGCAGCTTCCATCTGGTGGATTTTTTCCAGCACATCCATCACGATAAAAGGGGTGATATTTTCACAGCGTCTGGCAGGTTTCATTTTACAACACCTTGTTAAGGGGATATTCGATAATGCCTTCCGCCCCTTCCTTAAGCAGCTGGGGGATCAGATCCCGGACATGTTTTGTATTGATAATGCTTTCCACCGAATACCAGTCAGACTGGTACAACCCGGCAATGGTGGGAGCATTGAGGCTGGGCAGAAGAGAGACAATCTTTGGTATCTTGTTTTCCGGCACATTCATTTTAATGCCCACCATCTGGTCTGCCACCAGCGCCCCCTGGAGCAGCTGGGCGATCTGCTGAATCTTTTCTCTTTTCCGGGAATCCTGCCACGCGGTTTTATTGGCAATGAGCTGGGTATTGGTTTCCATCACCACATGGATTACCCGCAGGTTATGGGCCCTTATCGTACTTTCGGTTTCCGTGATCTCCACAATGGCGTCAGCAAGGCCGGATACAATTTTGGCTTCCGTGGCCCCCCAGGAAAATTTTACCGTCACATTAATATTGCGTTCTTTGAAAAACCGTTTTGTGAATTTGACCAGCTCCGTGGAAATGGTCATGCCCTCCAGATCCTTAAGGTCGTTTATGGGAGAATCACTGGCCACAGCCACCACCCACCGCGCCGGCCGGGCACTGACTTTGGAATAGACAAGGTCTGTCACCACATGTACGTCGGATTCATGTTCCGCCACCCAGTCGAGTCCGGTGAGACCTGCATCTATGACCCCGCTTTCCACGTTAATGGACATTTCCTGGGCCCGGCACAGGGCGCATTCAATAGTTTCATCATCAATATCGGGAAAATAACTTCTTCCTTCCACATTGATTTTCCATCCCGAACGTCTGAACAGGTCAATTGTGGCATTCTGCAGGCTTCCTTTGGGAATGCCCAGTTTGAGTATCTTTTGCATTATTTGTATACCTTTTTGGGATCAAACACCCTTTGGCTTATTGTGGTAAGTTCACCGCCCTGCACCACTCTGAAAAAACAGCTTTTATACCCCTTGTGGCAGGCTGCACCACCTGCCTGCTCCACCTGGAGCACCAGGGTATCCAGATCGCAGTCCACAAGGATTTTTTTGACATGCTGTACATGGCCCGAGGTTTCCCCTTTTGTCCACAGCATTTTGCGGGAACGGCTGTAATAGGTAGCTTTTCCGGTCTGCAGTGTCTTTTCAAAAGCTTCCTGGTTCATATAGGCAAGCATCAGCACCTCACCGGTTTGTGCATCCTGGGCAATGGCTGGAATCAATCCCCCGGCCTTTTCAAAATCAAGCTGGATCATGGCAACTCTTTTGTATTTATTTTATAAATTACACCACTAAAACTTTTATATTTAACCAAAATGCTTTAAAAAGTCAATTTATAAACACAATTTGGCATTACAACAAGATATCTGGATATTTGCTATAATGGATTGCCGGCCACAGCACACCTCCAGGGGCGGGGCTTGGGACAGAGTGCTGCACAGAGCGATCGAAAACCTGGCATGCTGATGGCAAATATCCAGAAGATATATGCCATGTTGATGTTCTCATACAAAAGCGGTATGATGCAGAAAAAAGAACCATCATAAATCAAATTCATTTCAAGATAACAAGGAGAGAAAAATTGAAACCGGTCAGTAATTTTTTCATCATATTTGTTTTGGGAATTTTTTTTGTTACCGGCTGCACCACAATGGGTGTCGGTACCCGGAACCAAAGCCATACACAGCAAAAAAAACACTATAACAAACAAGGCCCGCCACCCCATGCCCCTGCCCATGGATACCGCCACAAACACTATGACGGCCATGAACTTGCCTATGATGAAAAAATCGGTGCCTATGTTGTGGTAAGCCTGTCCCAAACTTATTTTGGCAACAATGTTTACATCCGCATGTCCCCTGACGGCAGATGGCTTGTCTCCACAACAGTTGAAGGCAGGTGGCGGCCGGCCGGTCCGGGCGAAGTTCCCGACAAATTAGCATCATACTATGACAAAAAGAAAAACCATAAATCCAAAAAGCATAAAAAAAACAAAGGCAAATATGACGACTGATGCTTTGAACCGCTGCTGTCCTGCTCAAACAGCGCGTAAATTCCGTTGCCTAATGGGGGGCAATCTGATAACAAGCATGTAAAATTTTATCCCCAACACCTAAATATTGCTTTTATGATACCATGACAAATAAAAAATCCAGATCCGAGGTTTTGAAAAAACGCGGAAAAAAAGAAAAACACCTGGTCTTCGCCTTTTTAAAATGGGGACTTGCCGCAATTGTTTTAGGAATTTTGCTGTCAGCCGGCGGTTTATTCGGACTCTATATATACCTGAGCAAAGATTTGCCCAAAATCAATTCTTTATCAGATTACCGGCCGGCCACTGTTACCAGTGTTTTTTCAGACGATGGCCGTAAAATTGGAGAATTTTACAAAGAGCGCAGAATAGTTATCCCTTTGTCTGACATGCCCCCACACCTGATAAATGCCTTTGTTGCTGCCGAAGATTCACGATTCCGGGAACATCCGGGCATTGATATCCAATCCATTTTCAGGGCGTTCATCAAAAATTTTCAGGCCGGTGCCATTACCCAGGGGGGAAGCACCATTACCCAGCAGGTAACCAAATCCTTTCTGCTGACACCGGAACGGACCTATGAGCGCAAACTCAAAGAAGCCATCCTGGCCTACCGCATAGAAAAAAGATTCACCAAAGATGACATTTTATTTTTATACATGAATCAGATTTATCTGGGCCATGGTGCCTACGGGGTTGAGGCGGCTGCAGAAAACTATTTTGGAAAACATGCACGGGATCTGAGCCTGGCTGAATGCGCCATGCTGGCTGGACTCCCCCAGGCCCCCAGCCGGTATTCCCCTTTCCGGTTTCCCGACCGGGCCAAACAGCGCCAGATCTATACCCTGAACCGCATGAAGGAAGAAGGCATGGTAACCAACATGAAGGTTACCGAAGCCATTGATCTGGAACTGGACATCCAACCCCGAAAAAACTGGTTTATTGAGGAAGTACCCTACTATACAGAGCATGTCAGGCGGTATGTGGAAAAAAAATATGGGGAAGATGCCCTGTACAACCAGGGACTGCAGATTCACACCGCTGTCAATATCGAACTGCAGAAGATGGCCCGGAACGCTGTCAAAAAAGGCCTCATGGATCTGGACCGGCGGATGGGATACCGGGGACCTGAAAAAAACATATCAGCCCTTGAGATTGAAAATTTCTGCCAGACAGAGGCTGAAAAAATGCAGGGGAATATGCTTGAAAAAGGCAGTGTCTATACCGGTGTGGTGCTGGATGTGGATGATAAAAACAAGGTAACCAGGGTACGGGCGGGAAATTTTCAGGGAATTATTCCGCTCAAGACCATGACCTGGGCACGCCGTCCCAATCCGGAGGTGGCCTATTATGAATCCAACGTCACCAGACCCTCCCGGGTTTTAACGCCCGGGGATGTCATTCAGGTCGAGGTGTTGAATGATATCGACCAGACAGACCAATACGAATTCACTTTGTATCAGGAACCAAAAGCACAGGCAGCATTGTTGAGCATTGCGGCGGAAACCGGTCAAGTGAAAGCCATGATCGGGGGCCGGGATTTTAAAGACAGCCAGTTCAACCGGGCCTACCAGTCCCGGCGCCAGCCGGGATCCGCATTCAAACCCATCATATATGCGGCTGCCCTGGACAAGGGATACACCCCTGCAACCAGTATCATTGATTCGCCGGTGGTGTATGAAGATGTATCCCGGGACTTCATCTGGAAACCCCAGAACTACAAGGAAGAATTTTACGGGCCCACTTTGTTTAGAGAGGCCCTTGTTAAATCCCGGAACGTGGTCACCATCAAAATCCTCAAGGATATCGGTATCTCCTATGCCATTGACTATGCAAGGAAACTGGGCATCACATCAGATATCAACCAGGATCTGTCCATTGCCTTAGGGTCATCAGGTGTATCACTGCTGGAACTTGTCAATGCCTATTCCGTGTTTTCCAATCTGGGCTACCTGATTGAACCTGTGTTTATAACCAAAATTTACGACCGGAACGGTAATCTGCTGGAAGCCTCCAAGCTGATCCGCAAAAAAGTCATTGACATGGACACCGCTTATATCATGACCAATATCTTAGAAAGCGTTGTGCAGTCAGGCACCGGTCGGCGTGTCAAGGCTTTGAAACGGCCAGTGGCCGGCAAAACCGGCACCACCAACAATCTTTTTGATGCCTGGTTTCTGGGATATACCCCCAGATACACCACCGGTGTCTGGGTGGGAATGGATCAGGAAGCATCCTTAGGAAAGGGAGAAACCGGTTCCAGGACAGCCAGTCCCATATGGCTTGATTTCATGCAAAAGGCCCTGGAAGGAAAGCCTGCCAGAACCTTCACTGTGCCCGAAGGCATTGTGTTTGCCAAAATTGATGCCAAAACCGGGTTGCTGCCCATCAGAGAATCGGAAAAAACCCTTTTTGAATGTTTTAAAGAAGGCACCGTCCCCACGGTCCATACCCCGAAACCGGATACTGCTTCAGGCACGGATGATCTTTTCAAGCAGGGCATTTAAGGATATCAACCTGGTCCGATTCCATGGCAGGATCTGTCTGGATTTTAAAATCAAGGTGTGGAAAAACAGCCTTCAGGCGATACAGGTTGCTGTTTTTATCCCCCCTGAGACGGGATGCAAAACGGGGATGGACACATAATTTTATCTGTCCCGGTGTCTGGTCATCT
This sequence comes from Desulfotignum sp., assembly GCA_011390335.1. GTDB lineage: Bacteria > Desulfobacterota > Desulfobacteria > Desulfobacterales > Desulfobacteraceae > Desulfotignum. The sequence goes on along the minus strand of JAABSO010000010.1, from coordinate 66,620 downwards.
TTGAGGTCCTGGATCTTGTGCATAACAGTGTCATACATAATACGGGACAAAACCAGATGCCCGAAAGCGGGATGTTCAGGACCGGCAATCACATCAGGGTCACGGGTGCCAAAAGTCTGAAGCCCCATGCGGATCACTGCAACACCTGCCCGGGTGAAAACCCGAACCATTTCAGCCGATATTTCCACTGCCTGGTCCAGTGCCAGGGGCTGGTATTCCCCATTTTTGAACCATTGGGCCAGCAAAGTTTTTTTCAGGACAAGAACCGGATAGATCCTTGCTGTCAGCGGCTTTAGCCCTGCCAGGATATCTGCCGTCCGGACCATGCCGGCCCGTGTATCCCCGGGAAGGCCCACCATGACCTGAATACCTGCTTTCAATCCTTGTTTTTTAAGCAAAGCCATTGCCCGAACAGTATCCTCACTGGTGTGGCCCCGGTTCACCCGGTCCAGCACCTGATCGTCCATGGATTGGACCCCCAGTTCCACAAGACTTACCGGATAGGACCGCACCAGATCCAGGGTGTTTTCAATCACCGTATCCGGCCGGGTGGAAAACCGTATTCCCTGGATGTCCCCGCTGTCCAGAAAAGGTTGTGCATCTGCCAAAAGACGGTTGATATGCCGGGCATCCAGGCCCAGAAAATTGCCGCCGAAAAACCCCAGCTCCACATGGGATCTGGCACCTTTATATTTCAGGTATTGGCGGATGACTGCTGCCATGCGGTCTGGATCCGGCAAGCTTTGGGTTTCCCGGGTAATGGCTTTCTGGTTGCAGAAGGCGCACTGGTGGGGGCATCCTGAATGGGGAATAAAAATGGGGATAACCAGGGGAGAAGTCATTCCCTAAGCGTTTTTAAGCAGGTTTATGGCATTTTTTGCAGCATCCTGTTCTGCTGCCTTTTTGGTTTTGCCAAACCCCCGGGCGTTGATATGGGCCAGTTCAAGACAGATTTCAAAGGTTTTATCATGATCCGGGCCCATCTCCTGTATCACCGTATAAACGGGTGTGGTGGCAAATATTTCCTGGGCATATTCCTGGAGACTGCTTTTATAATCAAATGTGTGGTCACAGGACAACACCGTATCAACGGCTTTTTGGAACAGGTCCTGGATCAGGTCGCAGGTTGTGTCAAACCCGGCATCCAGAAATACCGCTGCCATGACCGCTTCAAACGCATCAGAAAGAATGGAATTTTTATCCCTTCCTCCGGATATGGTTTCTCCCTTGCCCAGCCGGACAAACCGTCCCAGGTCAATGAACCGGGCCATATCAGCCAGCCCAGGCTCATTCACTAAGGTGGCGCGCAGTTTGGACAACTCCCCCTCTTTTCTGGAAGGGCCCTGCTTCATGAGAATATGGCCGATACAAAGCCCGAGCACCGCATCACCCAGAAACTCCAGGCGTTCGTTGTCAGTATCGCAAAACCGCTGGTTTTCATTCAAAAAAGACCGGTGACACAGCGCGGTATGGAGCAGGGACCTGTCAATGAACTGGTGCCCGAGATTGGCTTCCAGGATATCCAGGCGGTCATGGAGGCTGTGCATGGCATCCAGGCGGCTGGTCAATGCCTTGAAAAGGGCATATTGCACCTGAATATTGTCTTTGCCACTGCCCAGTTTGACCCCGGCATTGAAACTCCCATGAAAATCCGATCCGCCGGTGACCAGTAATTTTTTCTTTCTTGCCAGGTTGGCGAAATATTCTGTCTGATGGGTGTCGTGGTCGGTATAAAAGACTTCCATTCCCTGGAGACCGTAACTGATCAGGATATCCAAAAACACTTCCAGATCCCTTGTCCTGTTGAACGCCAGCAGGCCCGGATGTGCCAGCACAGGTATCCCCCCGGCATCAAGGATGGTCTGAATAGCCTTTTTACACGATACTTTGAATTTATCCACATAGGCTGGTTTTCCCTTGCCAAGCCAGGTATCAAAGGCCTCCTTAAAGGAGGAAACAAATCCTTTTTCCTTCATCAGCTCAGCGATATGGGGACGTCCGGCCTGCCCGGTTCCAAAACGTGCGAAAATTTCCGCCAGACTGATATCCAGCCCCGCCTGGTTCAATTTGCTGATAATTTTTGGATTGCGCTGTTCCCGTGACAGCTTTGCCGCCGAAAGCATCAGGTTCAGATTCCGGTCATACAGGGAAAATCCATACCCCAGAAGATGGACACTGCCGATGGTTTCAAAATCCCGGGGCGGTGTACACGATATTTCCACTCCGGTCATGAATTCTACCGGAAATGCCTGCAGCTGGTCTGTAATTTCTTTGATACCGTCAATGGAATCATGATCGGTTATGGCAATGGCTTTGATGCCCCTGTCCCTGGCAAGCTCCAGAATTTCCAGAGGAGACAGTGATCCATCCGAAGCAGTGGAATGTACGTGAAGATCAATCAATTAGAATATCCGGTCAGATTCCCAGGGCATTCTCCATATCCTCTTCCCGGGTCTTGCATTCAATACACTGTGTGGTCACTGGTCTGGCCTTGAGACGTTCTATGGAAATCTCTTCCTCACATGTCTCACACCGGCCAAAGGTACCGTTTTCTATACGTTCCAGGGCTTTTTTGATTTTTTTTATCAATTTATGCTCCCTGTCACGGATCCGCAGCTCAAAACTCCTTTCCGCTTCATGGGACGCCCGGTCTGTTGGGTCCGCAAAATTCTCTTTGGGCTTTGTCATACCCGTAACCGTACTGTCTGCATGCTTGAGCAATTCATTGAGTCTGTCAGTCAGCAAGGTATTAAAATATTCCAGATCTTCTTTTTTCATGGTTTCATCCTTACATTTAAAGGTCCGGGAACATCAAAATCAATCATTATACCGATATTTATTTATTTGTAAAGATATTATTGTTCCTCTGAAACATCCAGGTTGAAGAGCTGGCGGGTCACATTCAGGTATAAAGAATCATCCCGGTGGCTGCCGGTATTTTTTAAAAACAGGATCGGGTCATGGATGGCCCGGGATGCAATGGCCTGGGTCATGCGGCGGATGGCAGCCCTGTCCTGTTCTGACAAATGTTCCAGATGGGCCAGGGTTTTGTCACACTCCATTTCCACAATGGTTGTCATCTTGTCGTTAATGGCCTTGATGGTGGGAACAATGGCCAGACTGTCCAGCCATTTTCTGAACTTGACAACCGCCTGGGCCACAATCCGCTCGGCCTTGACGGTTTCCTGCTCCCGCTGCTGGATATTGGATGCCACAATTGTCTTCAGGTCATCAATATCATAGACATAGGCATGGGACAGTGCATTGATTTTCGGATCAATATCCCTGGGCACGGCAATATCAATGAAGAACAGGGTTCTGTACTGCCGTTTTTTCATGGCCTTTTTCACCTGGTCCGCAGTTATCACGTACTGGGTGGCTCCGGTGGAAGAGATGATAATGTCCACCTCTGCCAGTGCGGATTCCCTTTCTTCAAAACCCATGGCCTGGCCCCTGAATTTTTCAGCCAGGATTACGGCATTTTCAAAGGTCCGGTTGGCCACCAGAACCTGTTTCACATTATGGGACATGAGGTGTTCCACAGCCAGTTCCGCCATCTCCCCTGCCCCCAGCAGCAGTACGCTTTTTGCGGACAGGTCGCTGAAAATTTTATTTGCCAGCTCCACTGCGGCATAGGAGATGGAAACAGCATTGTCTCCGATCCCGGTTTCCTTGCGCACCTGCTTGGCAACGGAAAAGGCCTTGTGCATCATCCGGTTGAGCAGCACCCCTGAAGCCCCGACTTCCACTGCAGTTCTGTATGCCTGTTTCACCTGGCCCAGGATCTGTGGTTCCCCCACCATCATGGAATCCAGGCTGGATGCCACCCGGAAAATATGGTGCACCGCCTCGTTTCGGTGCAGCACATAAAGGGCAGATACAAATTCAGACACCCTGATATGTTTTTGTGCGGAAATAAAGGCAGTAACATCATCCACAGAACTGTCGCTGCCGGACACATACAAAATCTCGGTCCGGTTGCAGGTGGAAAAAATCAATACCTCTTCTATGTCTGGATGCTGTTTGAGTTCCTTTAAGGCTGCCAGGGTTTCCTCCCTGGAAAAAGACAGTTTTTCCCGAAGTTCCACCGGGGCGGTTTTATGGTTTACACCAATGAGTATGATATGTGGCATGATGTTCCCGCTATTTGGTAAATTCCTGGTGGTGACCGCCCAAAAACATATTAACCCCCAGAAACGTGAAAATGATGATAGCGAATCCAATAATGGTCATAACAGCTGATTTTCTGCCCCGCCACCCCGAATACAGCCGCAGATGGATCAATACTGCGTAGACCAGCCAGGCTCCCAGAGAAAAGACCTCTTTGAAATCCCAGCTCCAGAAACGGCCCCATATGGCTTTGGCATATACAAACCCGGTGATCAGCCCGAAGGTCAACAGGAAAAATCCTGTAACAATGCAGGCATGGCTGACCAGATCCAAAAAATCAAGGGAAGGCAGCCGCTTGAAAAAAAACCCCGGGGTTTTGGCTTTGATCCCTTTTTCCTGGAGCAGATACAATATCCCGGCACCGCAGGCCAGACCCAGTGCGGCATCCCCTGTGAAAACAAGCAGTATATGGCAGTAGAACCAGAACCCCTTGAGGATTTCATTGGGAACCACCTGGGTATCCGGCAGCACCATGGCCCCCAGCATGGTTCCGGATAAAATAATGGCGGCAAAGAGTCCCAGCATCTTGAGATGAAATTTATACTGTACAAATAAAAACATGCCCCCAAAAGCCAGGGCGGCCATGGAAAGGCTCTGGACCAGATTGTGGACGGGCAGATTGCCCAGGGTTATGCCCATAACCACAATGCCGGCAAAATGCACAAAAACCCCTGCTGTAATCAGGTAAATGGACGCTCTGTGCACCGGCTCTTTTTGATACACCAGATAAAACAGGTATCCTGCCAGACTCACAAGGTAGAGCAAAAAGGCAAATTGCATCATGGTCCCGGCTGTTTGTAATCCATTCATCATGCGTCGTGTTTATCCCTCCTGTTTATCTGCTTTTTCAAATGATGTCAGATCCTGAAAAGAAAACCCGCTGCCCAGCAGTTCAGACAAGATGGTATCAATGGCGGTGATGTCTTGGGAGGCAATCAAGGCCGGCACATTTTTTTCCATCACCTGTCTAAAAACCATTTTATGGCCCTCCGGATCATGGCCGGTTGCCAGCAGTTTTTGCCGGATCGCTTTCATGAGCACCAGAAATGAGGCATATTCAGGCCCGTATGTCCGGTCCAGGTCCTGTCTGATTTTTCTGGCCAGGGCCGGGCTGGCCCCGCATGTGGAAACAGCACATATCAGGTCCCCCCGGCTTGAAACCGCCGGAAGAAGAAAATCCCCCTCTTCGGGTGCATCCGCACTGTTGCATAAGACACGGGCTTTTTTGGCAAGATCCAGAATCTGCCGGTTCTGTTCTGCATCATTGGTGGCGGCAAATGCCAAAAACATGCCCGCCAGGTCCCGGGGGTCAAAAGCACGTTTTTTCAACACGATCCCCGGCAGTTTTTCCAGTTCTTTACACATTTTTTTAGAAACCACTGTCACCTGGGCACCGGAACAAACAAGGGTTGTAGCTTTTCTGGTTCCTACGCGTCCACCGCCCGCCACCAGGCAGTTTTTGTCTTTGACATTCAGGAAAACTGGATAATATTTCATTTGACCGCCATGTGTTCATCCTTGTTTGTACAAAACAAATACTATATATTGACAGCATGTTTTTTTCAATAACATTCATGCCCTGGCGGGCACAACTAACATGAAAGTGGTTAGCTTTTAGCTTTTAGCTTTTAGCTGAGTACTGACGGCTGACGGCTTTCATATAACCCCCATGCCCTGGCGGGCACAACCAAAAATGAAAGTATGAGCAGGCAGATATTAACTTAACACTTAAAACTTAACACTTTCATATAAAATTCATAAGGCAGATATTGGATGATCATTGATACCCATACCCATTTATTTCCTGAAACCTTTGCACAGGACCGGTCCGGGCTTTTTCACAACGAACCGGAATTCACCTTGCTTTACAAACATCCCAAAGCGCAAATGGCCACCTGTGAGCAGCTGGTTGATGCCATGGACCGGCATGGGGTGGATATTGCCTGTGCCAGCGGATTTCCCTGGCGCAACCCGGAACATGCCCGGGCAAACAACGACTATATCATTGCTTGTGTGAACAGATTTCCGGACCGGATAAAAGGGTTGGCCTGTTTTGACCTGGAATGGCCCGGGGCGGCAAAAGAAGCGGCCCGGTGTATAGATGCCGGCCTGTCCGGGGTAGGTGAACTTGCCTTTTACCTGTCCGGCATAGACAAAAGGGCCCTGGATCTCATGAAAGATGTGATGGCGGTCCTGCAAGAAAAAGGCAACCTGCCGTGCATGATCCACACCAACGAGCCGGTGGGGCATGCCTATCCCGGCAAGACCCCGGTGACACTGGAACAGATTCAACACCTGGCCCAAACATTTCCAGACAACCGGATCATCCTGGCCCATTGGGGGGGCGGCATTTTCTTTTACCATGTCATGAAAAAACAGCTCAAACAGACGTTGAAAAACATCTGGTATGACACGGCAGCATCACCATTTTTATATGACCCTGCCATTTATGACATGGCAGTGCAGGCCGGTGTTCTGGAAAAGGTTTTGTTGGGGACAGATTATCCTTTGCTGCCGCCGGACCGGTATTTTCAGGACATTGCCGCATCCGGACTGGATAAAGCTCAGCAGCAGATGGTTCTGGGCGGCAATGCCGCAATTTTCTATGCCTGAGCCCCCTGTCCCTGGATCAGCAAGGAATGCAGATATGAAAGGTGGTGCCTTTTCCCTTGACAGAGTCAACCGTGATACGGCCGTTGTGGTACTGGACAATGTGTTTGACAATGGCAAGCCCTAATCCGGTCCCCCCTTCCTGGCGGCTTCTGCCCTTGTCCACCCGGTAAAAACGGTTAAAGACTTTCGGCAGATGCTCCTTGCTGATACCGTTTCCAAAATCAGTGACAGCTATCTCCACCCACTGGTCTGTTCCCCTGGCTGTGATATCCACCTGTGTTTTTTCCGGACTGTATTTTACGGCATTTTCTACAAGGTTGGCAATGGCCTGTTCCATGAGAATAGGGTCCACCATGGCGGTCAGGTCCTCTGGACAGTCCACATGGATCTGCATCTGTTTTTTTTCTGCCATGGCCCGGCAGGAGCCCACCGCATCTTCAATCATTGTGGACAAATGGTTTTCTTCAAACTCTATTCCGGTTCCCTCCAGGCGCTCAAGTCTGGACAGTGCCAGCAGATCATTGATCAGTGCAATCATCCGGTTGACATTTTTTTCTATGATTTTTAAAAACCCGGCTGCATCTTCGCTTTTGCCTGCCACCATCTCCTGAAGGGTTTCAATGAACCCCTTGATGGTGGTCAACGGGGTTTTGAGTTCATGGGACACGTTGGCGGCAAAGTCCTTGTGCATTCTCTCCAGCCGGCGGATGCGGGTGATGTCATGGAAAATGATCAGGGTGCCCATCCGCTGCTCCCTGGCATCCCACAGGGCACTGGAATGGATATTGAGGATATGGTCCCCGTCTTGCTGGATAAAAATGTCATCCTCCACCGGCTCATGGGTGGAAAGGGCTTTCTGGATAAAATTCTGAAGTGCAAAATTACGCGCCACCTCCAGGATGTTCCGGTTTTTCAACTGGTCAGGGGGAAAGTTGAAAATCCTGGCAGCAGCATTGTTAATGGTGATAATCTGCTCGTCATTGCCAATGGCGATCACCCCTTCCTGCATGCTGCCATGCACCGCTTCCAGCTCTTTTCGCCGGTCCAGGGAATCCTTGATCCGGTCATCCAGATTTTGCGCCATCTGGTTCATGGCCCTGGCCAGCTCCGAGAGTTCTTCGGTATCTGGCAATGCCAGACGGTTGGACAAATTTCCCCGGGCAAATGCCTGGGCCCCCTGCTTGATACTTTCCAGGGGCCTGATGATTCTACGTGATACATACAAAGAGGCTGCAGCTGCCGTAAAAACCGTGAGAACAAGAAACAGAAAAATTTTATTGCGCATGTCATCAATGTTTTTGTCAATGGCAGAAATGGAAAACGCGGTCCTGACCACGGCCCTGACCCCCCCTTCAGGTGTGGTCACAGGCAGGGCAATATACATCATGGTGTCATCCAAAGTAGTGCTGTGCCGGATTGACATGCCTTTTTTCCCCTGCAGGGCTGCCTGAATCTCAGGCCTGTTTTTATGGTTTTCCATGGGCTTGATTCGGGCGAATGAATCTCCCACCACCTCTCCTGAGGGAAGAATAATGGTCACCCTTGTCTGGATGGATTCTCCCAGCTGCTTGCACAGGTCATCCAGCTCCAGGTCCTGTTTTTCGGCCATGGCACTGGCCAGTTTCAGCTGGATGAGCCTGGCACGGATGGTCAGCTCTTTTTCCGAGTTTTCCAAAAAAAACTGTCGTGAATGGTTTATGAAATACCAGGCTTCCAGAAAGAGAGAGACGATAATGATGATTAAAAAAAAAGGAAAAATCCGCCAGATCAGTTTTCGTTTTTTCATAATATTTTTATTTCTTTATTACACGTTTGCTTTTTGTCTTTAGTTTCTTGTCCCATTATTCTTTGAACCGGTAGCCCACGCCTCTTACGGTTTCAATACGGGATGCATAGGATTTGAGTTTTTTGCGCAGTCCCACGATAATTACATCAATGCTTCTTTCTGTCACTGCATAGTTTTCACCATGAATGGCATCCATGATCTGGTTTCTTGTGAAAACCCAGCCTTTTTTATCTGACAAAAATGACAGCAGTTCAAATTCAGACAAGGTCAGATCCACCGCCTCCCCCTGGATGGTGACCACATGTTTGGCACGGTCAATAGTCATTTCCCCCACCTGGCGGATACTGGCAGGCGGGTCATCCAATGCATGTTTTCTGCGGCGCCGCAAAATGGCCCGGATTCTTGCCAGCAGCTCTTTGGGGCTGAAGGGCTTGGAAATATAATCATTGGCCCCCAGCTCCAGGCCGGTGACGATATCTGATTCCTCCCCCTTTGCTGTCAGCATGACAATGGGCAGATCCTTTGTCTGTGCAGAATTTTTCAAAAATTTGGTCACCTCCAGGCCGTCAATACCCGGCAGCATAAGATCCAGCACAATAAGATCCGGCAAGGAGTGCCTGGCAATCTTGATGGCCTGTTCCCCGGTGGATGCCGTGAGAATATCATATCCCTCGTTTTTCAGGTTATACTTGATCAGTTCGATAATATCTTCTTCATCATCTACAATCAATATGGTTTCTCTGGCCATGTCTATTTCCTGTGTGATGTGTTTATGGGTGATGCAGCAGCCTGGCAGCCGCATCTACAGGTATCTGTTCGGCAGCAGTGTCCGAAATCAGGTGTGGCGGATGATATCCCCTTCAATAAGATAGACCACCTCTTCGGCAATGTTTGTGGTATGGTCTCCGATGCGTTCAATATGCCGGGAAATCAAATACATATTGATAATTTCCGTCACCATGTCCGGATGTTTACGGATATCGGCCTTCATGGTGCGGTAGGCTTCATTTCTCATGGTATTGACCTCTTCATCCATTTCCAGAACCGTATAGGCCATTTCCACATCCATGCCCACCAGGGCATCCAGGCTCAACTTGAGCATTTTGGCGGCCTGCTCCGCCATGGCGGTATAATCATACCCAAACTTCTTCGGATCATCAGAAGAGGTGATAAACCGTCTTGCAATGTTGCCGGCATAATCGCCGATCCGCTCCAGATCGTTGTTGATTTTGATCACCGCCACAATCAGGCGCAGGTCCGTTGCAACAGGCTGATACAATGCCAGGATTTTGAGGCATTCTTCTTCCACCTCAATTTCCCGTTCATCCACTTCAAAGTCCGTATCTATGATAAATTGTGCCAACTGCAGGTTTTCCGTGCGCACCGCTTCAATGGATTTTTTAAAACGGTCCTCCACCAGGGCCCCCAGGGAAAGAATTTCTTTTTTTATTTTGTCCATTGCCCGGTGCAAATGGTTTGTCATACTTCCTCCTCATAGTAAAAAACTGCAATCACCCTCTGGATAAACAGAACCTGGTGTCTGTTTTCAAGGTGTTTCGCATGTCACATCCAAACCGATTATGTACCTTGTTTTTGCTAGCATCATATTAGGAACGTGTTACATTAAAATTAAATTCGGGACGTGAAATCCATTTGCAAAAACAGAATGTTTCCTTTTTCGTTATAGGTATATCTTGTGAAATAGGTTCCCATAATGGGAATCCCCCGGCCGTGATCCGCTGCCAAAGGAAATTCAGAATCCTTATGTTTTCGCCAGTCAAATCCATCGCCCTGGTCTTCAATTTCCAGGAAGATGGATGTCTCATCAACGATCTTCAGCGTGAGCCTGACATCTTTTGTGATGTCACTTTTATTGCCATGGAGCACCGCGTTGGTCAGCCCTTCCCGCATCACAAGATTAACGGCAAACAACTGGTCAGGCCTTTGCACCGCAGCCAGGCAATTCAACAGATACCGGGTGACAACCCGGCATGCTGCATCAATATTTTCCAGACTGGAAGAAAACCGGATATCAAGCATATTATCCGTCTGGGTGATCTGTAATTTTCTGTTTTTCCGGGCCATGGAGCTCATACCTCGATGCAGAGCACGACAATATCATCTTCCGGGCGACTATTTTCAGCAAACAGGTGCCGAATCAATCGGCCGGGGGCCTCTGCACAGGAAAACTGCTGCAGATCCTTGAAAACAGGCAGCAGTTTTCGGGCACCAGCGATCCAGTTGGTTTTTTTACCCACAGATTCCACCAGCCCGTCTGAATACACAAAAAACCGGTCTCCTCTGGATACCTTGATGCGGGTGACACCAAAATGTGCGTCAGAAAACATGCCCAGAATATCCCCCTGGGATTTTACCAGAAATGCGTCCCCCTGAACCGGCAGGCATGCCGCAGGGGGGTGACCAGCATTGACAAGGGTCATGGTCATGGTGGAACGGTTCAGGTGCAGATAACAGGCAGTCAGATATTTTTCCTGGGGCAGAATTTTTTTGAGCACCGCATTGACCATCTTCATGCTTTCCCTGGGGGAATATAACGGCGTGCAGTTCTGGACCAGCAGGGCTTTGATGGATGCTGTCAGATAACTGGTCTTGATGTCATGACCGGAAAAATCCGCCACAAAATATCCTGTAATAAAATCACTGATGTTCAAAACATCATAGAAATCTCCGCCTGCCTCCTCCAGCGCTTTATAGTACACCCCGAATCTTGCAGCAGGAAAACTTTTTGGCACAGGCAGCATGGCGGTCTGGGCTTCGGCTACCTGCAGCAGCTTTGCTGCCTGATCCTGAATCAAAGAGTTGGTGGCAATGGAAAGTTTGAGATGAATCCGGACCCGGGCCAGCACCTCCAGAGGATGAAACGGTTTGGTGATATAGTCCACTGCCCCGAGATCAAATCCCTTGAGTTTGGCATTCACATCACTGATCCCGGTGAGAAAAATCACCGGTATCAGGTTCGTGACAGCGTCTTCTTTTAATTTTTTGATCACCTCAAATCCGTTTTCTCCGGGCATCTCAATATCCAGCAGGATCAGGTCAGGGTGTTTTTCTCTGGCAATGGTCCGGCCTTCTGATCCGTTACCGGCAATAAAAATCTGATACCCCTCCCTGGACAAAGATTTTTCTATCATCTTGAGGTTCAACAGGTTATCATCCACGGCAAGCACGGTGTAAGGCTGCATTTTTTCCATTATCCCTCTGCCTTTATGGTTGGGAAAGTATCAGGTGGGGGTCAGGGCATCCACCCGGGTTTCAAGATCTGTAATATAGGCATCAAAACCTTCAAGGCTGCCGCTGTTGGCAGCTGATTCCATTTTTTGGGCCAAATCTGCCATTTGGGTGAATCCCAGGTTTCCGGCTGCCCCTTTTATGGAATGTGCTGCTGCCGAAGCCTGGCGGGGATCTCCACAGGACACCCCCTGGCGGACTTTTTCCAGATCAGTCCGGGTGGTATCCACAAACAATGTGACCAGCTCTGAAAATTCGGTTTCATCCATATCCAGCTGGTCGGCCAAGTGTTTATAATCCATTGGAACCTCCTGTTGGTAAGGGCCATCGCATGGAACCATATCCTGTTCAGCTGCCTGATACCCCGCCCCCTGATGGTGCCGTGCGATCGGCCAGAGATTGGCATCTGACGGTCCTGTCACACGGCACCATCAGGGGGCTATGCCAATTTAGGTGACGCTGCAGCTACATGCGATTACCCTGTCCTGTTGGTCATCGCAGGTATCTTACATCCTCAATTGGTTTCTGTAAACCGGTAAGCGGAACCGTTTTTCTACAAATTTACACAAAAACTTGCCTGGGGCAGGATATCAGGATACAACACAAGGCGCTGATGTCTGAAGGGGCGGCATCAGGTTCTACCGGACATGCCCCAAAACAGGAGACCAGACATTTGATATGAAAAAAGACACCCACCAGTTTGTCCATAACTACAAAGGGCTTGGCGCCTTTGGCATGGACCGGAAGACAGATGAACAGACCCTCATGTTTTACCTGCAGAAATTTGCCGAAGACAATTTTATGGAAACCTTTGTGCCGCGGCTTTCCGACACAGAACTGGAAGAGATCTACCTGTTTGTCAATGACTGTTTGAAACGCCATATCACAGAAGATGAATACCATGACATTTTTTTAAAAGACCGATAAGCACGCTGGCCGACAAATTGTAATTTATGGTTATTTCTGGTAGCCAATGAGGGAAATTTCCTTAGATACAATATTATGATATGGAATTATACCCATGGTGACAAAAATAAACAAAGTCATTGACACCTTTTCAGGATTTGGTGTATGACAGTCTCACCCGGCAAAAAGGCCGGGTGGCACACAAACCATTTGTCTCTAATGCCGGAAAACTGTGAAAATAGTATATGGATTTTATCCTGGAAGGCTTTGTAAAAGCCGTTTTTCTGCTCATCCGTCTTGATGCAGCCACTTTTACAGCCATATCTGCCACACTGAAAGCCTCAACCTGGGCCATGGCTGCCAGCCTTACCGCAGGGCTCCCCATGGGGTTTGTGCTGGGATATTTTGATTTTCCGGGCAAACGCCCCCTACGGACCCTGGTAGACACCCTTCTGGCCCTGCCCACTGTTTCCATCGGCCTGATCATCTATGCCCTCATCTCCAGCCAGGGGCCGTTGGGAGAGTTCGGCCTGCTGTTCACTATCACCGGTATTGCCATGGGCCAGACCCTTCTGGCTCTGCCAGTTATCATCGCCATCACCGCCGCCACCGTGGAAAACATCGACCCGGACCTGAAGCTGACCCTGGTCTCCTTAGGCGCGGCAAAGCTGAATATCATCCGTACCTGTCTGTGGGAAGTCCGGTACGGGATCATGGCTGGTGCTGTCACTGCCTATGGCCGTGTTCTCACTGAAGTGGGCATCTCCATGATGGTGGGGGGCAATATTAAATACCACACCAGAACCATCACCACGGCCATTGCCCTTGAAACCAGCAAAGGCCAGTTTGCCGACGGCATTGCCCTGGGGCTGGTCCTTATCTTCATTGCCTTTTGTGTAAACATCTGCCTGTCCGTTCTGAGGAAAAAATGACCCGGACCGACCCTGCATATCTGCTGGAAAATGTCACCTATCTTTACGGGGACAAAAAAGTGCTGGACATTGCGCATCTTGCCATTGCCAAAGGGTCCATCACAGGGTTGCTGGGTCCCAACGGTTCCGGCAAGAGCACCCTGCTCAAACTGCTGGCCTTTGCCATGCGCCCTGCCACGGGAAAAATATTTTTCAACGGCCGCCGGGAATATCCATTTTCTCCGAACATCAGGTCCCGGGTGACCCTGGTCACCCAGAAACCTTACCTCCTCAGGCGGACCGTCTATGAAAACATTGCCTACGGCCTGCAGATCCGCCGGGATACCGCAGACATACAGACCCGCATCCGCCGGGCACTGGCCAGGGTGGGTCTGGCATATGAGGGGTTTGCCCATCGCCAGTGGCATGCCCTTTCCGGGGGGGAAGCCCAGCGGGTGGCAATGGCTGCCCGGCTCATCCTCAAACCTAAGGTGCTTCTGTTAGATGAACCGGTTGCCAGCGTGGATGCCCAAAGTGCGGCCCTGATCCGCCAGGCAGCCCTGGCAGCACGAAAAAACTGGGGCACCACCCTGGTAATTGCCAGCCACGACCTGGCCTGGCTGTTTGACTGCAGCGACACCCAGATTTCCATCAACAACGGCACCCTGTTTTCCACAGGCATGGAGATCATTATTCCCGGCCCCTACACCACCGGCAGACAGGGACTGACAAAAATTCTGGACAACAGCCAGTGTATTGTTCTGCCTCCTGCAGCCCGGTCCGGCAAAGCCGCCATTATCAGGCGGGAAAAAATCCACCTGACCACAGGCCGTGAAACAGACAACAGGTATGACAATCAGTTAAAAGGACAGATTCAGTCCATGCATATGACCGGAAAGCAACAGGAGATCATGACCACCATTGCAGTGCCTGAAATGACTTTCATGCTGGGCCTTGATCCGGAACTTACCGGCAGCCTGCTTCTGCAGCCGGGCAAAGAGGTGTTTTTGATGTTCAGATCACAAGACATTGTCTGGCGCTGACCTGCAGGCAAAGAGCGCTGCCCGGAGCCATCCCAACAACGCCTTTTGGCTGCCCGACGTCTGTCCCCCCCCAGGAACCCTGCGCCCGGCCCGGAATGAAAAAAAACTGACGATCCGGTCACAGGGCACCCACAGGGGGATCTGGTCAGGACCCTTGCAATGGATCTGGTCAATAAGCCTGTTCAGGGTTTCAGCACAAGAAAATACAGCTGTCCCCGGATATTCATATGACCGGCTGCAAACCGGGCATACCCGTCACTGCCGCAGAACAGGTCTGCCCGGCCCGGACCCCGGATGGCACCACCGGTGTCCTGGTTCATCACAAACAGCGACACCCTGTCCCACTGATCCAGGTCTGTTGACATTTCGAAACTGTCCAGCTTATCAGGATCAGGCAAGGCGGTGTTCACAAAGCAAGGGGCTCCCCTGGGAAACAGCCTGTAATCGGTGGCCATGGACCGCAGCGGTGTCAATTGCACCCCGATACTGCCAAAAGGCCCGCCTGTTTCCGTTCTGAAAAACACAAAACTTTCGTTGTGGTGCAGCACTTCATCCATACGCTCGGGATGGTCTTCCAGCCATTGACGGATAGCCTGCATGGACATGTTTTCTTTGGCAATTTCCTGTTTTTCAATGAGATACCGGCCGATGGACCGATACCGGTTGCCGTTGCTGCCGGCATAATGCACCCGGATGATCTCTTTTTCCGGGGTCTGGATCCTGCCGGATCCCTGAATTTCCAGAAAAAACCGATCCACCCGGCTTTCAAGCCAGGCCACAGGAACCGCCCGCTGGTGAAAATCGGTCATGACGTTTATATCCTGCCGGGAAAAATAGGGCACCACCCGGTTTTTCGCCACCCGGCCCTTCAGGCGGTCATGGCCTTTATACTTGTCGGAAAACATGGCCAGATCTATTTCCACAAGATCTTCGGGCAAAGAATACAAAGGATACAAAAACCGGTCATCCGGATACAGGCTGCCGTTGTAGGTGGGTTCAAAATACCCGGTGAACAGAACCTGGTTTTTGTCATTGGCTGCGCTTGCATACACATGAAAGCGATCCCGGATAAACCGGTTAAGATCCGCTTCAGACGGATTGCCTGAAACAAATGTCTGCAGAGTTTCAATGGTGCGGATCATGTGCGCGGCAGTATAAAGGTCCGGTCCAAAAGTAAACTGCCGGGATCCGGGCAGTTTGTTAAAATAGACCAGGCTCTGGGCCAGGGCCTGGTCAAGCCCTGAAAAATTTTGGGTATCGGCAAATTTCGGATACTTTTTCACTGGCAGTTTTTCCAGTGACTGCTCCCGTATGTCCCCGGGCTCTTTGGGTTCAAAAAACCCGCATCCTGTAAAAAAACACAGGGCAATCCCGATCACCAGGGTGCCAATTCCATTCAGAAAAACAGTTTTTTTGGATTTACATATCATGGTCCGATCTCTTGTAAAAGGGTGTCACACTGGCATCAGAAGGGTCTATGGCCTCCAGATCAGGCATATCCCGGTTGGCAACCCCCATGGCGTCCAGCTTTCGGGCCGGGGGCATGACTTTTTTCTCCATTGTTCTGACGGTACGGTTGAAGCTGGCGGCACATTTTTCAATGTCTTTTCCCAGATGGTTCATCCCCTCGGCCATGGCGCACAGCCGACGGTATAGCTCTACCCCCAGATGCCGGATCTCTTCGGCATTTTCATGGCTGTTTTTCTGCTGCCATGAATAGGCCACGGACTTTAACAGCGCAATCAGGGTGGTGGGGGTGGCAAGGACCACGCCGTTTTCGATCCCCCGTTCAATGAGATCCGGCTGATGGCTTAATGCAGCGGAAAAAAAATTCTCCCCCGGGATGAACAGGACCACAAATTCCGGGGTAGGGGCAAAGGCTGCTGCGTAATTTTTTGATGCCAGCCGGGTGATATGGGTGGCCACCTGGCGGGCATGGTCTGCCATACGGGCCTCTTTTTCCTTCTCATCAGAAGCTTCCAGGGCATCCAGATAGGCCATGAGGGGCACCTTTGCATCCACCACAATCCTGCGGTCAGATGGCAGGGTCACCACCATATCTGGCCGCAAAGACCCTTTCCCGGATCCTTTGGCAGGCTGTTCATGAAAATCACAATACTGGGCCATACCAGCCAGTTCTGCCACCTTTTTTAAGGTTATTTCCCCCCACCTGCCCCGGACATGGGGCAGGCGCAGTGCCTTGACCAGGTTCCCTGTTTCCAGATGGAGCTGATGCTGGACCCGGCCCATTTGGGCCAGTTTTTCAGAAATTGCCCCGTTTGCACGCTCCCGGGCCGCCTCCATGGCCTGGAGCCGTGTTTCATACTGGTTCAGGGTCTGGCGCACCGGATCCATGGACTGGCGCAGTTCTTTGCCCTGGATAGAAAAATCTTTTCTTGCCTCTTGAACATAACCCTTGAAATAATTGTCCGCCATCTCCATGAACCGGTTGGCATGCTGGTACAGGGTCTGGTCGGACATCTGCCTCATGCGGCTGGAAAAAAACAGCACCCCGGTCCGGGCCAGGATCAGGCAGACCAGAACCCCCAGGCCGAATCCTGCCCCGAGATACCCCAGGTTCTCCAGGGAAATTACCATGCAGTCACACCGAAGTGTCTGTGTTTTCAAACGTATCACCGGCCTGCCAGGTCCCGCTTTTTCCCCCGGACTTGGACAACAGCCGGATCCCGGACAATGTCATGCCCCTGTCATAGGATTTGCACATGTCATAGATGGTCAGGCCTGCCACAGACACGGCGGTCAGCGCTTCCATTTCCACCCCGGTCCGTCCGGTCAGCGACACCTGTGCTGCCATGCGGATCCGGCTTGTGTCAGGCTCGGGAAAAAAATCAACGGCTGCATGGGTGATGTTCAGGGGGTGGCACATGGGAATGAGATCCGCCGTTTTCTTGGCAGCCATAATGCCTGCGATTCTGGCGGTTTCAAGGACATTGCCCTTTTTTACCTTTTCATCCAGGATTTTTGCAAGGGTATCAGGATGCATGGCAACGAAAGCTTCGGCAACCGCTGTGCGAATGGTTTCAGGTTTTTCTCCCACATCCACCATGCGCACATGGCCCTGGTTGTCCAGGTGGGTAAATTCAGTCATCATTAATTTTCCTTGTCTGGTTCAGGCGCCCAATATTATTGAAAAAACTGGGTTTTACTGGTTACCTGTGATTTTATCTGGTTCAGGGTGTCAGTAAGGGTCTGGATGACATTTTCCCGGATATCTCCGGCCACCACCAGAAACATCACATCATCTCCCACGGTCAGTTTGGTATTTTCCCTGATATGCACCTGGATATCCAGGATGCCGGGCCGGGATCTTTCCTTGTGTAAAATTTCTTTCAGCTTTCCGTGGTCCACCGCAATTTCAAGCCCTGTGACAGCACGGCCATCCCGGGATGTTGCCCGGACAATACCGTTATGTGCCAGAATCATGCCTGCCCGGGAAAAATCGGGATGGTCCTTGATTTTACGTATCATCTGTTCCATGGTCATTGAATCGGAATGTGCGCTGTTGTCATTCATTGGTGTTTTCCTGTTTGTTTTTCTGCTGCCAGTTGTTTTGCTTTTTCAAGGTCTTCCGGGGTATTTACATTGAATTTAAACCCCATATCAGGGTCCAGTTTTTTCAATACAGATACCGGTACTTCCTTGACATGTTTTTTCTTGTAAAACCCTTTGATTTTGTAGATTTTTTTTTCCAGGTTGGATTCAATCAAGGGAATACAGGCCCTGGAATAAACGGCAGAAAGGGGTTCCAGCCCCTCTTCTGTCCGGGGGATGACCACATGGTCCCCGGGCGCAGCCTTTTTTACCAGGTGCCGGATCACCGCTTCACTGGCAAAGGGGATATCACAGGCTGTTACATATGCATGGGGAAATGAGGCGTAAAATAATCCGGCATGCAGCCCTGCCAGCACACACCGGGCCGGGATGATGTCTGTGACCACCAGCATATCAGGCGCCAGAAATTCCTCCGGCTCATTGACCACAAGGATGTTTTCTTTAAACACCTGTGAAAAAAGAATGCAGAGTCTCTCCAGCATGGTGGTATGTCCGATTCTGTGAAAAGTTTTTTTCTTTCCGGGCAGCCGGCTGTTTTTCCCGCCGGCCAGAATCACCCCTGTACAATCCAGTTGCATTCCACCTGTCCTTGGCAAAGATCCATGATAGTGCCCTGATTATAGACGACTTCACCTGAAAATCAAGGCACAGGCCTTCAATTTTGTTTTTTGGTCTACCAGCTAACACAGCGGAAGGGTTTTCACACACCTGAACACGGGTATGGTCACGATTTCTCAGACCTGAACATGGGCCTATATCATTTTGGATTTCTGTGCTTGCGACCCGTGTGGGACGGCCCCTGTGCCATGAATCGTGTTCTCACCACTGCTGTCAATCCGGCTAAGATGCGATGTAATGCCAGGCAGAACCCCTATCGGTCAGGGTAATCGCATGTAGATGCAGCGTCACATATATTGACATAGCCCCCTGAGGGTGCCGTGTGACAGGACCGTCAGATGCCAATCTCGGGCCGGTCACACGGCACCCTCAGGGGGCGGGTATCAAACAGCTGAACTGGATGTGGTTACATGCGGTTGCGCCGGGAGCCGCAAACCAGGGGCTTGCTCCCCGGGAAAAAAGGTGGTACATGATTGAAAAGTACAACACCGTTGGCGGGCATATGTTCCAAATGTTACATGGTACAACCCATTGCAAATGAAAGGCATTGAATGAAACAGACCAGACCCATTCTCAATGACCAGGATTTCAAACGCATCATTTCCAGGATTGCCCATGAAATCACAGAAATCCACAGGGGCGCCAAGGACCTGGCTTTGGTGGGCATCCAGACCCGGGGGGATTTTCTGGCCAAAAGACTGGCAGACCAGATCCGGCACATTGAGGGTGTCACCCTGCCTGTGGGCAGCATGGACATCAACATGTACAGAGATGACTGGACAAAAATCAGCCACCAGCCCATTGTCAGGCCTTCTGATATTCCTTTCAATGTGGATGACAAAATAATCATCCTGGTGGATGATGTGCTGTACACGGGCAGAACCATCCGGGCTGCCATGGAAGCACTCATGGATTTTGGCCGGCCCGCCCGCATTGAGCTGGCCATCCTGGTGGACCGGGGACACAGGGAACTGCCCATCCAGGCGGATTACAGGGGTATTTTTGTGGACACAGAGCACCAGGACACCATCCATGTCCATGTATCTGAACATGACAACCAGGATCTGGTATTCAAGGAAATCGACAAATGAGCACCATTGAACATAAGAAGGCGGGTATAAAAGAGATCTCCATTGCCGTGCTTTCCGTATCCACCACCCGGAAGCTGTCAGATGACAAAAGCGGGGCCTGGATCAAGAAGCAGGCAAAAAAAGAGGGGCACGAGGTGGTGATCCACCAGACCGTTACCGATGATACCGGGGCCATCCAGGAGTTGTTAACCCATATAATCGACAAGATTTCCCCCCATGCGGTTATCATGACCGGCGGTACCGGCATCAGTCCCAAAGATATGACCATAGAAGCGGTGCAGCCGTTTTTTGAAAAACACCTCACCGCATTCGGTCCTCTGTTTGCCCAGCTCTCCTTTGAAGAGATCGATTCAGCAGCCATCATGTCCCGGGCCACGGCCGGCATCATAAAAAGCACGGTGGTGTTCTGCATCCCGGGCAGCATCAAGGCCTGCAAACTTGCCTGCAACGCCTTGATTTTCCCTGAACTCGGACATTTGCTCAAACACATAAAGGAATAATAAATGACCGGACTTGCCCAATTTATCGCAGACTGGAAAGACAACGATACCCGCATCAAAAAGGCTTTTGAGGAATTACTCACCCATGTGAACGCCCTTGAAAAGACCGACCTTACATTTGTGGCCAGGCCCAGTGTGAGCTATTCTGTGCGGCCCCGGCACCAGGACCAGAAAAACCGGTCTTTGTTTGCCATGGTGGATGTCATTGATGACGACCCACAAGAAAGATGGCTGTCCATCTGTTTTTACGGTGACATGATCACAGATCCAAACGAAACCGGTGACCTTATCCCCGGAGGCCTGCTGGGAGAAGACGGATACTGCTTTGACCTGGATGCATATGATGCTGATGAAATCGCATACCTGAAACAGCGCCTGACCCAGGCCCATGGCAATGCACCGGACTAAATGGGGTTCTTGGGGCACCCCCTTGTGAAAGGCGCCCCCGACCCCCAAAGAATGGTCACACGGAAAACCGGATATTTAAAATATCCCCGTCCGTGACAATATAGTCCTTGCCTTCCACATGCAGTCTGCCGTTTTTTTTCAAGGCTGCTTCCGACCCCATTGCCATGAGATCCTCATAAGAAAACACCTCTGCCCGGATAAATCCCCTTTCCAGATCTGAATGGATCACCCCGGCTGCCTTAGGTGCGGTGCTGCCCTGGCGTACCAGCCACTGCCGGACCTCGTCTTTTCCAACGGTGAAAAAGGAAATCAGATTCAAGGACCGCAAACACAGGCGGGTGAGCTTCTCAAGTGCGGTCTCTCCAATACCCAGATCCTCCAGAAATTCCTGTTTTTCCTCTTTTGTATCCAGCAGGGCAATCTCGGCCTCCACCCTGGCTGACACCATCATGGCTTCAATGGCCTGGCTGTCACAGCTATCTTTGAATCCGGCCAGCAGATCCTTGTTGTCCAGATCATCTTCCGCCACATTCACGGCAATTACCATTTTTTTCCTGGTGATGAACGGATAGCTGCGGATCATCTTTTCTTCATCCCCGGTCAGGGGCATCAGCCGCAGAGGGGTTTCTGATTCCAGATGATCTTTGATTCGGATCATGAGTTCCAGTTCTTTTTGCCTGGTCTCATCCTTTATCTTTTTAACTTCCTCTTCAAGGCGCTGCATCCGTTTTTCCACAAAAATCTGGTCATGCATGAGCAGTTCCGCATTCACCGCTTCAAAGTCCCGGAATGCATTCACAGAGCCTGAAACATGGTAGATGGCATCATCTTCAAAGGCCCGGATCACATGGCAGATGGCATCCATGTCTGCGATGTCCTTGAAAATATCTCCTTTGGATATGGTTTCAGCCTCCAGTTTGGGCAACAGCACCAGGTCCAGCCGCGCCTGCACCTGCTTTTTGGGTGCATACATATCCACCAGGGCATTGAACCGGGAATCCAGAATATCAGCAGCCCCGGGTACTGGTTTAGTTGCCTTTGACGGATCAGTGATCTCATTTCCCGTTAAAATCTGAAACAAAGTTTTCTTGCCTGCCTGGGGCAGACCGATGATGCCGACCTTCATGCGTAAATATCATCCTTATTTTAGTAAAAATGGGGTCAGGCTTGCGTTATTGTCGTTATTGAAAGTAAAGCTACAAAAAATGGCTGCATCGGTAATCAATAACGACAATAACGCAAGCCTGACCCCTCCTGATGGTGACCCCTCACAAAAAAACCGCTTTTTCAGGGCAGCTTTATACGGCGCTTTTCAGGATCTTTGTGCTGCCGAAAAAGCACCGCCACATGGCCGACCATGCCTGCAGGACAGGCACGGGTCTTGCGGACAATGTCATCTAAAAGGCTGGTTTTGGTTTCTTTGTCCTTGTGGTCCACAAATTTAATTTTAATCAGTTCAGCCCCGTCCAGTGCTGTTTCAATTTCTTCCAGCAGCGCCGGAGTCACCCCTTTTTGGCCCACCAGAGCTCCGGGGTTCAAATGGTGGGCAAGCCCACGCAGGTATTTGCGCTGGGCACCGGTTAATTGCATCACTTGTATTTCCTTGCATCATAAATATTAAAAAAAGTTACTATACCACAGGTCAGACCCCATGAACAGATCAAGATAACAACTTCGGAGGCCCTGGACATAACATAAAGCTGAAAGTTGGGTAATTGACAAACAGGCAAATTCACTTATTTTTAATTCAGGCTGATTTCATCAGTCTTTTAAATGACTTTACATGAAGTTACATGGCGGTTTAACTGAAAAACCCTGTAATGCTAAACAGCCTTTTGTATAAAAATCTGTATGCTGGAACTTGGTTTCAAGGAGAAAATATTATGTCACAGGTCACCATAACCGTAAACAATATGAGCTGCAGCCATTGCTCAGGCATGGTCAAAAAAACACTGGAAGAGATTGCCGGTGTTTCTGATGTTGTTGTGGATCTTTCCGGGAAAAAAGCCTCTTTTTCTGTTGCAAAAGACAGCCTGGTGGATCAGGCAGTAACGGCAGTCACACAGGCGGGCTACCCGGCATCCAGATAAGCCTTTGCGCCAAAGCCATGGCAAAGCAGTTACAACAGGCCCGTCAGATCAAAATTGTCTGAACTGTTGATGGTCAGAATGAACCGTTTTAAAAGTTCCTTGTTAAAGCAATGGGACATACCCTGGTCCCGCAGGCGCATTCTGGCTTCCACCCTTTTTTGTGCCTCTTCTTCCAGTATTTCTCTTTCCCGAAGCCGTCTGAGTTTTGCTTCATAATCATCCCGGACAATGGCTGTCACAGGGGCCCGTTGATTTTTTCTGGCCTCTTCTTCAAATTTCTGCAGTGTTTCCAGATACGGGTTGTCTCCTGCCATGATCTTGAGGGCTTCAAACGGACTTTTGGCTGGTTTGTATGGGCGCCTGGACGTGAGGGCATCAAACACATCAATAATATGACATACCTTGGCCAGCACCGGAATCTGATCCCTGCACAGCCCCTTGGGATAGCCGCTGCCGTCTTCGTTTTCGTGGTGATACAAAATCATCTGCATGAAGGATCTGGGCAATTTGGTTTCAAACAGCAGGCTGGTGGAATAGGCTGTATGGGACTGTATGATGACATATTCCAGGTTATTGAGTTGTCCCGGCTTGTTGATAACATTCTTTGGAATTTTTACCTTGCCGATATCGTGCAGGAATCCAGCCACTGCCGCCTGGATCATAAACTCTTTTACCGCTGATTTTGAGGAGATAGGAAAAAGGTCCTGGTTGAAATTGATAAATGTAGCCATCAGCCATCCCACCTTGATGGAATGGGTGTGGGTTTCATAATCATGGCCCACCAGTTCGGCAATCCCCCCCAAAGATGCAATGCTGGAGATATAATCAATGGCCCGGGTAATCAGATGCTGGATGTTTTCCACCATATTACGGCATTCCCGGCCGGAGGCAAAATTAATCTGAAAAGATTCTTTGACCACATCTGTGGACAATCGGGTCAGGGCAGCACTCTTTTTTTTGTCATCTATTTCCTCATGCTTTAATATGAACTCCAGGTTGTTTTTAACATATTCATTATAATTTTGTCTCTGGGTCCTGTGGATATAAACAACATCCCATGCACGCAGTAATTCAAGCAGCCGCAGCCTGGGGATGGAGGTGGTATCTTTTAACAGACAGCGAAACCGATATTTGCCCTCTGTGTCAGTGTCATTTCGTTCAAAAAGCGCGAAATCAGCCAGAGAATCCGGATTGATGGACAACGGATCAATGGGCAAAAAAGAGCTGCCATCATCGAAATATTCCCCAGCCGTATCCATGCCTTTACCCTTTTTTACAGATATAACAAAAACCCGTTTACCATTTGCACAGTTTTGGCAATGGCCGTCTATCCCAATCCCAGTATATTTGTATCAGGAATTTTGACCGGTGTAAAGACCTGGCATGCGATCAGACAAGCCGATAGCCTGTATATAAACAAAGAGATCATTGGTACATGCCCTCGATGATATCTGCAAACCTTTCATGAACGATCTTGCGCTTGATTTTCATGGTGGGGGTGACCTCTCCGTCCTCTTCGTAGAGGCGTTTGGGCAGGATGGTGAATTTGCGGATATTTTCCACCCTGGCAAGGGTCTGGTTCACGGTCGCCACTTCTTTATCAATGAGAGTTATCACTTCCGGGCTTCCGGTCAGATCCCTGTAGGTGGAAAACTGAATTTTGTTGTCCTGGGCATACTTGACCACATTGTCTTCATCGATCATGATCAAACAGGTCAAAAACTTTCTGCGGTCTCCTATAACCACTGCATCATTGATGTAAACACTGGCCTTGAGCTTGTTTTCAATGTACTGGGGGGTGATGTTCTTGCCGCCGGCCGTAACAATGATATCTTTTTTGCGGTCCGTGATTTTCAAAAACCCATCTGCATCCATTTCTCCCACATCACCGGTGAGCAGCCAGCCCTCTTTTATGGTTTTGGCAGTGGCATCTTCCCCCTTGTAATACCCTTTGAATACCCCTGGAGATCTCACCAGGATCTCTCCGTCTTCAGCTATTCTAATATCGGTATCCGGCAGGGCCTGGCCCACGGTGCCGAACTTGACCCTGCCCTCCGGGGACAGGGTGGTGACCCCGGTGCCTTCTGTCTGGCCATACCCTTCAATCAGGTTCATGCCGATGGACTGAAAAAACCGAAGCACCTCCTGGGAAATAGGGGCAGCCCCGGAATAAGCTATCCGTATCCGCTCAAATCCCAGCCGTTCTCTGAGTTTTCTGAACACCACAAAATCAACCAGATAAAAAAGAGATTGCAGATACAGAGGTACCGGTAAAAAATGCATGACCTTATCCGCCCGGCGTTCCCCGATTTTCAGGGCTGCCCTGAAAACGCTTCGCTTGAACCAGTCCGCATCCGCCATTTTAATCATGACATTGGAATAATATTTTTCCCATATCCTGGGCACGGCATACCCCACAGTGGGGGAGACTTCCATCATGTTCTGCATTACCGTGTCCGGTTTTTCCACAAAATTGACGGTATAGGCATATCGGATCTGGATAAATACGGTAAACAGCCGCTCAAAAATATGGCACAGGGGCAGAAACGACAATACCTGGTCTGTATCATACACTTTGTTAGTGGCGGCCACGGCATCCGCCATCCAGGTGACATTGCCGTGGGTCAGCATGGCCCCTTTTGGCGGCCCTGTGGTGCCTGAGGTGTAGATGATCACGGCTGTGTCCTCTGTTGTCACCTGCTCTCCACGACCGGAAAACAGGCCGGGATTCTGTTGAAGCTCCTGATTCCCTTTTTCCAGAAAATCTTCAAAGGTGGTGACCATGGGGTCGGAAAACTGTGTCAGACCCCGGGTATCCCAGACAATGACCTGCTTGAGAAGGGGCACCTGATCCCTGAAATGCAGCCACTTATCCAGTTGTTCCTCATTTTCCACAAACAAAAATTTGGCGTCACTGTGGGACACCACATATTCCACCTGTTGCCAGGCATTGGTGGCATAAATGCCCACAGACACGCCCCCCACACATTGTATCCCCAGATCCGCGACCACCCATTCCACTGCATTGTCACCGATGATGCAGGCGGCATCGCCTTTTTCAAATCCCATGGACACCAGGGCACACCCGATTTTCTGCACCTGGTTGTAAAACCGGTCAAAAGAGATATCGTGCCACAGCCCCAGCTTTTTGGTACGCAGGGCCACCTTTTCAGGATTGTTTTTCACGGTCCGGGAAAATACCCGGGGGACTGTATCAAGACTTTTCCGGTTCATCGCCATGCCTTTTTGCGCTTCCACCGCTGAAATCCTTTGGCAGATGTTTCTGATTTTATACCCAGGTAAAACTCCTGGACATCCTTGTCATTCAACAAATCTTCAGACCGGCCCTTCATCACAAACCGCCCGTTTTCCAGAATCAGGCCTGTGCGGGAAATGGACAGGGCCATACGGGCGTTCTGCTCCACCAGCAGAATGGTGGTGCCCTTCTGGTTGATCTGCCGGATAATGGAGAAGATCTCCTTGACCAGGATGGGAGAAAGCCCCAGGGAAGGTTCGTCCAGGATCAGGAGCCGGGGTCTGAGCATCAGGGCCCGGCCGATGGCCAGCATCTGCTGTTCCCCGCCGGACAGGGTCCCGGCCCATTGGCGGGTCCGATCAGCCAGCACCGGAAAATAGGCATATACCTGTTCCATATCCCTGCGGATTCCCGACCGGTCAGTGCAGGTATATGCCCCCATTATTAAATGTTCCTCAACCGTGAGTTCCTCAAAAATTTCCCGTCCCTCAGGCACATACGCGATACCCTTTCGTACAATCCTGTCCGTGTCCCACCCCTGGATGGGGATGCCGTCATATTCAATGGCGCCCTTGTCCGGCTGGTCCGCGATCAGGCCCATGATGGTTTTGAGAACAGTGGATTTTCCGGCACCGTTGTTGCCCAGAATGGCGGTAATGCTGCCCTCCTCCACAGTAAAGGATGCCCCCCGGATGGCATAGACCAGCCCGTAATAGGTCTCGATATTCTTAACCGACAGCAGATGGGCCATCCTGCTCCTCCTCTCCGATATAAGCTTTGCGCACCTCTTTGTTCTGCTGCACCGCCCCGGGCGTGCCCAGGGTGACAGGCTGGCCGAAATTGATGGCCAGTACCCGGTCGGAAATATCCATGACCAGCTTCATGTCATGCTCGATGAGCAGAATGGTGATGCCCAGGTCATCCTGAATATCTTTAATCCAGAAAATCATGTCCTGCTTTTCCTCCTGGTTCATGCCGGCACAGGGTTCGTCCAGGAGCAGCAGCCGGGGTTCCAGGGCCAGGGCCCGGGCCAGTTCAATGAGTTTCTGTGTGCCATAGGGCAGTGCCCCCACAGGAAAATCCCGCACGTTCTGCAGTTCCAGCAGGTCAATGATCCGCTCCACATGTTCTCTGTGCCGGATCTCTTCTCTGGCGGCAAAAGAATGGCGGCCCCACATGAACATGCCCCGGAACAGGCCCGTACCCATGTGGATATGCCGTCCCAGCATGATATTTTCCATGGTGTTCATATGGGAAAACAGCTCGATGTTCTGGAAGGTCCTGGCGATCCCTAGCCGGGCAATGGC
This sequence comes from Desulfotignum sp., assembly GCA_011390335.1. Taxonomy (GTDB): domain Bacteria; phylum Desulfobacterota; class Desulfobacteria; order Desulfobacterales; family Desulfobacteraceae; genus Desulfotignum. Next base: position 39,099 of record JAABSO010000010.1, on the reverse strand, counting down.
ATGGGGCTTTTTTTTCTCTATGGCAGTGCCTTCAAACCGGATGGATCCGGTATCGGGCCGGTAAAGGCCGGATATGCAGTTGAAAAGGGTGGTTTTCCCGGCACCGTTGGGACCTATTACGGAAAATATCTCCCCCTGTGCCATGGAAAAACTGATATCCTGCAATGCCTTGATGCCGCCAAAGGAGATGAACAGGTTGGAAATAGTCAGAAAATCCGAAGTCATAAAAACACGGGCTCCACGTATCAGGTCGCAGCCGCCCTGCTGCCGGCATCCTCCGGCAGCAGGGCGGCATGCAGGTTAATCCAGGGTGATCCAGTCGGTGAGTCTTTCCGCTTTGCCGTCAGCCAGGCTTTTGACCAGGAAGGTCTGGCGGGTGCCCTGGCGGCTGTACATGTCTTCGGGATCAAAGGGCTTGAAATTGATTTCCGGCCCAACGCCCTTGAATCCGGTGAGTTTTTCCATTTCTTCCACAAATTTTTCCCGGGTCAGGTCAGGCCCCGCATTTTTCAACGCCTCAACCATGGGTTCGATAAAAATGATACCGGCGGCATAAAACATGCCCCAGCGCTCCTCTTTGGCGGCGAACTGCTCGAACACCTCTTTTTTGTACTGCTGCATTTTGGGATGGTCCGAATCAGGAAGTTCCCCGAACGTGGCACAGATCACCCCTTCCCACAGGCCCTTGGAGATATGGTTCATAAGGGGAAAATCCGAGCAGGTGCTGGTACTCATGAACTGAGGGGCAAAATTCATGGCCTTGGCCGTGCCCACAATGCGCACCGCATGGCTTACTGTGGTCCACAGCAGCACCATGTCGGCATCTGATTTTCGCAACTGCATCACATGGGGCTTCATGTCCGAATCGGACTGTTCCACCGGCACCTGTGCCACCACTTCCATGCCATGGCGGGCCAGTTCTTCAATGGCACCCCGCAGTCCGTTTTTCCCGTACTCATCATTCAGGTAAGCCACGGCCACCTTTTTTTTGCCCATCTCCTCCACGGCATACCGGACCAGGGCCCGGGCTTCGTTGTAATACAGCGGATAGACCGCAAACAGATATTTGTGAGGTGGAGACACCCAGTGCAGGGAACCGGCTGCCGGCCCCACCCAGGGAATTTTTCTTTCCATGAGGTAGTCCTTGACCGCCAGGCCCGGCGAGGTGCCCACACCGGAAGCCCAGGCAAAGATTCCGGTGTTTTCCTGAAGATCCTTGACCCCGGCCAGGGTTTTGGCGGGGTTGTATCCGTCATCAAACATATGGTACACGATTTTGCGGCCATGGATCCCGCCGGTTTCGTTGATCCATTTGAAATAATCCCCGGTCCCCCGGGCCACCGATCCCCAGGCGGCAGCCGGGCCGGTCTGGGGCCCCCACTGGCCTATGTGAATTTCGGTGCCGGTCACCCCTTCCTCGGCCCAGGCAAATGCGGTGAACACCAGCAAAAACACCATGCATCCTAACACCATCACACCTTTTTTCATGACATCCTCCTTGTTGTTGTTGGGGCTATTGGGGTCAGGCTTGGCTTATTGGATCCAATAAGCCAGGCCTGACCCCACCCCATTTTCATACTTTTTTCACGTAATGCCTGGCAAACAGGCCGCTGGGTTTAAAACAGAGCACCAGCACAATGATGGCAAAGGCCACCACGGATTTAAATTCAATGGACACATATCCGCCGAACAGATTTTCGATGATCCCCAGCAGATAGGCGGCCGCCACCGCCCCGGGCAGAGAGGTCATACCCCCCATGACTGCGGCGGCAAACCCCTTGAGCATGGGATCCCACATCATGAAAGGATGCATGATCACCGGAGATATCAACAGCCCGGCCGTGGCCCCCACCACCGATGAGATCGCCCAGGTCATCATCATGATCCGGTTGGTGCGGATCCCCACAATTTTTGCCGCAACCGCATTCTGCTGGGTGGCTTTCATGGCCAGCCCCAGCCGGGTATATTTGAAAAAGAAAAACAGCAGGGTCATGAGAAGCAAAGCCGATACCAGGGTCAGGACCTCCAGCTTGGCAATGAAGATATCGCCGATGATAAAACTGTCATAGGGACCGATGGGAAAGGGCATGGTTTTCTGCTCCGCCCCGAATTTCCAGGAAACCAGCCCCAAAAGGACCATTTCCAGTCCAATAGTAATAACGATGGTGCCCAGAATATTGGGATTTTTGGCCCGTCGAAGCACGGCAAACTCCAGAAAGGCCCCCAGAAAAGCGGCAAACACCAGGGCCAGGCAGAAAGCCAGCCAGACCGGATAGCCGAATGTGGTGAGCAGCATCATGGTGATAAAGGAGGTTACCAGGGCCATTTCTCCCTGGGCAAAGTTGGGAACCTCGGATGTCTTGTAAATAATGACCATGGCAAGGCCCATGAGGGCATAGGAACTGCCCACAGCCACACCGCTGACAACCATCTGCAAAAAATCAATCATACCCGTGCCCTTTCACATACACCATCCATTCCCTGAAACCCCCGATGCCCGAATAACAACAATAAGGAAAGCCTGATCCCTTGCCTGATTTTTCAAAACGGCCAGGTCCGCCAGTATTGTTTGGTTCTCAGCCACACCCCGTAAAGCCCCAGGGGTTCAAACAGCATGATGGCCACCATGATGGAACCGAACACGATATACTGGATATTGGATACCCCGGTGATGGAAAACCATGACCTGGAAAGTGTTTCCAGCCAGTCTCCCAAAAAGGGGATGTTCAGGATATTTCTCAATTTCAGATCCAGCCAGCACAGCAGGCCGGCCCCCACAACAGGCCCCATCAGGGACCCCAGCCCGCCCACAACCACCATGGCCAGGAACATGATGGACATCATCAAAGTAAAGATTTCCGGTTCGATAAACCGGAGCACAAAGGCATAGAGACCGCCGCCGATGCCGGCGTAAAATGCGGACACGGCAAAGGCCAGGGTTTTGTAGAACACAATATTCACACCCATGGTCTGTGCTGCGATATCCGCATCCCGGATTGCAATGAAAGCCCGGCCCACACGGGTTTTGATCAGGCTTCGCATGCCCAGCAACAGCAGCACCGTCATACCGATCAGAAGAAAATAAAATTGCCGGTCCGTATCAACAGCCCAGGGCCCGATGACCAGATCCGGGGCGTGAAGCCCTTCCCGGCCGCCGAACAGAGTCATGCGGCCGATCACCTGGGTGATGGTCAGCCCGAATCCCAGGGTGGCGATGGCCAGGTACGGCCCTTCCAGGCGCAGGGCCGGCAGGCCCAGCAGAAATCCGAACCCGGCCGCCACCAGTCCGGCACAGGGCAGTGCCAGAAGAAACGGCATCCCGGCTTTGGCCATGAGGATCACCGTGCCATAGGCGCCGATGGCAAAAAAACCGGCATGGCCCAGGCTGATCTGGCCGGTATATCCCACCAGCAGGTTCAAGCCGGCGGCCACGATGATGTTGATGGCGATATAGTTGGCCACATACACATAATAATTGCTGACAACAAAGGGAAACAACAAAAGCGTGACCAGAAGAACCACCAACCAGAAAAAAACCACCGGGGATGTGACAAGTTGAACATCTTCATAGTAGCCGCGCTTCATATCCATGGACAAAAACTCCCTGCTGGAAAAACAACTTGATTGTCAGATGCGTATTGCCAGTCATATTTGTTTATTCAGGCTGCTGTCAAGATAAAAAAAAACAACTGCCGGAAAAAAATCCTGTTCCCCCATAAAAATTTATACATTCTTGGATATAAGTGCTTGACGAAACACTGCGGATGTGGTTTAGCTGAATAAAATTAATGGAGCTTTTAAAATGAATTGTGGCAAAACAGACAGATCCTATTTTTACTTCTGGTATTATTTTTACAGGAATCTGCCTGGGCTGCCATGAGTATGTCCCCATAAACTCACAAGCCGCAGGCAAAACCGCCTGCGGCTTTTTTGTTTCCAGCCAGAGGCGGCATTTTTGACCTGCAAAAGGAAACCGCCATGACAAAAACCTTTGACATCCATGTAAAAGAGTTCAAGCCCCTCACCCCGCCGGCAAAGATGAAGCAGACACTGCCCCTGTCTGATGATGCTGCCCGGACCGTTATCACCGGCCGAAGGGATGTGGCAGACATTTTGACCGGCAAAGACCCGCGCCTTCTGGTCATTGCCGGGCCCTGCTCCATCCACGACACCGAAGCAGCCCTGGAGTATGCCCAAAAAATGATGGCCCTTCGCCGGGAAGTTGCAGACAAGATCAATCTGGTCATGCGGGTGTATTTTGAAAAACCCCGCACCACAGTGGGGTGGAAAGGCCTGATAAACGATCCGTATCTGGATGCCTCCCATAACGTGAATGCAGGCCTTGAAACCGCCAGAAAACTGCTCATTGACATCAATGACATGGGCCTGCCCACGGCAACGGAAATACTTGATCCCATCACCCCCCAGTATATTGCGGGCCTGCTCACCTGGGTAGCCATCGGTGCCAGGACCACGGAATCACAGACCCACAGGGAGATGGCCTCAGGCCTGTCCATGCCGGTGGGATTTAAAAACAGCACAGACGGTACCCTTTCTGCAGCGGTCAATGCCATACAGGCATCCGGAACCCCCCAGCATTTTCTGGGCATTGATCCGGAAGGAAGGTCATCCATTGTTTCCACCACAGGCAATCCATTCTGCCACATTGTTCTGCGGGGAGGAAACACCCCCAATTATGACCCGGTTTCCGTGGGCAAGGCCCAGGCACTTCTCAGAGAACGAAAACTTATCGACAGTATCATGATCGACTGCTCACATGACAATTCCGGCCAGAAGTTCACCGGTCAGCCCTTTGTGTTCAAAAGTGCCCTGGACCAGCGCCTGGACGGCAATCCTTGCATCGTGGGTTTGATGCTGGAAAGCAACTTGTTTGAAGGCAGCCAGAAATGTCCCGGGGATGGCTGTGCTCTCAGGTACGGGGTATCCATCACAGATGAGTGCATCTCCTGGGAAACCACAACCAGCCTGATCAACTGTGCCCACAACCGGCTGTAATCTGGTATCTTTTCACTGCATGATCAGGGTTTTCACCGCCTGCATATACAGATCAAGGCCTTTTATGAAAATATCATTGTGATTGGCACCGGGGATTTTTACCAGAGTTTTTTCCAGGGAAGGACAGGCATCAAACAGGTCCTTTCCCTGGGAAAAGGAGATGAGCTGGTCAAACTCCCCGTGGAGAACCAGCAAAGGACCGGACCACTGCCCTATTTTTTCATAGTTTTCACACCCGGGTGAGATGTTATACCCGGCTGTGCTTGGATCAATACCCAGCACTTTCAACAGTTTTTCCGTGTGGCTGAACCCGCTTTCAATGATCAAAAAATCGATATCAGCGGGCCTTGTTGATGCCAGTTCAATGGCAGATGCACTGCCAAGGGATCTTCCCATGACACCCAGGCTGCCGGTAAATCCATTTTTGTGCAGCAGCTTTTGCACAAAATCCAGAATGGTGTGGCAGTCCGTCATCATATGGGAGACAGTGGGAGATCCGGTGGACCTTCCATACCCCCGAAAGTCCACCACAAAAAAATTCATTCCCATCTGGTTGTACACCGGCCCGAGATCATCATAATGGGAAACGATCTCCCCGTTGCCATGGAAAAATAAAATAGTGGGGGCCTGTTTGTCCTCCACATGGAAGCAGGCCCCGATGTCCACATGCTCATCCACAGGAATCAGGAACTCATTTGGTCTGACAGGGCCTGTCCCGCCCCCTGATCCAGGATGAAAAATACGGGCCAGTACCTCAGGATGGTCCAGTGCGCTGTAATCACATTGTATTTTGTCTGTCATGGCATCACCTCCTGTGTGATTCATATCAGGCTTTCACTTTCCAGGCAAGGGCCGGCAGCAAGGGTCTGAATATTTGCTATAGCAGCATGCGCTTCTATGGGAAGCCCCTGGTGGTGTCCTGTGAACGGACCGTCAGATCCGGAGGGGGCCTGGTAAAATTTACCGGCATGGTTTTCAACCAGAGGACGGGCTGCCGCTCTTCATTGTTCTTATGCAACAGGCCCCTGTAGATCTCGGGCCGGGCACAGGGCACCACCAGGGGCGGGGCTTGAAACAGAGTGCAGCACAGAGCGATCGAAAACCTGACATGCTTATGGCAAATATCCAGAGCAAGGGTCCTGCGCTGAATTCATTCTATCCGGCAATGAATATCCCTTGAGAAATCCAGCGGCGTCTGGTAGATGATAATCTCATGAAACATGCGGTACTCATCAATAATGCACATCTGGAAAACTTTAGTGTCAGAAACCTTGGGGCATATCTGAAATCCTGCGGATGCAGGGTATCCACCATCCACCATGAAAGCAGAAAAGAAGCGGTGTTCACCCCCCTTTCAGAACAGGCCCTGCGCATTCTGGCAGCATACTGCAAAACATGCGATCTGGTGGGAATAACCATTTTAACCACCCATCTGCTGCCCCGGGCCATCCAGATCACCCGGTACCTGAAAGCCCGGATCACTTCCCCCATCATCTGGGGCGGCCCCCCTGTGATTGCAGATCCGGCCTATTTTCTGCAATTTTGCGATCTGGTGTGTGCCGGAGAGGGCGAACAGGTCATGGAACAGCTTCTGGCAGATATTTCCCCCGGCAAGATACCCGGCCTGGGATATCTGGCGCCAGACAACAGGCCTGTGGTCAATCCCCTGCCCCCCATGCTGGATGTGAACCAGCTGCCCCTTGCCCGGGTGGATCTGGATGACGGGTATATGCTGACAGAATCCGGTCTGGTGTCCCTTAAAAAAAATATCCCTGCAACGCTTTCCACCTACAGTGTGCTTCTGGTCAGAGGATGCCCCTACCAGTGTGCCTACTGCCTGAACAACCGCCTTATGGCAGCGTTTCGAAAAAAAGGCCCTTATGTGCGCAAAATTGCTGTTGACCGGGTGATCCAGGAGCTGGAATGGGCCAGGGACAATATTCCCCATCTGAAACGCATCATTATCGATGATGACGATTTTTTCCTCAACTCAGAAGACAGGATCCAAAAATTTCTTGCCCGGTACATGGGAAAAATCCATCTGCCGATATTCTATATCCAGGCCAACACCCGGCAGATCACCCAGGCAAAACTGAAAATTCTGGCAGACAGCGGCCTTACTTTGCGGTATCTGAAAATCGGGCTCCAGTCAGCCAGCCCGCGCATCAGCAAAGATATTTTCAACCGGCCTTTAGACAAAAAGGCCTATCTGAAAAAGCTCACCCTGGTTGTGGACAGCAGGATCCGGGTCATGATCGATGTGATTTCTGCCAATCCCTATGAAACAACAAAAGACAAACATGAAGTGCTGCAATTTTATATAAAAATCCTGAAGATCATCCTGCACCGCAAAACAGTTGACCAGCCGGTCAAAATCTATGACCACAAGCTGATGTATTTTCCCGGCACCCTCCTGTATGAAATGGCCTTAAAAGACGGGCACATCCCCTGTGATTACGTGGAAAAGGTATTGCTCAAACGCAGCACCCTGCGCCATCACAAAGAGGATATGGACAACGATGCCCTGATCGTGTGGCTTTTTAATATCGCTGCCCGGAAAAAGGCATTTTGCAAAACCGCCCATACCATGCTCAGGATCATGGCCATAAGGCCTGTCTTTTCCGCCATAACCCGTCATAATCTGGCCGGCCGATTCGGCCCTGTTTCCCGGATACCTGTGGTGAAAAAGCTTGTGGGCAAAATTCAGATCTGATCTGACTGGGCCATCTGATCCCTCTGGGGCAAAGAGATAGTAAATGTGGTGCCCCGGCGTTTTATTGAGTCCACCACAACTGCTCCCTGGTGCTGGGCAATGATGTTTTTTGCAATGAACAGACCGAACCCTGTTCCCTTTACCTGCTTGGAGGAAAAAAACAGATCAAAAATTTTCTCCTTGGTTTCCACATCCATGCCGCAGCCGTTATCCGCAATTTTTATCACCAGGTTGTCCCGGGCTTTTTCCACCGTAAGACTGATTTTGTGGTCGGGATTGTCCTTGTCTTCCAGGCAGGCATCCACAGCATTATCCAGAATATTGACCAGGGCGGACATCATGAATGCCGCATCTATGTGCAGGGTCTGCGGGGCCTGGGCTGAATCCAGTTGAAATGCAATAGGGTGATGTGCCAGTTTCATTGTCATGGTCTCCTGGATCTCTGCCAGAAATTTTTTTGCCGGCACCGGATGTCTGTTCATTTGCCGGTCCTTGGAATACATCAGAATATCCATGATCATCTGCTTGATCTTGTCCACATTCTGGGACAGCAGATCAAGGCCTTCCGCCACATCTGTAAAAATTTTTTTTTTCAGGCCGGACCGGGCAATGTACAATCCCCCGTCAAGGTTGGTGAGCAGCCCTTTTATATTATGGGAAACCGTGCCTATCATCAGGCCTAAAGAAGACAGATGGCTGTTCAACCTGGATTTTTCCACCACCAGCATTTCCAGCTTTTGGGTGTATTCCGCCAGCTTCTGGTCTGCAATAAGTTTGTCCACCGCCTTGGAGACAGCCAGTTCCAGGATGTCGACATTCACCGGCTTGGTAATAAAATCCGCAGCCCCGAATTTCAGACTGGAAATGGTCAGTTCCATGTCCCCGTGACCGGTTATCATGATCACCTGGGTATCAGGTGCCCGCTGTTTCACCTGTTTGAGCAGTTCAATCCCCCCCATGACAGGCATTTTAATATCTGTTATCACAATCGACGGCTGCTGCGCTTCAAACAGGTCCAGGGCTGCTTTGCCGTCTTTGGCCTGAAACACCCGGTAACCGATGTCTGTGAGGGCAATTTCCATGACATCCCGGATATCTTCTTCATCATCCACAACCAGGATGGCAAATTGTGTCTTGTCCATGGTTCTCTCCCTGCCTTAATGACGGCGTTTTCTTCTTACCAATGGCTGCCGGACGTATGCATCGTCCTTCTGGATTATGAGATATGGTTGCCATGTCTTTTCCTGATGGCCCATTTTTTTTGCATATTACTCATATACAATATCATCATCAGGCAGATCTTCCGGTACCGGAAAAACAATGGTAAATTTTGCCCCGCCCTGCCGGCCCCTGCCCACCCAGATATCTCCGCTGCAGTCTTTGATAATCCCGTAGGAAATGGACAGGCCTAAGCCCGTGCCCTTGCCCACCTCCTTGGTGGTGAAAAACGGCTCAAACAATCGGTCTTTTATTCCTTTTTTTATCCCTGTGCCTGTATCCTGAATCACAATTCTAACCTGGTTGTCTGTGGCATCTGTCTGGATGATAATCCGGTCATCTTCGGTGTCCCTGCCGCCCTGTGCCGCCCATTTGGCTTCAATGGCATCTTTGGCATTCATGACCAGGTTGATGAATACCTGTTCCAGACGGTCCGGGTCTGCCAGAATTTCCGGCAGTTCCGTGTTTTTTTCCCATACCACCTGGATCCCCCGGATTTTCAACTGCTGGTTGAACATCTCAAAAGTATGCTGCAGCACTTCGTTGATCCGGGTTTTCACCAGCCGGATATCGGATTTTCTGGCAAACTGCCGCATGTGCTGGATGATTTTTTCCGCCCGGTCCACATTGGTATCTATTTTGGTAACCAGCTTATACAGAATATCTTCCTTAATGGGCTCCTGTCTGTGGATTTTTTTCAAACAGAAACTGGAGGAGGATTTTATGACAGACAACGGCTGGTTCAGCTCATGGGCGATACCGGTGGACATCTCTCCTAAGGTGGCCATCTTGCTGGCATGGAGCAGGTGCTGTTCTGTTTCCAGGCGCCGGGTGATATCATTGATGGTAATCAAAAATACTTTCTGACCGGAATAGGTTGCCGGTGCCACCCACATGTCCACATCAATCTGTTTGCTGTCTGCTTTAACCTGTTTAACCTTGGATATCTCTTTTCTGGATTTCACCTGCCTGGCCATCTCCTCTTTTTCTTCGGACAGAAAAAAATCTGTAAAGGTTTTTTCCAGCATTTGCGATTCGGAAAATTTATACAGTTCCAGGGCTTTGATATTGCAGTCCAAAATTTTCAAGGACTCCTGGTCCACGGCAAATACCGGATTGGATATGTTGTTGAAAATGGCATGGTATTTTTCTTCGGATTTTTGCAGATCTTTTTCCAGGCGCCGGCGCTGGGTGATATCAATACTCATTTCCATGCCTGCCACGATGTTGCCGTCTGCATCCATGATGGGGGCAGTGATAAAAATCCAGTGTTTTTTTTCGCCATGCCTGCCCATGCCTTCTGTTTCACCATAATGGGATCTGCCGTCCCTGAAGGTTTTTTCAACCGGACAATCAGGACATTTTTCATCCAGCCCCTTGTAGACAGCGTAGCAGAAATCTCCGGGCCGGGGATCGAACCGTTCCTTGAACACCCGGTTATACTGAATCAGGCGAAAATTTTTGTCCTGAACAGCAATCATGCAGGGGGCATTGTCAAACAGGGCCTGGTATTCATTTTTTTGTTTTTTCAATTCCGCCTGGTGCTTGCCGATTTTTCGACCCATCTTTTGAACGGCTTCCCCCAGAAACCCGATCTCATAAGCAGATCCAATATCGATATTGGCTTCATACTCCCCCCGGGCAATGCGGCGGGTGCCTTCCACCAGTTTGAGGATGGGCTTTTTTACAAAGGTGAGAATAATGAAAAAGATTATAAACGCGGTGACCAGGATGGTTGAAAAGGCCAGCTTGAGTACCCCTTTTTCCATTTTCACCACCTGCTGGTCTATTTCCTTTAAAGACACCACCACATCCAGTGCCCCTAATATGGTCTGGTCTTCCGGGTGAAAATGGCAGGAGCTGGTAGAGCAGCCCGGCTCGTTACTTATGGGCTGCACAATACCCAGAAGACGGTGGCCTTCAGGTGACCAAAAGATGCGAAAGCGTTCACCAAGCGCCAGGTCTGACGGCGGGGGGTCATTCTTGTGGCAAATATCACAGGCCACAGCCTTGATGTCGGTCACCCTGTCTATTTCTTTTTTCTGGTTGGTGAATTTTATCTGACCGTATTTATTATAGATCCGGATATTTTCAATCTCCGGCTGCCCGGCGATATTATTGATGATCTGGTTGATATCATCCCGGGAATTGCGCATCATGGCATACTGGGTACCCAGTTTGATGGAATTGCTCAGCCGGTCGGTACTGGCCAGATGGGTTTTCATGTTCTGGGCCTTGAAACTTTTGATATTGAAAAATGCCCACAGGGATATGGACAAAATAACGGTCAGGCTGACAAAGATGATCAGCTTGAATACCAGGCTGTGGCGTATATAGTGAAATATCTTTGTCATAAGGCCGCCCTGGTCAAAAAAGGTCTGATGTCAGACAGGTTCAAACCGCACCCGACAGATGCCGGGGACAACCCCATGGCAAGTCCCAGAAACTGGGGCAGGTAGAGCACCGGAATCGGATCGGGTTGAAAACGCTCCAGGTTCATCTGGCACATGGGACAGACCGTGACAATGGCCTGGGCTTCTGCGGCCTGTTCCACAATCCGGCCCACCAGCACCCGGCCTGTTTCAGGGTTGGTGGCAGGACTGGAAGCACCGCAGCAGGCACCACCCATATCCCATTTCAGCACCCGGGCACCTGTGGCCTGGATCATGGCATCCATGGACCGGGGCTGTTCCGGATCATCAAATTCCGTGAACGGCCGCAGGCACTGGCATCCGTAGTAGGGGGCGACAACCAGACCGCCCATGCTGTTGTCTGACGCCTGTGCAATATCAGCCATATCCACATCCCGGCACAGCACATCCAGCAGGTGCCGCACCTTAAGGGAACCGGTCACGGCCAGATTTTCTTCAGACAGTACCTGGTTGATCCGGTCCAGGAGATCCGGGTCTGTTTCAACTGCCTGTCTGACTGTTTTCAGGTTCAGGTAGCAGGCACTGCAGGGCACCAGAATATCCAGGGACAAATCCATTTTTTCCGCCAGGGCCAGGTTGCGTGCAGGCAGCACATGGGCCAGCAAGGCATCCATGGCATGGGCAGCGGTTGCCCCGCAGCATGTCCAGTCCGTAATTTGTGTCAGTGTGCATCCCAGTGCCTCAAACAGCGCCCGGGTGGACATATCATATTCCAGAGCAGTGCCTTCCAGAGAGCAGCCCGGATAATACAGATATTCCATATCAATGCTCCTGTCTGTGTGCCTGTTCGAACAAATGTGCCAGTTTTCCCGAACCCCGGGAGGGCAGCCTGGGGTGCAGTTTGTTTTTTTTCAGAAGCCTGGCCCCCATGGATGCATACCCCAATGGTACCAGCGGATTTTTCACGGCCAGAAAATACCGGGTCATCATTTCCATCTCCCTGACCCGGCCGTACTGCCGGATATTTTCCATAAACGCCGCATAAAACAATCTGGACCGTCTGAACTGCTCAAGTTTCAGGGCAAAGGCCACCTGCTTGAGTCCTGCCATGGCTTCGGTCAAAGGCAACCCCCTGGGACAGCGCAGGGTACACACATAACAGCTGGAACAAAGGGTAAAGGTTTGGCTGGCAAACACTTTTTCCACACGGCCGGCAAGTAAATACCGCCACATCCGCCTGGGGGTCATATCCATGAAATCCAGGTTGGGACAGGATGCCGAACATGTGCCGCACTGGATGCAGGCATCCACCAGATGTTTTATCTGATCCACCCGGTGTGAAATCTCAGGAAGGGCTGCCAGTTTTTCAGATATGTCTGAAAGAGCCATAAAAATCTCCTTATCCGTGACCGGACAACGCTGTGTTGATGACATCCAGCATGTGGGTGGGGCTGATCCCACCCACCACTGCGGCCCCTGACGGGCAGACCGCAGCACATATGCCGCATCCCTGGCAGGCCAGGGGATCTATCACAAGCACCCCGGCCTGGTGGTCCACATGCCTGGCCCCATAGGGACAGGCTGAAATGCACAACTGACACAGGCTGCAATAGGAATTTCTGACATGTGCCATATCAAGTCCCGGCTGCACTTTTCCCTGGGACAATATGGCCACAGCCCTGGCAGCCGCAGCCCTGGCTGTGGCAAGAGAGGATGCAATATTGAAAGGTTCCAGGGCCAGACCGCAGGCCAGCACCCGTGGCTGCAACGCTTCCACCGGGCGCCACTTGCTGTCTGCCTGGTCAAAAAAACCAAACTGGTCCAGATCCGCCCCAAAGGTTTGTGCCAGGTCCGGGGTCATATTCGGGGTCACACCGGTTGCCAGGACAACATAATCCACAGCCGTTTCCATGGACCTGCCTAAGATGGCATCCGACCAGGTAATCTTGCAGCCGTTGTCATCAGGTTCCAGGCAGGGGGGATTTTGTTTTTCATAGGGAAAAAGCAGGACTCCTGCCTGTCTTGCCTGTGTATACAAGGTTTCCAGCAGCCCAGGGGTCATCATGTCCCGGTAAAAAACATGCACCTGAGAATCCTGATTCCGGTTTTTTAAAAAAAGGGCCTGTTCCAGGGACCGGGGACAGCAGACCCGGGAGCAGTAATTGCGGTCATTTTGCCGGCTGCCCCAACACTGGATCATGGCCACCCGGACAGGGGCATCAATATCGATGGTCTTGTTGTCCAGGGCCTGCTGAAACCCCTGCTGGGTATAGATGCCCGGACCGGTTTCACAGGTGGCAATGCCGGGATCAGCCTGGGTTCCCCCCACAGCCAGCACCACCACTCCGTGCCGGACCTGGTGGATGGATGATGCCCCTTTACTGCTGTCTGACAGCACTGCATCATCTTTGTCTGAAGGCCCGTCTTCATCTGCACTGTGGACCGGTGCAAGCCGGGTCTCCCAAAGTCCTGGCCGGCCGGTGGTGCTGTGCACACGGGTTCGGGTGTGGACACGGATCCGGTCATGGGCCAGGACAGCTGCCTTCCGGTCCTCCAGAAAGGCTGTGAGATCTTCGGAACCTAAGTGCAGCCACACAAGGTTTCCCCCAAGGGCCGGCGATTTTTCCACCAGATCCACCGAAAATCCCTGGCCGGCAATGGCCAGGGCCGCGGTCATACCGGCGATGCCGCCCCCCACAACAAGGGCACGGGAAAACATGTCTCCCCCTTTGCCCGGTTCCAGGGGCATGGTTTTTACCCGGGATATACCGGTGCGGATCTGCCGCACCATGGGCTGGATGGCAAAAGCTGTTTTAAGGACTGCGGGGGCTTTTTCGGCTGCAGAGGATGTTGCGGCTCCAGAGGATGTTGCGGCTGAAGAGGCTTTTTCGGCTGCAGCAATGATACTGGTTATCACATCCACCCCTGCCACACACTGGACCGGCAGGTCTGCCAGATCAGCCATTTTTTGCAGCTGCTGTTTTTTTACACAAAAAGCGCAGGATGCAGTCACCAGGCGGTTGGCACCGGTTTTTCTGATCCCGGCAATCATGGCATCCATGCCGTCTTCCCGGCACAGCCGGTCTGTCATCTCCACTGCAGCCACCTCCGGATCCAGGCGCAGTGCATGGGAAACTGCTTCGGTGTCCAGGGTTTCCTGCACAAGATCCCGGCACCGGCATATTGCCACCATAATCCGGGGCACCTCTTTGGCTATGGTCACCGGCTTGGTGGATGCACTTTTTTCCGGCATCTGACAATCTGTCATGACCGCAGTTTCCATGGCTGACATGGCAGCTGCCGATGCAAGGACAATGGATTCATGGATATCTTTTGGACCGGTCAGGCCGCCGCAGGCAAATATCCCGGACCGGCTGGTGTGTGCGGGATAAAAAGGTTCCGGTCGGATAAACCCTGATGCATCCATGGCAATACCATTTTTTTCAGCAAAGACTGCCACAGCATCTTTCGGCTGCTGACCCACGGCGAGCACCACCAGGTCAAAAATCTTTTCACATGTTTTTGCAGCCCCATCCGCCCACACAACCCGGATACCTGCCCCGGGATCTGTTGTATCAGGGGCAAGCGAATGCACCCTGGACCGGATAAATGCCACCCCGGCCTGCCGGGCCTGGTCTGCATACAGGTCATATGCCTTGCCTGATGTCCGCAGATCCATATAAAAAACACAGGCATCTGTCACCTGTGGGTACAGGGTTTTTGCGAGCATGGATTGTTTTACCGAAGCCATGCAGCAAAAGGATGAGCAGAATGCATTGCCATACTGCAGATCCCGGGATCCCACGCACTGAAACCAGGCAATACGCTGTACCGGATGTCCTGTGGCCGGGTGCACCAGCGTATCTTGGCCCGGACCGGCATGGCTGAGCATCCGCTCAAATTCCAGGCTGGTGACCACCCCGGGAATGTGACGGTATCCATAGGGATTGGTTTTCACGTCCGGCGCAAAAAGGTTATTTCCCTGGGCCAGAATCATGGCATCCACGGTTTCCACCCGGGCCCTGGCAGCTGAAAACGCGGCAAAACAGGTGGATACCATGGCCAGAACCGTGTCCGGTTCAAAGGGTTTGATCACATAGTCCAGCGCCCCCTGCTTCATGGCTTCCACTGCTGAATCAACTGCTGCATAGGCTGTCATCATGACCACATCCAGATCCGGCTGCAGCTTTTTTGCCCGGCCCAGCAGCTCCACCCCGTCCATGCCCGGCATCTTGATATCGGTGAGCATCATATGGAATGTTGTGTCTGCCATCAGTTCCAGGGCTTTTTTGGCCGATGCCGCAGTCCACACCTGGTATCCTTCTTCAGCCAGCCACTCTTTCATGGAATCTCTGACAATTTTTTCATCATCCACCACCAGGACATGAAAGGCTTCCCGTTCTTTTACCGCAAATGTGATGGCCCCTGTGGGACAGGCATCCTGGCAGGCCCTGCAGTCTTTGCAGGCATAAGGATCAATGGTATAGGCATAAGAAAATGACTGGGGACAGGGCCGGTAGATGGCCTTTCTGCTGGTGAGCCCGGCATTGAAGGGATCAGGCACATCCACAGGACAGGCCGCTTCGCACCGGCCGCAACCGATGCACAGGGCCGGATCAACCCGGGCCGCCTGCTGTTTCAAGGCAACAGTGAAACTGCCTGGTTCCCCTTCCACGGAAACCAGATCCGTACACAGACAGATCTCAATATTTTCATGAAACAATCCCCTGCGCAGGCAGTGGTCGGATGTCTGGTCCCTGTTGAAAAGCGGCAGGAGCCTGCACATGCCGCAGCCGGAATCGGGAAACTGCCGGTCCAGCTGTGACAACAGCCCGCCCAAATGATCGGATTGTTCCACCAGCAAAACCTGGCAGCCGGCCCGGGCCAGGTCCAGGGAGGCGCTGATGCCGCTGATGCCGCCGCCCACCACCAAGATTCTTGCCGACTGCTGTGTCATGTGGCCTCCTTGTCCCCCATGCCCACGATCTCTGCGAATTCCGCCTCCTGGAAGACAGACAGGGGCAAAGGTTCTGCGTCATCTTTTCCAGGTGTATAACCGAATGCGGCCTGGACATTCCGGGATACGGATATGAACAGGTCTGCCAGGGGGATATGGCTGGGGCAGGCCAGGGTGCACTGGCCGCACCCCACACAGGTGGTACCTATATGGGCCATACGGGTCATGTGATAAAAAACGGTGTCAAAGGGCAGGTGCACCTGCCCCCATTTGCCTGCCCACTGGTGGTATTGAAACGGCTGGTGCACAAACACATCTGTATTGAATACGCATTCTCTGCAATAACATGCAGGACACACATTCCGGCAATTATAGCAGTTGATGCAGGCGGTAAAAAACCGGTGCAGTTTTTCCATGGTTCCTGTCTGGTCCTGGACCTGTGCATCCATTGCCTGGAAAGATTCTTCATTTTCGGCCCGAATATTTTCCATCATTGATTTGCGCGTGTCCGGTTTCCGTCCTTCATCAAGCTGCAGCTCCGACAAAAAGGCTTCTCCTTTCGGGGTATCAGCCTGCAGATTGATTGCCCCGTCCAGGTCTGATCCAAACAGCAGAACAGAAACATCCGCATTCACAGGCCAGGGGGCATCACAGACCTGGCAGGCCCGGGCCGGTGTAAACCCGGCAATTGTTTTTCCGGGATCAGGATACCGGTTCCGGATCCATTCTTCCGGATCCAGGACTGTTTTTTTCTCTTGTTCTGCAAACCTGTCATAATCCTGCCGGGACAGGGCCGCAGGACAGTCCATTCCCACGATGATAACCTCATCCCGGCTTGCCTGGCTGAGCTTGGTCAATTCAACAAATGCCTTGATTTCACAGGGCCGCAGCCACACAACAGTTTTTTTCCCCGAAGGCTTCCAGGTCAAACGGGAGACCATGCGGCCCGCATTGACAAAAAAAGCCGGCCCTAAAGGAACGGTGTGATGCAGGTGATCCGGATGGGAAATCAAGCAGGGTTTGACTGATGCACCCTCTGCAACCTGTGCTGGCACCAGCACCGCATCTGCAGCTTTTTTTTCCAGTACCTGAACAAAAAATTCCTGCAGGGTCTGATTAATGGTACGGCCGTTTGTGTGCAAACATGAGATCATGGCATTTCTTTTTATATGAAAGTGGAAAATGGGGTCAGGCTTGCGTTATTGTCGTTATTGATTACCGATGCAGCCACTTTTTGTAACTTTATTTTCAATAACGACAATAACGCAAGCCTGACCCCTCACACCTGCTGCAGCCTGGTCTGGCAGGGCCCCATTTTCTTTATTTCTGCGGCAAATTCGGTCATGGTCCGGGCAAACTGGATCCCGTCACTGGCACCGATCCAGGTGAGGCGAAGCCGCTGTGTTGCAATACCGAAACGGGGCAGAATCTGTTTGAGCAGCTTGATGCGCCGTCTGGCCTTGTAATTGCCGTTCAGATAATGGCAGTCTCCGGGGTGACACCCGGACACCAGAACAGCATCCGCTCCCTCCAGAAAGGCTTTGATCACATACTGGGTATCCACCATACCGGTGCACATGACCCGCACCAGCCGGACATTGTCCGGATAGACAAGCCGGGAGGTACCGGCCAGGTCTGCAGCAGTATAAGTGCACCAGTTGCACACAAAGGCGATGAGCACCGGTTCAAACACATCCGGGGCAGCAGGTTGTGTACCGTTTTTATCCATGATATGGCTGCCTGTGCCGTCTTTGGCTGAGACTTGGTTCCCCGTGGCCTGTTTACCTGTGCCATAGTTACCCGGGGCTTGGTTACCCGTGACAGGGTTGTCTGTGTTATCCTTGTCCATGACTTCATTGCTCAGGACATCTTTTTGCATTTGTTTTCCCCCGCACTGTCTTTTTGTAATAAATGCTTGTACATGACCGCCTTTTGTCCGGGTGCATATGGTATCACGCTGGACACATGTGCAAAGAATTGTTCACAGATCAGACAGCACACCGCTGATCTCGGCAAACATCTGTTTTTTGGTAAAATGGCGGCTTGCGGCGGCCCCGCTGGGACAAATCCCGGAACAGCTGCCGCATCCCTTGCAGATGGCCTCATTCACCATGGATACGTACCGCAAATGGTCAAATTCAATGGCGGAATAGGGGCACAGCTCCAGGCACAGCCGGCATCCCACACACAGGTCCGGATCAATACAGGCAACGGTGGGGGAAATTTCCACCTGACCCCTGGCAGCCAGGGACAGGGCCTTGGCTGCCGCACCTGAAGCCTGGGACACCGTATCCGGGATATCCATGGGTTTCTGGCAGCACCCGCTTAAAAACACGCCGTCAACCGCCGTGTTCACAGGCCCCAGCTTGGGGTGCTCCTCCAGATAAAATCCATCCGCCCCCTGGTTGATTCCCAGGATACGGCCGATAACTTCCGCATCCTGCCGGGCTTCCATTGCCGTGCACAGAATCACCATGTCCACCGGCACCCGGACCACCTCTCCCAGCAGGGTGTCTTCCGCTACAGCCACAAGCTTTCCTTGTTCATCAGGTTGCACTGCCCGGTCCGTGATGCTGGCCACCTTGCCCCGGATAAAAACAGTACCTTCCTGCTGGCAGCGGTTGTAAAACTCCTCATACCCCTCCCCAAAACACCGCATGTCAATGTAAAAATCATACACCTGTGTCTCATGGCCCACTTTTTCCTTGATAAGATGGGTATATTTCAGGGCATACATGCAGCACACCCGGGAGCAGTATTCATGGAAGTTGACATCCCTGCTGCCCACACAGTGGACAATGGCCACCGAATCAGGGGCACGGGTAAACTGCCGGTCTTTGGAGCGCATCAGGATCTGCCCGCCTGTGGGGCCTGTTGCATTGCTCAGACGCTCAAATTCCAGGGCTGTGAACACATTGGGATACCGGCCGTACCCGAACCGGGTCATGGCAGAGGGATCCAGGGTATCATATCCTGTGGCCAGAATGATGCTGCCCGCCTTTATACTGGAGCGCTGCGCTGTCATGGCATGGTCAATGGCACCGGGTTCACACACATCCACACAGGCCCGGCACTCACAGCACACCCCGCAGTTGAGGCACCGGCCTGCCTCTGCCAGGGCCATATCCGGTGTCAGGCAGGGCTCCACTTCATCAAAGGAATGGATCCTTTGTTCCGGGTCGGTCCAGGTCACCTGTGCACGGGCCTGGAAAGGCACCCCATCCAGGAGCTTCCGAAATGCCGCTGCATCATTACGCTTGGATGGAGCCAGCATGCCTGAAGTGTTTCTTGATTCTGTGTTCCCGAATTCTGCTGTATCCCGGGAATCTGGTTTTCCAACGGCATATGTACTTTCCGGAGTATCTGATGGGCCCCGGGATGCTGATTGCGCATCATCTCCTGCATTTTCCGGGGCATCCGACAGGGCCGGAGCATCTAATAGGGCCTGTGTCTCTGCCCTGCCGTGAGACGCTGCTGCGTCACCTTCGGCTGCAGCATCCTGTGCCTGCGCTGCTTTTGATGCCCCTGTCTGCTGCACATACCAGTGGATACGCTCTGCTGCTCTCCGGCCCTGGCCGATGGCTTCCACCACGGTTGCCGGACCCAGTACCAGATCACCCCCGGCAAACACGCCCGCCATGCCGGTCTCAAAACTGTCTTGATCCACACTGACCCGGTTGCGTTCTGTGATGTCAAGCCCGGGCACGGATGACAGGCCCGTAACATCCGGGTACTGGCCAATGGCCGGGATAAAGAAATCACAGGCAAGGAAAAATTCAGAATCCGGTACCTGCACCGGCCGCTGCCGGCCCGATGCATCAGGGGGCCCCAGTTCATTTTTCACACACACCACCTGTGTCACCCGCCCGTCATGGCTTTCCAGCCCCACAGGATGTGCCAGATCCAGAATGGTGATCCCTTCTTCCAAAGCCCCGTCTATCTCTTCTGCATAGGCGGGCATCTGTTTTCTGGTGCGCCGGTACAAAAGGGTCACCCTGCATCCGGGAATTCTTGCTGCACACCGGGCCGCATCCACCGCCACATTGCCGCCCCCCACCACAACGGTATGGCCATGGCACCCGGTCTTTTGCCCCAGATTGATCTGTTTCAAAAATGTTACCGCATCAATGACCCCTTCCAGGCTGTCTTCTCCTGCAATCCCCAGCTTCAGGGAGCTTTGGGCACCCATGGCCAGGTATATGGCGGCAAATCCCTGGTTTTTAAGATCGGGAATATCCATATCTTTTCCCAGACAGGCATTGGTTTCCAGGGTAATCCCATGATCCAGGATATATGCAATCTCTTTGTCCAGCACATCCCTGGGCAGGCGGTAAGCGGGAATACCGGTCCTGAGCATGCCCCCGGTCTGGCTTGATGATTCAAACACCGTTACCTGGTACCCGCTGCGCCGCAGAAACCAGGCAGCCGTCAGGCCGGCCGGACCAGACCCGATCACGGCGATTTTTTCTTTTCTTTCCTGAATATCGGGCACAATCCACCGGCTTTCCCCTGCCATGTCCGCGGCAAACCGCTTGAGCTGGCGGATGGCAACAGGATCATCTTTTTCCCCTCTTGTACAGACCCCTTCACAGGGATGGGGGCAGACCCGTCCCAACACCCCTGGAAACGGGGCTTTTTCCATGATCAATGACAGGGCCCGGTCATATTTTTCCTGTCTCACCATCTGGACATACCCCTGGACATTGATGCCCCCCGGACAGGTGCGGGTACAGGGGGCTGGCCCCTGTTTTTCAATCTGAAAGGTAATGGGAATGGCCTGGGGAAAACTTCTGCCGATGGCTTTGCGGTCTGCCATGCCCATGTCCCAGGCATTGGGAATGGATACCGGGCAGACCGTGGCGCATTCACCGCACCCGGTACACAGATCCGCGTTGATATATCTGGGTTTTTTTGTGATCTCCAGCGTATAATTTCCCACAAATCCGGAAACATGGGTCACCCGGCTGAAGGTGAGCAGATCAATGTTGGGATTCTGTGCCACCTCCACCATCTTCGGGGTCCCGATACAGGCGGCGCAGTCCAGGGTAGGAAAGGTTTTGTCAAACTGCAGCATGTGTCCGCCAATGGTGCTGTCCTTTTCAATAAGGTGCACCTGCCGGCCGGAATTGCCTATGTCTATGGCTGCCTGCATCCCGGCGATCCCGCCGCCGATGATTGCCACATCCGGATGAACCGGAGAAAGTCCCGGGATAAGCGGCTGGTGAAAGCACACCCGGCTGACGGCAGCCGCCACCAGATGCCGGGCCTTGCGGGTGGCACGGTCCCTGTCCTTTGTCACCCAGGACACCTGTTCACGCACCGAAGCCATATGGAAATAATAGGGATTGAGCCCTGCCCGGCGGCAAGTTTCCATAAAGGTTTTCCCATGCAGTCTCGGGGAGCACGATGCCACCACCACCCGGTTGAGGCTGTGTTTTTGAATATCTTCTTCAATCATGGTCTGGCCGGGTTCAGAACACATGAATTTATAATCTCTTGATACCACAACATGTTTCAAAGATCCGGCCCAGTTACTTACATCCGCCACATCAACCCTGCCTGCGATATTGACCCCGCAATGACAGATATACACCCCCAGGCGCAGCCCTGTGTCTTCACCCATGTCTTTTCTCTGTAATATTGGTGTTTTTGGTTTCATTTACACCGGGATCCTTGTCCGCCGGGGGCAGTTTGATGGTAAAACAGGTCCCCTGCTCTGGTTCACTTTCTACAGTGATTGTCCCTTTATGGTGTTCAATAATCCCGTACACCGTGGACAATCCCAGGCCCACACCGTGGCCGTCTTTTTTGGTGGTGAAAAACGGTTCAAAAATATAGGGCAGGTCAGTGGATGAAATCCCTTTGCCGTTATCTGCAACCCGGATATGCACCAGTTCCTCTGCAGGATCAAAATCTCCTTCCACCTGAATACGGCCGGTGTTTCGCAAAGATGTTTTCGACCCGGGCCTGCTGCCAAAAACACCGTCTGCATCAGCAGCCGAATTTTTGACAGCAGGCCCGGGCATATCAGCAACACCGCCAACCGCATCCAATGCATCAATGGCATTGAAAATCAGGTTGATCAGGCATTGCTGGAGCTGGTTAAAATCCCCGAGAACCCCGGGGGTCATGGAAGCGCAGGATTTTTCCAGGATGATGTTGGAAAGTTGCAGTTTGTGGCTGCACAGCAAAAGGCTGTAATCGATCAGTTCACAGATATCCACAGGAACGGATGTCAGCTGTGATTTTCTGGAAAACTGCAGCAGGCCGGAGACAAGATCGGAGCAGCGCTGTGTTTCCTTTTCAATGACGGCAAGATAGGAGGAAAACCGTTTTTTTTTGGACGTATCCCAGTCCGGCTGGTCTGCCAGGCGGATCATCAGGCGTATATAGTTTAAAATCCCGGAAAGGGGATTGTTGATCTCATGCACCATACTGGCTGCCAGACGGCCCAGAGACATCATTTTTTCCTGGTGCAGGATTTTTTCCTGGTTCAAAACGGTCTGTTCCAGCAGCCGGGTGTAATCCGCCAGCTCCTGTTTGTCTCTGTACCGCTGCATGGCCCGTTTCAGGGCCATATGAAGGGTGGCATCATCCACCGGCTTGGTGATAAAATCCGATGCATCGTGCTGCAGGGCGGTAACCGCTTTTTTTATGTCGGCAAACCCGGTGGTGATGATCACCTGGGTTTCCGGCCGGATCTGTTTGGCCTTTTCCAGCACGGCAAGCCCGCTCATACCGGGCATTTTGATGTCGGTTATCAGAATCTGGGGGGAATGCCTAGTAAGGGCTTTCAGGCCGGCAGCCCCATCAGGGGCGCAGATGGTCTGATATCCGGCATCTTCAAGGCTTAAGGCCATGACCTCCCGGACGTCCTGTTCATCATCGATGATCAGAATTTTCCAAAGGATGCCGGTATCCTTTGTGGCGGCATCTTCGGGGCCTGCACAGGACAGCGGCTTGCAGGGCTTTGACATGCATCACCTCCCTTATATATGGTATAAACAACAGCAAACACCATGCCAGCATCTGTAAAAAACACCAACCTCCCTGCAGTCCTTTAACCATGCCGGATTACAAACCCATGCACACGGGTGTTCATACCGGATGCAGATCAAAAGCGATACTTTTTGTCGCAGGTTTGCATCCCTTCTCGCAGGTTTCCTGTTACCTGTTCCTGGGCCCAGACAATAAGCATCTGTATTTTCAATATAATAATATTTATCCCCAAATAAATTAGCCGCTGGCACATGGCTTGCTATTTACCCTGACAAACGGGTAACTACCCGGGTCCGGACATGGGATTTTGCAGCAGCAGACCAAAACCGGACCTCGGGAATAATACCCCGCCCATGAACACAAGGAGGTTATTTGCATGATACAGGCTGTACTGGTGGGCAAAAACCAACAGACTTTTGATCCTGTTGCACGGATTCTGCAACAGCACCCGGTGGTGGTTTCCTGGATAAAAAACGGGAAAACCGCCCTGGAACATATAACAGATACCAGAGACAAAGGCCGGGCAGCCGATCTTCTGATCACAGATGAAACCCTGGATGACATGATCGGAAGAGCCCTTGTGGAGCAGGTCATCATGGCAAGCCCCATGACCAATTGTGCGGTTGTGAGTTCCCTTTCACAAAAAGAATTTCATGAAACCTTTGAAGGGCTCGGGGTGCTCATGCAGCTGCCGGTGAAACCTGATACCGCAGATGGTGAAGCACTGGTGGCATGCATGAAAAAGATTTCACTGCTATTATGAGGGGTCAGGCTTGCGTTATTGTCGTTATTGATTACCAATGCAGCCAATTTTTACAACTTCACTTTAAATAACGACAATAACGCAAGCCTGACCCCATTTCCCAGAAACCATACACAAAAACTTACTCATTGGGTATAAGGAATAATCCATAATGATCATCAGCATTGCCAGCGGAAAAGGCGGGACAGGAAAAACCACAGTGGCGGCCAATCTGGCTGCGTCCCTTGACCAGGCGGTCATGGTACTGGACTGTGATGTGGAAGAGCCCAACCTGCATCTGTTTTTACATCCCAAAATCCATACCCGGGAAAATGTGGTGGCACCGATTCCCCGGGTCAATATGGAAAAATGTACCCTTTGCAAACGCTGCATGGAGATCTGCCGGTTCAATGCCATTGCAGTGGCTGGAAAAACAGTGGTGACCTTTCCGGAACTCTGCCACTCCTGCGGAGGCTGCAGCGCCATCTGCCCGGAAGATGCAATCACTGAAATGGAAAGGGTCTTAGGAATAGTGGAAACCGGCATCGGCCCTGCGCCGGACATGGGATTTGGCCAGGGCCTTCTGGATGTTGGCCAGGTCATGGTGCCGCCGGTGATCCGCAAAGTCAAATCCCACATTGACACCCGGGGCATCACCCTGATCGATGCACCGCCGGGCACCTCATGCCCGGTGATTGCCGCCATGAAGGATACCGATTTTGTCATTCTGGTTACAGAACCCACCCCTTTCGGCCTTAACGACCTGAAACTGGCAGTGGAAACCGTCCGGATGATGGATATTCCCCATGGACTGATCATCAACCGGGCAGGCATGGGTGATGATGCTGTGTATACCTATGCAAAAGAACAACATCTGCCCGTGCTCCTGGAAATTCCCTTTGACAGAAAAATTGCAGAAGCCTATTCCCGGGGAGAACTGATAATTTCCAGGTCCAATGATCTCAAAGAAAAATTTCAAACCCTTTACAAGGATATCTGCCGTCTGGTGGATGCACAAAGGTGTGCCCCATGAAAGAACTGGTAATATTGAGCGGAAAGGGCGGCACCGGCAAAACAAGTCTGACAGCCGCATTTGCAGGACTGGCAACTTCTCTTATGCTGTGCGATGCAGATGTGGATGCAGCAGACCTGCACCTGATCATGTCCCCTGACATCCAGCAGACCCATGATTTTGTGGGGGGCAATGAGGCTGTCATCAACCAGGATCTGTGCACCGGCTGCGGCACCTGCAAAGAGTTGTGCCGGTTTGATGCCGTGTCAGAATCAGACGCAAAATTTGTTGTTGATACCTTAAACTGCGAAGGCTGTGGTGTGTGTGTGGACCTGTGCCCGGAAAACGCCATTGATTTTCCCCAAAAAACCTGCGGCCAGTGGTTTGTTTCCGCCACCCGGTTCGGTCCCATGGTCCATGCCCGTCTGGGCATAGCAGAGGAAAATTCCGGCCGTCTGGTCACCCTGGTGCGGGAACAGGCCAGGAAAAGGGCCAGAGAACAGCATATCGATCTGATCCTCACCGACGGCCCCCCGGGCATCGGGTGTCCGGTAATCGCCAGCATGGGCCAGGCCAGTGCGGTTCTCATCGTGACCGAACCCACGGTATCCGGCATCCATGACATGAAGCGGGTGGGAGAACTGGCTGCCCATTTCAAGATCCCGGCTATGGTGTGCATCAACAAATATGATCTCAACCTGGACCAGACCAGGTCCATTGGAAAAATTGCCCAAGAAAAAAACATTGCACTGGTGGGACAGATCCCGTTTGATCCTGCTTTTACCCAGGCCATGATCCAGTGCAAAACCCTTGTGGAAAACGATGAAACATCCAGGGCCAGCCAGGCGGTCAGAGATATCTGGCACGCTGTAATGGCCGGCCCTGCAATGAAAATAGAACGCTTGATGTAAATTTATCTAAGGAGATATTATGAAAAACGGAAGAATCGCCATCCCCTCGAACGGCCAGGGAGGCCTCAACGGCACCCGTTCCGGCCATTTTGGACATTGCGATGTATTCACATTCGTGGATGTCAAAGACGGACAGATATCGGGTGTCACCACCCTTGCCAACCAGGAACATGTTCAGGGCGGGTGCATGGTGCCGGTGAACCTGCTGGCGGAACACCATGTAAACGCCCTTATTGTGGGCGGCATCGGCATGCGGCCTCTCATGGGTTTCCGCCAGGTGGGCATTGATGTGTTCCACGATGACCAGCGTCCGGACATAGAACCTGTGGTAATGGATCTCATTGCCGGAAAACTGTCTGAAATCACAAACGACCAGGTCTGCGGCGGCGGTGCCCATTAGCTGCCCCGGCACAACGGCCATGGGCCGACCAAGGTTTTTCACTCCCGGATTAGCCCGCAACGAATCATGAAAGAAACCAACAGGCTTGACAAGTTCTTTCATATAAACAAGGAACTTCATATGAAAATTGCCATTACTTCAACAGGACAGGATCTTTCAGCAGAGGTGGACCCGCGCTTTGGCCGGGCAGCATATATACTGGTGGTGGATACCGATACCCTGGATTTTGATATCATCGATAATGCCGCAAACAAAGACGCTTTCAAAGGTGCCGGCATACAGGCGGCTGCCGCTGTCAGTGACAAAGATGCACAGGTGCTTTTAACCGGATTCTGCGGACCCAATGCCTTTAAAACACTGGATGCCGCCAGAGTCAAAGTGGTCAGTGACGTCAGCGGCACGGTGCAGGATGCTGTGGACCGGTTCAAGACAGGTGCATATGACTATTCATCCGCGCCCAACACCGACGGCCATTGGTAATCTGTAACATCATCGGAGCCCCGGGCTGGTGGCACCTTACCCTCCTACCTTACCCCTTAACACCCAAGGTGTCACCAGCCCGGGGCTCCTGTGTTCATAAGCAGGAACCCTGGGCCAGTCTGTGAGATATGCAGTACCTGGTTACTGCTGCGGCCGCAGCCATTGACTTATGACTTTGGCTTGTGATAAAATTTAAAATAAAGTGGGGACAGGCGTTTTATATTTGAAAATCCTGCCCCCATTGTAATTTGTCAACTTAGGAAAACACAATGGAACTGACTGATCTGTGCCCCCTGGAAACCTGGGAAAACCTGGAAAAAGAGCTGTTTGAAAAATTCAATTTCCAGGGATCTGTATTCACCCCTGACGGTGTGCGCATAACTGAAGTGAAAAACTTCAGCAACACACTGTGTCCGGCAATCAAGGCGCATGAAAAAGGCCAGACCTATATCTGCTCCGCCGCCCACATGAACATGACTGCCATTGCAAAAAACCTGGGCGAACCTGTGGTGGAAGAGTGTGATGCCGGCCTGACCAAACTGGTGGTCCCCATTTTTTTTGAAAATGAATTTTTAGGGGTGGCCGGCGGGTGCGGACTGCTGGCAGAAGGCAATGATGTGGATATCTTTGCGGTCACAAAAATTGCTGAAATGGATGAAGCCCTTGTTACAGATCTTGCAGGAAATGTTCCCCGGATATCCAATGATCTTATCGCAACAGTGAGCACCTTTATCCAGGACCGGCTCGCACAAATCCTGGCATCCTGTCATCAAAAAAAATAATCCTGATAATACCGGACCAGCCGGGAAAAAGACACCTGGTGTTAAAAACACTGCAGGCAGATCCACGCCATTTGCCAAACGGGTAAAACGGCGGGTAACCGGCCGGGTGCATGAATTTTTTGCTGTATGCCCGCCGGGGCTCAGCTCATTGTGCCTGCGGGAACTGACCAGCCTGGATGCCGGTATTCAGGATATCCAGCTTGTGCCCGGCGGGGTAAGATTTTTTTGCAAACCAGGGGAGACTTTTCCGGCAGCCCTGTGGCTGAGATCCCCCTCCCGTATCTACATGCGCATTGCCCGGTTCAAGGCAGACCGGTTCGCCATTCTGGAAAAAAAGATCCAGGCCATCGACTGGGAGTTATTTCTGCCGGCCGGCACCGACCCTGCCATCCAGGTCACCACCCACACTTCCCGGCTCTATCATTCCGATGCTGTGGCTGACCGGTGCAGGCCCATCATACAAGCTGCCTTGAAGGCAAAAACCTCCCAGAACCCGGATTCCCAGACCCTGATGGTCCGCTCTGAAAACGACTGGTTTGACATATCCCTGGACCTGTCCGGTCCCCCTTTGTACAAACGGGGCATCAAACACCGGGTGGCAGGAGCGCCCTTGCGGGAAAATCTGGCCTTTGCCATCCTGGATGCAACCGGGTTCACTGCAGATGATGTCCTGGTGGACCCCATGTGCGGGTCCGGCACCTTTTCCATTGAAGGGGCCATGGTCCAGGCCCATATCCCGCCGGGATTTTTCCGTACCTTTTCCTTTGAATCCTGGCCCGCCTTCAGTGCGGCAGGATTCCAGCATGCAAAATCCCTGGCAGCGCAGCATTTTACACCAGTCGGCCCGATCTTTGCCTCAGATGTAGATCCAGAGGCTGTTGCAGCCCTGAATACAAATTTGGCAGGCCAGAAATTTCTTGCTTCGGTGCAGGCATGCCAACAGGATTTTTTTGACATTGTTCCGGACCGGCTGACACCGAAAAAAGGGGTGGTGGTGCTGAATCCCCCCTATGGCAGACGTATTGGAAAAAACCGGGACACCACAGCCTTTTACCGGGAGATCATGGGAAAACTGGCAGCTGATTTCAAAGGCTGGCGGGTGGGCCTTGTTTTTCCGGGAAAACACCTGCCCAAAATGACGCAGCTGCGTCTGCAGCCATTTCATTTTTTCCACGGCGGTCTTGACCTTACCGCCGGCATCGGCATTGTCTGAAGACAGTTGCCCTGCCTGACAAGCCGTCACTGTCACAAATCCTTGATCACATCTGGCAATTGCCGAAAATTTATGGTTTACTGGTGCCATGAAAACATTGGCTCTCATACTGGTATGCTGCCTTATGTTCCCGGGTTTATCCTCTGGTGCCCCGCCTGTGGACAACACCATATGGGCGGAACTGCTTGAGAAGCATGTCACAGACAAAAGGGTGGATTATGACGGCTTTAAACAGGATGAGACAAAGCTGGACCAGTACCTGGCCATCCTCAGCAGCATTGATCCAACCGCCCTGTCGCACAACCACCAGTTCGCATTTTACATCAATGCCTACAACGCCTTTACCATCAAGCTGGTACTCACCCGGTATCCCGGGATAAACTCCATCAAGGAGATTGGTTCATTTTTCTCCAACCCCTGGAGCAAAAAATTTATCCCCCTCAATGGATTCACCGTGAACCTGGACCATATTGAGCACGATATTCTCAGGCCCCGGTTCAAGGATGCCCGGGTGCATTTTGCCATCAACTGCGCTGCCAGAAGCTGCCCGCCCCTTCTCAATGTGCCCTATGAAGCCGGCACCCTGGAAACCCAGCTGGACAACCAGACAAAAAAATTTATCAACAACCCTGCCAACACATTTCTTAGAGACAACACCCTGTTTGTAAGCAGGATTTTCCAATGGTTTATTGATGATTTTTCCGACAATCCCCTGGCTTTCATCCGGCAGCATGTCCGGGGCCGGCTCAAACAGGACCTGGAAAATGCAGCCGCCAGCAGTGAAATCACTCTCCAATACCTGCATTATGACTGGACCTTGAACCGGTAAAACCTCTATTATCATCAGACACTGAACCAGCAAACCTGCGCAGCGTGTGGAAAACGGGGTCAGGATATTATGGATAGGATGTGCCTGATCCGAATGTATCAGGCATGCTGCTTTTTGCCGCCACATGCACAGCCGCTGTTCCCACCACCGGGCAGACATTTTCACAGATCCCGCACCCGATGCACAGATCCTGGCGCACATAGGGCTGTTTCAATGTCATGGTTCGGTTTTGGTCATCCACAACCGTTATGGTATGAAATTTTATGGCCTTGTCATGCACCGGGCAGTGCTCTTCGCACACAATGCAGGGGCGCTGCTCTGCGTAGGGAATGCAGCGGTTTTTGTCAAACCATGCCGTGCCCAGCACAAAGGTGTGCTTTTTTGCCAGATCCAGCGGCTCCAGGGCCCGGGTGGGACACACCTGGGTGCACAGGGTGCAGTTGAATTCGCAGTATCCCAGCCGGGGCACCAGAACCGGCGTGAACATGGGGGCAAGGCCCTGCTCCAGAAACAGGGGCTGAAGCGCATTGTTGATGCACACCTTCATGCATTCCCCGCACCGCACGCAGGTTGCCAGAAAATCCTTTTCCGGCAGGGCCCCGGGCGGCCGGATCACATCGGGGGCCGGGAGCTTAGACAGGGCATCGGTGCGGATCACCACGGGCAGGGCAATGCCCAGCAGCCCGGCTGCCAGAACCTGGCGCCGCCCGATATCCGGCAGATTTTTCTGCAAAGATCCTTTAAACTGAAAACTGGTGATGCCTTTAGGGCAGTATGCCAGACAGTCCATGCACAGATTGCATTCTTCAGTCATAATCTGCCTGTTCTCATTGACCGCATCCATGGGGCAGTCTGTCCGGCACATATCACAGTCTTTGCAGGCCCGGGCAGGGATGCGCCGGAAAGGAGAAATCTTGGACACCAGCCCCAGCATGGCGCCCAGGGGACACAGATTTCTGCACCAGAACCGCCGGCCTGCCAGTTCCAGCACAAAAATTGCCACCAGCAGAAAAAATGAAAAAACAGACAGGAAAAAAAAGCTCTGTTTGTAGGGCAGCAAAAAAGACTTAAAAACATCATACACTGGTTCGGTAAGATCCGACAGCCAGGCTGGGCCATTCAGATAAACCCAGTCAAACCCGCCGGTTACCAGAAAATTAAACAAGGGATCGATGCTGAAAGTCATGCCCCTGACCAGCAGGGATAAAGGATCGAAAAGCCCCACCAGCTGCACCGTAAAAAAAGCGGACAGCAGAAGAACGATCAAAATCATATATTTGAGAAACCGCAGCTGCACCCGGAATTTTTTTTTCGGATGAATAAATCGGCCGGACAGATCTATCAGGGTTCCCAGAGGACAGACCCAGCCGCAGAATACCCGGCCGAAAACAAGGGTCAGCCCGATCACCACAAGGCAGGGCCACAGCAACGGGATAATGGTACCTGTTGCCAGGGTGACAACCGCTCCCACAAGGGGATCCAGCCGGAACCAGATATTTACGGCCCAGGGAATGGTGTCTGATCCGGTATAATCGGTGATCCTGAACAGCCAGAGAAAAAGGCCCAGGCAGATGAGCTGCACCCCTGTTCTCACCGTTTTCAGGCGGGGCTTGATGCCCCGGCCGGATGCTGCATCACCCAAGGATCCAGACAAGCCCCGGCCCGACTCAGTTTTCCCGGCAGATGGGTCTCTGCCCTGACCGGCAGCCGCATCCTTTCCAGATGCAGCCATCAAATGTCAAACACCTGGATCCTGCATCTGGAAAGATCCATCTGGCCAAGTCCCCGTTGGAATCCCTCAACTGTTGACTGTACATCAGCAGGCGCCATGCCAAACAAGGTGGTGGCATACGCATCCACCGCCACCGGATCGGTTCCGGCAATCAGGGTGTCCATGATTTTCACATCAGAAAGGCTGCCCCCGGAAGGTCCGTTCCGCAGCATTATTCTTGTGGCATCCACCAGGGTGAAATCCGGCTGGATCACCAGGTTCAAATCCGCAATCCTGGCACTCAGGTCCATGTGCAGGCGGCCCCGCCGGCCCCCGATCACGCCCATGGCATTTTTCAGTCCCAGGGTCAGGCCGGAGGAGCTGTGGTGCTTGGCCACCGGCACATTGATATAACAGTCTGCTGTCAATGCATCCTTGTAAAAAGACCATTCCGTAAGAGAGCGGCCATTTTTGATTTTTACGGGCACAAATTTACGGTCATCGATATATTCGCAGGCAATCCTGCGGTCACCCATGGCATCCAGGGCCGGCTTGATCCCACTGTTCTGATAGCAGCGCCGCTCTTCATTGCAGGTCCGGTCAAATACCAGCACTTTTGCAGCACCTGCCTCCAGGGCCAGGCCGGCAAGGGCGGTCACAACCATTGGATGGGTATTGGCCCCCTGGTCCACATTCCGGTCCCACCCGATATTGGGTTTGATTACCACGGTGTCGCCTTTTTTCACAAACCGGGCCATGCCGCCCATGGTATTCACAAGCTGCTGGACCATGGCAGGGATATCCTTTCCCTTTGCTGCAAAAATATCCGGGGCAGCATCTGTTTTCGCCCCCAGCGCCTCCGGGCTTATATCAAATACCGGGGGCACCATCAGCATGCCTGCCGACCAGAGGGTTACCTGTTTCAAGAATTTTCGTCTGTTCATTTTCATATCTCCTTTGACAAGGGTACTGCCTTAAATTTTACGAAACCAGAGAGTTTTGTCAAGTGCCGGCGATGTAAAATAAATCCTTTGACGAAAGTCTGCTATTCCTTTATAGTGGTATTATTCTCAAGTATCGCATGCTGACCGCACCTTCTGGACCGTGGCGTGGAACCCTGGGCACAGGATATTCCCTTACTGTATCACAGCTGCTGCTAATCTGTTTTTCCGTTTCTCCTGATCTGGATGATATCTTAAAAGATATGCCCTGCACCCTCAGGTGCAGCTGAAATACCCTTAACCAAGGAGGCTGATATGGAAAAGCATGTTATGTATTATGACACCATCATCAAACTCACCACCGCCATTTCCCAGTGCCGGGACCCGGAGGAAGTCGCACTGGTTACGGCGGAAAGCGTTAAAACCGCATTCAACGCCAAAGGAAGTTCGGTGTTTCTGGTGGAAAGAGAAACCCGGGAACTGGGACTTGTGGCATCATCAGGGCTGAGCCGGGAGTATTTGAGCAAAGGGCCGGTTCATTTTATGCAAAGCATAAAAGAAGCCAAAGATGCGGTTCCCATTGCCATCTATGATGTCATGGATGATCCCCGCATCGAGTATCCTGACATGGCGAAAAAAGAAGGCATTGCCTCTCTTTTAGGGGTTCCCATCATCAGCCACAACAAAATTCTGGGGGCTTTGCGGGTCTACACGGCAGAGCCCTGGGAATTTTCCCACAGCGACATTACCCTGGCCCAGGCAGTGGCCCTGATCTGCGGCATGGCCATGGACATGTGCCGCATGTACAAAGGGTATAAGACCAGCATAGAAATTTTAAAGAACATGCGGGATGGAGACAGTTACCGGTCTCACAAGTGGACCCCCTATGAAGGGGTTCCTGCCAGTGTGGACCAGTCCATCTGCGATTATTGAGCCTCCAGGCCCGCCCCCTGGACCGTTCATGATGAACGGGGTCAGGCTTGTTTTATTGTGTTTTTATCAAAAATTGGTTCTTCTCAAGGACCAAAAACGCAATAATGCAAGCCTGACCTCTCCTAAATCATGTATCAGCTGTTCAGGCATGGGAAACACAAGTTGGCCCCGTGGGACTAACAGGGTAATCACATGTAGAAGCAGCGTTACATATATTGACACGGCACCCTCAGGGGGCGGATATCAAGCAGCTGAACAGAATATGGTTGCATGCCATGCCCCTGGTGGGAACTCCGGCCTGTCCTTGCCAATCCGGTATGGATGGTGTATAAATTTATTTCATGGAAGACAATGTAAAAGCACCATCCATTAAACCATCACTTTTGCGTAAACTGTGTACCCGGCACTTTCAAAAACTGGTGCATCTGGTTTGCAAAATATCGAAACATGATGACACAACTGCGGCCCACACCGCTTCTCTTTCCCGACGTACCGCCCAGCTGAAACAGCTCAACGAACACCTGGTCCATTGCGAAGAGATCCAGCGCAAAACCATTGCTTCGGATCTCCATGACTCCATTGCCCAGACCCTGGGCATGGGCATCTCCAGAATAAAAAATATCACCGAATCGGGCACCACTCCCCGGACGGAGGATCTTCATGATATCCAATCGGCTCTGGAACAGGCGCTGCGGGAAGTCAGATCCCTGATATACCGGCTGTCACCCCCCATCCTGGATGATTTTGATATTGATATTGCTATCGGATTTCTGGTGGAGGAAACCAATGCACAGGAAAAAACCGAGTTTGTCTATACCAACCATGTAAAAGACCCTGTCCCATTGCATCACGCCCTGAAAGTCACCCTCTACCGGGCGGCAAATGAGCTGTTGACCAATATCCGCAAACATGCCGGCACCTTAAAAGCAAAAATCCAGCTATCTGTGACAGACCAGGACATCATCCTGCAGGTGGCAGACCAGGGCTGCGGTATGGACATTGAAAAGGTAAAAAACATGCAGGATTGCGGCTTCGGACTTTACAGCCTGTCGGAACGTATACAGAATTTCGGCGGCACCCTGAAAATTGACTCCGCCCCGGAACAGGGCACACAGATCACCATCACAACACCGGTAATGACAAAAGAAAGCCCCCATGAAAAAACACACGCTCATCATTGCGGATGACCACAAAATTGTTCACCATGGGATTTCCCGGGCCCTGAACAAAGAAGAAGACTTTGTTGTCATGGCCGAGGCTGACAGCGGAAAAGAGGCAGTATCTTTGTCCCTGGAACATAACCCGGACCTGGTACTCATCGATATCAGCATGCCCGGCCTCAACGGTATGGAAGCCACCCGGCAAATCCTGGCAGCCAACCCAAAGATCCGGGTGCTGGCGCTGTCCATGCACACGGAAAAAATCTATGTCAAGGGCATGCTGGATGCCGGGGCTTCCGGATATATACTCAAATCCTGCTCCTACAATGAACTGGTCATGGCTTTGCAAACCGTTCTGGCAGGAAACATTTATCTGAGCCCGGAGATCACCCATCTGATGATAAAAGGGTCTCCCGACAGACTTTCTTTGCTTTCCCTGCGTGAAAGAGAGGTTTTCACCCTCATCGCAGAAGGCCGCACCACAAAGGAGATGGCAGACACACTGTGCCTGAGCGGCAAGACCATCGATGTCCACCGGAAAAACATCAAAGACAAACTGGGCATCCATACCATTGCCGGCCTGACAAAATATGCCATTGCCAAGGGCCTGACCTCACCCACCCCATAAGCCATACCACCATCTTTAGGGATCACGCCATTCTCTGATGCTGCATGCGGCAGGCCTTCATATGCATTTGCGGCAGAAAAGGTCCTTTTTCCCGGGAAATTATTTCCCTTTTTTTAGAACCTGCACACCATGTTTTTTCCGCTTCCCATGTAACCTTCTTATTTTTAAGGATTTCCACCCTCTCACCTTTTTTGGCATGCATCCTGCTAGATGTTTCGGTATATAAAAAAAAATCAACTTTCGGACTTCAACGATGATGAACGGGGTCAGCCTACTCCGAAGTTGAGAAAAGAATACCCTGCTGCGTTGATGCGGCTTACAATAAGGAGAAAAGCCCCGTGCTTCAAAAAATTTTGCCTGTTTCCGGCATCCTCGTATTTGCCATATTATCCGGAACGGTCTCAGACCTGTCCTCGATTTCCGCCAACATTAAAAGCAATCTGATTGTTTTAACCGGCACACTGACCTGCTGTATTATTTCCTATCCCCCATCCCTTTTTACAGCGCTTTTTCACAGCATATGCCGGGCTTTTTCCAAAGACAAAAAAGATTTCAGCCAGATTATCGATGAGATTGAAAATCTTTCCAGGATCAAACGTTCCAAGGGAGCCATGGCCCTGGATGCAGAATCCCAAAAAATCGACAATGATTTTTTGAAGATGGGCGTTGAAATGGTGGTGGACGGCTATGACCGGTATACCATTTTCAAAACCCTGGAACGGCGGTATGACAGTTTTCTGTCTGCCCGTCGTTCCCAGGCGGAACTGGTCAACACCATGGTGAAACTCATGCCGGTATTCGGGTTTGTGGGCACCATCATCGGCCTGATCAATGTCCTCCACCACATGGGATCTCCTGAAATGATCGGAAAAGGGGTTGCACTGGCCCTGCTCACCACATTTTACGGCCTGCTGTATGCCAATGTGCTGGCCCTGCCCATGTCCAAAAAAATTACGGAACAAACCCGGCAGGATTCCATTAAACTTGCCCTGATCATAGAGGGTATCCTGGACATTTCCGACAATGTCAATTCCAAACTCATCAGGTACCGCCTGCGGTATTGCATCGGCGAATTTTTCCACGATGACAACACCTATGCCGGTGTTACCCTCAAAACGCAGAAAAATCCAAAAGAAGTGCCGGAGATGAAACTGTCTCTGGAAAAAGAGTTTGTCAGGTGATTTCTCATGAGATCTGATACCCTTGTCAAAAATTTGAGAACGGAACTGGAAATCTCTGAAAGAAAACGCCTGCGTCTGCAGCGAAGCCAGTTTTTAAGCGCTTTTGAACCTGAAGATACCGGACTCTGGAGCATGCTGGATCTCATGACCCTGATCTTGATTTTTTTTATCATGCTCTATGCAGTCCCGACTCCACCAATAAGTATCACAAAAACGCACGAACAGGTTGCAAAGGTATTCAAAAAACCTGTTTTTCAGGATCACACCAAACCACAAAAAGACACCAGCCCTGCGGACAACACACCTTCCCATGATGCGTACAAACCCCGGGATATCCCGGAATTTGCTGCCCTGGAAAAGGATCTGCACCTGGCCATGGCCGGTACGGCCCTGTCTGATTATGAAATCAGAATGACCCGGGACCGCATCAAACTGGTCATAGGTGAAAACATCAGTTTTCCCACAGCCCGGGCCGAGCTGCTGGAACATATCAAAGGACCGCTGACAAAAATTGCGGATACCCTGTCTAAAGAACAGGGATTTCGTATCGTGGTGTCAGGCCATACAGACAGTACACCGATTCATACCCCCAGGTTTCCCTCCAACTGGGAATTGTCTGTTGCAAGGGCGCTGGGTGTGGCCAAATTTCTCATGGCACGGGATGTAAATCCGGCCCTTATTTCAGTGGAAGGCTTTGGTCCTTACCAGCCGGTTGCCCCGAATACCGACCCGGACAGCCGCCGGGCAAACCGCCGGGTGGAAATATCCCTGATACAGGATGACCAGCTATAAAGGCCATGCCCTGACGGGAATAATGAAACAGGAAGCCGTTAGCCGTTAGCTATTAGCTATTAGCTATTAGCTGTTAGCTGTTAGCCGGAAGTATAACCAGCAGGGAAAAATTTGTAATGTAATGAACGGGCTCAGGCTTGTTTTATTGTGTGTTTTATTCTCAAGAACCAAAAACGCAATAATGCAAACCTGACCCTTCCTGAATTAAAATACCAGGCAGGCTGTTACCAGGCACCCTCTGGACGAATGGCAGGGGCAATGCCGGTCAGTTTCTGAAGCGCTGCGGTGTCTTTTCGGGCATCGTTTCGTGTGGGATATCGACCGGACCGCACCAGGTACCAGGACCGCTGCTTTTTGTCCATAAGGATCAGTATTTTTGTATCAAACCCATTGTTAATAAGTTTTTCTTCTAAATTCCGGGCATTTTCCTGAATAAGGAATGCTCCTGACTGGAGGGTATACACGGGTGCATCAGATTCTGCCCTTCTATTTTCATCCCCTGCATGAACCCTGGTTTCCAACTGGTCTGTAACCTTGGATTGTTCCGCAGATTCTGTCTGTCCAAGCCTCCCGGTCTGGTCTGGATCTTCGGTCTGGTCTGCAGCACCGGATGGGTCAGTATCTGCAGGGGATTCTGCACTCTGTGCAGCTTCTGCCAAAGATCCTTCGCCGGCAGCATCTGTGGCAGACTCCTGAAGCCGGGCCAGCTTTTCAATGGCATAGGGGGTTTCGCGGTCTATTTCTATGGCCATCTCATACAATGCAATGGCTTCTTCCACCTGACCGGTATGGGCAAGCAGATCTGCCTTGTAACAGATGGCCCAGTAGAAATCAGGGGAAATCGAGATGGCAGCTGTCAGGTCGGAAAGGGCATTATCAGTCTCACCCAGTTTGGTCATGGACAGGGCCCGGTTAAAATATGCTACAGCATTGTCAGGGGTAATTTCAATTTCCCTGTTATAATTTTCAATGGCTTTTTCATAATTTTCCTTGTAATACCATATCACCCCAAGGTTACTGTAAACCCCCTTCAGATTGGGAGAAATATTTTTGGCAGATTCAAAATCTGGAATGGCATCATCAAATTTTTCCAGTTTCATATAGGCGACACCCCTGTTTTTAAAGGCATCTGCATTCTGCGGAAACAGATCGATGAGATCGGAAAATGTATCAACTGCCTGCTGGTATTCCCCTTGTTGAAACTGAAGGACGCCTGTCTCAAACAGGTCTTTTTCCATTGTTTCATTGGATGCCTGTTCTGTCTGGGCCTCTGCAGCAATGCAGAAGACCAAAGCCGCCAGTACAACCCATATAATTTTTTTCAAGGTACGCCTCCTTTAAGAAATTTCTATGAAACCCGGGCACACAGATGCATGGTGGTCAATCCTGATCCATATCAAGACAGTTTGTTCTCTTTTTTTGTTTGCCCTGGGCAGCATATTACCTGAAACCGGCATGCCAGTTCAATGAAAATATATTGCGCCCTCTTTTCCATTCAGATTCAGCAGGGGTTTTCTTGACTTTTACAAGGGGAATCCGTAGTATTTTCCCGAGGTGATCCATATGTTTGAACGCATAAAAAATTATTTTCAAAAGGCAAAGCAGGAAATTGACAAAGAATATACCATCCCGCCTGCAGACCCTGAAAACCATACCCAAACCAGGTCCGTTGACAGGGCAGATGCGGTGTTGCCAAGAATCTGGACAGGCATTGATCTTGACGGGACACTGGCCTGTGACAACCTGTCCGCTGGTATGGGCCGCATCGGAGAACCGGTTCCTGCCATGCTGGCTCTGGTAAAAAAAATGCTGAACAACGGAATACGTGTCAAGATATTTACCGCCAGGGCAGGAGATCCGGAACAGATCTCCATCATTAGAAAGTGGCTGAAAGACAACCACCTGCCTGACCTGGAAATCACAAATATTAAAGACTATCAGATGCACAGGCTCTATGATGACCGCTGCATCCAGGTGGAAAGAAATACAGGCCGACTGATTGTGGACGAATAATTCAAAGGTGAAGGACCCCTCATGAGATACATCTATTACATTGCCGTGATCATGCTTATTTTTTCCGGCCTGGCTTTCTATGGCCTTGTTGATACC